>SVOH01000009.1 GCA_015066515.1 Oscillospiraceae bacterium | reverse complement strand
GAAATGGGCGCTGAATGCGAAAGTATTATTGCTCTATCTGCAAAGGCGCTTTTAGAAGGTAACACCGCAGGTGCACGAAAGGCAAAGGAATCGTGAATTATTATTTAAGACATATTTTAAGTGTTTTAACACCAACATTGCTTTTAACCGGTGATTTTACAGTCGAACATATTGCTAATCTTTCGTCGATGTATATGCTTTTATATGCAGCAGGTCAGCTTGTGAACGGTTTTTTAGGGGACGTTTTTTCACCTAAAAACATGGTGAGTATAGGCCTTTTTGTTTCAGGCGGTTCACTTGTGGTTTTCCCGTTTATAGATGGAGAAATGCTACAAATTATTTGTTTTGCAGGTTTTGGGTTCGGACTTTCTATGCTGCGCGGTCCTTTAATGAAAATAATTTCAGAAAATACATGTTCAAACCATGCACGTCTTATTTGTGTTTTCTTTTCTTTTTCATCTTTTGCAGGTCCGTTAGTTGCAAGCGTTTTTGCACTGATTAATGGATGGAACTTAGCTTTTGTTTTTGCTGGGGCTGTGGCCGTTGCGTTTGGTTTTTTTGCATATATCGTTTTTTCCGTTATGGAAGCGAAAGGTTTTATAAGTTATATTAAAACCGAAGTTAAAGGAATGTCCCCTATTCTCGCAGTTTTTAAAATCGAAAATATAGTATTTTATATAATCGTCGCTTGTCTTGTGGAAATATCTGCGGCATCCATTAGCCAGTGGTTGACGACATTTTTAACAGTACCACTTGGATTCTCAAAAGAAAGCGCTAATTTGCTTTATTCGGGAATTTCCATTTGCCGTTCGTTTATGCCTTTTATTGCACTTGCTATTTTTCGTGCAATTAAAGAGAAGGATATTCCAATGATGAGAGTGTCCTTTTCTATCACTACTGTTATGTTTGCATTGCTTATTGTTTCGCCTAACAAATGGATGAGCATAGCGCTATTAGCGGTTGCACTGATGTCTATGTCGTGTACTTCGGCGTTGCTTTGGAGCATTTATATACCAAGCCTAGGTAAAACCGGCAGAGTTTCAAGTGTCAATGGTGTGATTGATTGTATTGGTTATATTGCTGCGGCATTGGCAAATTTGCTTTTTGCCAATGTTATGAGCAACGTCGGTTGGAATACGGTATATATTTTGTGGGCCTCAATTGGCGCAATAGGCCTTGGTACCACCTTTATTTTTAACAAAAAAGAACAAATAACAACGTAATTGTTTAGAAAATCAGGTTTTTAGACCGGTTCTTTTTCGGACACGAATGACAAAAAGAAAAGTCACACATCGTGTGGCTTTTTCTTTTTGTACTTTTCACTATTCTCTCTTCACTTTTCGCTCTTCTCTAAACAATGTGTGACTTTTCCAGATAAAAGATAAGAGAGAAGAGATAAAAGAAAAGGTGTGGCTTCGCCACGGATTATATATACAATGCTCCGCATTGATTTACTGCCGCTTTTATGCTATAATACACCCAAGGCGGTGATTTTATGAAATCGATTCTTGACAGTATTTTGTTAGAAAGTGCAAAATATATTAATGACGGTTCGGTTGCGTGTTATATACCCGAACTTGCAAAGGCTGATAAAAAAGAACTTGGTATTTGCGTTATAACCAATGAAGGCAAACAATTCTTTTCAGGAGATGCCGACAAATTCTTTACAATGCAAAGTATTATTAAGCCACTTATACTATTGCTTACTTTGATGGATAATGGTATAGACCGTGTTCGCTATCTTGTGGGTGTTGAAGCTACCGGAAAACCTTTTGATACCTTTAATTATAGTGATCAGGCATTAAATGCAGAACATATTAATCCGATGGTTAATGCCGGTGCTATTGCTTTATGCACCTTGATAAAGGGTGAAAATTACGATGAAAAATTTCAACGGTTATTAGAACTTGTGAGAAAGGTTTCGTGCAATCCCGATTTACAGGTTGATGAACGGGTGTATTTATCTGAGAAAGCTACAGGTAATAAAAACCGCGCACTTGCATATATGTTAAAGGCTTACGGATTAGTAAACGATAATGTTGAAGAGATACTGGATTGTTACTTCAAGGCTTGTTCTATAAAGGTAACCGCTATGGATCTTGCACAAATTGCACTTGTCTTCGCAAATGGAGGAATTGAGCTTAAAACAAATAAACGCTTGTTTGATAAAAAGTATTCACAGTATATTAATGCTGTACTTATGACCTGCGGTATGTATGACGGTTCGGGTGAATTTGCCCTTAATGTCGGTGTGCCCGCAAAAAGCGGTGTCGGCGGCGGTATTATGGCTGTTGTACCAAATAGAATGGGCATTGGTATTTACTCTCCGGCTTTAGATAAAAAGGGAAACAGCATTGCAGGAATTAAGGCATTAGAAGAATTAAGCAAGAATTTAGAGCTTAGTATTTTTTAGCAATAAATAATCACCTTGAATACACGGTGTCTATATGTTATAATACATTCAAGGGGATGATTATATGAAATCAACTTTAAGTAAAAGAATAATAGCATTTTTTATTGATTTTATTCCGCTTTGTTTATTATTTAACTTGCTTTTGAGTTGGATTATGGTAACAACTGAAAAAACTATGTTTGAGCTTGTTGATAATGGCGTTTATTATATAATTTTGTGCTTATCGGGTTTGCCGTGGTTCTTTAAAGATATATTTAACGGGGCCAGTATTGGAAAGCGTGTAGTTAGGCTACGTGTTGTTGATGAAAATAACAAAAAGCCGCCAATATACAGATTAATACTACGCAATCTAACTGCTATAATATGGCCTGTAGAAGCTTTTCTTTTGTTAAGCAAATACAACAAACTTGGTGATAAATTTGCAAAAACACAGGTTGTTGAAGTGTAGTGATTAATATGAACAAAAAACTAATTGTAAAAAACGAATTTCAACAGACGGTTTACTGCGTTCTGTCGGCTGAAAAACCGTATAAAGAACAACTAATGACAGTTTTATCGCTTAATGCGGGATGCGGGTACACCGTAGCTTGTGAAGATGATAAGCTTTTGGTTAATGACTACCGCACAAACGAAACAGTCGGTACATTTCATATAATTTCTTTTACCGATACGCAAGAAGACGTTGTTTTAAACTGGCAGAAATAAAACTGCTGACGGTACGACATTATTGCATTGCATTAAACAATGTGATACAATATAGTTACATTTAATTTTTAAGGGGATATAAAAATGCGTAAATTGTTTTCTTCTGTACTGGTTATAGTGCTTTCACTAGCGCTTATGGTTTCGCTTACAGGTTGCAAGGTTGGCAATAACAAGGATATTAAAAATCTTTTAGCCGAGTTTGAAAGTTCATGTAATGCGTTGGATTTTGATGCCGTTCTCGATTGTATCAACCCTCAAATATCTGACAAAGTAAATCTTGCGCTGGGTTTAGTCGGAATGTTTACCGATACCGATAAAGATGAGCTTTTTGAAAAACTGGCAGGCTTTTTGTCGGAAGATGATATTAAGGGTGCAGAATTTTTCTCTTCTATAAAGATTGAGGTTAAAGACATTGCTGTAGAGGATAAGGATGCTACGGTATCAACAATTATTACATACAATATAAATGGTGATGAAACTACCCGAGAGTCAACCTTTTATTGCAGTTATTATATCGACGAGTGGTACATCAACGCGTTTACGATTGAATAATTAAATAAAAAATCTTATAAATCCAAACCCTAACAAGAAGTTTCTTTACGGGGTTTGGATATTTTTTGCTTTATTTTTAACGGAAATTGTGATATAATTTATACAGTTACTGTTTTGCAGAGGGGGATATAAAGTGAAAGAAAAGCAAAAGAAGCGGATTAAATTTCGTCATCGCGTAGTGCGAAATATTTTATACGCTTTTTTATATCCGTATTCTCGCATTAAATATGGAATTACTATAGAAAAATTTAAGAAGCAAAAAAACACACCTTATTTGGTGCTGCTTAATCATCAAACGCCGTTTGACCAATTCTTTGTTGGTATGTCTTTTAAAGGACCGATTTATTACCTTGCTACAGAAGACATATTTTCAATGGGTTTTGTGTCATCGATTATACGCTATCTTGTAGCGCCAATCCCAATAAAGAAGCAAACAAGTGATGTAAAGGCCGTAAAACAATGTATTCGCGTGGCACGTGAGGGCGGCACCATTTGTATAGCGCCCGAGGGCAATCGCACATATAGCGGCAGAACCGAATATATGAGCGATTCTATTGCTTCGCTTGCAAAAATGCTTAAATTGCCTATAGTTATATATCGTTTAGAAGGTGGCTATGGGGTTGAGCCTCGTTGGAGTGACGTGGTGCGTAAGGGCAAAATGCGTGGCTACGTGTCCCGTGTTATAGAGCCAGAGGAATATAAAGATATGTCAAGCGAAGAACTTTTCGGTGTTATCGAGAAAGGTCTTTATGTAAATGAAGCGGTGGCAGACTGCGAATTTCATCACAAAAAGCGCGCGGAGTATCTTGAACGTGCGATGTATGTATGCCCATTTTGCGGACTTTCAAAGTTTGAAAGTGCAAACGAAATTTGCGAGTGTAAAAATTGCGGCGCAAAAATAGAATATACAACTACAAAAGAGATAAAAGGTGTAAACTGTGACTTTCCCTTTAACTTTGTAGCCGAGTGGTATGATTATCAAAAAGAATTTATAAACAAACTTGACTTAACCGAGTATGTAAATACACCCATATATCATGATGAAGCAGATGTTTTTGAGGTTATAGTAAATAAGAAAAAAGTTCCGTTTAAGTCTAACGCAGATGTTTCACTTTATGGCGATAAGATTATTTTTGATGAAGGCGCATCAGACGAATTAAAACTTGATTTTAATGAGGTTTCGGCCCTTTCGGTTCTCGGCAGAAACAAGGCAAACATTTATTATGGTGACAAGGTTTATCAGCTAAAGGGCGATAAACGGTTTAATGCGCTTAAATATGTACATATCTATTATCGGCACAAAAATATCAAAAAGGGCGAAAACGTTCAGTTTTTGGGTCTATAATTTTAACAAGATTAAGCTTGTTTTGTAAAAAGGAGTGGAAATTATGAGCTTCGGGCTTATCACAGCCGATGCTGTGAATTACGAATCCAGTTGGGATTTTACTATGAAAAACTACGCTTCTGTATGGAGCTTTTTAGTGCAGCTTGGGCTGTTGTTGCTGTTTTTAATGCTGGGCAACATTTTGCGTACAAAGATTCCGTGGCTTAGAAAGTGCCTTATTCCGTCGGCGCTTTTGGGTGGTACACTACTTCTTGTTATAAATATTATTATAAAACAATTAGGCGCCTCGCCGCTTGTAGATAAACGTTTAATGCAGGTCATTACATATCATTGCTTGGCTATTGGCTTTGCGGCAATGAGCCTTAAAACCGAAAAAAGCACCCACAAAACCAGGGGTGTTCAGGTGTTAGAATTTGGCGCGCTGCAGGGTGGCACCTATATGCTTCAAGCGTTTGTAGGACTTGCGATTACAATTGTTATGTTTTTAATTACCCGTTATGGAAAGCAAGTTATATCTTATGTTTGCGGTATTATTCTGCCTTTAGCGTTTGGTCAAGGTCCTGGTAATGCGCTTACTTGGGACATTGAGTTTACTAAAGCGGCTGATGTAACGCAATTTGCCGGCAACGGCAGTTTTGGACTGTCGCTTGCGTCTATTGGTTTTGTTGTGGCATCTGTTTTTGGCGTGCTTTATATTAACATTCATAAAAAGCGTAGTGGATTGCGCATAAGAAAATCACGACCAAATGATGAAATTGTAGACCAAAGCAATCCTACGGGTAACGAAATTCCCGATAACGAATCTATAGATAAGCTGTCACTACAGTTTGGCTTTGTAGCGCTTGCGTATGCGCTTTCGTTTGGGTTTATGTATTTACTGGGTTCGCTTTCTGATTTTACAAATAAAATTGCCTGGGGCTTTAACTTCTTATGGGCATCTTTGGCGGCTATGCTTATTAAGCTTGTTGTAAAAAGCTTGCGTAAAAGTAAACTGATGAACCGTGAGCATATCAACAATTATCAGATGGATCGTATTTCAGGCTTTATGTTTGACCTTATGATTGTTGCGGGTGTTGCGGCTATTGAAATTAACGATATAAAAAATTATATTTTACCGGTTATAATTTTAAGTGTAGTAGGCGCTGTAATTACATACGCATATATTCGTCTGGCTTCTAAAGAATGCTTTAAGGGCTTTGAGCACGAAATGTTCTTAATGAGCTTTGGCACACTTACAGGAACTGCATCAAACGGTATGATTTTGATGAAAGAGGTAGATCCCGGTCTTCGCACACCAACGTCAAGCCTGTATATCCTTTCTAATTTTCCGGCTATGGTTATGATTGCGCCACTGTTACTGCTTCTTGCTTTTGCAGGAAAATCACTAACCCACACAATAATCGCTTGCGCAATTTTCTTTGTGTTATGGCTTGTATATACAATATTTATATTCCGTAGAAGAATCCTTAAAAAGAAATACAAAAATTCTACTGTTGAAGAATGGGTAGACGAGGCAGAGTAAGACACATCTTAAAAATAAACATTTTTCAAACGGGAGACATAGCGTCTCCCGTTTTTCCTTGCTTTTTAGGTGTATTTATATTAGAATACAAATGTAAGGAGGAGATAATGTGAAGAAAAAACTGTTTATGCTTATATCGTTTTTGTTGATTTTTATCTTATGTCTTAATCTTGTTGGTTGCGGCAATATAAAGTCACAAAATCTTATGAAAGATATAACCGCTCAAAAAACAAAGCCCATTACCGACCTTCAAAACGGCAATATTGCTGCTATCGATTTTGCGGTGCGCCTTTTTAAAGAGTGCGAGCAAAGTGGCAAAAACACGCTTACTTCACCCCTATCGGTTATGTACTCCCTTGCAATGACGGCAAACGGTGCAGATGGCGACACTCTTGCAGAAATGGAAGATGTTTTGGGTATGCCGATAAATGATTTAAACGAATATTTGTACAGTTATAAAAATGCTTTGCCGCAGGGCGAAAAATATAAATTAAATCTTGCAAATTCGATATGGTTTAGCAAAGCAAAAGATTTTAAAGCTAATCAAGTTTTTTTACAAACCAATGCAAACTATTACGATGCCAATATTTATGAGGCTGATTTTTCAAAAAAGTCAACCTTGAACGATATAAACAAATGGGCAAGCCTTAAAACCGAAAAAATGATACCTGAAATTGTTGAAAAAATTGAAGATGACGATGTAATGTTTTTGATAAACGCGTTAACCTTTGATGCGGAGTGGTCGACAAAATATAAAGATGCCAACGTAAAATCGGGTGTGTTTACGCAAGAAGACGGCACAACGCAGAACGTAAAGTTTATGTACAGTACAGAAACCCTATATCACGAAGACGAAAACACAGTAGGCTTTTCAAAGTATTATTATGATTGCAAGTATGCTTTTGTGGCACTGCTTCCAAACGAAAATATTACTATTTCTAAATATGTGAATTTACTTAACGGTGAAAAAATAAGCAATCTTCTTGTGAGTAAACCCAATGTTATAGTAAACGCGGCAATACCAAAGTTTGAACATAAATACGAAATAACACTAAACGAGAATTTAAAACAAATGGGTATGCCGTTGGCATTTGATGAAGACAAAGCCGATTTATCAAAATTAGGTCACGCAACGGGAGCTCACCTTTATATTGGCGAAGTTCTTCACAAAACATTTATCGGTGTTAATGAAGACGGCACTAAAGCGGCAGCGGCAACCGAAACAAGAATAAAGAAAAAGACAGCGCTTGTTAATGTGGATAAAGAAATAAAAACAGTCCACCTTGACCGACCGTTTGTTTATGTGATAATTGATTGCCAAAACAATGTGCCTATATTTATGGGTACGGTTATGAGTGTAGAAAACTAAATAATATACTGTAGGGCGCGGATTAATCCGCGCCTTTTTCTATATAATACAAGTGCAAAAAAATGTCGCTTGACAAATAATACTATGCGTTGTATAGTATTATACAAAGGGAGGTATCGTATGGATATTCAACTTAAACGTGGACTATTAGATATTTGTGTTCTTTCGGCCATAAAGGGAGAGGATTCTTACGGGTATCAGATTATAAAAGATATGAAGCCTTTTGTCGAGATTTCAGAGTCGACGCTCTATCCTATTTTACGACGACTTGAAACGGCCGATTTACTTACCGTGCGTACTGCCGAGCACAATGGCAGACTGCGAAAATATTACCATATAACCGAATTAGGCTTAAAACGAATAGAAGATTTTAAATGCGAGTGGCAAGAGATAATCGGTATCTATAACTTTGTGACAAGGGAGGAAGAAAAATGAACAAACACGAGTTTTTAGATGCGCTTAAAAATGCGCTTGTAGGTCTGCCCGATGATGATATTCAAAAGTCATTAGATTTTTACAGCGAAATGATAGACGACTTGATAGAAGATGGTTTAGGCGAGCAAGAGGCGGTAGCCGCCATAGGCGAGCCTCAAGAGATTGCAAAACAAATTTTAGCAGACATTCCAATTACAAAGCTTGTGCGGCAAAAAATAAAACCAAAACGTCGAATCAGTGCATTAGAAATTGTGCTGCTTATTCTCGGTTCACCGATATGGTTATCGCTTATTATTGCAGTAATGGCTGTTGTGTTTGCGGTTTATGTATCGTTGTGGTCTGTTATAATAAGCCTATACAGTGTGGCCGCCGCTTTTGTAGCATCTGCTGTTGGCGGTGTGGTTTCGGGAGTAGTATTTATATGTCTGGGTAAGGGTGCAGTAGGTGCATTTATGCTTGGAGCCGGATTACTGTGTTTGGGACTTGGTATATTTATGTTTATGGTATCAAATTTGGTAGCTAAGGGTCTTATTTGGACAAGTAAAAAAATATGGCTTTGCGTAAAAAGCTGCTTTATAAGAAAGGGTGACAGTAATGAAAAAATCTAAAATAGTATGGATAATTATAGCCGTTTCTTTAATAGTTTTGGGCGCTTTAATAAGCACAGTATCACTTGCCGAAATGAGTTTTGATTTTAATAATCTTAATACGCAAAAATACATATCTAACGAACACATTTTTGCCGAAGATTTTACAAATATTAAAATTGACGTAGACACTTCTAACATAGAGTTTGTGCGTTCTGAAAACAATGACTGTATGATAGTTTCTATTGATACAGAAAAGACAAGGCACATAATCACGGTAGAAAATGGCACTCTTATGATTTCGTTAGAAGATAGCCGCAAATGGTATGATTATATTGGTGTTTTTACTATGTCGCCGTCACTAACAATTCACTTACCAAAGGATAGTTATGATTTACTTAATATAGAGGCATCAACAAGTGATATAGTAATACAAAAAGATTTTACATTTGGTAACGTAGATATCGAAACCGATACAGGCGACATTCAACTGCTGTCACAGGTATTTGATACGCTTGATATAACCACCGATACGGGCGATGTTAAAATACAAGATATCACAGCACAAAACATAACGCTTGAAACCGATACCGGTGAAACGTATTTAACTAATGTAAACTGCAATTCTTTAGTATCAAACGGCAATACAGGCGATATAAAACTAACAGACGTTATAGCGGCAAAAGACTTTAATATTAAAAGAAGTACGGGTGATATAAGGTTTGTCGCGTGTGATGCGGGTGAGATTTTTATAACGACCGACACGGGTGACGTAAGCGGTACTCTGCTTACTGATAAAGTGTTTATATGTAAAACCGATACTGGCGATATTGATGTCCCAAAAACTACGAACGGCGGTAAATGTGAAATTACAACCGATACGGGCGATATAGAAATTATAAAAATTGAAACGGTAAAGTAAGATATGAAAAAGAAAACAGTTCCTTTAATCTATAATCAAAACAATTGGAGAAAAATTGGAGATTTTTTGGTTAATGAAAACATTATGCAACAAAATCATCCTGTACATCAGCATGATTTTTATGAAATAGAATATATAACCGAGGGTAGCGGCACCCATCTTATAAACGACAGGTCATATTCTGTACAAAAGGGTGATTTGCTGTTTATTACCCCTATGGATTTTCACGGCTTTGAAACCCAAAATATAAAAACCATAACGCTGCATTTTTTTGCCAAAGATATGTCACCCGAAATTGCACAAATACTTGGCTTCCTTAATGCCGATATTGTAAAGGGTGTAGGCGAGAAAACGGTTGCCGATTTAGAATATCTTGTAAAGGTTTTTAAAGCTAACCGTAACTACGCTATTTTACAAATTAAAAATGTTATAGAAATAATTATTCTTGACCTTTTTGGCGGTAAGGCATTTAGCTTTGAACAAAAGTATGCTTCAGACAGCGTTTCGCAAGCGATAGGATATATAAATATAAATTTCAGACAAGAAATTACCCTTAACGTAATAAAAGACAGGTTTAATATTTCGCCGGCATATTTTAGCCGCGAATTCAAGCGACGAACCGGTGTGTGCTTTAACGATTATCTCGCGGAAAAGCGTTTTGACTATGCCAAAAAGCTACTCAGAAATGGAAATAGGGTAATTGACGCTTGCCTTGAAAGCGGTTTTGGTACCGTGCGTAATTTTAGCCGTCGCTTTAAAGAAAAGTATGGAATTACACCAAAAGAGTACGCAAAAAGTAAAAATAATTCCTAAAGTGAATTAAATACTTCTTGTTATTTTTTAGGCTTGGTGATATATTTAACTAAAATAATAATCAGGAGTTGATTCTATGGCAAAGGTACTTAACGGCACATCTATACCAAACATTCCATGGGAAGAAAAACCTTCAAATTGCAAAGACGTTTGTTGGAGAAGCTCACTTAACCCAATTCTTACTCGCGATGACATTGAAGACGCAAACAGCCTTTTCAATAGTTCTGTTATAGCATATAAGGGCGAGTTCCGTGGCGTATTCCGTTGCGATAAGACCGATATGCTTCCGCTTCTTCACAAGGGAAAAAGTAAAGACGGTATCAACTGGGATATTGATGACGAGCCACTCAAGTTTGAAAACGAGGTTGAAGGTCAGCGTTATGAATATGGCTATGACCCACGTATATGCGAGCTTGAAGGCAAGTATTATATCATCTGGTGCAGAAATGCATATAGCGGTCAGTGGGCAGAAGCGTTAGGGTTAGCTTGGACCGAGGATTTTGAAAAATTCTATCTTATGGAAAATCCGTTTTTGCCATTTAACCGTAACGGTTCACTCTTTCCTCGTAAGATAAACGGTTACTATACAATGCTTACTCGCCCTATGTCACCCGGCAACCCAAGGGTTGGTAGTATTCATTGTAGCGTCAGTAAAGATTTAGAATTTTGGGGACACCATCGTTTTGTTATGGGGCCAAAAGGTGGCTGGCAATCTTGCAAGATAGGCTCAGGTCCTACCCCTATCGAAACCGACGAGGGTTGGCTTCTTATCTACCACGGCGTTAAATCGACTTGTAACGGTCTTTGCTACTATGCGGGTATTGCTATATTAGACCTTGAGGATCCAACCAAAGTACTCTACCGCTCAAAAAAATACATACTTAGTCCTCGTGAAGCTTATGAGTGTGTGGGTGACGTGCCAAACGTTGTGTTCCCTGTGTCTGCTCTGTGTGATGCTGATACCGGTAGAATTACCATTTACTATGGCGCTGCCGATACAGTTGTCGGTATGGCGCACACCACAGTTGATGACTTAATTGAATTTGCAAAGAAAAATACGTTTTAAATTAAAAATCTCCCGATTTTTTGGGAGATTTTTCTTGTGCAATGTAATGCCTTTGTGTATAATAAAGACAATAAAGTATTTAAGGAGATGTAACCATGGCAAAAGTAATTAACGGAAAATCAATCCCAAATATGCCTTGGCAGGACAAACCTGTCGATTGTGACGAGGTTGTTTGGAGATATAGTGAAAACCCAATACTTTCATACAAAGATATTAAAAAGGCAAATACGTTATTTAACAGCTCGGTTATAACATTTAACGGTGAATTTCGCGGTGTGTTCCGTTGCGACCGTACCGATATGTTGCCTAAACTTCACGTTGGCAAGAGCAAGGACGGTATTCATTGGGACATAAATGATGAACCTCTTGAGTTTGAAAATAAAATTGACGGTGTTCCTTACGAATACGGTTACGACCCGCGCGTTTGCGAACTCGATGGCAGATACTATATCGTTTGGTGTACCGGTATGGCTAACTGGGATCCTACAATCGGTATGGCATATACCGACGATTTTGAAAAATTTTATCATATGGAAAATGCGTTTTTGCCATATAACCGCAACGGTGTGTTGTTTCCACGTAAGATAAACGGTAAATATGTTATGTTCTCACGTCCGTCAGAAGCAGGTCATGGAACACTTGGTGCCGGCAGTATTTATTATAGCGAAAGTCCCGACCTTACATATTGGGGCAAGCATCGCCTTGTTATGTCACCGGCAGGCGGTTGGCAAAGCGGAAAAATCGGCGGAGGTCCCACACCTATTGAGACTGACGAAGGTTGGCTTCTTATCTATCATGGCGTAAAGGGTACCTGTAATGGACTTTGTTACTATGCGGGCGCAGCGCTTTTGGACCTTGATGATCCTACCAAGGTGCTTTATCGCACAAAGCATTACGTGTTAGGACCGCGTGAAATATATGAGCGCGCAGGCGACGTGCCAAACGTTGTGTTCCCTGTATCAACTCTATGCGATGCCGACACAGGCAGAATAGCTCTTTACTACGGTGCGGCTGACACTTACGTAGGCGTAGCCTTTACAACCGTTGACGAGCTTATTAAATTTACAAAAGAAAATTCGCTTTAAATTTTAAAATCTCCCGAATTTACGGGAGATTTTTCTTGTATTATATTGTGTTTTGGTGTATATTAAGGTTAAATTGAGCGCATATAAAAGGCGGCGTTAAAAAATGAAATTTTCAAACCAAAAGTATGAATTACAACTTGATAAGATGGGCGCTGTAATGTCACTTAAAAGTATGGGAAAGCAGTTTATAAAGCAGCGATTGCCTCTTTTTGTCTTTCAGTTGCGTGATGGTGGCAACACACAAATAATAAATTCAGATCAAGCACAAAACATTACACTTTGTGATAATGGCGATAATATAAAGCTTAAATACGAATTTAAAAGTTTAACCTTTGACATAAAAATGGTTTTTGGCAATAGAATAGAAGCAACCTTTTCATTTCAAAATTATACTAATATGTATGTTGAGTGGGTATCGTTTTGCCCTCTTGCAGTACCAAACGATTTGGTAAGCACGGGCGGTAACGGCCATATTATAATAGATACAAACGAGGGTATGCTTATTGAGGATATAAAGCTTAAAGAAAACTTTTACCCGTATAAATTTAGGTCGCTCGATTATCCAAGCGAAGGTTTATACGCTATGTTTCCCGCTGTGGTGCAAAGTCAGTTTTTAAGCTATTATGATGATACCGCAGGTATTTATATTGCGGCGGAAGATACCGAAAGAACTGTAAAGGGTATAGATTTTGGTCCTTTAGACGATGCGATAAAGTTGCAGTTTAAGCTGTATCCCGGTATAGAAAAAGGCGTTACTCAATTTAATCTTGGCTATAATCTTGTAATGGATTTCTTTTGTGGTGATTGGTATAATGCAGCCCAAATGTATCGTGAGTGGTTTGAAGAAAATTTGCCCAAATATCTTTTACCTATAGAAGAAAACCAAGACCTTCCGGAGTGGTATACCGATTCGCCGCTTGTTGTAACATATCCCGTACAAGGTATTCACGATATGGATCCATCGGGCCCAAATCGACTTTTTCCTTATAGTAACGCTCTGCCTTATCTTGAAAAAATAGGTAAGGCGACAGACAGTCGTATTATGGCGGTGCTTATGCATTGGGAAAGCACAGCCCCGTGGGCTCCGCCTTATGTATGGCCACCTTTGGGTGGAGAAAAAATGCTTGCCGATTTTTGTAACGAACTGCACAAAAGAAATTATATGTTGGGCGTTTACTGTAGCGGCATAAGCTACACCCTACAAAGTAATATTAATGATTACAATATGCAAAACGAATATGACGAAAAGGGACTTTCTCGTCATATGTGTGCGTCACCCACAGGCGAAATAATATCTAAAACCTGTCAGGCACAACGCAAGAGTTATGACATGTGTATAGCCGAGGACTTTACAAAGCGGGTGCTTTTAGACGAGGCTCGTAAAATGGCATCAAGCGGTCTTGATTACATACAAATTCTCGACCAAAATCACGGTGGCACACCATATTTTTGCTTTAGTGATAAGCACTCTCATCCTGCAGTACCGGGCAAATGGATGGTTGAGCATATGACCGATTTTTTGGTTAAGCTGAAAGCTACTGTTGGTAAAAACGTGCTTTTAGGCTGTGAATCTGCCGCCGCCGAAAGCTACATACCGTATATGAATCTTAGCGATAACCGTTTTAATCTTAACGGCTATGTCGGTAAATTTATACCGCTTTATGGGTACATTTATCACAAATATTTACAAAATTTTTCGGGCAATTCGGTCTGCTCGCAAGATATTTTTGACGAACGCCGTTCTCCTGACAGTTATCTGCTTCGTGCGGCACATTCCTTCCTTGCCGGTGACTTTATGACTTTGGTTATAAATGAAGACGGTAAAATTGCTTGGGCATGGGGCGAACGCGAATTTGATTATCTGCCCGACCAAGAGGCTGTTTTAAGCTTTATAAAATCTGCTACTTCATATAAGCGTGGCATTGGTAAAAAATATCTAACATTTGGCGAGATGATAAAGCCTTACTATGTTGACTGCGACACAGTGAAAATGTATAAAACAAATGCCGAGCGCTTTACCGAATACCCGTGCGTGCTTACAACCGCTTGGAAGGCAAGCGACGGTACACACGCGCAGTTTTTGGCAAATTACTGTCTTCAGGATAAGGTTTGTACTATTGATTTAAGCAACACAAAGGGCGCAGAAGTGATGGACCAAAACGGTAATGTTATAAAAACACTTTCGGCCGAAGTTTGCACAATCAATGTACCCCGAAATTCCGTAGTAATGATTCTTTTTAAATAAAGGAGAAAACAAATGGCTTTTATTGCTGAAAAAATACGTCTTACTTTCCAAAAACTTAACAGCATTGCTAACACTAAGCTTTATAACCTTGAGGGTGTAGAGTATATAAAAAGCGATTACAAAACTAATAATATTATGCCCGATTGCGATTGGCGGCCCTTTACTGCCGACAGTCGAATGAGTGGCCGTGACGCGCACTATTGGTTGCGTGCAAGCTTTAAAACTCCACCCGCAAAGGAAAATACGTCTTATTACATTAAGTGTACTAGCGGATTTGAGGGCCAGTGGGACGCTACAAATCCACAAGGATTAATATACTTAAATGGTGAAATGGTGCAGGGCGTTGATACCAACCATACCGAAATATATTTACAGCCCGACACCGAATATGTAATGCACAACTATTTTTACGTAGGTCTAAATCAAAACAGCGTACCGCTTAATATGGCACTTTATGAGCTTGATGAAAACAGCGAGCAGCTTTATTACGATATTCGTGTGCCTTATGAGGTTGCTATGATGCATCACAGTAACGAAGATGCGCACGAGATTATTGTGCCAATACTAGAGCAGACCTGTAATATTATCGACTTTAGAAAGCCACGCAGTAATGAGTATAAAAAGAGTGTTAATGAGGCAATAGATTTCATAAAACAGGAATTTTATGAAAAAGCTTGTACAACAGAAGGCAAGCCTATCGTTGACTGCATAGCGCATACACATATTGACATCGAGTGGCTTTGGACACGTGCCCAAACAAAAGAAAAAATTCAGCGTAGTTTTACAAATGTGCTGGCTCTTATGAAAAAGTATCCTGAGTTTAAGTTTATGCTTTCTCAACCTGAACTTTACCGCTATTTAAAGGAAGAGGCTCCCGAAAAGTATAAGGAGTTAAAACAACTCGTAATCGACGGCCGCTGGGAACCTGAAGGCGCTATGTATGTTGAAGCGGACTGTAATCTTGCAAGTGGCGAGAGCCTCATTCGCCAAATTTATCAGGGTAAAAAATTCTTTAAAGATGAGTTTAACGTTGATTGTAAGGTGCTGTTTTTACCCGATGTTTTTGGGTATTCTGCGGCATTACCGCAAATACTCAACAAGTCGGGCATACGTCACTTTGTAACATCTAAAATTGCCTGGAACGAGACAAATACAATGCCTGTTGACACATTTATGTGGGAGGGCCTTGACGGAAGTGAGATTTTTACCAATTTTATTACAGCGCAAGATTATAAGGGCATAAATCCAGACAGATATACTACCTATGTTGGTCGACTAAATCCAAGCGAAATCAAAGGCACATGGAATAAATTTATTGAAAAGCAGTACTCTAACCACGCGCTTACAACCTATGGCTTTGGTGATGGCGGCGGCGGTCCCACAAAAGAAATGCTCGAAAATCAACGACGCTTGTCGCTTGGAATTCCGGGTATGCCTGTCACAAAATTACCGACATTACTCGAACATCTTGATACAAAACGTGAGGAATTTGACACCGCCTGCAAAAAGTTAAAGCGTACACCAAAATGGGTGGGCGAATTGTATCTTGAATTTCATCGAGGCACGTACACTTCAATCGCAAAAAACAAGCGTGCTAACCGTATAAGCGAATTTGCACTTTCACGCGCAGAGGGACTTTCATATCTTGGTTTGATGCTTGGCAGCGATTATGATGCCAACGGGTTATATTATAATTGGAATCGTGTTTTACATAATCAGTTTCATGATATTATACCGGGTTCATCTATCAAAGAGGTTTATGACGGTACCGATATTGATTATAGGGAAATACTTGAATATACCGACAGCGTAACTAAGGAAAAAATGAATACTATCGCTAAAAGCATTACTACCGACGGTGGCGTGCTTGTGTATAACCCATCGGGCTTTAGCCGCAAGGGTGTGGCCCAAGTTGACGGTAAAACGGTTGAACTTTGCGATACAGTAGCACCGTTTGGTTACAAGGTAGTAAAAGAGTTTAAGGATACAACCGATGTTGAAGTTGGCGGACTTACCGCCGAAAACAAGTTCTATAAGATGACACTCGATAACGCGGGTAGAATAGTAGAACTTTATGACAAAAAGGCGGACCGTCAGGTGTTAAAGAGTGGCGAATACGGTAACGAGTTTCAAGCCTTTGAGGATATACCGCGTGTATATGAAAACTGGGAGCTTACCGATTACTACAAGCAAAAGAAATGGGTGCTCGATGATACGGCTGACATTACACCTGTTACCGATGGCTCACGTGCAGGCTTTAAGGTTGAAAAGCGCTATCTTGACTCTTCAATTTGTCAGCATATATGGCTATATTCTGATACAAACCGTATTGATTTTGATACAACACTCGACTGGCACGAGCATCATCAGGTGTTAAAGGTTGCTTTCCCGGTTGACGTGCATACCAATACTGCAACTTATGAAACACAGTTTGGTCATATTGAGAGACCAACACACACTAACACAAGTTGGGATGCTGCGAAATTTGAAGTTTGCGCTCACAAGTGGATGACTGTAGCCGAAAACGGTTATGGTGTGGGACTGCTTAACGATTGTAAGTACGGTTTTAATACCGAGGGTAGCACAATGAAGCTTACCGTACTTAAATGCAGCCAGTACCCCAATGCCGAGGCCGATCAGGGCGAGCATAAGCTTACCTATTCAATTATGGCTTACGAGGGCGATTTCCGCGAAGCAGGTCTTATAAACGAAGCATATGCGTTAAATCAGCCATTTACCGTAACTGAGGTCAAGGCAAACAGCGGCACACTTGCCGACGAGTTCTCACTCGTTTCTTGCAACAAGCCAAACGTTATTGTTGAAACGGTTAAAAAGGCAGAGGCAGACGATGGTATGATAGTTCGTATGTACGACGCATTTAACCGTCGTGCAAACGCTACCATCACCGTAGCAGATGGCTTTAAGGCGGCATATCTGTGCGATCTTATGGAAAACGAAATAGAGGAGCTTAAATTCGACGGCAACAAGGTCACCGTTCCCGTGTCGAATTTTGAGATAGTTACACTTAAATTTATAAAATAAACACAAAAATTCCCAAAGGATTTTCTTTGGGAATTTTAAATTGGTATTGCATTTGTTCCAGTTTTGGAATATAATCATACATATAAGGATGTGATTTGAATGTTGGCGTATATGACTGCAAGCGAAGCTGCTGAAAAATGGAATATATCACATAGACGAGTTTTAACGTTATGCAAAGAAAACCGTATAACAAACGTTGCAACTCTTGGAAATATGTGGATAATTCCTATTGACGCTAAAAAGCCTGAAGATGCAAGAAGTTTACGATATAATACAACTGCAGAAAAATCTGTTAAACCGTTTTTTAAATGGGCTGGAGGAAAAGGTCAACTGCTTCACGAAATTCAAAAATATTATCCGTTTAATAACGGTGTAACAAAATATGCCGAGCCTTTTGTTGGCGGTGGCGCAGTTTTATTTGATATACTCGGTAAATATGATTTAAAAGAAATTTATATTAGCGATATCAACGTAGAACTTATCAATACATATATGGTAATTCGTGATAATGTCGATTACTTAATTGAAACGCTTTATACATTACAAAATGACTTTCTTCCGTTAGATGCAGAAAATCGAAAATCTTATTACTCAAAAAAACGAGATAGATTCAATTATTTGAAAGTTAATGGCGATATAAATGCGAACATTGAAAAAGCGGCTTTAATGATATTTTTGAATAAAACGTGCTTTAATGGCTTATATCGTGTTAATAAAAAAGGGTTTTTCAATGTACCTATGGGGGCGTATAAAAATCCATTGATTTGTGATGAAGAAAATCTGCGTTTGGTTTCAGAAAAGTTGCAGGATGTTACAATAGTATGCGGCGATTATAGAGAAGCGGCAGATTTTATAGACGAGAAAACTTTCGTTTATTTTGATCCGCCTTATAGACCAATTACCGAAACATCTGGTTTTACGGCATATACCGAAAATCTTTTTAATGATGCAGAACAAATTGAGCTTGCAAAGTTTGTTGATTTGATGGACAAAAAGGGTGCAAAAATAGTTATTAGTAACTCCGATCCCAAAAACACGAATTCGGAAGATAATTTCTTTGATGACATTTACTCGAAGCATAATATAAATCGCGTAGAAGCAAATCGAATGATTAACAGCAAGGGTGCTTCAAGAGGAAAAATTAAAGAATTACTTATTAGTAATTTTTAAGGAGGAATAAAAATGATAAAAGGTGGCAAAGGCGGCGGCAACACAAAAACAGGTCTAATTTTTGAAGGCAAAACTGACTTGGCAACTTTTTTGGCAAAACAGGACGGTTATTCAGTAACTGACGGAAAAGTTTATTACAAAGGCACCCAAGTGGGGCGTATTTTTAAAAAGCACGCTTTTTATACCTTCTTGAAAGAGATTGGAATTGAGTGGGAGAAAATTATTTCTAAACGATTATTTCCCGACGATAGTATATATGTAATTGTAAAAAATACACTATATGTTATTGAATGTAAACACCAACAGGTAGCGGGTTCGGTTGATGAAAAATTACAAACGTGCGATTTTAAAAGAAAACAGTATCAGAAACTTTTGGCACCTGCAAATATAGATGTTGAATACATTTATATATTGGATGATTGGTTTAGAGATCCCAAATATAAGGATGTATTAGACTATATAATAAGTGTAAGATGTCAGTATTACTTCGGTTATATTCCGCTTTCAAAATTGGGATTACCTGTTCCTGATGAAAAAGAGGAAACTGTATAATGCCTAATAAAAAGATTACAAAATGGGAACCCGAAGATTTTGAACTGGAAATGACAACGCACTGGTCTTTTCCAAAACGTGGTGATTGGGCTACTCACGATGCAAAATGGCGTGGAAATTGGTCACCATATATCCCAAGGAATATTATTCTGCGCTATTCTAATGAGGGGGATTTAATTCTTGATCAATTTGCTGGTGGCGGAACAACACTTGTAGAGGCAAAGTTGCTTAATAGAGATATAATCGGCGTTGATGTAAATGACGTTGCCCTTGAACGATGTAAAGATAAGACTAATTTTGAACATGAAGGTGCAAACGGCAAGGTTTATATCCATAAAGGCGATGCACGAAATTTAGATTTTGTACCTAATGATAGCATTGACTTAATATGCACTCATCCACCCTATGCCGACATAATCAATTATAGCGAAGATATACCCGAAGATTTATCTCTACTAAAAGTTAAAGATTTTTTAGAGGAAATGAAAAAGGTAGCAAGTGAAAGTTACCGCGTTCTTAAAAAAGATAAGTTTTGCGCTATTCTTATGGGCGATACTCGCCAAAAAGGTCATATGATACCAATGTCATTTGACGTTATGCGGATCTTTGAAGACGCAGGATTTAAATTAAAAGAACTTATCATAAAAGAACAGCATAATTGTAAAGCTACAGGTTACTGGAAAACAAATAGTATAAAATATAATTTTTTACTTATTGCTCACGAATATTTATTTGTTTTTAAAAAAACTTGAAATTATCTTTATTGCAATATATAATATTACACGACAAAAATAAAGGAGAAAGTAAATGAAAAAGATTATTTGCAAGGTAGAATACGATACCGAAACCGCAGCGCTTATTAAAAAGCATACATACGGCGCATTTGGTGACACCGACGGTTATGAAGAAAGCCTTTACGTAACCGAAAGCGGAAAATATTTTCTTTATGTAAATGGCGGTGTTGACTCTATTTACCCTGAGGAAAACATCAAGAGAATGTCTGCCGAAAAGGCTGACGAGTGGCGCAAGGCTCACTAATTTTAAACACAGGTTCGGCGTGGCGATTTTACGCCGCGCCGAATTTTGTATTTGCAATGGGAGATAATAAGTTTATCTCAAAAAAGAAGGTTTTTAAATGCTTATAGATTTTCATACCCACTGTTTCCCCGACAAAATAGCGCCCAAGGCTATCGAAAAATTAAGCTTTACTTCGGGAGGACTGACCCCATATACCGATGGCACGGTATCAGGGCTAAAGGATTCTATGAAAAAGGGTGGGGTAGATGCATCGGTAGTGTTAAATATTGCTACCAACGCGCATCAGCAACACAGTGTAAATGACTTTGCCGCGTCGATAAATGATAATAAAACTATTTTTTCATTAGGTTCGGTTTTTCCGTTCAGTGAGGATGCGTTCGATGAGCTTGAACGCATAAAAGAGTTAGGACTTAAGGGCGTTAAGCTGCATCCTGATTATCAGGGCTTTAATGTTGACGACATTCGCCTTAAACCGCTTTATAAAAAGATTTCGGAGCTTGGACTTATTACCGTTTTTCACGCAGGGTTTGACTACGGCTTTGCACCGCCTTACGGCGCCACGCCCGACAAAATGGCACGTGCGCTTGAGTGGTTTAGCACGCCTGTGGTGGCGGCTCATTGGGGCGGCATTAACTGTAACGAGGATGTAATTAAATATCTTTGCGGAAAAGATATTTATTTTGATATTTCGTTTGGCTATGCAATGATGCCAAAATATTACGCCGAAAAGATTATGTCGCTTCACACACCCGACCGTATGCTTTTTGGTACCGATACTCCGTGGCACACACCCGATATGGAAAAGCGACTACTCGGTACACTTGGACTTACAAGCGAAGATATGGATAAAATTACGCACAAAAACGCTGGGAAGCTATTGGGGATAGAAAAATGATAAACTATAATCGTCTTAAATGGGCGGCATATACCGCCAATCTTTCAATGTCGGTGGTGGCCTGTCTTTCGCCGCTGCTGTTTGTAACATTTCGTACACTTTATGGCATTTCTTTCACCAAGCTTGGACTTCTTGTTTTAATAAACTTTTTAACCCAGCTTGGCATTGATTTGATGCTGTCGTTTATTCCGCATAAATTCAATATCAAAAAAACTGTGCGGCTTATTCCTGTACTTGTGACAATAGGACTTTTAATATATGCAGTATTTCCGTTTGTTTTCCCAAACCACGTATATACGGGGCTTGTAATAGGCACGGTAATTTTCTCTGCATCAAGCGGCTTTAATGAGGTTTTGGCAAATCCGCTAATACTGTCTATTCCGTCCGATAACCCCGACAAAGAAATCAGCAAATTACACGCGGTATACCCTTGGGGTGTAGTTGGTGTAATAATTGTGGGCACTGCGTTTTTGTTTTTTGTAGGTAGTGAGAATTGGCAGTGGTTGGCAATGCTGTTTTTACTTATTCCCATAACCTCAACCGCTTTGTTTTTCTCTACCGATATGCCCGAAATAGAAACACCACAAAAGGCGTCGGGAATTTCCGCTTTGCTAAAAAACAAAATGCTTTGGCTATGCGTTACGGCAATATTCTTTGGCGGTGCCGCCGAGATGACAATGACACAGTGGTGTTCGGCTTATCTTGAAAAATCAATGGGTATTCCAAAAATTTGGGGTGACCTATTGGGCATGGCGCTTTTTGCACTATTTTTGGGACTGGGCCGCACAATTTACAGTGCAAGGGGCAAAAGCGTTAGCAGGGTTTTGATTTTCGGCTCGGCAGGCGCATTTATCTGTTACATAACAGCGGCACTTACAAGTAATGCTATAATTGGAATTATTGCTTGTGTATTTACGGGCTTTTGTGTGTCTATGCTTTGGCCGGGCAGTATACTTGTATCGTCCGAGCGTTTTCCGACGGGCGGTGTGTTCATTTTTGCTATGATGGCATCGGGCGGCGACTTGGGTGCGGCTTTGGGCCCACAGCTTTTGGGTGTAGTTACCGACAAGGCAATGACACTGCCTGCCGTAACTGAGCTTGCAACACAGCTTTCACTTACAACCGAGCAATTGAGTATGAAAATCGGTATACTTTCGGGAGCGATTTTTCCGTTACTTGCCATACCGTTTATGCTGGCAATTACCCGAAATAAGAATAAAGAATAGGAAGAAAAATTATGCTTTTATATTACGTAAGACATGGCGACCCTATCTACAATCCCGACAGTTTAACACCGCTTGGTCACAGGCAAGCTGAGGCGGTGGCCAAAAGACTCGCGCTTCACGGCATTGATGAAATATATTCTTCAAGCTCAAATCGTGCAATACTTACATCACAGCCCACCTGTGAGATACTAAATAAAGAGGCTACCATACTCGAATGGTGTCACGAGGCTGTGGCGGCAAAATATTTTTTCTTTGACAGTAAAAACGGTGAGCGTGGCTGGGTTTTTGCACAGCCGAGCTATATTGAGAAATTTGCATCAAAAGAGGTTGTCGATTTAGGTGACAAGTGGTACGAGCACACCGATTTTGCCGACAAAAACTTTAAAGAGGGAATAGAGGTTACACGCAAAAAAGCCTTTGAGTTTTTGGCAGGGTTTGGTTTTACATACGATGAGCAAAAGGGAATGTATAAATGCACCGCCAAGGGTAACAAACGAGTGGCCCTTTTTGCACATCAAGGAATGGGACTATTACTGCTTAGCATAATTTCACTAATCCCATATCCCACCTTTAGTACACGCTTTGATATGACGCATACGGGCGTGACGATTATTGAATTTCCTGAAAAAGATGGCTACGTATTACCAACAATTCTTACACTTTCAAACGATTCTCACATTTATCGTGAGGGATTACCTACAAAATATAGTAATGCTTTTTATATTTAATTTGGGGTGAAGACAATGAAAAAACTTATTATGAGATATTTTTCTCCGGCTGAGCGCAGTAACGAGGGATGGGAAAAATATTCAATGCCCATAGGTAACGGATATTTTGGCGCAAGCATATTCGGAGGCTATGACACCGAGCGTATACAGTTTACAACCAACACCTTTGCTAATGACTATAGCAAAGGCGGTGTTTCAAATTTTGGAGAGTTTTTAATTCATTTTAACAGCCAAAATGTAACCGATTATGAGCGTGGTCTATTGCTTGACAGCGGTGTTGCATATTCGCGTTATGTTTCAAACGGTGTTGCAATTAATCGTCAAGCTATTACAAGCTATCCCGATAAGGTTTTCGCTTACAAAATTGATGCACAAAACGGCTCGGTTAATTTTGATATAGAGCTTGTTATCCCATATCTTGGCGATCGTTCTTTAGATGATGGTGGCAGAACGGGTGACATAACTATAGAAGATAATACTCTCGTAATGCGTGGCACTTTGCCCTCGCGCGAGCTCATTTACGAGGCACGTTTGGCTGTGGATACCGATGGTATAGTTTCAATAAATGACAAAACTCTTTGCGTAAAGGATGCTACTGTAGCAACCGTGTATTACACACTTGATACTTCGTACAAGCTTTGTCCCGAGGTGTTTATGAACGGCTGCTTTAAAGCTCTTGGTACTGACCCACACGAAAGGGTTGTTGCCTGTCTTGAAAATGCTAAAATGCTCGGTTGGGATAAACTTTACGAACGCCATATCAAAGACTATACCGAGCTAATAGGTAGAGTAAAATTTGATTTGGGTGGCAAAGATGACGGCAGAGGAACCGAAGAGTTGCTGGAATCATACAAAGGCGGAAATGAAGAATTGTATCTTGAAGAAATATACTACGCTTACGGTAGACATTTGCTTGTTTCATCTTCAAGAGAGGGTACACCACCAGCATCACTTCAGGGCGTATGGACTGTACACGACAAATCCCCATGGACTTGTGGCTTTTGGCATAATATAAACGTTCAGATGAACTATTGGCCGGCATTCAGCACCAATCTTGCCGAAACCTTTAAGGCTTATGCTGAATATTGGAACAATTATAAGCACGCAGCTTTTATTAGCGCGGCTAACTGGATAAGAGAAATCAACCCCGAGCAATACGTCGAGGGCGAGGGTGAATGTGGCTGGATTATAGGCACAGGCGCTTGGATGTATCAGGTTGAAGGTATGGGTAAATATACCCATTCAGGCCCCGGTACGGGCGGTATGACCAGTAAAATGTTCTGGGATTATTATGATTTTACACGTGATAATGAAATACTTAAAAATTATTCTTATCCCGCAATTCACGGTATGTCAAAATTTCTCACTAAAAATGTCAAGAATTATGACGGTAGATATTTGTGCGCTTTTTCGGCCTCTCCGGAGCAGATACTTTCGGGCGATTGGGTAATGGCACATAAGCATCAACAGTATTGGCAAACGGTAGGTTGCGCTTTTGACCAACAGTTTATTTATGAGAATGCTTTGGATGATATTAAGTGTTCTGAATTGCTTGGTGTAACAGACGAAACTACCGAAACCGAAAGGCAGCAGCTTGCATATTACGGTCCTGTTCAAATAGGCTATAGCGGTCAGATTAAAGAATATGACGAAGAGCATTTTTATGGTGAAATCGGTGAAGCAAATCACCGCCATATTTCACAGCTTGTAGCACTTACACCGGGTAGCACCGTAACCCACAGTACACCCGCTTGGCTAGATGCTGCGCGGCTCACGCTCGAAATGCGCGGAGATAAATCAACCGGTTGGGCACTTGCACACAGACTTAATGCGTGGGCACGTGTGGGTGACGGTAATCACGCATACGTTCTTTTACAAAATTTACTTAAAGAGCGTACACACCCAAATCTTTGGGATGTGCATCCACCTTTCCAAATAGACGGTAACTTTGGTGCAACGTCGGGTATGACCGAGATGGTACTTCAAAGTCACGAGGGCTATGTAACACTATTGCCCGCATTACCGGACGCTTGGAAAAGCATTAGTTTTAAAGGACTTAAGGCACGTGGTAATTTTACGGTTGATTGCGACTATACAAACGGTACGGTTAGTAGTTTACAAATAAAATCCGAGTGTGGCGGTAGGTTAAAACTACGTTATGAGGGCTTTGATAATGTAACGGTAATGTGTGGCGGCAAGATAATAGACGTAGTATGTGATGGTTTCTTTGCCGAATTTGAAACAGTGGCGGGAAGTACATATATTTTCAGTGGCTTTAAGCCGGTAAAAAGGCGAGAAATAGCTACGAACTTTACATCTGATTGGACAACGGAGGGTGTAAAGCTTCGCTGGAACGGCACGGCAAGTAAATATGCCATTTACAGAGCAGAGGGTAATGATAGCTGCTACACACTTATTGGCGAAACCGAAAAGTGTGAATTTATTGATGCTACGCACAATGTCAACAATAAGGCGAGATTAACATATAAACTTGTTTGCGTTGACGGTAGTTATGATGCTGCGGTTGACGGTGCGCTTAGTACCCTTCATCCCGCAAGTCAGTTAGAGGTAGATAGATACAATTTACGCTTTAATGTAATCAATTATTTAAAGAGGTAAAAACAAAACCGAGATTCTTTTAAATCTAGGTTTTTGCGTCATTTGTCAGGGGTATAATGTATCTGTTTTTGTTTTTTGTAGCTTATCAACTGTTTTTTGAACCAAAATCACACATATTAGTCTAAATTTATATAGATTTATGCTTTTGGACCAATTATAATATAAATTAGATAAGAGTATATGCAAGTCAATCGTAAGATTGCCGTAAAGGAATAAACATCCAATATTTTCATTGCGTTTCGGGTGTTGATTTAGTAGGCTTCTGGTTGACGGTAGTACTGATTTGTGGTATAATCAATAAAGTATAAATATCTATGCATAAAGAAAGGGAGATTAGATGAAAAACAAACTGTTTCAAGCGGTTAAGTCATTGCTTAGCGTTATGGTTGCGGTTGCAATTTTGGTGGTGTCCTTATTTGTGGCTGTGCCCGGTATTAGCTTTGGCGCATCTGCAGCTACCGTGACAGACACTTGGGACGGTACTTTGGCTACGGGCTTTTCGAGTGGTAGCGGTACTGAGGAAGACCCATATATAATTGCCACAGCTGAGGAATTGGCTTATGCGATATTGGGTCCGTCTACAGTGTCAAGCGGCAAATACTTTAAAGTTATAGCCGATGCTACATTTAACCTTAGCGGTATGAAGGATATAACGGTTGACTCAACAGTTGGTGACGTTATGACGGCTGATACCGACAAAAATTGGAGAACATCCGGCGATGGTGCCCGAACCTTTGCAGGTTACTTTGACGGTAATGGTGTCATAATTTATAATATGTATTCTGGCGGCTATGCTCAGGGCGGCCTTTTTCCACGTCCTACCAACGATAATACTCAAAAAACGTCTTGGATAAAAGGTATCACACTACTTGCTTCTCGTTCTATAGGTTATCATACAGCGGGAGGTATCGTGGGTGAATATCACGCACCTGATACCTCAAGAACAGCGGCGGTTGAAAATTGCAAGGTATTAAACTGTTGGATTACCGATAACAACAATACAAACCCAAGTGCTCAAAAATCTAGTGGTATAATTGTTGGTAACATTACTCACAATACTGCAACAATTAAAAACTGTTTTGCTTCCGGAAACGTTACAAGCGCTACCGAGATAAGCGGCGGTATTGTAGGTCAGACAAGTTTATATTGTCCTAGTATTTCAATACAAAGCTGTATCGTGTTAGGCTCCAGCGCTTATCCAATAGTAACCGGCAGTAACCAAAAAATAAATAAGCATCTTAATGTTCCCGGTACTTACGCCGGTGTTTATACCGATCAGCCGGTAGATACAAACTATGCTGCGAATCAGATAAAGCAGGTTGCAGAGGCCGATATGAAAGGGCCTAACGCAAAAATCAATATGCCCGACTTTGACTGGGGAATATGGATTGCTTTTGAAGACGAATTGCCTGACTATAGAGCAAATCATACCTTGGTACTTGAGCAAAAAGATGATGCTACACATAATATAACCTGCACCGACTGCGGCAAAGCTATGGCAGAGACCCATACTTTTGTTGAAAATGCTACCGGTACCATAGGCATATGTGCGTGCGGTTTTTCGGCTCCAATTACCGAAAGACGTACTGATGTGTGGGATGGTTCATACGACAGCAACTTCCCTGCGGGTGATGGTTCTAAAGAAAATCCATACATAGTAAAGACTGCCGAAAATATGGCCTATGTAGCACTTAAAACCACAACGGCAGAATCGGCTGGTAAATATTATCAGGTTGCTCCTAACATGATATTCAATATGAATGGTATGGTAGGTATAACACTTGATTCAACTGTAGAAGATGTTAAAAATGCAACCGAAGGTAAGGATTGGGTAAACGATAGCAAAACGTTTGCGGGCAATTTTGATGGTAACGGTGTAATAATTTATAACCTTCGTTCGGGCAACGGTAGGTCAAACGGTTATGGTGGTTTGTTCCCACACCCTGTTACTGACAATACCGAGAAAACCGTTACAATTAAAAATATTACGATTGTAGCGTCGCGTTTTGCAGGTTATCACAGCTCAGGCGGTATCATAGGTGCTGCAGAATGTTCAACCGGCGGTCAAACACTTATTGTAGAAAACTGCGCGGTAAAGAACTGTTTAATGGGCGATAACGGTAACACTAATAACGCTTGCCAAAGAACAGCCGGTGCTATTGTTGGTAATTGTGGTAACAACGTGGCTACAATTAATAACTGCCTATCTGTTAACAACAAGTTTGTAGCTACCGATATCAGCGGTGGTTTCTTGGCTCAAGCGGGTGCGTGGGGCGGTTATGCCACAATTACAAATTCTGTAATGATTGGCAGTATGCCATATCCCGAGATTATGCCGACCTCAGCTGGAAACAAAACAATACACGATCATGCTGTTAATGTAAACTGCTTTGCCAATGTTTATACCGATCAGGTAATAAACGGATACGGAAAAGCACAGATAAGAACTCTTACTATTGACGATTTAAGCGGTACAAATGCTCCTCAAAAAACGAACCTTGACTTTGGTAAACATTGGTTTGCAAATGAAGGTGTATTGGATCTTCTGGTTTGCCACAATATAGAGGGTTCCGTAAATCCTGGTGACGGCTATGCAGGTCATACAGCCGTTTGTAAGGCTTGCGGACTTGCAGGCGTAGTGATTTTAAATCACCAATATACCGATAATTATAACTGTACGGTTTGTGGATTTACCTGCGACCATAAAAATACAGAATATCACAAGGTGACTGAATATAAAGAAAATGACTGTATAACCCCCAAACACACAAAAACCGAATGTGCTTGCGGATACACAGAGCAGTTAAACCACACCGAAGCAAAAGGTCATATATTTGAAAAGACCGAGGCAAAAGCACCTACCTGCGCTGCGGATGGTAATGTAGAATACTACACTTGTGAAAACTGCGAGTGCATATTCTTGACAAATGATGTAATGGCGCCTTATGATTCTGCCGTTTCTGCCAGTGAAGTTGTATTGAAAGCAACTGGTATGCACACTGAAATCAAAGACTCCGAAGGTAAAATCGTATACTTTATGGATTACGAAAGTCATTGGACTACCTGCGAGGTGTGTTTAGCAAAACTTTCTCGTGTGGAACACACCGTTAAGTTTACAAGTGATGGAACAGCTTCACACGATGGTTTATGTGAAGTTTGTCTTTACGAGGTTGCTGAAAATGAGGCTCATGCCTTTTTGACCGATAGCGAAAAATGTCGTGACTGTAAGTGGATTTGTACACATGAAGGTACTATTGAGGCGGTTGAGCTTTCAGACGCTACCTGTAGCGAAGAGGGAGTAAGCACTGCTCACTATAGATGTACTGTATGTGATGTTCGATTTAGCGATGCACAGGCAACTACTGTGATTGAAAAAGAAACCGTAACAATAGAAAAGCTTGGTCACGATTACATTGACTTTGATGCTAACGGCACTCCTGTGCACGAATTTAATGATACACATCACTGGTACAACTGTAACGTATGCGGCAAGGGCGATTATGCCGAGCATACTATGGTAGAAGACAATGAAAATTACGAAGGTACATACAGATGGTGTGAAGATGAAAGCGGCTACGGTTGCAACTACAGTACGTTTGATTACTGTGTTTTAGACGAGGAAAATAAGTTGCAAATAACTGCACCTACCAATGCCTTTACTAAGGATGTTATTACCGACATCTTTGCAATCAAAAAGGATGATTTGGTTTATGAGGATATAAAGGCTATATTTGACAAAACAGGTCAAAAGCATCTCTATCCATACGAAATTTCTCCAAGTCAGGAGCTTCCTGCTGGTAGTAATGCTACCGTAATTATGGAAATTCCTAACGATTTAGGCTTGAATGCAGCAATGTATCTTGTTGATATTGAAAGTGGCAAGCTTATAAAAATGCCTACCACTACAAAGACTATTTTGTTGGATAAATCGGGCAATATTGTTAACGAAAACGACCCCGAGGAAGTTAAAAAGGTTGCAATTCCCGTAAATATTGCAACCATTACTCTCGACAAGTTTGGTTACTTTGTATTGGCTGCGGGCGATGCAGTTGCAGAGGACGGAGCAATCGGCAATATGGGTGGAGTTAATGGTGATAACAGTATGACCAGCCCACCAACAGGTGAAAATGTTATTTTCCCTGAATCAATCATTGCAATTCTTGCAAGCGTAACACTTTTGTTTGTTCGCAAGGCAAAGATATAATATTAAAAAGGAGTATAAACACTATGAACACATCTAAAAGAATAATTGCTTTACTTTTGGCACTTGTTTTGGTTTTCTCGCTTGCAGGATGCAGCAATACAGAGGATGATTATTCTGAAGGCAGTGTTATCTATCAGTATAACACTATATATGAAGACGTTGAAACTTCGAGCGGTGACGGCACTCAGCAGGGCGGCAACACTCAGCAGGGTGGCAACACTCAGCAGGGTGGCAACACAACACAAAGCGGCAATGCTATATACACAAACGGTGTAAATCCCGAAGATTACCGCGGCAAAACCGTTGTATTTGCTACAACAATTTTGTCAGAGGCTGACGAATCAGGTCCTGTTATTGACAAGTTCGAAAAAGACTACGGTATCACCGTTAAAGAAATTCTCGTTGGAGACAACGTAAACGAAATAGCAGGTCTTTTGGCAGCAGGTACAAACGTTGACGTAATGCGTGTTAACTCTGACTTCCCTGCAGCGATGGCAGTTTTACAGCCTATTACCGCAGCAAAGCTTGATATGACAGATCCTATTTGGGATCAATCAGTATTTAAGTACACCACATTCGGCGGTGAGCCATATCTTTGCAATACAATTAGTAACATTTGGACAGAAAACGCTTGCGTTATCTATTCAAAAAATCTTCTTCAGCGTGCAAACTGCTATACTCCAGAACAGTATGATAAAGAAGGTAAATGGACTTGGGACGCTTTTGCAGCTATAGCAAGAGCAGTAGACAGTATTGATGGTATGGGTACAGGTATTCGTGGTTGTCACGACGTTGCAAACTATCTATTGGGTTCAATTGGTTGCGTGCTTTACAAATATGAAGACGGTAAATTTGTAAACGGTCTTAACGATCCGTTGCATCGTGAGGCTATGACAAAGCTGGCTACTTGGAACAAGGAAGGCTTCGTTTCTGGTTGGATTCCATTCCCAGAAGGCAGAGTTGGTATTACCACCGGTCTTGCAGGTTGGTCTCTTAAAAAGAATGGTTCTAACGCAAATTACAACTGGAATGACATAGGTTTCTATTATATGCCTGCATATAAAGAAGGTATGAAGGCAGGCGGTACCGCAATGCTTAAGCTTTGGGGTATTTGCCGTGGTGCTGATGAGCCTGTTGCCGCAGGTATATTCCTTCGTCAGTATCTTGACTCAAGCAACTATAATACAAAGGACGCATTTATTTCTGACGAGGCTGCAACCTTCTTCTTTAGTATGACAGACAACATCGGTATGGATAATTTTACTCCTCTATACACAAAAGAGGATTCAACCGAAAAACTTACAGGTTTTGACGAGCAACCTTGGGAAGAGTGTAATTATGGCGACCCAAGTCAGGTTAACGTTACTTTTGATAAGCTTTCTGACGGTGTTGACAGAGCTTGTGACGTTATGAATAAATTCGTTGCAAAGAACACAGGTATACGCGAATAATTAAATCTCCTTTAAACCTTGCCGCTCTTATAGCGGCAGGGGTTTAGCGTGTGTAAAATTTTGAGAAAGGGAGATAGTTTGATGAAAAAAACTATTCAGTACGGAAGAAAACTGCTGACATTTCTTTCGGTGCTTTCTATTCTCGCAGTATCGGTGTTCTCGGCACTTATTGGTGTAGATTTTACCGCTGTTGCAGAAAACCCCGAAGTCAATAGTGATATTTGGGGCGGCTGGCATGAAAACGTAGAGAAAACTCCGTTTGATGCCGGCGAAGGTACTGCAGTAAATCCGTACATAATTTCAAACGGCGACCAGCTTTATACAATGGTGAGTAGTAATGGTAAATCAAATGGTGCACCTGCGTATTATAAGTTGGCAAAAGATATTTATCTTAATGATATTTCAGATTATGAAAAGTGGGGCACAGAAGATTTTGATATGGCTTCACTCAATAACTGGAATCAAGCATCAAATATAAGCAACTTTGCAAAGTTTGCAGGTACGCTTGATGGTGACGGTCACTATATTTACGGTCTTTATTCCGAAGGTACGCTCTATGCGGCTTTTTTGCCCAAGGTTGAAGGCAGTGCCGTTATTAAAAATGTTCACTTTAGAAACTCTTACTGTGTAAACGTTAAGGATCAGCCTGAGGTTGATCGTAACACTCTTAGCGAAGAAGAACTTGCTAGCTTCACAGATAAAGAAGGCTTTAACAATAAATCCGGTGTTAATTCGGGTCACCGCTCATGGAATGACGCTAACTATGGTACTGCATCGGTTATTGTTAACTACGTTGAAAACGCACCGCTTGCTATTAATAACTGCTCGGTAAGATATGCTTACGTAAAGGCAAGCGCATTTACATCTGCAATTATCGGTGTTTCTTTATCAAACGCTGCTTATCCTACGGTAAAGAACTGTTTGGTTGCAGACGTTACACTTAAAACAACCTGTAAAGAAGAACATGCCGAGGGTGTTGAAGGTGGTATTATAAACACACCACAAGGTTATGCTGATTCGGCAATGATTGACGGTGTAATTTCGGCAGGTGTAAAGGTTTACGGTGCAGATGATCGCGATAGTGCTTGGAATGGTTATAAGCTTCCTACTGCGGCTTCTGTATATTCGTTTAAGGACGTTTATTCGGACGTAGATCACACATATACGGTAGATCATTCTACATATGGCAAATTGACTTATGCTGACCCTGAAATTAAGGTTGTTAAAACCAATTATCTCAAGGGTTACAAGGCAAAGGAAACACTTAATCTTGACTGGGAACACAACTGGGTTGTAGTAGACGGAGATTATCCAATGCCTGCAAAGCAGTATATTACTCCTACCGGTGAAGATTATTATGCAGCAGGTGGTCCTAAAGCCGAAGAAGATTTTTGGGATGGCACAACTGCTAAAAACTTTGCTGCAGGAACGGGTACTATAAACGACCCATACTTGATTGAAAACTGTGAGCAGTTTTATCTTATGGTAAGTACACTCAAGGCTACCGGTAATTATAAGATTGCCGACGGCGTGAAGGCTCTTTACTTTAATAATGTCAAGGGACTTACTTATGCCGAAACCATGAATGTACTCAAATCAAAAAAGATGAATCTTTATGCTCCGGGTGAAAATAATTCATTTAGCGGTTATTTTGACGGTAACGGTGTTACTATTTACGGTATTAAGTCGGAGGGTGCTCTCCGCGCAGGTATAATTCCTCAGGCGGGTAATGCAACTCTTAAAAACTTTACCGTTAAAAATTCAAAATTCTATGCGAACGACCTTTTCCCTGTGGCAACCACCAAAACTGTAGGTGCCGCAGCTATTATAGGTGACCTTTCACCAAACGGTAACGCGAGCATTCGTAACGTTGATGTTATTGATTGTAATGTGAACAGTATAAAGGGCGCTGCCGCATTTGTTGGCTGTTCAAACATAAACGGCACAGTGTTTATTGACGATTGCATAGCAGCGGGTGGAAGTATTATGTCTGATCAGGGTACTTCGCATCAAGCAGCATTTGTTGCAACATCAAACAGCGGCTCACATAAGATTAAAAATAGTATCGCATATGGTATTCATCCGTCTGCTGACAATGAATTGTCATATATAAGTACGTATAAAAATGTTTATACCGATGTAGACGCTCCGTCGCCCAAGGTAGAGGAATTTGCAACCGGTATAAAGAAAGTAGCTACAGACGAGCTTAAGGGCGAGGCAGTAAAAAAGACAGCTGCAGCGTTCGATTGGGAAAATACTTGGAAGGTAACCAAGGATATTCCTGAAATTTTAAACCATGTTTCAACCTTAGGAACTAAGGGTGAGGTATGGTCGGGCAATATTTCCGACATATATGCAGGCGGTAACGGCAGTAAGAACAATCCGTATCAGATTGATACAGCCGAGCGACTTGCGCAAATGTTAAACTATAGCCGTACAGGTGCATACTATACTCTTACGGCAGACATTTATCTTAATGATACAAGTACTGCTGATTGGACAAAAAATGCAAAACAGTGGTATACATCGGAAGACGTAAACAATTTTGGTGGTATATTTGACGGTAACGACCATACAGTTTACGGCCTTTACAATAAAGATGTTAAGTCGGGCGTTTACGCAGGCTTAATACCTGTATTGGCGTCCGCGGCTGAGCTTAGAAATGTTAAGATTGATAATTCTTACCTTTCAGGTAACAGTGGTGCAAATATTGGTGCGGTTGTAGGCGGTATCGAGGATGACGCTTCAAACATTGTATCAATTCGTGCAGCAGCGGTAGGTGAAAACGTAACTCTTGAAGGCGCTGCTAATGCCGGTGGTGTTGTGGGTCGCATAGGCTTTACCAAACTCCGCCTTGATAATAGTATCTTTATGGGTACAATTAAGGCTACCGGTAAAATAGGCGGTTTGGCTGGCGAGATTGTAGGTAAGCTTGACGTGAAGCAAAGTGTTTCTGTAGGTATTGCTCCATTTGCATCTGCTGATAAAGTAGTTGCAAGTGCGGTTTATACTGATGTTGACATCAAAACCACTGGAGTAATTACCATTAAAAACAGTGAAATGATAGGCAACAACGCTTCTGACAATATGGAAGAGCTTCCATTTGGTGATGTTTGGAGCACAACCGAAAAATATCCTGTGCCTAAACATAAGGTTCAATCCTTTGACGGTGTAGAGGGTCAGGTATGGTCAGGCGAAATTGCAAGCAAGTTTGCAGGCGGTAAGGGTACAAAATTGTCACCGTATCTTATTGCAACCGGCGAACAATTGGCATTGCTTATTAGCTCTAATACTTATGGGGATAAGCACTTTAAGCTTATTGCCGACATATATCTTAACGATGTTTCAGATGAATTATGGCAGGCAAAGGTTGGATGCAACACTTGGTTTAACGGTGCAAACTTCTCCCATGCATTTACTTCTCACCTTGATGGTGACGGCTACGTAGTATTTGGTATGTACTACAACTATGAAACAACACCGCAAAATTCATACTTAGCTCTTATACCTCGTATTGGCGGTTCGGCAACTGTTAAAAATATTGGCATATCAGAAGCATATATCAAGGCTACAGTTACTGATACCAGTGTATACGCAGGTGGTATATTTGGTATGGGTAGCGCGTTTTATGACTTCTACGGCCAGAAAATTTATTATCACGATACTGTTGGTGATGAGTATTTAGTTCCAGGCAATTCAAAACCAACAAAGCTGCCTGAAATTTCCAACTGTTTTGTAGACCATACGTGTTATATTGAGGCAACAAGCGTTGGCGGTATTGGTTGCCCAGGTGGCGCTGCGGTAGCGGTGCGTGATTGTATTGTTACTGCAAGAATTAAAGGTGACGACACGGTTAAATCGCGTGAAGGCGGTATAATTGGTTCTTTCTGGACATATGCTTCACGTGTTTATAACTGCGTTTCGTTTACACAAAGCAATAGTGGTGCAATAGGCGGTACACAGGCCAATGTGCGTGATGCCGGTGGTAATGTAATTCACCTTGAAAATGTATATTATTACGGCAGCAAGAATGTATTTGGTACTACTCGCGTTAAGCGTCCACAGTGGCGTCTTGGCGAAGAGGCAAAGACCGCTATGCCTGAGCTTGACTGGGAGAACACATGGCGCACAGAAGAGGACGGCACGCCTGTACTTCGCGTATTTGATAAAGATGACAGAAGTGCATCTCTATTCTCTGATAAACAGTATGACACAGGTGAAGTAAAGGTTAACTTTATTACCGGTGACTCAAGTATAGAGTTAGAGCCTATTGTTGGTAAACCATATGAACCTATAACCTTCCCAACAATTTCAAGACAGGGATATGTATTTACCGGTTGGTATGCATTTGCCGACTGCTCACTACTCTATCCTTATGAATTCTTCTTGTCACGCGATATCAACGTTTATGCAGGTTGGAAGAAGGTTGGTATTTCTCAGGACTTTGAAAGCTACACCTATTCTTCATATGACTGCGACTTAAACCGTTGGAACTATAACAAACCGGGTTCTCGTGTTGGTTATAAATTTGAGTATGTGCATACAGGCACCAAGTCGATGCAACTGCTCGACAACGCGGCTACAAGTGCTGATTTACTGATTAATTACGAAGAAAGATTAAAAGTGGGTCAGGACTATACAATGACCTTATGGGTAGCAACAGATAAGCCCAATAACAACGTTACATTGTCTTTGGTTCAAAATAATCACCCAGATTATTTAGACACTGAAGTAAGCGTAGAGCCAATTGCCACTATAACCAATCAGCAATCAGGTATATGGAAACAATATTCCATTAACTTTACAGCTAAGACTCAGTGGGTATCTTTAAGAGCTACAGGTAATTCAAGCTTGTTTGTTGATGATATTGTTATAGCTCCTAAAGGTATGATACAGGTTGATACCAGTGGTAACAATTATATAGTAGGCGGTGGCACAACAAGTACTGTATCTCCGCAAACTGCGGATACAACAACAATTATCGCACTTATATCTGTAATTGTTTGTGGCGCTGTAATTTGGGTAGTATCCAAGAAAAATTCTACCGAAGTTATTGAAAAAAATTAAGGAAAGGAAGGGTCAGAATAGAATGAATATTTCAGCAAAAAAAGTAATATGCTTTTTGCTTGCGGTTTTTATGGTGCTTTCAGTAGTAGGCTGTAAAGAAAACAAGAAAAAGAAACCGCCCAAGGTTGTTATTCGCGATAAGGTTATTCTTCGTGAACCAAGCAATGATAATTCAAATGTTGACACTTCTAAACCTATTGACAAGGTAGAGGATGTTACAACCCGTGCAAAACGACAATTGCTTCCCGAACCGGAAGAAGAAGGGGAAAAAATTTCATTTGATGAATTACATAAAGAGGAGTACGTTCCTGAATTTGAATATAAAAATGTAGATTTTGCAGGTAATCTTGCCGACTACATTATTGTGTACTCAAATTCAAAGGATAAAAATGGCGCTCCTACAAATGCGCGTGTTTTGGCAGAAAAGCTTGCGAGCTTCTTTAAGGATAATGACAACGTTATAATTCCGGTTAAAGAAGAAAAGACTGTAACAGGCAATGAAAAGATGATTATAGTAGGCGACACCGCCTACTATAAGTCAAACCTTTCTGAACAGGAATTTGCCGTAAATATTAAAGGCGACAATATTGTGTTTGAAGGCGGACATATAGTAATGGCTGAAAAAGCGGTTGACTGGTTTAGAACAGTTAAGCGTGAAAAGGGTAAAATCGCAACACTAAAGGGTGAACAAAAAGACTTTACCTCAACCATCACACTTGAAAATTACGATAAAGAGCTTGTTTACGTTTGGGGCGACGAATTCGACGGCGATGAGCTTGTAGACCGCAGTAAGTGGCACATTGGTTCTCATATGCCACAGTGGTCAGACCTTGAATACCTCAAAAACGACGAAGACGTTTGCTATGTTAAAGATGGCAGACTGCGTATGACGGTTATACGTAAGCTTTCGGAAGATAATCCTGATATTGGATATGCTTCTTGCGGTTCATACGATACTGAAGACACGATGGCATACCGTAACGGTTATATAGAGTTTGACGCTAAAATTTCGTACACCGACGGTATTATTATGCCGTTATGGCTTATGAGCAACCCTGACGGTGGTCTTATAATTCCAAAAGAACAGTATAGCGCAGCGTGGATTTTGGAATTTGATATTTTTGAAACCTTTTCTAACGGTGATACTTGGGACGTAAGCTTGCACAAATACTATAAGCCTTACAGCTATAATCATAATGGAAAGTTTATAACAAACGGCATTGTGAATACGAGCGTAGATGAAAACGGTAATCCTGTGGAGCTTACAACCTTCCACGGCGATGTTGTTTATCATAACGTTCCGGGTGAAGCAAAACCTAGGGTTGACAAATTCCGTTCAAGAATTCTTGACTGGGAAGCTTGGGGCTTTATTACAAGTTGGCGCCCTGCCTATTCAGACCCAAATAACCCGTATTATAATCCTGAAGATAACGAGAAGCAAAAGTATAAGTTTACAGGCGAAGAGCTTGAAAAACTTAACGACTCTTACCATAAATATGGTTTGCTTTATACCAAAGAGGGTTATAAGATGTATATTGACGGTAAGTGCTGGCTTGAGCGTGACTGGGTTTATGACTGGGATCTCACAGATGAAGCTCTTAGCAAAAACAACGGCTGGGGATATGATCTTTACTACTATCTTATTATGAACCAACATCCATATACCGAAAACAGTGGATACACACCTGATATGTGGATAGATGCATTTGATACTCCAATTTCTTCATATATCAACTCGGTTCGTATTTATCAGTTGCCTGATTCTATTGAAATAGAAACCCCCGCATACGTTGAATAAAACATAATAAAACAAAACTCCCCGATTAGAAATCTAATCGGGGAGTTCTTAATTTGTGAATTATACCGGAGCTTCGCCAGCGGCAATCTTGCGGATATTGTTAATCATTTTGTTGTATTCAGATGATGTAATTTTACCCATTGCTTTGCCATCACGTGAATATTGATACTCGGTATCGTTTGCTCGATAAAACTCAATAACTGTTTCTGAATCGTCGTGGAACGTAAATGTGATTGTTCCGTCAGGCTCGGTATTTATTTCCTGTGTCTTAAAATCAGAACATTGTATACCAACAAAGTCGGCGTAAAAGTCTTGAAAATTCTTAGCTACAATTTCTTTTGAGTTAGCAATTATTTTATATGTCTTGTTAGAGTTTTCATCCTCTGTGTAAGAAATATCAAAATTCACTTCGCCTTCAGCGTCTTTTAACTTTAATCCTTTAATGTCGTTTATGGAATTCATAAACAAGTTCTTGTAATAAAGGTCTTCAGACTTGAGTGATAAGAAAGCAAAGTTGCTTGTAATAACTTTACGTATCATTGGTGCGCCGTCATAAATAACCGCACTGTACTCGCTATCTACTTTTACAAACTTAAATGTTCTTGCTTCGCCGTTGATGGTCATAGTAACTATGGCGTCAGGATTGTTAAGTCCAAGTAATTTAATGGTTTCATCGTTAACATCGAGTGCATAGTTACCGGCAACAGCAGACTCGGTAGAGAAAAGCGCAACAAGCGAACTAAGGTTTTCGTGGTTGGCATATCGCTGGGTAGGTGTTGTTATAATGTACGGTAACAATGCGGCTGAATCGCCGGTATCTTTGTTGTTTACTATTGTTACGGTTTCGGGGAAAAGCTTACCCGAAAGTGTTAACGAATCAAAGAATGCATAAGTTCCATCGGCGGTTTTGTTATCAGCCGTACTTGACGAGAATGTTGTGATTGGAATAGAGGTTTTATCCGAAAGGTCAAGTAAAGCAAAATCAAAATCACTAAATTCCGAATCGGGCGCTACATAGATTTTTTCACTGCCCTCAAGCATCATATAAGAACCTAAGCCATCTGGAGATGTATTGCCAACCAAAATTGTGTATGGGTCAGTAGCACTTGATGTAACCGAGATTTTATATTTTGGTGAATCAAATCCACATTCGGCAGGTGTTTTTGTATCTATTTCGCGTGTAGCAATAACGTCGGCTGCTGCTTTAATGATTGTGTTGGTTGTTGTTGTGCTTAGCTTTGAAACATCTATGCCCTCAACCGTCCAATAGTTTGTAACTTCTTCTTTTCCGTCAGCATCGACACCGTTTAGTTGTTGTGTTACAAACTTAAACTCACCATTTTTATTGTTTACGGTAACCGCGGTAAACGCGTTAGAGTCAGCATCGACAACGGCAATATCCTCAAACACAGAGCTAACGGTTTCGTCACCCTTCATTTCGGGGATAAGCTTTACTATGGCTATTGTGCCGCCTACGAGCACCGCAACTGCAACGCAAGCAGCTATGATAGAGGTAATACGTTTTTTGCCTGCGTTTACAGGAGCCTTAGCCTTGTGCTCTACAGGTGCCGAAAAAACAGTACTTTCCTCATTTACTGTATTTTCCGTGCTGCTGACGGTTTCGTCAGCAGCATCGGTTTTTAATTCGTTGGGTTGGTTTTCGAAAAGGTCACTCATCGTGCATTTCTTCTCCTTACAAATACTACAATACCTAAAGCAATAACAACTATAGGAATTACAAATACAAATATTATAAGTACAGCCCTGGTATTACCGGCATTAACGGATGAAGCAAAACTTTCGTTTGTGATAACCTTTGAAGTAAAGGTCATACTTGTATCACCTACGTGAGCAGCTCTATCGGTACAAGCCATAACTACATCCTGGTTTGAAAGGTCGGAGTATGAAGCCCATGTTGACTGCACAAACTCTACGCTTGAGAAAGCCATTATATAGCTTGTAATTTTATTGTTTTCGCTGTCAAAATCGCTGTTAACCGACTGAATAACGCAGTCGTATTGTTGTTTATCGTCATCGGTGTAATCAGCCCAAGTTTTTGATGAACCAATAGGTGCCGCAACTGCGCTTTCGAGCGTATGCATAAGTGATGTTGCAGTTATCTGCAGTGACGAATCCTCGCAAACCTTCATTGGTACAATATAGTTTGCAATGGCCATATTGAGTTTTTCTGTTATGTCATCATCTTCGAGCGGTACAGGGTAAATACCCATTGTAGTAGGCTCGTCGGGCATATGATTGCTAGAATCTGTTTCAAAGAGTATGCCTTCGCCAACCTCAATACCCCATTGCTTTAGGAACGAATAGAAGTTAGGAAGAGCAGGGCATGTAGCATCGGCAAAGAATATCAAACCCTTACCCTTCTTGCCGCCGTTTTCAAGGTAATTGCCAATTACATCAAGCTCGCTACCGATAAAGTCAATTGATGGAGCCGAAATTATGATGGCATCATATTCGCTTGAAATATTGGTGATAAGCTTATCTGAAATATCGGTTATATCGTAGTTATTAGCAGTAAGCAATTCCTTGTAAGCATCGGTGTAGTTGTTTTGACTATGACCTGAAAGCACCGCAACCTTTTTGCTATCAGCACTTGTAACGTAAGCGATAGCGCTGGTAAGGGCGGTTTCTAACTTGTTTGCTGCAAGTGTGGATGACTGGTAGTAGGGGTTTGAATCCGAACTGCTTGTAACATATATATCATCAAATCTTAAAACCTTAACACGCTCTTTGCCACCAACATTGCTGGTTACTATCATATCACCATAGCCAAGCTCGTATGAAGAATAGGTGGTGGTAATTGCGGTAAATTCGGTAGATTGTGGGTCAATATATTTTACGGTAATTCTATCGTTGTAATCATGATATTTTGAAACAAGAGTTACTGTTTGTTCAAAATACTCTAGTTCTGATTGAGAACTAATGGCAACACCATAGAGATTTTGTGCATAATAAGCCATGTAGTTTGAGTATTCTTCCTCTGTGCCGACAACGGTAACAGACACATCTGCATCAAGCTTTTTGATGTAGTCAATATTTTCTTCACTGATAGAGTTTTTCTTGTCGGAGGTCATATCAAGTGTTAGGTTAAAACGGTCAGCAAGGGATGCGGTAAGCACATTAACAACTATAAGGCCCGCAAGAACAAGCGCGGTAATAATAACCGAATAACCACCGCGACGAAGCAATGCCTCGTTCTTTATTTTACCGCTTTTAAATTTCTTAAAGAAAGAACCGATTGAAGAAAGAATGTTTTTGAAATTATTTGTTTTCACCTCGGGAGCTTCCTCAACAGTAGCAGAGGTTTCGATTATTTCTAAATTATTATCTTTTTTTTCCATAATTTTCTACCTCCTTAAGACCATCTTCTCTTCTCGAGCGAGCGCTCGGTAAGGAATATAAATGCAGCTGTAATGCTAACAAAGAACACAATGTCTTTTAAAGCAAGAGCTTGATTACTAAAACTGGAGAGCACGTTAACAAAATCCATACCATTAAGGAAATTTACAAATGTTTTTAATATAAAAGCCCATACAGTTTCAAAGATATTATTGGTTGTGCTTGGCACGGATATCATACCTGCAAAGCTACCGGCAAACATAATAAACACATTTGCAACGAGTGTAAATATTATTGAAATGATGGGACTCTCTGTAAGCGATGAAATAAACATACCTACAGCAATAAGTGCAGCGCCAAAGAGCATAGCGCCAATAAGTGCGTAAATGTAGTAAAACACATTTACCGAAACAAAACTCATTACAATTATCTGGAAAATAATTGTGGGAGCAAAGCTAATGGCATACAGTACAAAAGAAGCTAAAAATTTACCTAAAACGATGTTTATGAGTTTAACCGGTGCGGTAAACAGTACCTGGTCGGTTTTGGTGCGTCGTTCGTCGCTGAAAAGACGCATCGTTATAACGGGTATAACAAAAAACAAAATACCAACTTGAGCAGGGAAAAGCACGGCAAATTCAACCATAGGAGCTCCTGCACCAAACATTTGGTAAAATCCAAAGCCTATAAAGAAGAAAATTACCGCAAGAAATATAAAGCCTAATGGGTTTGCAAAGTATGCTTTAAATTCACGTTTAAATACTGCTAACATTATTCTTCATCCTCCTTTTCGGTCTCTGTAGGCATTTCGATAACTATATCAGATGTATCGACAGAGATGTCGTCCTTTTGCTCGTTAAGTCCAAGCATCTTTCTTGCCTCATCATTATTTGGTGCTTGAGTAAGTTTTAGGAATATTTGTTCAAGCGTTAAGCGGTTACTTGTAAGAGACAGCAAGGTTTTTTTGCGTTCGGCAATTCTGTTCGAAACACCTGCTCTAATATCAGCGCCCTCTTCAGGTATAATTTCAAAGTCATATGCACCGCTTTCTTTTTTACCGAGTAACACAACATCTTTAACGTCCTTAACGGTTTTTAGAGCCGCCAGCATATCGCGGTCGTCACAAATAACACGCGCTACAAGTGAGTGATCGGTAGAAAGTTTTTCAGACAAGTTGTCTTGTAGATCGTCGGCAATAATTTCGCCGTAGTTGATGATTATAATACGGTCGCAAACCGCCTGAATTTCAGAAAGAATATGTGATGATAAAATAATAGTGTGATTTTTACCAAGTCTTGTAATAAGATTGCGGATTTCGATAATCTGCTGTGGGTCAAGACCAACAGTAGGCTCGTCAAGAATAAGTACGTCCGGGTTGCCTATAAGAGCTTGCGCAAAACCAACACGCTGACGGTATCCCTTTGAAAGATTTCTGATAAGTCGATTTTGAACGTGGTCTATACGCACAAGTCGCATAATTTCATCAATATGTGGGCCCTTTGGAAACTTAACTTTTTTAAGATCGTATACAAAGTTAAGGTATTCACGGACCTTCATATCTGTATAAAGTGGTGGAAGCTCAGGCAGATAGCCTATACGCTTTTTGGCTTCCTCAGGATTTTCGGCAATGTCAAATCCGTCAATGGTAACCTTGCCTTGTGTCAGAGAAAGATATCCGGTAAGAATATTCATAATTGTAGATTTACCTGCGCCGTTAGGGCCCAAAAAACCTACAATCTCACCCTTGTTAATTGAAAAACTTACATTTTCAACAGCAAGGTATGTACCGTATCTTTTGCTGAGTCCGGTAACTTCAATCATTTTTACTACTCCTTTGTGGTAAAGATTTTGATTAATCATAACAAACAAATCAATTTAATTTGTAAACAAAATGTTAATCATTACGCATTATATATAAATATATAATAATAACAAAAATTATTATACATTAAATAAAGAAAAAACGCAACCGTAAGATATACGGCACATAACTATTATGGATTTATTAAAAACCTTTAGATTAAGATTATATCATTCGAAATATGGTGTTGCAATAAAGAATGTGTTTGCACACTGAATTTTACTAGCAAACGCGCACAATGTCAATATTTTTTAAAATTTAGTACAAAAATGCTATTTTTAAAATAAAAACACTATACAAAATAATAATTTCTTGATATAATACAATAGAAAATAATTATAATATTTTTTAATATCTTTTCATTTTGGGGGAATTTTCATTTAACACAGTGTATCATATATATTTTAAAATTACAATTGTAAAAAAAAGATAAAAAACTTAAAAAGAAAAAACAAGGAAACAAAAGGCGAATACTTGCTTTTGTTTGAAAGATAATTTATAATTAAATTGTGTAATTATTATTGTCGATAAACATTTGATGATATTGTAGATGCATTATATGAAAGGATGATTTTATGAAGAACAAACTGTTTAAAGTGGTTCAATCTGCGTTTAGCATTGCGGTTAGTTTTGCGGTAATTGCAGTGTCATTGTTTGCGGCATTGCCTGCAATCAATTTAAAAGCTAGTGCGGCCGCGGTTGAAGACACTTGGGATGGTACAAAGGTGAAACCCACCAAGACCGATGATGGTGGCAATATTCTTATCGAAAATGCCGAACACTTGGCGTGGGTTGCTCTTGAGGGCACTACCGAAGAGACCAAAGATAAAAATTATAAGGTTGTTGACAATGCAGTCTTTAACCTTAACGGACGTGTTGGTATTACACTTGATTCTACCGCAAGTGAAGTAAATGATGCCGCGACTACAGGAAATAACTGGACCAGTGGTTCTCATACATTTTCAGGTAGTTTTGATGGTAACGGCGTTGTTATATACAATATGCATTCGTCGGGAGCGTATAATGGCTTGTTTCCATGGCTTTATATTGAAAGCACCGATAAAACCTGTAGTTTTAGCAACATAACAATCAAATCCTCTTATATCAAGGGATATCATTATGCGGCGGCATTGGTTGGTCTTGCAGATGCATCTGGTTCTGGACGCAGTGTAAATATTACAGGAGTTAAGGTTGAAAATTGCTATATTAACGCCATCGACTCCAATACAGCTTGTAATCGAACAGGTGCTTTGATGGTGGCAGGCGCGGCGCACAGCAAGGTAACAGTTGACGGATGTATTGCAATTGGCAATGTTATTGCCGCAACCGATATAAAGGGTGGTTTTGTTGGTAATACTTCAGCTTACGCTGATGAAAGTATCTTTAAAAATTCGGTTGTTATCGGTTCTACACCGTATCCTACTGTGCAAACAGGTTCTACAAAAGTAATACAGGACAAGATTACAAAGGCATCCTGCTACAGCAATATTTATACTGATCAGGATGTAGCCTCTACTTACACAGGATACGTTACAAAGCTTTCACTTGACGATATGAAGGGCAGTGCGGCAAAGGCAAATATGCCATCACTTGATTGGTCAAAGCTTATTGCCTTTGACGGCGAATATCCTGACCTTAGAGTAACGCATAATCTTACCACCACATCAAATGGCGATTCGGGTCATTCAATAAGCTGTTCAAAATGTGGCAAGTCTCTTGAAGAGACACACAACCTAGTAGATAATTTTGATACAATGGTTAGTAGCTGTGCTTGTGGGTACGAGAAACCCATCACCCAAATGAAAGACAGCTGGGACGGTACACAGGCTACAGCTTTTGCCGGTGGTACCGGTACCAAGGATGATCCTTACATAATTAAAACTGCTGAGCAAATGGCATATGTAGCACTCAGTACAACACTCGACAGTAAAGGCAAATATTTCAAGGTTACAGATAATGCTGTATTCAATATGAACGGCGCCATTGGTATTACGCTTAATTCTACGGCGGCCGAGATTAAGAGTGCACCAAAGAACGGTGCATATAAATGGACCAGTGATGGTGCTAAGTTTAACGGTAACTTTGATGGAAACGGTGTTATTATTTATAACGTATACGGCCCCAAAATGGGTTATGGCGGATTATTCCCAAACGTTAACACCGATAATGATGAAAAAACGGTAACAATTAAAAACGTTGCTGTTAAGGCTTCGTATTTTGCCGGTTATCACTGCGCAGGCGGTATAGTTGGTAATGCAACCGCGATAACCACTTCACAAAATTTGGTTTTTGAAAACTGTATGGTAGAAAACTGTTATATGACAGATGCCGGTGATACCAATCCGGCTTGTTCAAGAACAGCGGGCACAATTGCAGGCCGTGTCGCACACAATAAGACAATAGTAAATAACTGTCTTGCAAAGGGCAATTTGCTTGAAACGATAAACATTGTAGGCGGATTTGTCGGCAACACCTCGCACTATGCTCCTAAGGCCGAAATTAAGAATTCGGTATCAATAGGAACTTTGCCTTATCCTACAGCCAGCGCTAATACTTCATCTGTTTTAGAAGAATTTGTAACAAGCGCTGATTGTTATAACAATGTTTACACAGATAAAGAAACAAGCGCTGCATACAATGAAAAACAAATCAAGTGCCTTACAACAGCCGAAATGAGCGGCGTAGCAAGTCTTGACAATCTAGCTCTTGATTATGCAAAGATTTGGTTTGCAAATGAAGGCACACCCGAGCTTCAAATTTTCCATACACTTAAGGGTACAGCAAATGCTTCGGAGCCTTATTCGGGCCACAAGGCAGACTGCGAAGAGTGCGGAATTAAGGGTGTTGCAGTAAGTGCACATATTTACAACGACACATACACATGCTCGGTTTGCGGATTTGTTTGTGATCACGAAAATTCAGATTATAAAACAGTAAAAGATGATGCGGGCGATTGTGTAACTGCTCCTTACACTCGTACTGAATGCGAGTGCGGATATGTACACACCGAATATCACGGTTCGGCAGAAGGTCATAAACTTGTAAAGACAGATGCTAAAGAAGCTACTTGTACTAAGGACGGTAATATTGATTACTGGACTTGTGAAGAGTGTGAAAAAGTATTTTTGACCGACGATAAAATGGCGGCAATGGATACAGCTGTTGAATTGGACGAAACAGTTCTTAAGGCAACCAAAAAACATTTACCTATTGAAGATTCAAAGGGCAATATTATTTATGGCATGAACGGTCAAAAACACTGGATGATATGTAAATATTGCGGCTGCGAATTCGAAAAAGTTTCTCATGATGTACAGTACGATACCGAAGTTACTGTTGGACACAAGGGTAAGTGTGTAATTTGTTTGTATGAAGTACACGATTATGTAGACTTTAACGAAAAGGGTAAACCTATTCAGGCATACGATGATAATGGTCACTGGTATAATTGTGCTGATTGCGGCAAGGCGGAATATGCCGAACACACACTTGAAACTGACGATAGTGGCGAAGGCGTATACCAGTGGTGTGAAGATGCCGAAGGTAACAGCTGCGGATACGAAACATTTAGTTATTCACTTGAAAGTGATGACGGTTTAGTTAGTGTTACCGGTACCGAAAATGTATTCAGCAAAGACGTAATTACCGATATTTTCAAAATAGATGAAGAATCTCTTGATTATAGTAAGCTTAAAGAAATTTTTGAAAAAGAGGGTCACAAAAACTTTACGGCATACGATTTCTCACCAACCGAAGAAATCGCCGAGGGCGGCTCGATTAAATTAGAGATGGTAGTCGGCGATATATACGGTAGCAATGCGGCAATTTACTACGTTGATGTTCAAAACGGTAAGCTTCAGATGATTGATGTCAAGCTTGAAGAACGCAAGGACGAAGACGAAAACATAATCTTGGTTGCTATTGCAAACATAGATAAGACAGGTTTTTATGCGGTTGCATCAAAAGAACTCGTAGGCGGTGGCGTTGTTGATGATGACACTGACACCGACATAGACTTTAACGGCGGCTTCATAAATAACGGCGATAATGCAGGCATTAATGGTGACACAAGCTCTACCAGCCCTGCAACAAAGACTCAAAATGTTGCATCAGCAGCAGTTGTAGCAGCACTTTCGGCTGCAGCAATTGTATTTGCTCGCAAGATAAAAAATTTATAATAATTAAGGAGATACGAACACGATGTTAAGTACAGTTAAAAAAATAATCGCATTGGTGTTAGCTTTGGCTATGGTATTTGCACTTGTCGGCTGTAGCAATAACGAAGAGGAAATGTCTTCAGGCGGCATTACATACGTAGACAACGAAGTACTTGTTGATGAAAATGGTAATCCGATTACTAATGATAACGTTGTTGATGACAACGATGAAACTCAGCAGGGTGACAACACTCAGCAGGGTGGCGATACTCAGCAGGGCGGCGATACCAAGCCGGGTGGCGATACCACTACAGGCGGTGTAAATCCTGAGGATTATCGTGGTAAAAAAGTTGTTTTTGCAACAACAATTCTTTCTAAAACAGACGAATCAGGTCCTGTTGTAGATGCCTTTGAAAAGAAATACGGCATCACAGTTGAAGAAATTCTTGTTGGTGACAACGTAAACGAAATCGCAGGTAAGATTGCGGCAGGTACAAACATCGACGTAATGCGTACCTGTGGTGACTTCCCTGCAGCAATGGCAGTTTTACAGCCACTTACCGCTGCAAAGCTTGATATGACCGATCCTATCTGGAATCAGTCAATCTTTAAGTATACAACATTTGGCGGCGAGCCATATTGCTGCGATACAAACAACAATGTATGGACCGAAAACGCATGCGTAGTTTACAGCAAGAACTTACTTAAGCGTGCTGGTGCTTATGAACCATATCAATATGACCAGCAGGGTAAATGGACTTGGGACGCATACGCTGCCATTGCGAAGGCTGTTGACAATATTGACGGCTTAGGTAAGGGTATACGCGGTACATACATTGATGACGGTTATCTTCTTGCTTCTGCAGGCTTCCAGCTTTATAAGTTTGAAGACGGCAAGTTCATAAATGGTCTTAAGGATCCGGAACACGCAACAGCATATTCAAAGATTTCTTCTTGGAACAAAGAAGGCTTCGTAACAAACTCTGTAGTTGACCCATTTGTAAAGGGTAATACCGGTATTGTATGTGGTCTTGGTTGGTCACTTAAAAAGACAGGTTCTAACGCAAACTATTCTAACTGGGCTGACATTGGCTTCTATACTTTACCCGCTTATAAAGAGGGTATGAAACCGGGCGGAACATCAATGTTTAAGGCTTGGGGTATTTGCCGCGGTGCCGACGAACCTGTTGCTGCAGGTCTGTTCTTGCGCTATTACCTCGATGCAGGTAACTATGACACACAGGGCGCTTTCATTTCTCCAGAAGCTGAAAAGTTCTTCTTCAAGATGACCGAAGGCATCTCTATGGATAATTTCCACCCACAGTTTACATCAGGTGACTCAACACAAGGTATAACAGGCTTCTTTGAGTGGGATTGGGAAGGTCTTTATCTTGGCGACCCAACACAGATGGCTACTAAGCTTAACGCTATGTCACCTTCGGTTGACAAGGCTGTTGATACACTTAACAAATTTGTATCTAAAAATATAGGTATCAGAGAATAATATAAGCTTTTTGATTTTACCGCCTCTATTTTAGGGGCGGTAACATAAGATTTTTCAGAAAGGACGCTAGTTAAATGAAAAAAACTATTGACGGCGGAAGAAAACTTATAACAATTCTTTCGGTACTTTCAATTTTAGCGGTGTCAATATTTTCGGTGTTTATTGGTGTTGATTTTAAGGCTGTAGCTGAAACACCGGTAGATGCAGAGATTTGGGGCGGCTATGATAGTCAAAAATTGGCTATTCCGTTTGACAGCGGCGATGGTAGCGCATTGAATCCGTATATTATTACAAACGGCGATCAGTTGTTTAGAATGATATATGACCTTGGTTTAAGTGCTAACGACCAAGCTACATACTATAAGCTTGGCGCCGATATTTATCTTAACGACATAACAAACTATAACCAGTGGGGCGATGACAATTTTGATAGGTCGGTGCTTAACAACTGGTATGAAAACGAGGGTTATTTCAGCAATTACTATAATAGTAAAATAACTCCAAACAATTATTCCTTCCACGGTAACTTTGATGGTGACAGTCATTTTATTTACGGTCTTTATGCCGAAGGCTACCAGTTTGCCGGACTTTTCCCGACTGCTGCTGATGAAGCCGTAATCAAGAATGTTCACTTAAGAAATTCATACTGTGTAAATACTGCAAATATTAATTCAAATGATCAAGAAGGCAAAGACGCAGGAAACGGTATTACAAGCGGTAATCGTACTTGGTACGACCTTAGATATGGCTCGGCCGCAGTTTTAATTACTTGGGCAGAAGCAGCACCATCTGTTTATAACTGCTCTATAAGAGACGCTTACGTAGAGGCTAGTTATTTTGCGTCAGGTATTTTAGGCGCTGTAAACGGTCATTATCCGGCAGTTAAAAACTGCTTGGTAGCAGATGTAGAGCTTAATGCAACAAGCACCGAAAGCAGAGTCCAAGGTATTACCGCAGGTATTTTCAGCCATGTATATGGTGGTGATGATATGGGTACTATTGAGGACTGTATCGTTGCCGACGTTCAAGTTTATGGCGCAAGTGGTCGTGACGTAATGTGGGGTGGATATCAGGTTCCTTCAATTCAGACGTCATACCTCTTTAAAAACGTTTATTCAAACGTTGAACACAAGTACTCGGTAGATCATTATACACACGGCAAGTTAAACTATACCGATCCCGAAATCAACGTAGTAAAATCAGGCTATTTAAAGGGAGAGAAGGCCGAAGAAAAGCTTAATCTCGACTGGGAATACAACTGGAAAGTAGTTGACGATGACTACCCCATTCCACAAAATTACTACATAGCACCTACGGGTGACGAGTATTATGAAAACGGTGGTCCTGCAAGTAGCGAGGACTTCTGGAACGGCAAGGCAGCTAAAAACTACGCCGCAGGTACAGGTACAATTGACGACCCATATCTTATAGAAAACTGCGAGCAGTTCTACCTTATGGTAACAACACTTAATGCAAGCGGTTATTATAAGGTTGCTGATGGCGTTACCGACCTTTACTTTAACGACGTTAAGGGGCTTAACTATTCAGAGGCTATGAATATGCTTAAGTCAAAAAAGATGAACGTTTATAATCCCGGTGAAACAAATAACTTTAGCGGTTATTTTGATGGTAACGGTGTTACAATTCACGGTATTAAATCTACTGCAAAAGAGCGTTGTGCCCTTATTCCACAAGCAGGCAATTCAACATTTAAGAATTTTACTATTAAAAATTCAACATTTACTGCAACCGACAATTTGTCGGAAACCACTACTAAAACAGTAGGCGCAGCGGCAGTGGTAGCTGACCTTTACGGTGGCGCTACTGTAAATATGCGTAATATTGCAGTAATTGATTGTTACGTATTTAGCACAAAGAATGCAGCCGGTATGGTAGCATCATCAAACCTCAGCAGTAATGTATTTATTGATGATAGCGTGGTTTATGGCGGTCAGATTACGTCTGATTTAGGCTCAACAAACCATGCAGCCTTCGTAGCAGGTTCTTTAAGTGGTTCACACGCAGTAAAGAACGGCTTTGCCTTTGGTGTTTATCCTGCAGCCGACAATCTTCAGTCATATTCTACAAGCTTTAAAAACGTTTGGACCGATACAGCCGCTCCTTCTACAATGGCAGAACAGACCGCTGTTGGCGTTAACGTTGTTGAAGCAGATGCAATTAAGGGTAATGCTGTAAAGGATACGGCAAGCGTGCTCGATTGGGAAAAATCTTGGACTGCTACTGACAGCATACCAATGCCACGCAAGCACATATCTGAGACAGGCGTTGAGGGTAAACCTTGGACAGGCGCTATATCAGATATTTATGCCGGTGGTGACGGTAGCGCAAATAACCCATATCAGATTAACACAGCCGAAAGACTTGCTCAAATGCTTATGTATAGCGAGTCGGGCAAATACTACGCACTGACTGCCGATATCAATATAAATGATACAAGTGCGAATAATTGGACCAGTACGGCAAGAAAATGGCTTACTTCATCTGACGTAGGCGCATTTACAGGTATTTTTGACGGTAATGACCATATCGTTTACGGAATTTATAGCGACGCTAAGTCGGGCGAGTCGGCAGGTCTTATACCTGTGCTTGGCTCGGGCGGCGAGGCACGTAACGTTAAGGTTGACAATTCATATTTATCGGGCGAAAACGGCGCGGTAATTGGCGCGGTAATTGGCGCGGTAGAGGATAATGCAACCAATATTACCGCACTTCGCGCAGCATATGTTGGCGAGGGCGTTACCCTTGCAGGAAATGCTACAGCAGGCGGTATTGTTGGTAAAGTAGGATTTACCAAGCTTAGAATGGACAACAGTATTTTCACAGGCAAGATTACTGCTACAGGTAAGGTTGGCGGTATTGTTGGTGAAGTAACCGGTAAGCTTAATGTTGAAACATCAGTAAGCGTCGGCGTGGTTCCATTTGCAAGTACAGATATGATTGAAGCAGATGCAATTTATACTGATGTTGATTGCAGTCTTGAAAATGTAACTGTACTCGAAAACAGTCAGATAATCGGCGCAAACGCCAAGACTTATATGACCGAGCTCGATTTTACAGACATTTGGGCTACTACCGATACTTACCCAATGCCAATATATAAGGTTAAATCCTTCGACGGTGTTCAGGGTGAAATTTGGTCAGGCCAGATTGCAAGTAACTTTGCAGGCGGTACAGGTAGCGAAACAGATCCATACTTAATTGCTACAGGTGAACAATTAGCTCTTGCTATTGCGCGCAATAACAGTAATGGCGACCTTTATTACAAGATGATATGCGACATTTATCTTAACGACGTATCAGACGAGCTATGGACCGCAAAGGTTGGTTGTAATACTTGGCTTCATAACAACGACCTTGGTTATCATTCCTTTGCAGGTCATTTTGATGGTGACGGCTACGTAGTATTTGGTATGTACTATAACTACAAGGCTACACCTAAAAACTCATATCTTGGCTTGTTCCCAAGAATTGGTGGCTCGGCCGAGATTAAAAACGTAGGTGTTTCACAAGCATATATTAAGGCTGCTATCGGTGACGAAAGCGTATATGCAGGCGGTCTTTTTGGTATGGGTAGTTCGTTCTATGACTTCTATGGTCAAAAAACCAGCTATACTGAAACCGTTGGCGACCAGTTCTATGTACCACCTACAGTTGATAAAGACGGCAATGTAACCAAAGAGGGAGAATATGTAAAGCTTCCTTCATTTACTAACTGCTTTGTAGACCATACTTGTTATATCGAGGCAAACTCTGCCGGTGGTACAGGTTGTCCGGGCGGTGCTATAATTGTTGTACGTGACTGTATAGTAACAGCAACAATAGTTGGCGCTAATGATAATCAAACCGGTGGCCTTATGGGTAATGCGTGGTCAAATGGTCAACGTATTTACAACTCGGTTTCATTCCCACAAAATGACATTAAATTCTGTAACGGTAATCAGCAGTGGATAAGAGATGCCGCTAATTCATATTACGCACTTGAAAATTGTTATTATTACGGTACTAAAAATATTGTTGGTACTACACGTGTAGCGCGTCCAAATTGGCGTGTTGGCGAAGATGCCCAAACCGCTATGCCATATTTTGACTGGGAAAACACCTGGCGCACAGAGCCTGATGGTACTCCTGTGCTTCGCGTATTTGACAAGCCGGGCAGAAGCGCTTCGATGTTCTCTGACAAGCAGTTTGAGGTTGCCGATGTAAGCATTTATTTTGTTACCGACGATCCTGAAATAGTGGTTGAACCTATCACGGGTAAGCCATATGAAAAAATTACCTTACCAACAATTTCACGTCCTGGTTATACATTTACAGGTTGGTATTCATATCCTGATATTACACTTGAATATCCGTATGATTATCTAATTCCTCGTAATATTAATCTTTTTGCCGGTTGGGAGCAAAATGGTGTAATTCAAAACTTTGAAAATTATACTTACTCGTTCTACGATTGTGACTTAGACCGTTGGAACTATAACAAGCCGGGTTCACGCGGCGGTTACAAGCTTGACTACGTTCGTTCAGGAACAAAGTCAATGCAATTGCTTGACAATTCCTCAGAGAGTGCAGATTTGCTTGTCAACTATGATGAATGGTTAGATGTTGGTCAGGAATATACAATGGTATTTTGGGTAGCAACCGACAAGGCTGATACCAACTGCACATTGTCACTTGTTCACAATAATCATCCTGATTATTTAGGTACAGAAGTAGGCGTAGAGCCTATGGTAACTGCTACAGGCTTGCGAGTTGGCGAGTGGAAGCAGTACACATATGACTTTAAGGCACAAACCAACTGGGTGTCTATAAGAGCATCGGGTAACTCAAGTCTATATTTTGATGACATTGTAATTGCTCCAAAGGGCACCGTTGTAAGTGGCGGTAATAATGTTGTGGTAAACGGCGATAAGGCTCCTATATCACCACAAACTGCCGACACCGCAGTGGCAACAATTCTTGTATCAGCAATCGTGGCTTGCGCACTTATTGCTGTTGTATCCAAGAAAAATTGCATTGAAAAATTTTAAGGAAAGGAAGGGTTTATAAGTATGAAAATTTCTATAAAAAGAATTAGCTGTTTTTTGCTCGCTCTTTTAATGGTGCTTACTGTAGTAGGCTGTAAAGAAGAAAAGAAAAAGAAGCCTCAAAAAGTGGTAGTTCGTGACAAAATCACGGTAGTACCAAGCAACAAAGATGAAGATGATTCTACAAACTCTGACATTTCCAATAATGATAACGATAATACAGAGGATGCAGTCACACGTGCAAAGCGTGATCTTCTTAAAAAGGAAAAGGAAGAAAAGGTTCTTTCTTTTGATGAACTGCACAAGGAAACCTTCTATCCCGAATACGAGTCACAAAATGTTGATTGGGCAGGACCTGAGGGTTATGTTATTGTTTATTCACCATCTACTGACAAGCATGGCGCTACAACAAATATGCGCGTTTTGGCAAACAAACTTGCAGTATTTTTTAAAGATAACGACAACGTAGACCTACCTGTTTACAAGGATACCGACCCGGCCCTTGAAGGTGTTACCAAAATGATTATAGTGGGCGATACCGCCTACTATAAATCAAACCTTAAAGAAACAGAGTTTGCTGTAAATCTTAAGGGCGACAAGCTTGTGTTTGAGGGCGGACACTTTGTTATGGCAGAAAAAGCGGTTGACTGGTTTATAACCATCAAGCGTGAAAAGGGTAAGGTTGCTACACTTAAAGGTACACAAGACAACTTTACTTCAACCAAGACCGTTAACGGTATGGACCTTGTATACGTATGGGGCGATGAATTTGACGGTATTGAACACGTTGATAAAACCAAGTGGCAGGTTGCGGGTCATATGGCAACCAACCCTGATCTTGCGTTTATTGACAATGAAGAGGTTTGTGGCGTAGAAAACGGCAGACTGCGTCTTAGCGGTATCCGTTATTTGCCTGAAGATACCGACCAGTATGCACACGCAACGCACGGCTCATACGATACTGCTCATACAATGGCATACAGAAACGGTTATATCGAAATTCACGCTAAGCTTGCTTATACACAAGGTTCTCTTCCGCCACTTTGGCTTATGAGTAACCCTGAAGAATCTTCAGCTATTCCAAGAGAACAGTTTACTGCACCTTGGACTTGCGAGGTTGATATTTTTGAAACATTTTCAAACGGTAATCGTTGGGATGTAAGCTTCCATAAATACTATAAGTCATATGACGTTGTATACGACGGTGTAAGATATTCTAACGGTATTACATATCAACAATACGATGAAAACGGTAATCTTGCAAATAGGATTTTATTCAACGGCGAAGAAATTTATAGCTTAGCAGGTATTGATAAATACAATAAGATAAACATTCGCGAAGATGGCGATCGTTATCAAACTTGGGGTACTATCACAAGCTGGCGCGACCATTACGACAGCATTGAAGAAAGTAAGCAACAGTATGTTTTCACTGGCGAAGCTCTTGAAAAACTAAATGATACATACCATACCTATGGTTATTTACACACAGCCGAAGGATATAAGGTATATCTTGACGGTGAATGCTGGCTCGAGCGTGATTGGGATACAGCATACGACGGTGTAGATGGCTTTGACTGTAATAATAATAACGGTTGGGGATACGAGCTTTACTACTACCTTATTATGAACCAGTTTATCTATACACCGGGTACCAGTCTTGGTCAGTGGGCAGTTATAGAAGACAACAGAACTCTTCCGATTTCTTCTTGGATAGATCACGTTCGTCTATATCAGTTGCCTGATCAAATCGATGTTTGCACACCCGCTTATAACGAATAAATAAACAAAAAATCACCCATAATAATATGGGTGATTTTTTTTGAAAAGAATATTGAAAACGGCAATAATTACATTTTTGAGCGGTGCAATCTTCTTTGGTGCGTCGTTTGCGTATCTTGATCACAGTCTTGGTAAGCCTGCCCGCGATACCGACCAAAAGGATTATACAGTGCCTTATATAAGAACTCCCGAAAGCCGAGGTATTGCCATAGTGTTTCCAAGCGGAAGTGCAACACTTGCGTATCTTGATTTTGATGAAGAATGTATTAGACTTTTAGATATAGAAAACTTTGATGAGTCGTGTCCTGAATACTACGGATATACAGTAGACTACTCTATACAAATAAGTTACGAGCTTATAGAGGGCATAGTAGACCGTGTAGGTGGAATAGAACTGGAAATCGACGGTCAAAAACAGCGGTATACAGGTGTGCAGGTGATAGACCTTATTGCGTACGGTCGCGCTAAGGATATGAAACGCGAGATTGTTTTACAAGTATTTGACAAAATTTCTAAAAACAATTTTTCAAAGGATGATTTTGTTTATATAATCGAAAACAGCGAAGGCAACCTGTCTTTTGTGGATTGTATTGTATGGTTAGATTATCTAAAAGATATGAGTAGCCGAGCGCAATTTGTAAATTAGAAAAAGCTTTATATTTCAAATCGTTGACATTTTTTGCCCAATATTATATAATTTAAGCAAGTATATACATTTTCATCTAGGGGGAAATATTTTGAAAAGGGTAGATGAATTTTTTGGTATAAATGTTTTCGGTGACGCTGTTATGAAAGAGCGTCTTCCCGAAAACGCGTATAACGAGCTTAAAACCGCAATATCGCTCGGTAAAAGTATTGACCGTAAAATTGCAGATATTGTTGCAAACGCTATGAAAGAGTGGGCAATAGAGATGGGTGCCACTCACTATACTCATTGGTTCCAACCAATGACAGGTATCACTGCCGAAAAGCACGACAGTTTTATATCACCTGACGGTGAAGGAAATATTATAATGGAATTTTCGGGCAAGGAGCTTATTAAGGGCGAGTCGGACGCATCGTCCTTTCCATCGGGCGGATTGCGCGCTACATTTGAGGCGCGTGGTTACACTGCGTGGGACCCAAGCTCTTACGCCTTTGTAAAGGATAATACCCTTTGCATCCCCACCGCGTACTGCTCATATAACGGTGAGGCCCTTGACCAAAAGACTCCGCTGTTGCGTTCTATGGAAGCTGTAGGCAAACAGGCGTTGCGTATTGCTAAGCTTTTTAAACTTGAAAATGTTAAAAGCATTAACACCACGGTGGGTCCCGAGCAAGAGTATTTTTTAATCGATAGCGAAATGGCACAAAAACGCCCTGATATTATGTTTTGTGGCAGAACTTTATTGGGCGCAACACCGCCAAAGGGTCAAGAGATGTACGACCATTATTTTGGTGTAATTAAGCCTCGTGTAAAAGAGTTTATGCGTGAGCTTGATGAAGAGCTTTGGAAGCTTGGTGTTTTTGCAAAAACCGAACACAACGAGGCGGCTCCCGCACAGCACGAGCTTGCGCCTGTTTTCACTACCACCAATATTGCGGCCGACCATAATCAGCTTACAATGGAAATGATGAAGAAGATTGCAGAAAAGCATGGACTTGTATGCTTGCTTCACGAAAAACCGTTTAAAGATGTAAGCGGTAGTGGTAAGCATAATAACTGGTCGCTTTCTACCGATACAGGTATCAATTTTCTTAAAGCTGGTAAAAATCCAAGTGACAACTTACTCTTTTTGCTGACACTTGCTGCAGTTATTCGCGCGGTAGATGAGCATCAAGATTTGATGCGCGTTTCGGTTGCAACTGCAGGTAACGACCATCGTCTTGGCGGCGCCGAGGCTCCGCCGGCAATAATTTCTATGTATTTGGGCGATGAACTTAATGAAATTTTAGAGTCTATCGAACATGGTGAACATCACATCGATTCTGACAAGGTTAAAATGACGGTCGGTACCGATGTAATTCCTTATATAAGAAAAGATAATACCGACCGCAACCGTACTTCGCCGTTTGCGTTTACAGGTAATAAATTTGAGTTCAGAATGCTCGGCTCTGCTTCATCAATTTCTGAAACAAATGTTGTGTTAAATACTATAGTTGCCGATGTGTTTATGGATTTTGCGGACAAGCTTGAAGCTTCAAAGAATTTTGAAAAAGATGTTTTAGAGCTTATACGTACTACCGTCAAGGCACATAAGCGTATTATATTTAACGGTGACGGTTATTCAAAAGCTTGGGAGCAAGAGGCGGCAAAACGAGGACTTCTTAATTTAAGAAGCACGGTAGACGCATTGCCATATTGGCGAACCAAAGAAAATATCGAACTTTTTGAACGCCATGGTGTATATAGTGGCGCCGAAATTAACGGTCGTGCCGATATAAGTCTTGAGAGCTATAGCAAAACTATACATATTGAAGCGCTAACTTTATTGCAAATGGTGAAAAGAGATGTTATACCTGCCATAAGTGCATATCAGGGCGTGCTTTGTGATACTGTTATCAAAAAGCAGAGTGTAAGTGACGCAATTAATTGTGCCGCCGAAACAGAGGTTATAGAAAAACTTTCGTCATTTAATGAGCATCTTAACCAGCTTGTTAAAGAGTTGGAAAACGCAGTAGACAAATCGCAGTCAACTACCGATTTGCTTGCACGTGCTCAAACTTATTGTAACAAGGTATTATTTATAATGGATAACATTCGTTACATTACAGATGAAGCCGAAACAATAGTATCACGTGAATATTGGCCATATCCAACATACGGCGATATATTATTTAAAATCTAATAGCAATATAAAAATCGCCCAAAAATTTTTTGGGCGATTTTTTGCAACCTTTTTAGGTCTTTAAAAGTATTATGTTCAAGGAGGGAAAATAATGGAATACAAAATTTCGGCTGCCGAAGCCTTTAAAAAACACTCCGATATGGTGTACCGTCTTGCCGTTGCAAGAGTAAAAAATAAATATGATGCGGACGACATATTGCAGGAGGTTTTTTTGCGTTTTATTAAGTGTAAAGACAGCGTTGAAAATGACGAGCATTTAAAAGCGCTGCTTATACGCATTACCATTAACTGCTCAAAAAGTATGCTTACAAGCAGTTGGTTTAAGCGTACCGAGCCTTTGAATGAAAATTTAAGTGTAACGGATGAATGTTCTGATACGCTTGATATTGTTATGCGCTTACCACAAAAGTATCGCACAGTAATACATATGCATTACTATATGGGCTACAGTGTGGAAGAGATTGCCGAGATTTTAAAATCCAAACCCTCCACGGTTAAGTCTTGGCTTTACCGCGCACGACAAAAACTAAAAATAGACCTTAAAGGAGATGAGGTTAATGTTTGATAAGAATTATAAGTCTGCAATGGACCATATAACCGTTGACCGAGAAACGCACGATAAAATTTTAGATAAGATTATACTCAAAGAAGAGCTTCGCGACCGTAAAAATCCTGCAATTCCTTGGCGCGTAGCATTTGCTTGCGTGGCTTGTATTGCCATTGTTTTAGGTATTATATTTGTGCCGCGCGATAGCTTTAAACCACTTGTTAAGGATAATACATCCTCTACTCAGACACTCAAGGTTTCAAAATCATATGATGAGATTTACAAGCTTATAAAGCCTAAAAAGGATTATAGCTTTTGGAACGGCTTTGGCGTAACCGACGATGAGGCTATTATTTATGAAGAGGAAATTGAATATGCAGAAGGCGATTCTGATGGTGTTGTTAGTGCGCCGTCATCTACAAACGGTAGCAGCACCAACGCAAAACCGGGCGGTTCAAGTGGTAAGGACACAAGCGCAAATTTAGGCGACGAATCTGACAAAGGGGATTTTTCTAACACCACCGAGCAGGTAGAGGGTGTCTCCGAGGCCGATATTGTTAAAACAGATGGCAAACATATCTATTACATCAAGGGAACAACCTTCAGTATTTTTTCGGCCGAGGGTGAAGCGTCAAAGCTTTTGAGTAAAACCGAGCTTTCACGCGAATACACTACCGATTACGGCGATATGTTTTTAAAGGGCGACCGTGCCATAATTTTGCAACCCGACCACTACAATAAAGCCAAAAGCTCAGTACTGATTTTAATATACGATATAAGCGATCCTAAAAATCCTAAGCAGATAGCACAGGTTTGTCAAGATGGTATATACAATTCTGCGCGTATGGTAGGGGACTATATGTACCTAATATCAAACTGTCATATAAATGTTTATGAAATAGATAAAGATGACCCCACAACCTTTGTTCCCACAACCGAGGTAAATGATGTGTGCAAACCGGTGCCCGCCGACAGTATTTACCGTTATGAACAAGAAAACTACAATAGTCAGTATACGGTTATAGGCTCATATAACTATAAAGACGGCGCTATGTGCGACACTGCAAGTCTATTGGGTGGCACCGATAACATTTATTGCAGTCAGGGTAATATAATTCTTGCCGATACACAATATAATGATACGTCTGATGATACCGAAAGTTATGTTGCTGAAAAAACAGTAGTATCAAGGCTTGCTATAAAGACTGGTACAATCGAATATAAAACCTCGGGCGAGGTAGATGGCACGCTTGAAAATCAGTTTTTTATTGACGAATACAATGACTATTTCCGTTTTGTCACTACAGCGACTGTAACTACTCAGGTAAAGCAAAAGTTTGATAACAGCGAGCACGAAATTATATCATATAGCCGCAATACCACCGCTCGTCTTACCGTGCTTGACAGTGAGCTTAAAAAGGTGGGCGAAATAACCAATTTAGCAAAGGGCGAGCGTGTGTACTCGGTTCGTTTTATGGGGGACACGGCCTACTTTGTAACCTTCCGTCAAACCGACCCGCTTTTTAGTGCAGACTTAAGCGACCCTACAAATCCAAAAATTTTGGGCGAGCTTAAAATACCCGGCTTTTCAGAATATATGTATCCATACGGCGACGGCTTGCTTTTGGGATTTGGTATGGATGCCGATGAAAACACCGGCAGAACTCGCGACCTTAAGCTTTCTATGTTTAATATTACCGACCCTGCAAACGTAACCGAGCAAGATAAAAACATAATTGACGGTTACAGCTATTCTCCGGCACTTAATAATCACAAGGCAATGCTTGTTCATAAGGATAAAAACTTAATCGGTTTTGCTGCAACCGATGACTACAGTAACGGCAAGTACATTATCTTTAAGTACACGGACGAAGGCTTTGTAAAAGCAGCTACTCTAACAATAGAAAGCGATTATAAATATGCTATGGACGATGTAAGAGGCTTATTTGTCGGCGATGCATTTTATATTGTATCTAAAAATGCGTTACAGGTATTTGATATAAATACCTTTTTACAAATAGCAAAAATAGGTTAAATTTTCATAATATTTTTGATATACAACCTTCACTTTTTGTGGGGGTTGTATATTTTTTCAAGTTTATATTGTTACATAATGAGTTTAAATGCTTATATTGTAGTGTTTACTAACTTGTGATAAAATGATTATGTGATTATCATGCTATATTATGGACTCGTTGCAACTTTTTTAATAATAGCATAAAACATTCAAATCAAAAGGAGATTGAGATTATGTCTAACAAAACATTTGCCAAATTGCTATCAATAATTCTTTCAATAGCAATTTGCGCCACAGCCGTTTTGGGTTGTCTTATAACCGTAAACGCGGCTGAAGGTCCCTCTTATGTTATTACAGGCGCTCAGTGCAAAAAAAATGATACCGAAGCTACCGCTACGGTAGAGTTCACTGTGCCGGGCGGTATGGCTGCAGGTATCTTCACAATCGATAATACTAATGATTGGTATGAATCGGTTGATGTTAAACCTATTGTCAGTGATACCGCAAATATGGAATGTGAGGTATTAGACGGCAGGGTTGAGTTTAGAACTCTTGATGCAGAGCTTTTTACCTCACTAAGCTTTAATCTTAGTTTTGTGTTTTCAGCACCTATTACAAGCGACATAGACATCACCTTGAGTGAGCTTGACTTTAGCGGCTTGTATGATGAAAACTATACCGAATTCACAGCCACAAACGGCAAGTTTACCGCCGGCTGTACTCACGTGTATTCTGTAAGCGGTGATCCCGTTTACACCGATGTTGATAACGGATATGCTGTTTACTCAAGCGCAGTATGTACCCTTTGCGGCGAGGCAAAGAGCGGTTATCAGGTAAAACCGGTGGTGGAAACCAAAGATTATACAGCAATTTCTTATACTGGCAAGGTTACCACTGTTGAGCTTCTTGATCCTACAAAAGAAAACTCAGAAAGCAATCCGTACATAATCACCAACCCCGGTCAGATATTCGCTTTAAGTAGGGATGAACTTACATGTAATGGGACTGTTGTAGGTACAAATCACGAGTACTTTAAAGTAGCAGACGGTATAGACGCGTTCTATATGAATGGTGGCGAGGCGGTTGCTGATCTCACCTCTGCTGCAGCAGTTAAGGCTTATTTTGAGGAAAATGGTGCCACAAACACGTGGTGGAGTAAGAGTGTCACTTTCAATGGCAACTTTGATGGTAATGGTGTTACAATCTACGGTTTATACTCCGACGGTTATTCGGCAGGTTTGTTTCCGTATTCGAGCTATGGTAGCACTACCGCCGATCCTCAAACAATAAAGAATATTACTATTAAAAATTCATATCTTACAGCTTCAACTGCGGCAGGCGCAATTATAGGTAACATGCGTGGTAATGCGGGCAGCACAATAATTGAAAATTGTACATCGACTAATAACTATATAAGCTGCACCAATACAAGTGAAATGAATGGTGGCGCGCTGTTAGGTAGATGTTATGGCGCTGTTACAGTAAATAACTGTTTAGTTTATGACAATACTATAGAAAACAGTTTTTCAACAAGTTACAACAAAAAGCTATTAGTAGGCTACAGTAGCGGCGCCACTTATATAACAAATGTTATTTCAATAGGTGCTACTCCGTGGGACTTAGCGGCTCCGTGGTCACGCAATCATATAGATACCGGTAACTTTGTAAACATATTTACCGATCAAGATGTTCAAGCGTTACTTAATTTTGCTCCGTCTCAAAATACCGAGGCTAATAGAGTTAAATTCAACATAAACGGTAATATTGCATCCAGCGATTTTCTTGGTGCTAATGCTTCTGTTGCAACAGCCGAAGCTACTGCGGCAAACAAAGCTATACGTGATGCAAACGGTTGGCCATTCCCTGGTGCCGACCTTGATTGGAACACAGCCGACAATACCGACGGTATTTGGTTTGTAGGTAAATCGGGTCAGTATCCGACCTTGCTTAAAGGCTTTGACCTTGAAGCTAGCGATACTACTGATTACGATTGGACTTTACAGGCGGTAAATATTACCTATGCCGATGATGGAAGCTTTGATATTAATTTCCATTTTGTTCCACCATATGATTCAGACGATGCGGCGCTCTATGTTCCAAAAACTACCGGTAAAGAAGGTTTTATCAAGCTTACTACGGCAACCGATTCACCATATGCCGGCAGTCTTTTGCCTGCAGGCGCTAAAATGTATACAATTGAAAATCTCTCTGCAAGAGAGATTGATACCGTTTGGCTACCAACAATTATCACTACCAGTGAAGATGATAGCGAGATAGTATACTCTGAAACACAGCAAATCTCTATAGAAGATTACGCGTTAGACGTTATGGACGGTAACGCTACATACGCTAGCTCTACCACAGATGATCAAAAAACAGCCGACAAAAAGGTTGCCGCGGCACTTATTAATTACGGTCACGCAGCAAAAGATGCATTGGCATCGAATACTACCCCAGAAATAACATCCAGCACTTATACAGATGCAAGCCAATATACTGAGTTTACTTCCGGTACAGGTACTCAAGATGACCCATACATTGTAGAGACAGCAAATCAGTTTGCGGCGGTAGCACGTGGTTATGTTGTAACAGAAGGAAAGTATTTTAAGGTTGCAGATGGCGTTAAGGCGTTTTATATGAATGGCGGCGAAACCGTTGCTAACCTTACAAGTGCTGAGGCGGTTGAAGATTACTTTACAGCAAATGGTGGCGCAGTATGGTGGTTGCCCACAAGCAGTAGTGTTTCTGAATATTTTAGAGGCCATTTTGATGGCAACGGCGTAACAATATATGGTCTTTATACCGGTTCTACTGCTAAGGGTTACGTGCAGGATTCTGCGGCATTATTCCCCAAGGTTGCTGGAAGTGTAACCATTAAAAACATAAATTTAAAGAATTCATATATCGAAGGCGGAGCAAAGACTGCAGGCATTGTTGCAAGCAGCAGCAGTGATGCGGGTGTTATTACAATAGAAAACTGTTCCGTGAAAGATTGCTATATAAAGTGTAATCGAAACGGTAGCGACTACAGAAGCTTTGGTGGTGTGTTGCTTGCTAACACAACACCTACAGTACATGCGGAAAACTGCATTGTTGCAGACAATGTTACAAAATTTGCTTACAAAGATGGCGAGGTTATGCCGGTAATATCTAACTCTGCAAACAGTTCAACCGTTGATGGCGTGACAGTAAACTCATATGTAAATAATCTTATAGTTATTGGTTCTTCTGTATGTGGTCAGGGTTGGAATTTGTTCTATATAGGAAATGGATATTTCAAAAACGTATATACAGATTCTGATTTGGCAGATCTAAAGGCAAAAAATGCAGATAATACTGACACAACACTTGCAAAATATAATGTTACAAGTGTAAGCAAAGAGTCACTACAGGGTGTAGCGGCAATGGCTACAGCTAGCGGTTTTGACTGGGAAAATGTTTGGGTATATGGTGCCCAGGGCGAGTATCCGTCAATTGCACCTGTAAAATCTGACGCGGTTGAAAAAATTGCAAGCACATATAGCGGCTATGACGACGACTTTATAGTTGACCCTGCACAAGAGGGCAACGGCTCTGAAGAAAATCCATATATTATATATGATGCAAACGATTTAGCATCTGTTTGTGCTAACAGAATAACTGATACTTTAGGCGCAGAAAAAGGCAGTATAGACACCACAAATATGTATTTTAAGGTTGCAGATAATATCGAAGCGTTCTATATGAATGGCGGAGAAACGGTTGCTAATCTTACAAGTGCTACTGAAGTTAAGAATTATTTTGAAACAAGCGGTGGTTCTATTTGGTGGTCATATGGTAGTTTTAACGGTCACTTCGACGGTAACGGTGCTACAGTATACGGTGTGTATTCTCCTAAAGATAATCAAGCAAACGGTGGTTTGTTCCACATTGTAGGAACTTCCGCTGTGATTGAAAACATAAATGTTAAAAACTGCTATTTTGCATCTACGGCGGGAACCGGAGGTTCAAATGTTGTTGGTGGTATAGTGGCAACAACCTCAACAAACGCAGGCACACTTACAATTAACAACTGCTCAGTAGTAAATTGTTATCTAGCATCGCAAAACGCAGACAATTCATCATATTACGGCAGTGTAGGCACGATTGTTGGTAACGGATATTGGGGTCCAACAATTACAATAGATAACTGTTTTGTTGCAGGCAATATAACAGAAAATGCTTGTGACACTATTCCGGGATTTGTTGGATTTACCGGTAGTACACCAACAATTAAAAACTCAATATCTATTGGAACAGCACCATACACATTAAATACAACAAAACTTGGCGACTTTAAGCGAATTAGTAATGCAGAAGCATATACAAACGTTTATACCGACCAAGATTTAAGCGTAGCTGAAACAGCATTTAGTATAAGTTATGCAGACAAAATAACAAAACTTGACATTTCTCAAATGAAGGGTGCGGCAGCAAGGGATAATATGCCAGCTCTTGCTTGGGATAGTGTATGGTATACAGGAAACCGTGGAGAATATCCTTCACTTACACCTGTTAAATTAACCTATATGCCGGCTGATCTTCAGGCAGAGTATGATGCACTTGTGCTTGATAACTACGATATATATGGCGCAAGCACAGATACTTACGGTATGTACGCTACAAGCCTTAATCTAAAGGTTAATCCTTATATTGCATTTACCTTTGCATTTGCGGGTGACTACAGGCAGAGCGATTCTGTTGTGGCAACATTTAAGTCTGGTGATACTGTTATCGCTACCGTTAAGGCTTCTGAAATGGTTAACAACGATGGTGCAGGTAGATATCACCTTTATAGGCTTAAAGATGTTCCTGTAAAAGCACTTTGTACAGGCATTTCAGTTACAGTAAACGGTACCGACTTTGGTACATTTAGCGCAGAGGGCTTTGCACTAGAGGCTTACAGAGCCAACAGAATAAACCCATGTGATTATTACGAAACAAGATACGAAGCAGCAAAAGCGCTTTTGTTCTACAGCCAGATGCTCGAAGCACGTTATGGCGCATAATGATAATATAAAAAGGAGAAATATGAATATGTTCCAGAAATCTAAAATCGAAATATATGAACTTGACCTTACAGATATTATCGTTACAAGCGACCCTAACGCAAACTTTGGCGATGAAGACGATGATATCGTAATTTGGCCTAGATAATTATTAGAACAAAAGAAACAAACCTATAAATTCACTTAATTTGTGAAAAGAAAAGAGAGGTTTTTTATGAAAATTAAAATAAACAAAAGCGCTAAAAGAGTATTAAGTATAGCCCTTGCACTTGCAATGGTTATAGGTACGCTCTTTACCGCTAATATTGGCTTTAATATAAATGCCAATGCGGCAGATGATGGCTATGTATACGACACCTGGGATGGAAGCAGCAATACAAGCTTTTCAGGTGGTACTGGTGTAGCCGGCGACCCATATATAATTGAAACCTGCGAACAGCTTTATGCTGTTACGGCAAATAAGGTTACTACAGACGGTGTATACTTTAAGGTAAAAGACGGCGTTGATGCATTTTATATGCAGTCCGAGTCTTTAAAAAGTGGTATTGACGCTCTTACCACTGCGGCAGAAGTAAAAGATTTTTATGAAGCAAACGCAGCTTCTTGCAGAATATATTGGTCAAACGGTACATTCCAAGGTAATTTTGACGGTAATGGGGCGACTGTATACGGTTTATATACAGGCGGTTCACAGTCGACTTTTGGCCTTTTCCATCAGATAAATGGTGGCACAATAAAAAATGTGTCGGTTATGAAAGGCTATGCTAACTGTTCGGGCTTTGCGGGCGCAGTTGTTGGCGTAAGCAGTTGGGGTACAGTATATTCTACAACTATAGAAAATTGCGTTGTAGCACTTAACTATATAAATTCAACAGGCACCAAGGGTGCTATAATTGGTCATGCAGGTAATGATCCAGTAACAGTAAAAAATTGCTTGGTTTACGATAACGCAGGTAATATTTCGCAAATTATAGGTTATACCGATGCTACAACAGGCAATACGGTTGAAGATACTGTTGCAATTGGCGTTAAAACAGAAATTGGCCAAACCTGTACATATATAGACTGTTATACCGATCAGTCTGTATCTACAAGTGGTGTTACAGTACTTCCTGCAGAGAGTATGAAGGGTGTTATGGCGCAGGTTAACATGCCAGGTCTTGATTGGGCGACCGATAGTGAAGATGGATTTTGGTATGTAAGTGAAAGTGGATACCCTGCAAACATTAAACCTGAAGGATGGACATATATTGAAGCACCTGATATTTGGGACGGTACAGCCGCTACCGAATTTGCAGGCGGTAAGGGTACCAAAGACGACCCATATATTATTGAAACTGCAGCGCAGCTTCGCAAGATGGTGCTTGAAGGCGGTCGCATTGACACAGGCAAGACAAAGCAGGTTGATAATAATGGCACAAAGGTTACCGTAAAAGTGTATGAAAAAGCATATTATAAGGTAGCTGATGGCGTAACCGATATTTATTTAAGCCCCGTAGTTGGCGGTACACTTGATATACTGAAGGATTTGGTTAGTGCAGGTTCTAATAAAGTAATCAACTGGACGGCGGGTCTTTTTACCAATGCTTCGTTTTCGGCCGATACAGATGGTGATGGCATTCGCGATCAGGCGACTGCTTTCCGTGGCGAGTTTGACGGTAACGGGGTTACAATTCACGGTCTTTACAGTAAAACGGTAGACCGTGGTTGGAATAATGAAGGTGTTGGTTTTGTTCCTGCACTTATGGACGATGCCGTTATTAAAAACGTTACATTTGATAAGGCGTTTATTCATAACACCGGATATACCTATGCGGGTGTAATCACAGCATCACTAGGTTATGATGATACAAAGGCTACTAATACAGATCTTGATCCTAGCACAAGCGGTGGACAGACAGTTAACGGTTCAACAGTTGCTGTTACAAGTGTTGGAATCCACAATGTAACTGTTAAAAACTCACGAGTTCAAACTAACTCTACTAGTGGTTTTGGTGGTGTTGCAGGTTTTGTTGCTTCACACGGCACACCGGCTGCTTGTAGCTTTACAAATTGCTTGTTTGATTCTTCTAACGAGCTTGTAGTTCCCGACGGTTTTGCTCCAGATGCAGGCACGGGAAAAGGCGGATTTATAAACCTTGGCCAGTCGGGCACACAGCATTTCTATTTCGAAAACTGTGTATCATTGGGTGTGTATCCCGACAATAAGGCAAATGATTATCCCCAATATGTAAATTGCTATACAAGTGAAGCTTCTACCAAATCAGGCCTTGTAGGCGGTATTACAGAATATTCGGCAGATACAATGCCAAACCTTAACTGGACACAGTGGTCGGTTATAGACGGCATGCTTGCGGTTACAGGTAATTCGGCAGCGTACAGTCACGCTACTAACTGGAAAGAAGCAATCGCTTACACAAACGAATCACGTTGGAGTCTTAGCCAACCTGCTTCTTCTGTTGGTAACTGGACTATGATAGGCGCACATGAAGACGGCGTATATATTAACTATGAAAATATGCAGGGCTCGGGCACAAAAGATGACCCATATCTTATAAGCGACGCGTTAACACTTGCTCGTGTAATTGGCTCGGGTGGTACCAACTATACCGAAAAGCTTTACTTTAAGCTTACCAACGACATAAATGTTGGCGGCCTTCGTTGGATCGATCAAAAAGACTATGCTATAGATTCTAACGGTGACGGTGTTCTTGATGATCCTAAATATTCATATAGACCTTTTGCAGGCGTACTTGACGGTGACGGCTATGCAGTAACAGGTCTTTATGCTAATAGTGAGGATAGTGCAGGTCTTATCCCTGTGCTTGCAGGCGGCACTGTAAAGAATCTTCATGTACGCGACGCATGTGTTGTAGCAAATGGT
>SVOH01000041.1 GCA_015066515.1 Oscillospiraceae bacterium | reverse complement strand
GTCCGACGATTGCAAGCGTAAATAAAACTACAGGATACATTTACGGTGTAAGCACAGGCACAACAAGAATTTATGCTGAGGCTACTGACGGCAGCGGTAAGAAGGATTATATTACTGTAACCGTAATCCCACCGGTATCTGTAACAGGGGTAAGTGTTTATCCTACAAGTCTCACTATGAATGTAGGAGATACCGACTATATTTGTGAAACTGTTTGTCCGTCAAATGCCACAAACCAAACGGTTACTTGGTCCAGCAGTGACGAGAGTGTTGCAACGGTTAATACTTATACCGGTAAAGTTACTGCTAAAAAAGCAGGTACTACTACAATTACTGCTTGTACGGTTGATGGTGGTTTTAGGGCATGTTGTACCGTGATGGTAAAGGAAATGGTAATTATTGTGAAAGATGCTGACTATAGTAATGTTGTTTTTAATGACGGAAAGATATGGAAATGTAATAGTTTTTACTGTACTCCAGAAAGTGAATTGAAATTCCCTGTTGATAAACAACGTGCAATTCATAATAACTCAATTGATTTTACTGTGAAACAACTTGGTTTTTTGTTTAGGATTGATCCCGATGGTGTGATCTATTACGTAAAGAATAAACGGCTTGAAGGAGATGCATCTTCCACTGATTTATTGATTTATAAAGACGATATTTTTAAAGAGATTTATGGTAGACAACCGCAATACTTCACCTATGAAGATTCACAGGTATATTATTGGACTGGAATCAATAGAGATAATCGCTATGGGGTGTATTCTGAGGCTGAATTAATATTTGGGATGCATCTTATGTGGACATGGCAAAATGTTATTGAGACCCTTTTGGGTGCGGTTGTTTCGATTATATCAATATATGTTCCTGCTATCAGCGTGGCTTCATTAACCCTTGATTTAGTGACGGCTTTCTTTTTTACGGACGCATTTTGTGGAGCAGTAAATGCTGCGGCAAATGAATATATAAGTGAGTGCATTGATACCAAGTATGGTGAAAAGGCAGTAAAAAGATTTGGTTGGGCAACGACAATAGTCGATTTGATACCAAGTCTTGTTGAAGGCGCTTTGCCACCCGATATTGATGAAGGACAGATTTCTATTTTTGAAAATGCTTATAAAAATGAATCCTATCTAATTAAAGTTTCTGATAGCAATCAAACTGTTGATTTAAGCGAATTTATTGAGCATTATAAAAGTTTAATTCCGGCATAATTAAAAAGACTACTTCTGATGCTTAACTGTACCGCTTTAATTAAGCGGACATTGCAAAATATACCTCTATGGTAGATAGAAACTACCATAGAGGTTCTTTTTTGGAGCCACCAGTTAAGTCGAGGGAGTGCCCCACAAACAAACTCTAGCCTCACGCATCGAGCGAAGCGAGTCACTAATACTCTCGTTTTGACTGAAAGTGTGAGTTTTTAGATGCTTGGCTTTTATAAATATATATGGTCATAACAATTGGAATGGAATTGTAGAAGCAAATGTTACTTTACAACAGAAGGATCTAATGCATATTGAGAAAGTACTCCTTGAAGGTCAAAATCTACTGTATCCAATGCATTAAATACAAAATCCATATTTAATTTTTTTTTCGCGTACAAACTACCATCATCATTCAATATCGTCATAGATATTTCCGTAGACATGGTTTTAGGTATGCCGTCCTTATCGATTGTTAAAATAATCTTAACATCATCCAGTTCATCCTCAAGACGCGGGTTTATCTCTATCATAACCCGTTGGGGATAACCATATTCCATATTAGAACCGTCTATCACAAAGGTTAGTTCTACATCGGAACTTTTTCTCTTTGATGTAAAAGAAGTGATCGCATCTTGTTCGAAGAAAGGAGTGTTAAGATATGCAAACAAAAAACTGGGAATATGTAAAGAAGACCACTCTACTAGATTTCCTTTCCCATTCATTTTGCTCGATGATGTGGCATAGAATTTGTTGTTATCAATACAGTAGAAATTCATTTTATTTGCTTCAGGAAATTTATTTAGTAGATAATATTGTAATTTTCCATCAGTATTTTGTGATTGGATTTTAACAGTTGTATTACGCACAAAATGTTCGTTCAAAAATGTAACTTCATCACGGGTTTTGATGTCGATATCACATTCTTGTGGTTGGGTCATGAGTTCAGGGACAAACTTTTGAATGGTATCGTAGTATATATTATATGCTTCTTCCATAGAAATTGCATAATTGTTACTACAACCGATCGTCATGGTAAATGCAAACGATAAGATCAGAAATAATGCTACGTTTTTGATTACCACGTTTTTCATATAGATTCCTCCTCTAATAATTAATAAAAATAAAAAATTCATCAATAATGCAGACAATGATTTTTATATTAACTTTCTTGTCTATTGGTTTCTATATTTATTTAACCATACCATTATATGAAAAGCAAGAAAAAATTGGAATTAAAATAAATTCTATAAAAACATTTTTTAACCCTGACACTGGTTGTCAGGGTTATTTTTTATACTGTGTTTGCAGCTGTGAAAGATTGGGACGCCAATCAAAGAAAAAACAAAAATTTATTAACGAAAGGAAAATGTAATTATGGCAT
>SVOH01000008.1 GCA_015066515.1 Oscillospiraceae bacterium | reverse complement strand
AAAGCAATGTTGGTGTTAAACACTTAAAATATGTCTTAAATAATAATTCACGATTCCTTTGCCTTTCGTGCACCTGCGGTGTTACCTTCTAAAAGCGCCTTTGCAGATAGAGCAATAATACTTTCGCATTCAGCGCCCATTTCAATCATCTTTTTATTCAGCAGGCTAAGCTGCTCGTCAAATCTGCTTCTCATAATATCAACCAAACCTTCCTGTAATGTAATCCTCGGTGCGCTTATCCTTCGGCTGCGAGAATAATTTCTCGGTTTCACCGAATTCCACTAACTCTCCGAGAAGGAAGAATGCCGTATTATCCGAAATACGAACTGCCTGCTGCATATTATGAGTCACTATAATTATAGTATATTTTTCCTTCAATTGCAATGCAAGTTCCTCAATTCGGGAGGTGGAGATAGGATCGAGCGCCGAAGTCGGCTCATCCATTAGTAATACTTTAGGTTCAACTGCAAGCGCACGGGCAATACACAAACGCTGTTGCTGACCGCCCGAAAGACCAAGCGCATTCTTTTTAAGTCTGTCCTTTACCTCGTCCCAAATAGCCGCATCACGAAGCGCCTGCTCTACGATTTCATCAAGTTTCACCTTGCTTGTGATACCGTGTGTACGAGGACCATAAGCAATATTATCGTAAATGCTCATCGGGAAGGGATTTGGCTTTTGGAACACCATACCAACGTCACGGCGAAGCTCGTTTACATCCACATCCTTATCGAATATATTGCGACCGTTATAGCAAACCTCGCCCGTGATTTTTACAATCGGGATAAGGTCATTCATACGGTTAAGGGTTTTAAGAAATGTGGACTTGCCGCAACCCGAAGGGCCGATCAGCGCCGTGATGCTCTTTTCGGGAATGGCAATATTTATATCTTTTAAGGCTTTGTTATCACCGTACCATAGGCTTAAGTTTTTAGCCGTCATTATTTCACTCATACATTTCTCCTTTTAGCGAAGTATTTGCCCACCAATGTAGCAGACAGATTGATCAGTAGTGTCAGTATCATCAAAATTGCGGCAATAGCAAAGGCAACTCCGAATTCGCCTTCCTCTTTGGCATATACATAAAGAGCAACAGTTAATGTTGCACCGGGAGAGGTAAGCCCCGTGAAAATGCCATTAAGAGCGTGAGCAAAGCCTGCGGTAAAAAGCAAAGCTGCCGACTCACCGAGAATACGACCGACAGAAAGGATACAACCTGTGATCACGCCGTCCACACATCCGGGAAGGACTACAGTGCGGATCACACGCCATTTGCCTGCGCCCAAGCCGAAAGCTCCCTCTCGATAGCTCTGCGGAACGGTTTTCAAGCTCTCTTGTGTGGTACGCATTACTGTAGGTAAATTCATAATAACGAGCGTCAGCGCACCGGCAAGCAGGCTTGTTCCGAAGTTGTTGGAAAACAGCAGCATACCAACAAGACCGTATATGATAGACGGAATGCCCGAAAGTGTTTCAGCGGCGTATTCGATCATAGCAACCAGTTTTTTGTTTTTAGCGTATTCAGTAAGGTAAATTGCCGCACCGACACCAAGAGGCAGAACAATAACGAGTGTGGCAAGCACGATGTAAACCGTGTTCAGAATGTCGGGCAGAATACCGATTCTCTCGGTTAAGTAGCTCGGCTTGGTGGAGAGCAGTTCCCAAGAGATATTCGGTATGCCGTTTATAAGCACATATCCCATAAGGAACAACACAAGCGCCGCCGTAAGTGCGGTACAAACGATCATTGCGCCACGCATTAAACCAATATATATTTTTCTCTTATTCATCTTATTTCTCCTTATCACGCTTCAAGAAGAAATTGAGCGTAGCGTTTATCAGCATAATAAATAGGAACAGTACAAGGGCAATGGAAAACAGAGCGTTCCTCTGCAAACTGCCTGGGCTTGAATATGCCATTTCACTTGCAACGGCTGTGGTAAGGAAACGGACACTCTCAAAGAGAGAGGGCATATTCGCCACGTTACCCGCAACCATCATAACCGCCATCGCTTCACCGATGGCACGACCGACACCGAGCACCACAGCGGCGGCAATACCGCTTTTTGCAGCAGGGACCGACACCTTGAAAAAGGTTTCGGTAGGTGTTGCGCCGAGAGCAAGGGAAGCATCCTCATATTCTTTTGGTACGGCATCCAACGCCGTGATAGACACTTTTATAATGTTCGGCAGTATCATAATCGCAAGTACGATAATTGCCGCAAGCAGGCTTGCTCCATCCGGTACGTTGAAAATTTCACGGATCGCCGGCACGAGTACGAGCATACCAACAAGACCATACACAACCGAAGGAATACCTGCAAGCAGGTTGACTGCGGCTTCAATAACGGCACGTACCTTTTTATTTGCTACCTTTGAAAGATAAACGGCGGTAAAGAAGCCGATCGGCACACCAATCAATATTGCGCCCGCCGTTCCGTACACGCTTGTCAGTATAAACGGCAGTATTCCGTATTTCGGCTCGGCGGCGGTGGATGCCCACTCTTTGCCGAAAAGGAAATTGAAAAGTCCGATTTCCTTAATGGCGGGAATGCCTGATATAATCAGATATACCGTGATGAGCAGGACACAGCCGACGGTTATTAAACCGAGTATGAGGAATATGCCGTGTACGATATTCTCAAATAATCTGTTTTTCTTCATAGTTTAACCTCAATGGGAACAAGCGGCGGCACTTGTGCGCCGTCGCTGTAAATTCCTTAGTTAGCAGGAACGACTCCTGCGCCGCTGATGATCTCGTTTGCTGCTTCGGAAGTAATGTAATCAAAGAACTTCTGAGCACTCTCGGAAAGTGTGGCATCCTTCTTGGTTACGAGAACGAACGGGCGCTGTACAACATAACTGCCGTCCTTGATGGTTTCCTCACTTGCCACAACACCGCCTACGGTAAGAGCTTTTACGGTATCCTTTACAGAAGCGAGAGAAGCATAACCGATGGCACCGGAGTTACTTGCTACGGTTGTGATAACATCACCGGTAGAGGTCAGTTCCTGACGGTATTTACACTTATCTTCGGTGTCGATGATGGACTCAAAACCATCTCTTGTGCCGCTGCCTGCTTCACGACCGATGAGTACGATCTCTGCATCGTTGCCGCCGACTTCTTTCCAATTCTTAATTTCACCGGTGTAGATCTTAGCGATGGTTTCAACATCGAGGTCAGAAACGGGGTTGTTCGGATTTACAATGATTGCGATGCCGTCGTAAGCGAGGATTGTACCTTCAAGTCCGTTTGCCTTTTCTTCGTCCTTGAGGTTGCGGCTTGCCAAACCGATGTCGCATCTGCCTTCCTGAACCGCCTGAATGCCTGCACCAGAGCCGGTAGCATTGTATGTTACGGTAATACCCGTGTCAGCTTCAAAGGCTTCGCCCAAAGCACCGATAACCTTGTTCATAGAGGTAGAGCCATCTGTTGCGACTGCTTCCTTGTTGCCACCGCATCCGGTAAGTGCGCATACGATGAGCATTGCTACTGTGAGTAAACTGATAATTTTTTTCATAATCGATGTCTCCTTATGTCTTTAGTTTTTGCACTTTTCTCTTGAGTACGCCTATATTGTAAGTTTTGCCAGTAAAATCCGTAAGCAAACCGGTGTAAAATCGAAGTAAAATAGTTTTGGGCAAAAAGAAAGACGGCAGAGAGAAAAAACTCCCTGCCGTTTTTAACGTTATGCGTAAATAAGTTCTGCGTTTGCGATATTTGATGACCTTTATGGATGTTATTTATCGAGCCAGCCTACTTCTTCTGATTATCTATTTTGGTATGTTCGGTTATATGAAAATCAAAAAAAATATCACAAAAGTCATTGTCCCACCGTTAGTGTAACGGTCCTAGTGTGTTCACTTGCCATCCAGAACATTGTACAATAATGATGGGTAAGTTTACTTTTTACCCATACAAAGTTAAGGAGGTTATATCATGAAAAAAGAGTACACAAAGGAATTCAAGCAGCATGTTGTGGGGGAACACTTTGCCGGTAGCACTGTCTCAGCTTTAGCAAAAGAATACTCTCTGTCCCGCAACACGGTATATTCCTGGATCGAACAACACGGTAAAGAAATCAAAAGAACAAAGCCAATCAACATGCGAGAATACAATGACCTAAAGCAAAAATGTGAGCAGTTGGAAGAAATGGTCGAGATTTTGCAAATGTCGCCCTGCACTGTAGATGCGCCGTTAATAGAACGCTACGCTTTCATTTTCAGTCTTGCAAATCAATATAGCGTAAATCTGCTCTGTAAAACCATGAAAGTGGCAAAAGGCAGCTATTATAATCACATTCTACGAAACAAAAACGAAGATACGATTGCAGCCCAAAGAAGAGCTGAGATCACTCCGATTATTGAAGAAATTTTTGATGAAAGCGACCAAGTATATGGTGCGAGAAAAATCCATGCTATATTGAAGGAGCGAGGATATCAAATTAGCCCCAACACTGTGGCTGACATTATGCACGATAACGGCTGGTTCTCTTCCAGAGGCGGAGCAAAGAAACTCTACCTTAAATCGCAAGAGCGTAAACAACTTGCAGCAACATATAAACTGAACGCAACCAAACCCAACGAAATATGGGTTGGTGATGTAACAATCTTCAAATTAAAAAATATTTATTATTACATCTGCGCTATTTTAGACATCTATTCTCGCAAAATAGTCGGCTATAGGATTTCCACTTGCAATAGCACTCATATTACCAAGGCGACATTCAAAATGGCTTATGAAAACCGCCAGCCCAAAAAGTTGCATTTTCATAGTGATCAGGGCAGTAATTATATTGCTCGAACCTATGTTGATTATCTAAAAGAGTTAGGTGTAAAACAAACCTTTTCAAGGCCAAGCAAACCATATGATAATTCTATCATTGAAGCGTTTTTTAAGTCGTTAAAATCCGAAAAACTTTATCGTATCCAATTTCGTTCTGAGCGCGAACTAAAAGAGGCTGTAAAAGAATACGTAGAGCATTATAATAGCCGTCGCCCACATGAGTTCTTGAATTACCGGTCACCTGACGCATATGAAATGAACTATTTCAAGAAGCAAATAAGTTTGGAAGCATAGGAACTGAACACCTGTGGTTCATATTTATGATATTTCAGAAATCAGGAACTCATTTTAATGGATTTCGGAAACCGTGCGCAATTAACCCAAAAATAAAAAAGCGGCTTAGAGCCGCATAAACACTGATAATAAAAAAATGAATCACCCTTCAACTGAACATTAATGGTTCAGATTTGAGGGGTGATTCATGTGGAGGCACCACCCAGAATCGAACTGGGGATAAGAGCTTTGCAGGCTCCTGCCTTACCGCTTGGCCATGGTGCCATATTCAATTTGTTTGGGGTTAAATAAAGGGCGCTTACTTTGAAGCGCCCCTTTGGAGCGGATTACGAGGCTCGAACTCGCTACCTCCACCTTGGCAAGGTGGCGCTCTACCAGATGAGCTAAATCCGCATAATAATGGTGCCTCCGGTCGGAATCGAACCAACGACACGGGGATTTTCAGTCCCCTGCTCTACCGACTGAGCTACAGAGGCAAATGGCGACCTGGATGGGGCTCGAACCCACGACCTCTAGCGTGACAGGCTAGCGTTCTAACCAACTGAACTACCAGGCCAAATGGTGGGAACAACAGGGCTCGAACCTGTGACCCTCTGCTTGTAAGGCAGATGCTCTCCCAGCTGAGCTATGCTCCCACGAAACGCTGGCTCTGTTAATCGCAACTCACCGGCGACGAACACTATAATAGCACAATGAGTCAGCATTGTCAAGCATTTTTTCGAAAAAATTTAAAAAATTTTATTTTTCTAAAAGTGCTCTTATTTCGTCATTTGTAAAGGTGTAAACACTACCACAAAATTGACAAACTGTTTCGGCTTTTTCCATTTCATCTGCCATCTCTGTAAGCTCTTCTTGGTTTAAAGATTTAAGTGCGCTTTCAAATCTTTCCCTCGAACAATTACATTTATATGTGGCAGTCTGCTCGCTTAGAACCTCAACTTCAAAGCCTTGGAGTGCAAGCTTTACAATCTCTAAAATATCCTTGCCCTCGTCAAGAAGGGTAGTAATAGGCTTCATAACCTTTATATTAGCTTCAAGCTTATCAATAACCTCGTCATAGCCGTATGCTGCAGGAAGAAGCTGAATAATATAACCGCCTGCAACGCGTACTGTAAGGTCAGGGTTTACAAGCACACCCAATGCACACACGGTAGGAATCTGCTCGCTTACGGCGTAGTATGCCGCAATGTCTTCGGCAATCTCGCCAGTAGCAATCGGTACAAAGCCATTGTATGGCTCTTTCATTCCTAAATCCTTTATTACGTATAAAGTACCATCTGTACCAACTGCTCCGCTAACGTCAAGCTTGCCGTTTTCTTTAAGTGGAATTTCTACCACAGGGTTTACGGCATAACCACGCACGTCGCCACGGCTGTCAGCCACAGCAATTACTGCTCCACTTGGACCGTTACCGTCAATTTTAACCGTTATTGTGCTGTCTTCACCCTTTAAGGCATTACCCATAAGTGAGGTGGCTGTAAGCAATCTACCCAAGGCGGCGGTTACAACCGCAGACGTCTTGTGCAGGCTTTCAGCACGTGCCACAATATCGGTGCTATCAAGTGCTGTTGCCATAACAAGCCCGTCAGATGTTATGCATCTTATTAGTTTTCCCATTTATTATTTCACTTTCCTTGTAACGTATACAACACGCTCGGTTGTATCGGTAGGCGCATTTTGGCTTATATCATCAAAAGCCGCTTCTATTTTAAGCCCCGATTTTTGAATAGCATTTGCTATCTCTTGTTTAGTATATGCCCTTTCACAAAAGCTTTCACCCGTGCGATAATAAGCATCACCGTCAGACACAAAAAAGTCAAGATTTATTTCTACCGTATTATTTTCTTTGTATTCGTTTTGCCATACACAATAAATATCGTCGGTATCAATAACAAAGGTATTATTGCCCAAGACCTCACGATGTTTATACTCGGTGTTAAGGTCAAATATAAAAAGTCGGTCTTTTTCCAAAAACAGTGACACTCGCCCTATTGCCTTGCAAAATCTATCATAATCGGTTATATGGTTAAGGCTGTCAAGACAGCATATTGCGCCGTCGATTGTACCATAAAGGTCAAGCTCGGCAGCGTCTTGACAAAGATATAGTATATCGTTGCCGGCTTCAGCCGTTTTTTCACGAGCAACCGACAGCATATCGTAAGAAACATCAACACCAATTACCGAAACGCCCTGTTTTGCAAAGTGATTACTGAATTCACCTGTGCCGCAAGCCAAATCGAGCATAAGCGTAGGCATACGGTCAAACGCATTAAAAAGAGAACAGAGATATTCCGTTCTCTTTTTATAATCAACGTCATTCATTAAAATGTCGTAACTGTAAGCAAAATCGTTATACATATCAGTTGTTGTTTGTTCTAAGTCTTTCAAGCACCGTTTTGCTGCCCTTGCTCATTGTGCGATTTACACGGCTGATTGTAGCGGTTGAAGCGCCTGTTTCATCAACAATGTCGTTATAAATTCTGCCTTCACCGAGCATTTTTGCCACAGCAAAGCGTTGCGCTATAGACTTAATTTCTTTTGGAGTGCATAAATCCTCAAACAAATGCTGACACTCTTCTTCAGATTTTAATGTCATTACTGCGCTGTAAAGAAGCTTGGAAAAATCTTTTTCTGCCATTTTTTTACTCCTTAAAAATTATATATTCCGTCAAAAACTGTTGTGGCCCCGCCACGCATAAGCACGGTGCCGTCGCTTTTATAGGTTATAAATAAATCCCCGCCAACGAGATGAACGGTGATTTCGGTATCGTGCTTACAGTAGCCGTTCACCACCGCCGCTACTACCGCGGCGCACGCTCCCGTGCCACAAGCAAAGGTCTCGCCACTGCCACGCTCCCAAACTCGCATTTGCAAAGTGTTTTCATCAATCACACGAATAAATTCAGTATTGACCCCTTGAGGAAAGATTTCGTGATGCTCAAAATGCGGCCCTATTTCTTCTAAGTTTAAGCTGTCTATTTCATCACAAAAAGTAACCGCATGCGGATTACCCATTGAAACCGCAGTAATGTTATAATATTTACTACCTGCCATAACAGCCGTATCTATTATAGAATCGCAATCGGTTATAACAGGTATTTTTTTAGGGTCAAATTCCGCCTTGCCCATATCTACGGTAATAGTGTCGGCCAAACCGCCCTTTTCGGTAATGTAAAGTGTTTTTATACCGCTTAATGTTTCGACCGTTACGGTTTGCTTTTTGGCGATACCATTATCATAGACAAACTTGCCCACACATCGAATACCGTTACCGCACATTTTACCCTCACTTCCGTCAAGGTTAAACATACGCATTTTTGCATCGGCCACTTCTGATGGGCAAATCAAAATAACACCGTCGGCGCCAACACTAAAACGGCGCGGCGACATCTCTTTTGCCAGTTCACTCGGATTATCTATTTGTTGCTCAAAGCAATTTATATACACATAATCGTTACCGATACCGTGCATTTTTGTAAATTTAACTTGTGGCAAAAAAACACCGCCTAAAAAATATGATTGGCCGCAAGACCAATCATATTATAAATTATGATAAAAACAAAGTCAATAAAAAACTTTTACGCTTTAAAGACATAAACCTTGAATCCCTTATTACATTTTGGACACACGGTAGTATGCTTGCCCTTGCGGCGCGGAAGGCGCAATACCGCGCGACAACGCGGACACTTTTTATAAACATGGCTATAATCCGCCTTTCTTTGTCGGCGAATATTTCGTTTGTACACACAAAAAAATTTTATTTTGTTAAACCACTGGTTTTCGCGACGACGCGCCTCAATATTGCGTGACATAATTCTAAAAAAGGCAAAGCCCACAAGAACGTAAACAATTATTTGTAAAACAAGCGATCTTATAAAACAATTTGCTATTGATAAAACTGCTGCAACACCAAAAATTGCGTAAAACAAACCATCTACGCCATTTCTACCACTCATAAACTGCATTAGTCTATATCTAAAGTTCATACACAATCCTTCTTTCATATATTATTATATACCTGAGTTTTACATTATTTGTTAACACAAAATTAAACTTTTTGCATTATTGGTCGATATGTGTTACAATATATTAAAATAATTGTGTGGGGAAAATAAATATGTTTTCAATGGTAAAAAGCGTAGGTATTTTTGGTATAAATTCATATATGCTTGAAATAGAAGCTGATGTTTCGGGGGGTATGCCAAGCTTTGATGTGGTGGGTCTTCCCGATGCGGCGGTTAAAGAATCGCGTGATCGTGTCCGCGCTGCTATAAAAAACTGCGGTTACAAATTTCCAACAGGTAGAATAACCGTAAACCTAGCGCCTGCCGACAAGAAAAAGGAGGGTGCTGTTTACGATTTGCCGATACTTATTTCTATACTTTTGGCATCTAAGCAATTGGAATGCACTACACAAAGCTGTGCCTTTTTGGGCGAAGTGTCACTCGACGGTCAGCTCCGTAGTATAAACGGTGTGCTTGCAATGGTGATTACCGCAAAGCAAAACGGTATACGCGATATATATCTACCTCAAGACAATGCCGCAGAGGGCGCCGCCGTTGAAGGCATAAACGTTTACGGTGTTAAAAATGTAAAGCAATTAACCGACCACCTTATAAGCTTTACAAATTTAGAACCCGCCGTCGCTGTACCTCCTGCTAAAAACGCTGTCAATTCTATGCTTGATTTTAGTGAGGTTAAGGGGCAACTTATGGCTAAAAAAGCGCTGGAGATTGCTGCTGCAGGCGGTCACAACCTGCTTATGATAGGTCCTCCGGGGTCGGGTAAAAGCATGCTTGCAAAACGACTGCCCACAATACTACCGCCAATGACCTTTGACGAATCAATTGAAACCACCAAAATTCATTCGGTGGCAGGTATGCTCGATAAAAGCAATCCGCTTGTTACCACACGACCTTTCCGTTCACCGCATCACACCGTTTCTTCGGTAGGACTCTCGGGTGGCGGAACGGTACCAAAACCGGGTGAGATTTCACTTGCCCACAACGGCGTGTTGTTTTTAGATGAGCTACCCGAATTTAAGCGAGACGCTATGGAAGCGCTTCGTCAACCGCTTGAAGATGGCACAGTCACCGTAACACGAGCATCGGGCAGTGTTACCTATCCAAGCAATATAATACTTATTGCCGCGATGAATCCTTGCCCCTGCGGATTTTATGGTCACCCAAGCAAGCCTTGTACCTGCTCGCACAACGCAGTACATAAATATCTAAATAAAATCTCAGGTCCCTTACTTGACCGTCTTGATTTGCACATAGAGGTGCCCCCTGTTGACTATAAAGCATTGTCCGACAAAACACAAGTTGAAACCTCGGCGCAAATCAGGGAAAGAGTAACCAAGGCGCGACAATTGCAGGTAGAAAGATACAAGGGCACAGGAATCACCTGTAACTCACAGCTTACACCGTCGCTTTTGCGCAAGCATTGCGTAATGACCGAAGAAGCAAGCGCATACTTAAACCGTAGTTTTGATGCTATGGGACTATCAGCCCGTGCATACGACCGAATACTAAAGGTTGCTCGCACAATTGCCGACCTTAAAGGAAATAACGAAATTCAAAAAGACGATATTGGTACAGCCCTTCGCTTTAGAAGTCTGGACAGAAAATATTGGGAATAAAAAAACATAAATAACAAAAGGAACTTACTGTTCGGTTCAGTAAGTTCCTTTTTAATTATTTTTATTCATCGGGACAAAATCCGTAAAATTGATTGTTTATAACCGCCAAGGTGCCCGACTGATTTTCTTCTATCTGCAAATAATCATCCTCAAGAACACCATATTTTAATATTCTACCATCATAAGTTTGAAAAGTTATATAAAAGGCATTTCTATGCTCTGGCATCTTAATTCCAAAATTTTCAACCTGACAGTATTTTTCAACAACAGTTGCTTTATATTCAAATAATTGCGGTTCAAAATATGGTTGCTCGCTCTCTTTTTCGTACTCAATACGTTGCTTATGAGCATCGATAAAGCTTTTTATAACAACAAATGCCATTCCGCCGCCACAAACAATAACAATAAGTGCTATTATAATAGCATCAAAATCAAGATTGGTCATCTTCTGCCCCTTCAACAGCATTTGATTGCTCGTTGTTTTTTGATTTAGAGTTCACAAAATCCTTTAGCAACACATACATTACTGTGCATACAGGCACTCCAAACAACATCCCCAATACACCGAACAGGCTACCGCCTACCGTTACTGCTACAAGCACCCAGATTCCCGGTAAGCCTACCGACTTACCAACAACCTTAGGATAAATCAGGTTGCCCTCGATTTGCTGCAAAATTATGATAAATACTATAAACCAAAATGCCTTTATAGGACTTTCAAGCAAAATCAAAAATGCGCCTACTCCCGCACCTATGAATGCACCAAAAATTGGCACCAAAGCGGTAAAGCCAATAAGCACCGAAATGATTGCGGCATACGGCATACGGAAAATCAGCATTCCTATAAAGCAAAGCACACCTATTATACACGCGTCTGCAAACTGCCCTGTTATAAACTTGGTAAATATATCATTTGTAAGTGCAGTAATATTTGTCAACCCTTGTGCCCGTTTAGGCATTAATACAGCGGACATTACTTTTTTTACCTGACTGCCAAGTTTTTCCTTTTGTGCTAACAAGTAAACCGCAAACACAAGGCCTAAAACCATATCCACTACAGCAGACACTATTGAAGCTGTAACATTAACCGTGGTATCAAGAACGTTACTTCCATAGTTGCTTATTATATCCTTGGCAAACTGTGTTAATTTTGCCGTATTAAGCGAAATTTCAGGCAAGGTGAAATTATACTTCTCAAAAAATTCTACAGCAGTATAGTACCAACCCTCGATTGTTTTTGCGTATTGCGGCACCTTATTAGCAAAAGAAACCACCGTTTCTTTAAAGGCGGGAATTACCATAAACACTATAGCAAAAATGGCACCAATTACAATCAAAAAGCTAAATGTAAGGCAAATTGGCCTTTTAGTACTAAGTACCACCTTTTGATTCTTAGTCTTCTTCCAAATCCACATCCAAAAACGTTCTAACGGACGAAGCACTAAATTTACAACGTATGCCGCACAAAATCCGATTATAAACGGTGATACCAGACCAACTATTGTGCCCAAAATGGATATTATTTTTTGCGGCTGAGTTACAACCGTATATGCTATTGCAATTATTAAGGTTATAAAAAATACATATTTTAATAACCTTTTATTCAGCGGTATCGAGAACTGTATTTTTTCGTTTTCTGATTTTTTATCCTTCATTATTATTCCTTTTCTTCGTTTTCATCTATTCTTTCTTGCTTTTCAACCTTTATGGTCGCGGCTCTGTGTGAGTCGACCTCGGTAACAGTAATAACAAGATTTTCAAAACTAAAACTATCGTTTACATCTGGAATATTTCCTATCTGCTCGGCAACCCAACCACCTACCGAAACGCTGTCGGATTCGGTTTCAATGTCGAATTCCTCACAAAAATCATCAAGGTTCATATTGCAATCAATAATAAAATTGTTTTCGTCAAGCTCGCGCAGTTCCTCAACAACCTCGTCGTGCTCATCCCATATATCGCCTACAAGCTGCTCAAGTATATCCTCCATAGTAACTATACCGAGTGTGCCGCCGTACTCGTCAACAACAATAGCGATGTGAGCTTTTTCTTTTTGAAGTTTTTTAAGTAGATCGTCGATATTTTCGTATTGATGCACAAACAGCACAGGTGAAATTATATCTTTTATAGGTTCGGTGGTAACGCCACTGCCTACATAAAAGTCTTTTTGGTGTATTACGCCAACAATGTTGTCTATGCTGTCTTCATAAATCGGGATACGCGAAAATCTTGTTTCGGTAAATTTTTGTGCGATTTCTTTTTTTGCCGCATCAATAGGAAGTGCCTCTAAATCAACACGATGAGTGAGTATATCCTCTGCCTTAAGGTCGGAAAACTCAATGGCATTACGCAAAAGGTCGCCCTCGTCAGTATCAATGTCACCCTCTTGCTCAGCTTCTTCAACCATTAAAAGCAGTTCCTCTTGAGCCATATTGTCATCGTCATCATCTTTAACCTTTACCACAAAGCCAATAAGCTTTTTCCATCCGGAGAAAATCCAGTTAAGTGGCATAAGAAACCATATAAAAGTGCGGATAAGCGGTGCCGAAAACATAGCAAACTTTTCGGGAAAATCATTTGCAAGACTCTTTGGTGTTATTTCACCAAAGATAAGAACCGCAATCGTGATAACTATTGTAGATACCGTTGCGCCTATTTCCTCATCGCCAAGATGGTGCGTAAAAACAATCGTACCAAGCGAAGCCAAAAGTATATTTACGATATTATTGCCAATAAGAATTGTAGAAATAAGTCTATCATATCTTTCGGACAAATTAAGTGCAAGCTCAGCCTTTTTATTTCCCTTGTCGGCCAAAGCGCGAAGTCGTGTTTTGTTAGAGCATGAAAATGCTGTTTCGGTAGCTGAAAAATATGCCGAGCCAATAAGGCATATTATCATTATAATGATGTATGTTGTCATTCTTTTTCTTTAAACTCCTTAAAATTATGCATTGTTGTTTTTAGGATAAATTTGTTAACTTAAAACTCTTTTTAGACGCAAAAAGGCATACCTGTGTTCTATAAAGAACATAGGTACGCCATTATATATTTGTGTCAAATTATTAGTATCGCCGTTATCGTCGCTACTGTCGCTACTGTCCATTTAGACAATAACCCTCCTAAAATGTATTTTATTTAGCAAGACACATTATACCAAACACACAACATTAAGTCAAGTACTATTTAAAGTATGCTTTCGCGGTCATAACTCCAAGGTGTGCTTAAATGCACTCCGCGTTCTTTACCATACATCCATGCGCGATAGGTTCGTTCAATGTTTGACCACTCGTCAAGTCGAGAAATATCGTGAGCTCGAAGATCGGTAAAAAATTGATTTATCTTTTGTGAGTTATAGTTGCCGCTTAAAATCTCGTTCCAGAAAATGTCGACAAATCTTATCGAAAGTCGCGCCTTCTGCACGCGGGAAAGGCGTATGCCATCACCTGCTACTGCCTTTTCTGCCTTGTCAAACAAGTCATTATATCTTACCAGCAGTTCTTCGCTTAAATAGTCGGGACGCTTTGTGTCTTGTATATAAAGATGATAATTTTCTTTTTCTACAAAATCACACAGTATATTAAGATATTTGTCTAGGTGCGGTGCAGCTTCGCCATAGTAATATTCCATAAACTCCTTGCGATGAGCATCTATATCGCAATAAGGATTCCACATAAGCTTGCAAAGCAAATATGTGCGAAGCTCGTTGAAATCGACGCCGCCGTTTGCCGCACAATTGGCTTCTTCAAAAACGCCCTTTACATTGTATTTTGCCATTGTTTGCAAATTGGGCTGTAGTACGCGCCAGTTTGCAAAAGGCATAGGATAAAGTGGAAAATTTGAGGTGTAATCCCACACGTAAAGTCGATTGCAAACCTTACTCCATTCGATAAGGTCATCAATAAACACCGTTGTTTTTCCGTTAGGATGCTTTACTGCGCGCGAGCGATCGTCACACTTATCATAAGGATGAGCAAAGCAGGTTGAGCTTGCGCACAAGCGCACACATACATTATGACGTGTTTGTGTTTTTCTTGAAGCCGGTCTTGTATAGTGATATGCAAGTATATCAAACGTAACATCGGGAAATTCGGGCTCTAAAATTTCGGCAACACGGTTTACAAATTTTATAAGCGTGCCAACGGGAGAACCTTCCTCTGCATCAGATTTAAGGCAATTTTCACACTGGCAGTTATAAGGATTATCGTTTTGTGAAATAGAAAGTATCTTTTTGTCTGGATTTGCCTTTAATATTTCACGGGCATTTTTTACCACTATATCAACGAGGTCAGGATTAGTAAGGCAAAGCTGCCAATGATCATTCTCAATATTTTGACGTCGACCATTATAAAAAGAAAAATATTCGGGATGTGTATCACGATATTCGTGGTGTGGCACAAGCCACGCAAAGCTATGCGCACCAAGAGCATATCTAATGCTTCCGCCAAGCATTTCGGGCACGTCGTTCCACCTGCCGTTAATACGACACTGTGTCGCAAATTTTAAATAATGCGTAACACTGCCGTAATCGGTATCGCGGAATTCAAACACAGGCTTTTCTCGCTTATTTATATCGTCTATTTCAAGCTTTGTTATAGTCGGTATTTTCTCACAATCAGGCGTAAAAAAGCGGCAACCTATAATTTCAAGCAGTTCGTATCCGCCGTAAATTACACCACGTTTTCCGCCTTTTATATAAAGACTTCCGTTTTCGGTGTTTATTGAAAATTCATCATCAGCATATGTATCATTACGTTCAAGATATATACCAACATTGCCGACATTATCATCACTCTTAACTTCAAACGGTGCTGTGGTTATTCTTGCAAGATAATATCGTAGCTGCGTTGCTATAAACCACGCCTGCGAATCGCTGTTTTCAAAATCTTTTTCGCTTACGTATATCGCACCAAAAGGCACTCTGTTTTCTGCTAAAATCATAAAAACACATCCTTTTTTGTTGTTATTTAATTATACTTTGCAACATTATATTTGTAAACTATATTTTTGCTTGAAAACAAAACCACTTTGTGTTAAAGTAAGGTTGTTAAAATTATCCGAAAGGATTGGTATTATGAGTTTTGATATTCAACTTAAAAATCTTATGAAACAAATAAACGGTTTTAAGGCAAACGAGGACAACAGCCTGCCTCAAAACACGTTTTATCTAAACGAAAATCAAATTTTGTGCGGCGAACGCGATTACGGTGTTTCGCGTTTTGCGTATGATGCAAACGGTCTTGTTGTTTGGGCACGCAGCAGTGGTCATATTGATGCATACGATTCTACCTTTACCATTTTCCGTGAGCTTAACAATTTTGAAGATGCATCTATTGCGTTTATGGGCGGTTTAAAACAAGAAAATGGTGAATATTTCCCCGTTTCACTTTTCGAGTGCCATCGTCAGCTTTTTGAAAATATTGATATTAAGCGTTACGTGGTTTACTCTTTCCGCTATGCTTATTACATAGCAGATACCTCTGATGTTACCTTTGCGGTGCGCGTGCATGCCGATATGGACAAGCATATTCACTTTGCCTTTACCGCTATAAACAAAAGTAACAAGCCACAAAGCATATATATGATGTCTTGTATGGACGCATGGCTCTTTTATCGCAACAACGGTGGTATTTATGACATAATGAACCGCTTTGGCAAACGCTACCAAAACGGCAACTATCTACTTCGTTCTTATGGTGACAGTATGACCGTGGGTCGCGCAGCGTTTGGAAAGGCTCCCGATGCCGAATACCTTACCACACAAAAATCGGCAGTATTAGGCCCTGTAGGTCGTCTTATGACTAATGCCGCAAGCCTTAAAAGCGGTGTGTTTGCTAATGATTCAGATGCCGCAAACTCGGTTGACGTGCCTGTTTGTGCCGACAGTGCTCACTATACTTTAGATGCAGGCAAATCTGTTCGACGCGAATATGAGCTTCAGTATTTCCATACAATAGAAGAGGCCGAGGCGGTTATTAATTACAAGCCTGATATAGAAAAAATTGACACCATTCTTGCCGCAGACGAAGAGCTTGCTCTTTCTAAATTTGCTACAATGCAAACACATTTTGAAAACTATAACGGCGACTTTAACGCCAAGGTGCTCAATAAATTTGTTCGCAATATTCAAAAGCAGATTTCTTTCTGTGCCCTTGGTAAAAACTATTTTGGTCCTATGATGGGTGTTCGCGACGTTATGCAACAGCTTGAATCGTCGCTTATCTGGCAACCTCACGAGAGCCGCGCACAGTTTATAAATGCGCTTAACCACATACTTGAAGACGGCAGACCCCCACGTCAGTTCTCCAACCAAACAAGCGAAGAGCATATGCCCGAATTCGACCTGCGAAAATTTATTGACCAAGGCGTATGGATTATCACCACACTTCATACCTATCTTGCCTACACAAACGATTGGGCAATTTTGGACGAAAAGTGCGGTTATTATGTTGCCGCGCCCGACAATAGCCGTCTTATTGCTAAAAGTAAAATTGTCGATACAGTACTTGACCACATTATAAAAATTATGGACTTTTTGTGCAGTAATATTGACGAAGAAACCGGTTGTTTGCATTCGCTCTTTGGCGACTGGAACGACGCACTCGACGGTCTAGGCAAAACTTCCGATAAGTCACGCGAATACGGTACGGGCTGTAGTGTAATGTGCACACTTCAGCTTTATCAAAACTGCACCGAAATCTGCGAGATTTTGGAATTTGTTGGCAATCACGCTGATAAAATTGAAAAGTACAAATCTGCCGCCGAGACACTTAAAAACGGTCTTAATAAATATGCCGTTGATGCAAACGATAGTGGTGAATGTCGTATAATGCACGGTTGGGGCGATAATCGCTCATACAAAATTGGCTCTTGGTGTGACCCTGACGGACTTGCCCGTTATAGCTCTACCGCAAACTCTTTCTGGGCAATTTCGGGTATGATTAAAAACGACCCCTCTATGAAAGAAGCCATAATGCAAGCATTTAAGACTCTTGATTCAAAATACGGCATTATGACCTTTGACAAGGCGTTTACGCTTGATATGCAAAAGTACGTGGGTCGAATTGCACGTATTTCGGCAGGTACCTACGAAAACGCAGGCACCTATGTTCACGCAACAATGTTTGCTGTAGCTGCGTTGTTCTTGATGGGCGAATCGCAAGAGGCTTGGCGTCAGTTCGATTTGGGCACGGTGCTTTCACATACAGACTGCTCAAAATCACCCTTTGCTATGCCGAACTCATACTTTAGAAACGAAGAGCTTGGCATTGACGGTCAGTCCTTTGCCGACTGGTATACAGGCAGCGGTACAGTATTTATTAAAAACCTTGTTAAGTTTGGATTTGGTGTTTGCCCGACACTTGACGGTCTCGTTATTCAAACGGCAAGTTATATGCCAACAACCGATGCATCAATAGATATTATTGTTAAAGGTCATCCAATAACCGTTAAGTATCAAAACAAGGGTAACGGCAGCCGTAAATTCTTTATAAACGGTAAAGAAGCAGAAGGCAGCTTTGACGAGCTTATGAACACCCAAAAGATATTTATTCCTACAGCTGACATTACCGACGGTATGATAATTGAGGTTATCGACTAATACTTCTTGACAAATATTGCTTTAAATGATATAATCCCAATATATTTTAAAAGCTATGATAAAGAAAAGTAACGGTATAAACGGTGCTTAGTGAGTGGCAGACAGTGCAAATGCCGCCATACGCATACCGCGAAGAACACTTTGGAGCTGCAAACCCAAAAGTCAGACTTTTCAAGTCACACTTAGTAGGGGCGCCGTGGGCGGCACGTTAAAGCCGATAACAGTTTTTGCTGTGAGTGACCTATTCAAATAGGTAATACGGGTGGCACCGCGAGTAGTATTTAATGCGCTATTCGTCCCTGATTTTTTCAGAGGATGAATAGCGCTTATTTTATTTTGCATATTAACTTATGGAGTGATAAATTATGAAACACATCGACATTATTGACATTATGAAGGGCGACTATATCGGTAAGTCCGTTACCGTTTGCGGTTGGGTGCGTACCTCTCGCGACTCTAAAAATATGGCATTTTTAGAGCTTAACGATGGCACAACACTCAAACACCTGCAAATAGTAATAGATAAGGCCGTTATGAGTGATATTGCCGAATTTATGAAGCTTGGCACCTCACTTAAAGTAGAGGGCACCGTTGTAAAATCGGTTGTAGCCGAGGATTCGGTAGAAATAAATGCCGAAAGCATTACCGTGCTTGGCGTTTGCCCGCCTGAATATCCTTTGCAGAAAAAACGTCATACTCTCGAGTACTTACGTACAATTCCTGCACTTCGTGTTCGTACCAACACTTTTAACGCTGTGCTTCGTGTGCGCTCGGTAATCTCGGCTTGTATTCACGAATTTTTCCAGTGCCGTCACTACACATATATCCACACCCCACTTATAACGGGCAGCGACTGTGAGGGCGCAGGTGAAATGTTTAAGGTAACTACTCTTCCCTTTGACCACGGCTTTAAAACCGAGGAAGAGGCAGATGCCGCTGACTTTTTCGGTCGTCGTGCCGCTTTGTCTGTATCGGGTCAGCTTGAAGGCGAGGTTGCCGCTATGGCGCTTGGTAAGATTTATACCTTTGGTCCGTCTTTCCGCGCTGAAAAGAGCAATACCCCACGCCACGTTGCAGAGTTCTGGCACGTAGAGCCGGAGGTTGCTTTTGCAGAGCTGCCCGACATTATTGAGATTGCCGAGGACCTAATTAAGCACATCATTAATACCGTTCTTGAAAAATGCCCCGAAGAGCTTAAATTCTTTAACGCTCATTTTGAAAAGGGACTTATCGAAAAGCTACAAAATGTTGTAGCAAATGACTTTGCCGTTATGACCTACACCGAGGCTATTGAAGCACTTAAGGCAAGCGGTAAAGAGTTCCAGTACCCTGTAGAGTGGGGCTGTGACCTTATGACCGAGCACGAGCGCTACATTGCAGAAGAAATTTGTAAGCGCCCTGTATTCCTTACAAATTATCCAAAAGAAATTAAGTCTTTCTATATGAAGCAAAACGCCGACGGCAAAACCGTTGCCGCAACCGATTTGCTTGTTCCAACAGTTGGCGAGATTATCGGTTGCAGCGAGCGTGAAGCCGACCTCGACAAGCTACTTGAAGCTATGAACATTCGCGGTATGAATATAGACGATTATACCGACTATATCTCACTGCGCAAATTCGGTTCTGTTCCACACAGCGGCTTTGGTCTTGGCCTTGAGCGAATTATTATGTACGTTACAGGTGTTCAAAATATTCGTGATGTTATTCTCTACCCACGTACAGTAGGAACTATTTCTTAATCGGAAGTGATTTTATGTATAAATCAAAATTAAATGTGCTCGAAACACAAGGCATTATACGTTCTTTGCGACACAAGTTTGAAGAGCATCTTTGCGATGCACTTAACCTGCGCCGTGTATCAGCGCCGCTTTTTGTAAAACGTGGCAGCGGCTTAAACGACGACCTTAACGGTGTTGAACGCCCCGTATCTTTTGACATTTTACAGTCAGGCGAGGTTGTAGAGGTTGTTCACTCGCTCGCTAAATGGAAGCGTATGGCGCTCGCAAAATACGGTTTTGCCACACATACAGGTCTTTACACCGATATGAACGCTATCCGTCGTGACGAGGTGTGCGATAACATTCATTCCCTCTACGTTGACCAGTGGGACTGGGAGAAGGTTATTACCGATAGCGACCGCACGGTAGAATTTTTGCAGGATACAGTTAAGCGCATCTATGCCGCTATACTACTTACAGCCGACTTTGTCGAGCGCAAACACCCCGAGCTTCAAAACTATCTACCTCGTGAGATTAAGTTTATTACCTCACAAGAACTGCTTGACAAATACCCCTCTCTTACCGCAAAGGAACGCGAAAACGCTATTACCAAAGAGTATGGCGCTGTATTTATAATCGGTATTGGCGATAAGCTTTCAAACGGCCAAAAGCACGACGGCCGCGCCCCCGACTATGACGACTGGTCACTTAACGGCGATTTGTTAGTCTACAACCGCGTGCTTGATAGCGCACTCGAACTTTCAAGTATGGGTATTCGCGTAAACAAAGAATCGCTTATGAGTCAACTCACCGCCGAGAACAAGCTTGACCGCTTAGAGTTACCCTTCCATAAGGCACTTGTAAATGACGAGCTGCCCCTTACCATAGGTGGTGGTATAGGTCAGTCAAGACTTTGTATGCAGCTACTGCAAAAAGCGCACATTGGCGAGGTTCACGCTTCCGTCTGGCCAGAAAGCGAAATAGAGAAGTGCAAAGAAGCAGGTATTGAACTTTTATAATGCACAATTCACAATGCATAATGCACGATTAATAAAAACCAAAGACACTGCTTAAAAACATAGCAGTGTCTTTTTATTGACAAATTTGTCTATACGTGATAAACTTAAATCAAAGAATTTGGGAGGATATGGTAATGAAAAAGCTTTTATCTTTATTTTTAGTAGTTGTTATGGCACTTACATTTTGCGCTTGCAATAAAACACTTGATAACCAAAGTGCTTTATCGAGTACCGAAAGTGACCAATCGCTATTAACTGATACGACTTCTATTGAAACAATAAAACCTTCTTCATCAGATAAAACATCGCAAAACGACACAACTAAGCCAACCAACACCCCTTCTAACACAAGTCGTGTTGAATCTATCGAAACCAATAGTGATGTGTCAACCGACAGCAAGCCTCAACAAACGGTTACTGATGACCCCAACACTATAACCGCACCTAACGGTGATAAAATTTATATTGAATTACAAAAAGGCGAACAGCCATCCGTTATGGTTAAAGTGAACGGCAAAGAAATTTACAGTTACTCAAACTTTACCAAATACGCCGACCAATATGATTTCGACAAGGATTTCACCAACAATGTAATTGACGAATATTCTGACGAAGAAATTTTATGGGCGTATAAATTTAACTGGGGTGTCGTATATGCCGCACCTTATGAAGACCAAATCATATACGTTGCAGGCGCCAAGCACGAACACGAAAAAAAGACCTACGGAACATATCAGTACTATCACCTCGCCTTAGAAATGGATCTTATCGATTATAAGATTTCGGAATACACGGGCGAAAAGTATTACTGGGAAAACCTACCTCTTGCACAATCATTTACCGAGTATTTTTACAAAACCGAGGATTACGAATTAAAAGAAATCGAAGACTTAACCAAAGCTGGTTATGATTTTAAAGAATACTATGATTGGCACAATTTAGAATTCAACAAGGGTATCGGTGCCGTTTACGAATTATACATAAGCGGAGAAAAGAAAGCGCTTATGTATATAAGCGCCGGCGAGGGTCGTTATGAAATACAAGAGTTCGGCTGGGACAGGATTAAAAAAATTTGGGTAAGTGCCGGTAATCCTCATTTGAACGCAGAGTTTAGATAAAACAAATTAAGGAGGTTTTATGAGAAAACTACTCGATAAAATATTAAATAACAAAAGGTTATCAATTTGTATCCCGTTTATAATTGCAGCAATTTCACTCATACTAGCCATCGCGTTTGGAAATCCTGACTCAATAATCAAGACCATTCTTACGGCGTTATTAATTTCTGCCACTTGGTTTTTCGGCGTATATTTTATACTGCTGATACAGGTTAAAAACCCTTCTTGTCCTAATTGGATTTTAAATATATTTGAACTTGCAGCCGTTGTTGTTTTTGGCATTTATGCCATAATACATCTGATAATATTTGTTATGAGCGGATTTCGTTCATTTAACATCGGGATTTGTTTAGGCTTGGTTACATATAGTGCAACCGCTTGGGCGCATAGCAAAAGAAAATAGTTATATCTTTTTATACTGATTTTACTTATTAAGGTGATATAAATGAAAATTCAAAATTTTTATAAATGGTACTGTATTACAACATGGTCGTTATGGTTGCTCTTTATCACTTTATCAATTTTGTCAGAAGAACTACTTAACGGTGACCAAGTATTGCTGTCAGCTTTTACTTTTTTCTTATTTCTGCCTTCTATTTTTGTCGCTGTTGTGCCTGCACAACCTATTTTGTTTGGTTTTTCTTTAGCCTTTTCTATAAAAAACAAAAGCACAAAACATATTATTTTTGATGCTTTAAGCCTTTTAATATCTGCAATATTAGTTGTGGGTGTATTTTTTATTTACTTAGTATGTTGGGCGCCGTCACATTAATCCACAAAAATCTGCAAAGCCTCTGTTCTTAGACAGAGGCTTTTTAAATTACAGTAATATTTCTTCCGCCTTTTTTTCGGCAAAAAGGGTGAGAGAATTAAAGTTCATAGCATTTATATAATATTTTTCTAACTTATCGTGAACGGCTTTTGCTTTACTTAGTGTTTCTATTGCGCCAAGTAATAATTCGCGTGTCAGGCGACGGTTAAAGGTAAGCCGAGGTCTATGTTCCCTTAAAACATTTATATCATAAAATCTACGTGCGTGTATGCGGCGATATTTTTCATTCCATTTTATATATTCATATTCTCTCACAAATGCAAGAGAAAGTTCGGGAATTAAAATATGGTCGGTAATTTTTGACGGTAAAAGCGGGTTTTTAAGTGTTATTATTTCATAACCTCGCACGAGTGCTGTTTCCCTTATCTTTTTCATTATTATATTTGCCGCGGCACCGTACTTGTCGCCTATTACTACTATATTTTTATAAAAGTCTTCTACCGTGCCTTTAAAGGCGATTACACCCTTTGGTGTCACGCCGCCTATAAAACGAACCCATTCTTTAGGCGTGTGTTTTGTTTTTGGCAATAACTGTGTCGCGAGCTTTAAAGCAAAATTTTCACATTTTTTATAACATATAAAGTTATTTGACAGTTTAAAATTATCATATATAAGCTCCCCTGCCGCCGATATATATGCGGCGGCTGTTTTGTGCAGTTTTTTGTTTTGGGTGGTTACGCTTATTATTTCATCTGCCCTTTTGCGCAACTTTTTACTGTCCCAAAACTCGCCTAAATTTATAATTTCTTCACACACGCCTGCCATTTTGGGCTCTACTACGTGAGGCGCAGTGCCGTCTAAAACAATTATTTTTTTATCCTTTAGAATTATACCGTCAAGGCTATCGGGGTCGGACGAGCAAGGGCAAAGCTCTACACTATAACCCATATCAACCGCTTTTATTGCTACGTATTTCATAAAAGACGATTTGCCCGTGCCGGGACCACCCTTTATTATGTAAGCATGCCAACCGTCAGTAAAATCGTAATTATCTGCAAAGTGTGACACAAAACCCTCGCCCGAGTTTGCCGCTAAATAATACTTTAAAAACTTATTTTCCATACAAAAGCCCACCCAAAACACATAAAAATTTTTCTTTTACATACTATTCAGCTTTTAAAAGTTTTGACACTTTATAAGTTTTGTGTTAAAATAATATTGCGAGTTGGTTACGCGGTTGCGCATAAATTTTTATGTGAGGAAAGTCCGAGCCCCACAGGGCAGAATAACAGCTAACGGCTGCCGAGGGTGACCTTAGGGAGAGTGCAACAGAGATATACCGCCGTAAATGCTTTGATTTTTCATTGAATGTCTGCTTGCAGACTGCCTTTTACGGTAAGGGTGGAAAGGCGAGGTAAGAGCTCACCTGCCGGATGGAGACATACCGGTACTGTAAACCCTATTTGGAGCAACGCTGACTGTGGCGATACATTGGCCCGATGTGCCACGAAAAGCGGCTTGAGCGTGTAGGCGACTACACGTCGAGATAGATGACCGCGCCCGACAGAACTCGGCTTATAGACCAAGTCGCAACTAAAAAGACCGTTCATACGAACGGTCTTTTTTATTCCTTCGCCTTATACCCGTCCCAATCCTTGTCAACAACCTTGCGATTTTCTTCCCTTGGTAACCCTTGTGCAATTTTTGGAAAATCGTTGTCACTATCAGCAGTTGGTTGTATCTCATATGTTCCGTATTTATTAAGCAGTTCATAAACTGTTTCAGGCTGAGATGCGACGTAATCTTTTTTAGTTATTTTATTTTTTTCTTTCATATTATCACCTGTAATATTTTTAACAAAAAATTCACTACTATTCCCTTTGACATATATAAATATATATGTTATAATGCAAGATACGATAATATACTCTGGAGGAGTAAAAATGTTAGACATCAAATTTATTTGTGAAAATCCTGAGCTTGTAAAGGAAAATATAAAGCGCAAGTTCAAGGATAATAAATTGCCGCTTGTTGACGAGGTTATTGCGCTTTATAACGAAAAAAAGGATGCAAACAACCGCGCAAACGAGCTTCGCGCTAACCGTAACAAAATAAGCAAGCAAATCGGTATGCTTATGGCACAGGGCAAACGCGACGAGGCAGAAGAAACTAAAAAGCTTGTTACTCAGCAGGCAGAAGAGCTTAAGGCACTTGAGGAAAAAGAGGCCGAGCTTGAAGTGCGTGTTCGCGAAATTGTTATGAAGATACCTAACATTGTAGACAGCAGTGTTCCTGTAGGTAAGGATGACAGTGAAAATGTTGAGGTTAAACAGTACGGCGAAAAAACAGTTGTCGATTTTGAAATTCCATACCACACCGATATTATGGCGCTGTTTGACGGCATCGATAAAGAAGCTGCAGGTCGCGTTGCAGGCGAAGGCTTTTACTACCTTATGGGCGATATCGCACGTCTTCATTCAGCGGTTACTGCTTATGCGCGTGATTTTATGATTGACAAGGGCTTTACCTACTGTATACCACCGTTTATGATTCGTAGCCACGTGGTGTCGGGTGTTATGAGCTTTGAAGAAATGGATGCTATGATGTACAAGATAGAGGGCGAAGACCTTTACCTTATCGGCACATCAGAACACTCTATGATAGGCAAGTTTATTGACACCATCACTCCTAAAGAAAAGCTTCCACTTACACTTACCAGCTATTCACCCTGCTTCCGCAAAGAGAAGGGCGCTCACGGTATTGAGGAGCGTGGCATCTACCGTATACACCAGTTTGAAAAGCAAGAAATGATAGTTGTTTGTCGTCCTGAAGAAAGTATGGAATGGTTTAACAAAATGTGGAGCTATTCTGTTGAATTATTCAGAAGTATGGACATTCCTGTTCGTACGCTTGAGTGCTGTACAGGTGACTTGGCCGACCTAAAGGTTAAGTCTTACGACGTAGAAGCTTGGAGCCCCAAGCAACAAAAGTATTTCGAGGTTTGCTCTTGCTCTAACCTAGGTGACGCTCAAGCTCGTCGACTTGGTATTCGCGTTAAGGGTGAAGACGGCAAAAAGTATCTTGCACACACGCTCAACAACACAGTTGTAGCTCCACCACGTATGCTTATTGCTTTCCTTGAAAACAACCTTACCTTTGATGGTGAGTATTACACAGTTAAAATCCCTGAGGCATTAAGGCCATATATGGGTGGTAAAACCGAAATTAAAGCTATTAACAAATACAACGGATAAGGTGAAATTATGTCAGAATATACTTCAAAACATTCAAACACCCCAGAGGGTGAAAACAAAACATTTAACAAGAAAATTATATATTATATTGCAATAGCTGTTGCGGCAGCATTACTGCTCGTTTCAATAATTATGCTTTGCATTAAATTTTTTGGTGGAAAAGAAGATTTTGGCGACTATAAAAATCCTATATCAACCAACTCAACCGCTTCTACCGTTTTACCGGCAAACCCAATAAACTTTGCCGAAATACAGGATAAAAATCCCGATGTTTGTGCTTGGATTCAGATTCCCGGTATAGATATCATCGACTACCCTATTTTGCAAAGCTCGGTTGAGGCAGATGACAACTACTATCTTGACCATGATATAAACGGTAATTCAAAACGCGCAGGTTCAATTTATATTCAAAAGCTTAATCACGATGATTTTGCCGACCCTAACACATTGATATACGGTCACAATATGTTAAACGGCACTATGTTTGGTCAGCTTAAAAAGTTCCGCAACAGAGCCTTCTTTGAGGAGCATCGCACGATTTTTGTATACACACCTGGCCAAATCTTAGAGTATGAAATTATCTCGGCTTTTGTTTACGATGACCGTCATATTTTGAACTCATTTAACTTTAACGTTGAAAACGAATGTCAAGAATTTTTTGATGAATGTGTAAATCCAAGCTCATTTACCCATCAGGTATTAGAGGGTGCATCCCTTACTACCGATGATAAAATTATTACACTTAGTACCTGCACTTCAAACGACAGCGAGCGCTATCTTGTTGTTGGTAAACTGATAAAAACGACAAAAACCGCAAATTAGCAGTGGAGGTATTTAATATGTTAGAAAGATTTCCAAACGGCTCACGTATATGCTTTATAGGTGACAGTCTCACCGCTCAAAACACAGTACAGTGGATGATGATCGACTGCTACAAACGTAATCTTCCCGACACAAAAATCGAGGTTTTTAACTGCGGCGTCGGCGGTGGCACAGCTCAGGCAGCGTTTCAATATTTAGAGGACGATGTGTATATTCACAATCCTACACACGCAGTAATAGGCTTTGGTATCAACGACTGTGGCAGATTCAATCTCACAAACCCACCGTCTGCCGACCGTTACAACCGCCTTGTAGATTGCTTTGAACAATACAAAAAAAGTGTGCGCGAGCTTTGTGATGTTTTAATCAAGCGTGGAATAAAGGTAACACTATGTACCCCTCCCCCGTATGATGAATATCACGAGGGCACCGAACCCGTATTTAAAGGATGTTTTGCTCTTATTTTGGCTTATGCAGAAGAAGTACGCAAAATAGCAAAAGAAAAAAATCTTCCACTTTGCGATTACTTTGATTTCTTTGCCCGTGAAATGCAAACCGATAGTCTTTATAGCGGTGACCATGTTCACCCCAATGCACACGGTTACTTTACAATGGGAAAATTCTTTTTAGCACAGCAAGGACTTGAGTTTGGTGAAGAAAAGCTAACCCCACCCGAGTATCTACAAGATTGGTGCAAAAAAGTGGCCGAAAAAATCGAGATTTATGGTGGCGAGCTTATGATCGTTAAAAACTACACCGCTCCCCTTGAAGAAAAGCTAAAAATTGCAGAGGAATATGCGCGTACAAGCAAAAATGTAAATCCACGTCTTATTGAAGTAGCTAACAACTTTGTAAGACTAAAACCACACCAAGCCGAAATTTTAAAAGAAATTGACGAGCTTTATGCAAAAAACATACTAAACAAATAAAAACAAAAAGCGTTGATGAAATTCATCAACGCTTTTTGTTTTATTCTTTTATTTTTTCTATATCGTATGGTGTAGTTTGATACACAAAATAGTTAAGCCAGTTGCTATAAAGCAAATTGGCGTGCGAGCGCCATGTAACAAGCGGTTCATTCTCGGGGTTATCATCAGGGAAATAGTTTTCAGGCACGTGTATAGGCAGCCCTGCCGCTACGTCGCGAAGATACTCATTTTTAAGGGTATCGGCGTCATATTCACTGTGTCCTGTTATAAATATTTGCTTACCACCTTCGGTAGCTATGGCATAAATTCCGCACTTTTCGTTAGATGCAAGTATTTTAAGCTCTGGCACTGCCGCTACATCCTCGGTTTTTATGGTGGTATGGCGGGATTGCGGAACCATAAACACATCATCAAAGCCACGCAAAAGCATTGAGCGCTTATAATCTGCTTTGTGTGGGAATATGCCAAAAAGCTTTTCAGGTAGCGGATATTTATTTACACCATAGTGATAATAAAGACCTGCCTGTGCACCCCAACAAATATGAAATGTGCTGTGAACGTGGGTTTTGGTCCATTCCATTATCCCGCAAAGCTCTTCCCAATATTCAACCTCTTCAAATGGCATCTGCTCAACAGGCGCACCGGTAATAATCATACCGTCAAAGGTTTTGTCTTTTACATCATCAAAGGTTTTATAGAAGGTAAAAAGATGCTCGGCAGACGTGTTTTTTGAAACGTGGCTTTTTGTGTGTATAAACTCAAAATCCACCTGAAGCGGCGAGTTGCCCAAAAGGCGCGAAAGCTGTGTTTCGGTTTCAATCTTTTTAGGCATAAGGTTAAGCAATAAAATTTTAAGCGGACGAATGTCCTGTGTAATGGCGCGAGTTTCGGTCATTACAAATATATTTTCATCATTCAAAATCTTTACCGCAGGTAAATCGTTAGGTATTTTAATGGGCATTTTTATGCTCCTTTTAATCAAATATTATCTAAGGCTTGTTTTATATCGGCGATAAGGTCGTCTGCGCTTTCAATACCGCAAGAAAAACGAACAAGATCGGCCGAAATGCCTGCAGCTTCAAGCTCGGCATCATTCATTTGACGGTGTGTAGCACTTGCAGGGTGCAAGCAACAACTACGTGCATCGGCAACGTGGGTTTCAATTGCGGCAAGCTTTAAGTTTTTCATAAAGCTTTCGGCTGCCTTTCTGCCGCCCTTTACACCAAAGCTAACAACACCACAACCGCCGTTTGGCAAATATTTTTGCGCAAGATCATAATACTTGTCGCCTTCAAGATTTGGGTATGTTACCCAAGCAATACGATCGTCATTCTTAAGGAATTTCGCTACTGCCAAACCGTTTTCACAATGCTTTTTAATGCGAAGGTGCAAGCTTTCAAGTCCAAGGTTTAAAAGAAATGCATTTTGCGGTGACTGGATTGAGCCAAAGTCGCGCATAAGCTGTGCGGTAGCCTTGGTAATATATGCACCCTCAAGGCCAAAACGCTCGGTATAGGTGACACCATGATAGCTGTCGTCAGGCGTGCAGAGGCCTGGGAATTTATCGGGATATTTTGTCCAGTCAAATTTACCGCTATCTACTATGCAGCCACCAACACCTGCACCGTGACCATCCATATACTTTGTGGTAGAATGGGTTACGATATCTGCGCCCCATTCAAATGGGCGGCAGTTTACAGGGGTAGCAAAGGTGTTATCAATAATAAGCGGTACGCCGTGTGCGTGAGCCGCATTTGCAAAACGCTCAATGTCAAGAACTGTAAGAGCAGGGTTTGCAATAGTTTCGCCAAACACAGCCTTGGTGTTTGGGCGAAAAGCCGCTTCGAGTTCCTCATCAGAGCAGTCGGGGCTTACAAAGGTAAAGTCAATACCCATACGCTTCATAGTAACAGCAAAAAGATTGTAAGTGCCGCCGTAAATGGTAGAGCTTGATACAACGTGGTCACCACAAGAAGCAATGTTGAATATTGAGTAGAAGGATGCAGCCTGACCGCTGGACGTAAGCATAGCAGCGGTGCCGCCCTCCATCTCACAAATTTTTGCAGCTACCGAGTCATTGGTTGGATTTTGAAGTCGGGTGTAAAAATAACCCGAAGCCTCTAAGTCAAAGAGCTTACCCATATCTTCGCTTGTAGCATATTTAAATGTTGTGCTTTGTATAATCGGTATCTGGCGCGGCTCACCGTTACCGGGGGTATAGCCGCCCTGAACACATTTGGTTTCTATATTATAGTTACTCATAATTGTTTCTCCTTTTTATATAATATTAGCCGAGTATTGCTTTTAATTCTTCGGTTTTATCGGTCTTTTCCCAAGTAAAGTCCTGATCCTCGCGACCGAGGTGACCGTAGTTTGAAGTCTTGCGATAAATAGGTCTGCGTAATTGGAGCTTATCAATTATTGCCGCGGGGCGAAGGTCAAATACCTTCTGGACTGCATCGGCAATAACAACATCGTTATACTTGCCCGTACCAAATGTATCAACCATAATTGAAACAGGCTTTGCCACGCCAATTGCGTAGGCCAACTGCACTTCGCATTTTGAGGCAATACCTGCGGCTACAATATTTTTTGCAACGTAACGTGCGGCGTAAGCAGCCGAGCGGTCTACCTTTGTAGGATCCTTACCCGAGAATGCGCCGCCGCCGTGACGAGCCGCGCCGCCGTATGTATCAACAATAATTTTACGACCTGTAAGACCTGTGTCGCCCTGTGGACCGCCTATAACAAAACGGCCTGTTGGATTTATAAAGATTTGTGTTTCATCATCCATAAGCGACTCTGGAATAACCGGCTTAATTATCTTTTCCAAAACGTCTTTTCGCAGTGTTTCAAGGTCGATATCGGCACTGTGCTGGGTAGATACAACAACCGCGTCAACACGCTTTGGTGTACCGTCCTCGTTATACTCGATAGTAACCTGTGTTTTACCGTCAGGACGAAGATATGAAAGCTCGCCCGATTTGCGAACACAGGTGAGTTTATATGACATTTTGTGCGCCAAAGAAATGGCAAGTGGCATAAGCTCGGGTGTTTCATTGCAAGCATAGCCAAACATCATACCCTGGTCGCCTGCGCCGTGTTGGTTATATTTGTCGTCTTCGCCGTCTTTAAGCTCGAGTGAGTTATCTACACCCAAGGCAATATCGGGAGACTGCTTGTCAAGATTTACAATTACCTTGCAGGTCTTGCCGTCAAAGCAAGCCTCTTCCTTGCTGTTGTAGCCAATATCGCACAAAACCTCGCGAACAACCGCTTCAATATCAACGTTAGCGTTTGTGGTGATTTCACCCATTACATTTACAATATCGGTGGTGCAAAAGGTTTCGCACGCTACACGAGAATACTTGTCCTGCGCGAGCATAGCGTCAAGTATTGCGTCAGAAATTTGGTCGCACACCTTATCGGGATGCCCTTCGTTTACCGATTCAGATGTAAATAATTTTTTATACATATTCTATTCCTCCATATTTTTACCATAAAACAAAGCCGCTTATCCAAAAGATAAACGGCTTTTATAAATCTTATCTTTCGGATAATCCGCAGGATTTAGCACCTTGAAAAATCAGGTTGCCGGACTTCATAGGGCCTGTACCCTCCGTCACTCTTGATAAGGACTATATTTATTTTTCGTGTGGTATTTTACCACTGTAAACACAATTTGTCAACTATTTTTTACTTATAATCTCAAAATGACCGTCAAGCGCAAACAAAATGATTACAACCGCAATTGCAAGCAGCACCAAAGCAGATATTGCCAAGGGCACAAATTTTTTTAGGTCGGTTTTAGCCGTAGCATTATTTGAAAGCCCCACCTTTTTAAGCGCTGTAGTTATAGGTTTATAAATTATCATAGTTATCGCCGCGTTAACTACACCTTTAACAAGATTAAAAGGAAGTAGCAACGACGGTATCATAGCGGCAACATCCGAACGCGCAACACCCATATAAAACGGAGTTATAAAAATATTGGCTACAAGCATAACCGCCGTCATAGATAATACTGCCGCAATACTTCCAAATACTGCTCCCGCAAGTGTGCGTCGATACTTATATATAACACTGCAAGTTGCAGTAAAAACCGCGCTTGATAACGCATTCATAATAAAACCGTAAACACCTGTGTCGCTTACCGATAAAAATTCTATACCTGCGACAATAACGGATGAAACAACCGCATAAATCGGACCATACAGAAAGGCAATTACAGTAAGTATTGCGTCCTTTAAATCAAAGGTTAAAAAACCAACCTTGAATTTAAAAACAAACATACATATGTAGGCCAGTGCGCACAGCATTGCCGTAACGGATAATTTTTTTAAATTTGTTTTTTGTGTCATAGTGTCCCCCAAAAATAAACCCCCACAAAATATGTGGGGGCGTAAAAATTTATAATATAAATTTTTTCTTCTACCATCCGGACTGTACCGTCGGCTTTGGAATTGCACCAAATCAACCTAAAAAGGCTCGCAGGCTTTACTGCCGGTGGGGAATTTCACCCCGCCCCGAAGATTATTCTTTTTATATATTTTATATCGCATTATATGTTTTGTCAAGCGGCTATGTGTAAAACCCAACTAAGCAGCACACACTGAACAAGTATTATAATAGGTAAACCTATCATAAAATGTTTGTGTTTTGTCTTGTGACGGATAAGCTGCATTGTAATATACATACCAAATGCGCCGCCTACAATACTAACAGCAAACAGCGTTTTTTCGGGCACACGCATACCTCTACGTTTTGCCTGAAATTTATCAAAAATGCATATTACCGCCGATGACAAATTTATTACAATAATCCAATATAGAATCATTTTTCATTTCATCTCCGACTGTATTTTACACCATTTATACCGCCTTTTCAATCTGTTTTTTAAGTTTACCTATAATTCGTTTCTCAAGCCTTGATATATACGATTGCGAAATACCTAAGGTATCGGCCACCTGCTTTTGAGTATATTCGGGGTACCCGTTCATACCAAAACGCATTTCCATAATTTGTCGCTCACGTGGCGGCAGACCGCAAACAAAACCGTTCAGTTGGTGACGCTCATCCTCTTGCTCTATGCCACGCCCCACCTCGTCGGGCTCACTGCCTAAAACGTCGGACAAAAGAAGCTCATTGCCGTCCCAGTCAGTATTTAGTGGCTCATCAATAGATATTTCACTCCGACGTGACGATATTTTGCGAAGGTGCATAAGAATTTCATTTTCAATACAGCGAGAAGCGTAGGTAGCAAGCTTAATGTTTTTATCGGGACAAAAGGTGTTAACTGCCTTTATAAGACCAATTGTGCCAATAGAGATTAAATCCTCTATACCCGTTGGTGCTGTATCAAACTTTCGGGCTATATACACAACAAGTCGTAAATTATGTACTATCAATTTTTCCTTTGCCGCCTCGTCTTTTTGATTTAAAAGTAGGTTCTCTTCTTCTGCGGTGAGCGGTTCGGGCAAGGTTTCGGGTCCGTTTATATAATAAATTGCCTGCCGAGCAAAGAGCCTTTCAAATATTTTTTTAATAAGACTTATAATTTTCATTCTTTATCCCCTCATTAATTAAAATTTTCAGGATTGATTATAATTTTTGTATCGGTAAGCGGAACATTTGATGCCGCCAGCACAGGATTTTTAAAAGTATATTTTTTATTATTGTATAAAATCACAGCACCATCTATACGAAAGCCGTCAAGCAAACACTCACCCGACACGGTGCTGCAGGGTATTTTACGAAATCTTGTCGGATTGTTTTTTTCTTCAGCTAAAAGCCTTGTTATAATTTCATCTTCGGTTATAAAAATTTGTGACATACCAAACACATCAGAAAGACCGTTTCCCGTATCAATAATTCCGCACAAGGTTATGCTTTTATCCTTGCAGCATATAGTTACGTCACAATAAATATTTTGTGAAAAATTCCTTTTTAGCAAACGCCTTACAATCAACGTGCCAAAATACCCAACAACCGAAAATATAATCAAAAATAATGGCGATATATTAAAATAAACCATCGAGTTGTTTATAACCATACCATACGGCTTAAATATAAGCCACAAAGCAATCATTGCTCCGCTATATGCAAAATTCACACAAAAAAGCACCGCTACGCTTCGCAAAAAAGACTTAGTATTTATAAAGCCGAATGCTACCAAGCACAAAATAGCGCACATTAAAATATGTACAATAGTCTGGATAAAAAAATTGCTTTGTGGAAGGAATATATATAGTGAAAATACACCACCGGACAAAGCCGATAATACCAATCGACAAAATCTGGGCTTTTTATGTAAAAAGCGACAAGACAATGAAATCAAAAAATAATCTACAATAAAGTTTGTAAGTATTAAAATATCGGCATATACTGTCATTTCCCCCACCTCACAACACCATTATAAACCCCAATTTATAAAAACAATGTCATAAACAGGGCGCAAAAAAAGACGAAAACATATTGTTTCCGTCCCTTTACTTATATTACCGTTAAAAAATATTTTGTAATCTCTTCGGGTGAGATTGTACGTTTTGTTGCGGCCCACCATTTTACCGTTTCGACAAAGGTTGAGGCTATATGATTTATCAAAAAATCACGCGGCAAATCGTTGTGCCGTTGTTTTGTTATCGTTTCAAGTTCGTCTTCTATCAACTTTAAAAGTTCCGCTTTAAAATACCGTAAAAACAATTGGTTGTTTTCACTTGATAGCAGTTCTAAAATTTGGTTATCGTTTTTTTCTAAATGCTTAAATAAGTGTAAAAAAGGGGTGTCGTGTGCATCACATTCAAAAATATGGTGATGCTCGTTTTCGCCCTTTGCAACATCAAACAAATGACAAAACAACTCCTCGCACAATTCTTTAACCAGATAATCCTTTGTTTCAAAATGGGCGTAAAAGGTGGCGCGACCTATATCGGCACGCTCAATAATTTCGCCTACCGTGATTGAATTAAAATCTTTTTGTGCCAACAGCTCTGTAAAGGCTTTGAATATAGCATCTCTAGTTTTGCGCTTGCGTCTGTCCATACAAATCTCCTTTTTTGTTCGGTAATTTACAAAATGCAAAAACAATATATTGAGATACCGAACATTTTGTTCTATAGTAAACATATTGTATATTAAACAAGAAAATTTGTCAACGGAGTGAAGTTATGAAAAGCGAAAAAAACATTTTAATTGCGTTTGTTTTAAACTTATGTTTTTCTGTTTTTGAATTTTTGGGCGGAATATTCACAGGCAGTGTGGCTATTATGTCCGACGCAGTACACGATATTGGCGACGCGACAAGCATTGGTTTTTCCTATTTTCTTGAGAAAAAGTCACGTCGTCAACCCGACAAGCGTTACACCTACGGGTATGCTCGTTATTCAGTATTGGGCGGTGTGATTACAACCTTTATTCTGCTTTTTGGCTCAGCTGCAGTAATTGTAAACGCTATCGGGCGAGTTATAAACCCCTCACCCATTAACTATAACGGAATGATTGTATTTGGTATTATTGGCGTTGTTGTAAACTTTATAGCCGCTTACTTCACCCACGGTGGCGAATCGGTAAATCAAAGGGCTGTAAATTTGCATATGCTTGAAGACGTGCTTGGTTGGGCGGTGGTGCTTATAGGCGCCATAGTTATGCGGTTTACCGACTGGGCTTTGCTTGACCCGATAATGTCTATAGGCGTTGCAATTTTTATTTTGATAAACGCTATCAAAAATCTAAAAACCGTTCTTGATATATTCCTTGAAAAAACACCCGACAACATCTCGGTTGACGAGATAAAAAAACATATTTGCGATATTGAGGGCGTAATTGATGCACATCATATACATCTTCGCACGCTTGACGGGCAAAATATTTACGCTACAATGCATATTGTTACCGACTGTGACCCACACACAGTTAAACATTTAATTCGAGAAAAGCTCACTGAACACGGTATAACACATTCCACACTTGAACTCGAGCGTAGCGACGAGCTCTGCCACCACAAGCATTGCCATATAGAGCATAGTGGTGAACACCATTGTCACCACCACTAAAAACAAAATCACCCGTTATATAATTATAACGGGTGATTACAATTTTGTTGATTGTGAATTATATCGTTTTGTCCATCCACGCTTTAAGGTCGTCGAGCCATTGATGCGCTAAAGCAGTTTTAGCGTCAAGCCTATCATCATCGAGTGTAAGATGGTCCACCGTTGAAAGACCGTGCACACCATAAGGGTAAATGCGCAGGCTAAACGGCACCTTATTGTCAGCAAGTGCGGAAGCATAAACAATGCTATTCTTAACCGGTACCACTTGATCCTCTGCAGTATGCCAAATAAACGTAGGCGGTGTATCAGAACTTACTAGTTTTTCACAAGAATATTTGAGAGCCTCATCCCCTGTTGGATACTCGCCTAACAAATTCACAAAGCTACCTTTGTGAGCATCAAGGATTTCTTCGGCTGAAATTACAGGGTAGCTAAGCACACTAAAGCTTGGTTTTTTACTGTCTGGGAACACTTCACGTACAGCGCCGCTATTATATGCGTTGCTGTAATGTGCCGCAAGGTGTCCGCCTGCCGAAAAACCGATTATGCCGATTTTGCCTGTATCACAGTGCCACTCGTCAGCGTTTTTATAAATCTCTTCAAAAGCTGCCGCCACCTCGCGAAGCTGAACAGGGTATCGGTGTGGCGCACAAGAATAATTAAGTACAATCGCATTAAAGCCCCAATTTAAAAACTTAAGTGCAATAGGCTCTGCCTCGCGCTCTGAACAATGGGCATAGCCGCCACCGGGGCATACTACCATCGTGGGACGCATTTCATCTGTTCTACCCATCTCGGCCAAGTTATATGGCAAATAGCATGTAATGGTTGGATTGCGACCCTCATCACCTAAAAATTTATATTTTTCTTTTAAATTGATCTCTATAATTCGCATAATATCACCTATTTAAAAAACACTTCGTTATATCGGGCAATTGATTCCTCAATTATTTTTATTGCGGTTTCGGCATCGGCAACTTCTTCTACTGCGGTTTCCTTATATTCAAGATTTTTATACACCGTAAAGAAGTGACGCATTTCATCAAAGATATGCTTTGGTAGTTCGTTGATAGACTTATACATATTATAATTGGGGTCGTTGCAGGGTATTGCAATTATTTTTTCATCGCGCGAACCACTGTCTACCATGGTAATAACACCGATTGGATATGCGCGCACAAGAGTAAGTGGCTCTAAATCCTCAGCACAGATAAGCAATACATCAAGTGGGTCGTTATCATCACCATAGGTTCGCGGAATAAACCCGTAATTTGCAGGGTAATGTGTCGCAGTATAAAGCACACGGTCAAGAATTATATAGCCGGTTTCTTTATCGAGCTCATATTTCTTACGGCTACCCTTTGGTATTTCAATAACGCACAAAAAATCATTTGGTTTTATTCTTTCGGGTGATACGTCATGCCAAATGTTATTCATATTATCTTCACCTTTCGTTTTATTTTTATGTTATCACATTTTTTTTATAAAATCAATGTAAAATCCTTTACTTGACTTAAAATAATATATTTGGTAAAATGTTTTGGCAATTTTAATTTAGGAGCAGGTTTATGGAAAGAGAAAAATTAGGAAGTCGACTAGGCTTTATACTGCTTAGTGCAGGCTGTGCTATAGGTTGCGGAAACGTATGGAAATTTCCTTGGATGTGCGGCGAATATGGCGGAGGCGCCTTTGTGCTTATCTATCTGTTGTTTTTGGTAATAATGGGATTACCGGTTATGATTATGGAATTTTCAGTTGGTAGGGCTAGTCAGGCCAGCGTTATAAAATGCTATCAAAACCTTGAAAAACAGGGACAAAAATGGCACTATCATGGCATTGCCGCTTTTATCGGTAACATACTGCTTATGATGTTTTACACATCAGTTGCAGGGTGGATACTTTACTACTTTATAAGCTTTTTAAAGGGCGATATGACCGGCATTGATAACACCGTATCATCAAATCTTTTTGACAATATGCTTTCAAATGTTCCCGTAATGGTTGGTTTTATGGCGATTGTGGTTATACTAGGCTTTGCAATACTATGCTTTGGTTTGCAAAAGGGTCTGGAAAAGATAACCAAATATATTATGGTATTTCTTTTGCTACTTATGGTTGTACTCGCCATTCGCGGATTTTGGCTTGATGGAGCTAAAGAGGGTCTAACATTTTACCTAAAACCCGATTTCAACGAAATAAACGGCAATGTTATAGTAGGTGCTATGAAGCAGGCGTTTTTTACACTAAGCTTAGGTATTGGTTCTATGGCAATTTTTGGTAGCTATATAGGTAAAGACCGTACCCTTATGGGCGAATCAATCAATATTTTAGTGCTCGACACCTTTGTCGCCATTATGGCAGGCCTAATCATATTCCCTGCTTGTTTTACCTTTGATGTAGAAGCAGGCTCAGGACCAAGCTTGTTGTTTGTCGCTATGGCAAAGGTATTTAATAATATGGCAGGTGGTAGAATATGGGGCTCACTTTTCTTCTTGTTTATGTTCTTTGCAGCTATGTCTACCGTACTTGCTGTGTTTGAAAACATATTGGCCTGTGTGCGTGAAATTACAGGATGGAAAAGAATTAAGGCAAGCATAATCTGTTGCATAGCAATGCTTATATTATCACTTCCATGCGCCCTTGGATATAATGTTTTGGCTAATTTTCACCCCTTTAATTCAAGTTCTACCGTCCTTGACCTTGAAGATTTTATAGTAAGCAATTGCCTTTTACCGATAGGCTCACTTGTTTATATACTTTTTTGCACAAGTAAAAAGGGTTGGGGATTTGAAAACTTTATAAACGAAGCAAATACAGGTCGAGGTCCTAAAGTTGCAAAATGCTTAAGGCCCTACTTCACCTACGTTTTGCCGATTATTATAATATTTTTATTTATTATTAGCATAATAACATTTGAATTTGCCGATAATTTTACAATACTAAGATGGATTAAATCTATAATATAAAATTAAAAGCCGTGCTTTGCACGGCTTTTGATTTTTTAAGAGAATAACGCTGTGGATACCACGTTTAAAACCGGTATTGTAAATACACAAAGCAAGGTGCTAAGTAGCACACAGTTTGCCGCAAGCTCGGTTTCACCATCGTACATTTCGGCAATATTCAACATTACTGCCGCACAGGGTGTACCACCCAATATAAACATTGCGGCTTTAAATACAGGCGAAAGCGGCAAATAATATACAATAGCAAGACAAGCAAACGGAAATATTAGTAACTTGCAAGCGCAAATTATATAAACGTAAATACGGGTAAATAATTTTTTAAACGAAACCGACGCAAGTCTAATACCCAATATAATCATACAAAGCGGTGTGGTTGTGCGATTTAATAAATCGAGTGCGCCACCCAAAAGCCCGGGCATAATATCAGCAAAGTTTACCGCATACAAAACAAGCGCTACCAAAAGGCTAATAAAGGGTGGGTTTAAAAACGCTTTTTTAAGTGTCATTCGTTTTTTATCGCCTGTAAGGCAGTACGCACCTATTGTAAATGTAAGCATATTCATACCCACAATATAAACACAGGCAAAGCACGCAACCTCCGGATGACCCGGAAGCAAGGCTTTTATTATTGGTATGCCAAAAAATCCTGCATTACCAAGTCCAAAACTGACTGTCAGCATACGGTATTTTACGTTATCAAATTTTTTTCTAAAAAGTGCGTACAATACAAACGTTAACACCGTTTGTATTCCAAGTGACACCACAAAAAACAGTAAAATCTGCCCTATCATATGCAGCGAACGCTCGATTTCCATAAACGACGCTACCACCATACACGGTGAGCAAACATATACCAATATTGCCGAAAGAGTAGGCAAATGCTCGGCCTTAGCAATTTTGGTTTTACAGCAAATAAAGCCCGGTATTATGTATAAAAGTGTTAGAAGCACGTTGCTGAAAGCGACTTCCATTTATAATCAATCCTTTATTAGAAATTAAACATCTTTTCAAACTTGGGAAATAGCGGTACAGTTTCAATAAATCTATCATAAATCTTTGAAAAGCATCCCAGAATCACACCTGTGGTCAAAGCAATGACCACCGTGCCCCATTTAATACCGACAAAGCTTTTAAAAAGTATTAAAGATATCAAAATCGAAATTGCCAAATAACTAAAATCGTATATCCATTTAAATTTAACCTTATTAAGCTTATATCGCTGAGCTATACCCTTTACAAATAAATCGCAAACCTGTGGGTAAATATAAGCTTTGAAAAACAGCATTACCATAAAGCTTGTAAGTAATTCGCCTAAAACAAACAGCACAATACGAACCCACAAATCCATACTGCCTGGTGTGGTTATTTGTGGGTTAAGCATAGGAATCACAGCGCGCCACATATCTAATATAGTACCGTACAACACACAGGTAACAAATGCAGAGCAATATATAATTTTAAATTTTTTCATTGCAATACAGAATGCAATGAATAAAAAACCTTGTAATATATAGTCCCACTGTCCAAATGTAAAAAACGTAAATTTTAAACTTATTATATAGGCCGGCGCAACTATCATAGAAACACCGAAATCGGCCGCCGCCAAAACTGCTACCGCAAGCGGTAGTCCAAATAGTGCAACTATATATATTATCTCACTGTATATTTTTATTTTTTTCAAAATATCGTCCTCAAACCGCAAACTAAAATATTACTTTAAAATCATAGAAGCTAAATAACTTACACAAATAAGTATGCCAAACGCAATAAAGGCTATATTTTTACCGCCACTTGAAAGCGAAGATTTCTTTGTTTTTCTTTGTAAGCTAATAGAAGCAATAGCAAATAAGCTAGACAAAACACCAAATAGAATCATAGCTATAGAATGACCGCTATACACATAAACCATAGTGTTTCCTGCTATAAAGTCTGCAATAGAGAAAATAGTAAAGTTAAACATATTACTACCCACAACATTGCCAACCATAGCGTTAAAGTTTCTGTGTCGAACAAGGGTAATGCTCGAAGCTAATTCGGGAAGTGAGGTAACAACTCCAAGGAAAATAGCTCCCGCAAGGCTAGCGCCAAGATTTAGTTTTTCTTGGATTATGTCAGTAAAGTAAGTAACAATTATGCTCATTCCTACAAGACCGAGAGACATAAGCACAAAGCGAATTACAATTTGCTTTACCGTAAGCGGAGAGGTCTCATCATCGTCACTTTGACAATCGTCATTAGATAAAAATCTTAACGAAATGAAATAAATGATAAGAATAATAATTGAAGCAACATTAACGTTTAAAATCGGTATGCGGGTAATTTGCGGATCAAATATCAATGTAGCAAGCAAAAGCAAATCCGCCACAACAGTGCAAGCAATAGTTACTAAATGAGACTTGCCAACATTGGATTTTGAAAAAGCTTTAACAGATAACGCTGTTGCTCCACCAAAAATACATAGATTAAACACATTGCTTCCAAGCACATTACCAATAATGAGCTCTGCGTTTTTTACAACATAAATCGAGGATATACTGGTAACCAATTCAGGCAACGACGTTACTGCTGCAAGTATTACACCACCAATAAAAGCACCCGATAGATTGGTTTTTTTGTCAAGTAAATCAACATAGTCAGCACACTTTATAGAAAAATATACAAGTAACGCGCCTGACAAAAAATACAATAAAAATACAATAGGTAAACTCACGGTTAGGATACCTCCTAAAAAATTTTTAACACAAAAAATACCGAGTCGCCTTAAACTGCGCTCGGTCTCAACAAGGTAGAAAACGACCCTATGCACAGCTTAAAGCCACACATGAGTCTCGCAATTTAAAACAAGCCAGACCAAAATGGTCGCGATTGTTGACTTGCTACGCAAAGCGCTTGCTACTCCCCCACATCAAAAACAGTATTTAATTACAATACTATTATAGTATATAAATTCAATTTGTCAAGAAAAATCAAATTACAAAATCCCCCACTTTTCTCGAGTGGAGGATTTTATAATATAAATTATTGCTCAACCGCTATCCATTCGCCATTAGCGGCAAGACTCTTTTTCCCGGCCTCACGAGCAGCGGCAATCATAAGAGTTTCTTTATGTGATACGGGCTCAACCCCTGTTTTAAAGAACTCTACCATTGCCTTATAATGATAAATCCAAAAATCATAGCTGCAATCAATTAACTTGTTGCTTGTTGGGATAGATATATTCATCATATAAGGACTGTCGTAGTTAAAACTGCTAATAACAATATGTCTGCCGCTTTGCATTTCGATTGTTACCGAATAAAACGCATCATCGGTACTTACAGCGCTAACGCGTTTAGCGGGCTCACCCATCAGCATCATAGCGGGCTCAAGCGCGTGAAGAATATAGTTATCATAAGAATTCTGTGGGCACATTGCCACAAGTGACTTTATAGCCGCACGGTCAACCGTGCAATACTCTTGCGCATAACGAAGAGATGAACAGGTATAGCAAGGTGTGCCGCTTTTTTCGGCTATATCAAACATACGCTTAGCAGATGCTAAATCAGTGCCAAAAGGCTTATCTACAAAGCAAGGCTTGCCGCTGGCAAGTGCCTCGCGACAGAGGTCTTCTTTTCTTTCACAGTTATCGGGTGCCAAAACTATAATAACGTCAGATTTTTCGATAACTTCAGCAATAGTAGCACAGTGCTCTACGCCCATTTTTTCGCACCACTGTTCACTTGTAACGCCCTTGGGGCTTGGTATTTCGCCATAAGCAAAGCATACCTTTACCTCGCCGTTTGATTGTTCCTCTAAATGCTTAGGAGCAGTATTGGCGTGCCATTCGTCAAGATAATAATCTATAAAACCAACTTTTATCATAACTGTATCTCCTTATGAGCTTCTGCAGAATCATAAATTGCCTGCATCATCTTTGCGGTAATAATATTAGTATCAATATGGTTTGCAAGCTTCTCGCCCGATTTAATGCAATCAAGGAATTCGTCAATTTCGGTTGCAATTTGAACGTTTTGTTCAAACTCGGGGGTATATTCATAAAGCTCGCCGTCTTTGGTTGTGTAAACGGTAAATTCTTTTGTATAGTAATCTATACGACAACCACCCTTGTCACCCATAAAGTCGATAAACATTTCGTCACGCTTTACGTTTTGTGCCCAAGCACCGTTTACGGTAATTGTCGGGCCTTCGGTACGAATAAGAGCTGTGATAGAGTCGTCAACATCATATGTACCGTCAAGTATTGGCGGACCTGCCCACATTTTACCGGGGTACACGTATTCGGGAATATTTTTACCTAGTTTACAAAACGCTTCGCCTGTAACGGTAAGAGGTTTTGGGTCACCGCAAGCATACATAACTATATCAAGAAAATGTACGCCCCAGTCGATAAGCGCACCGCCGCCTGCGATAGCCTTTGTAGTAAATGCGCCGCCAAGACCCGGTATTGAACGGAAGGCACGGAAGCTAACGTAAACGTGGAAAATATCGCCAAACATACCCTCATCAATAAGTTTTTTAAGCACTCTTACGCCATTGTGAAAACGGTTGCAAACACCAATGTTAAGCACCTTGCCGGTTTCGTGCTGTGCTGCTTGCATTGTAAGAGCCTCTTCGTATGTACGAGCGGCGGGCTTTTCACAAAGAACATTTTTGCCTGCGCGAAGTGCATCAATAGAAATAAGAGGGTGAACATTGTTAGGGGTGCAAACCGAAATAGCCTCGATTTCAGGATCGGCAAGTGCCACCTTATAATCGGTTATAGCAATACCGCAACCGTATTTTTCTACAGCAGCCTGGGCACGCTCTGGTATAATATCGCAAAAATACTTAATTTCTGCCTTTTCGTTTTCCATATATGCGGGAATATGCGCATTGTTTGCAATGGTACCACAACCAATAACTGCAACCTTCATTTAAAAGACCTCACTTTATTTTGTTTTATATTTTTGAGCATAAGCACTGGGACTCATGTTTTCTCTACCTGAAAATGCCTTACTAAAGACGTGAATACTACTATAACCCATACGCTCAGCAACGGTGGTAACGCGTAATCCGCTTTGTAGCAGCTCACAGGCTCTACGATGTCGGCTCATCAAGAAATATTCTTTAAGGGAAAGACCCATAGATTTTGAAAAGAACGATGATATATATGAATAACTGTAATCGAATCTTTGAGGTAATTTTTTAAGTACATTGATGTCTTCGACATTAGAATCAATAAAGGAACAGATTTGCGCAACAGTACGTTTTTTACCAAAGCGTAAATCGGGTACATAAACCTGATTTGCCTTTCCTAAAAATGAGCGTAACGAATAAATTAATAGTTTACGAATACCGTCAGAAACAATAGCTCCGGAAAACGCATCTTTGCCGTAAAGATTTAAAAATATATCGTGAAAAGTATGAGTAACACCCCGATCGGCTACCGCAATGGTTGGCTGTGCGCTATTATAAAAGTAGGCCAACTGTTGCTCACATTTATTTTCACAATTCACAATATCAAAAGCTATATAATAATAGCGAGCCGAATGACCGTCAACACTAAATATAGCGTGCTCGGAACCTTTGGGGTTAAATATAATATCTCCTGCTTTGCATAAATAAGTTTTATCACCACAAAGAACATTTACACTGCCACGCACAATATAGGTGAGTTCATGTGACCATTGGGTGTGCTGTTTACACTTGTAGCCCGAATAGGTGTCGATATCACCTACCTGCACCAAACTGTACGGTAAAAACAACATCGGCTTATCTAAAAAAACATTGTCAAAATGGAATTTCACAAAATCGGCCAATCTTTTCACCACACACATAATTAAATTCAATAAAATTTTAGCACAAAAAAACATAAAAATATTTAACATTAAAAACAATATAATTTAGCAAAACTTATTATCTCAAAAAACAAATAAAAAATCAAGCCTCTTATTACAAGCGACTTGATTTTATTGCTATATAATTTCGAGCAGTTTTAATAACTGCGGTATTTGAGACTCAAAGTTTACGCCGTATTTCATTTCGGGGTATTGTTCTTTGGTAAGCTTAATACAGCCTGCGGTAAACTTTGCCGCTATAAGCGCCGATTCAGGTAATGTTTTGCCCATTAAAACACCGCAAGTAAGCGTGCTTGTAAACACATCACCCGTGCCGTGATATGCGGCGTCTACAAGGGGAGTAAAGATATACTCTAACTTTTCACCTTCAAGACAAGCAGCACCTATTTCGCCTGCATTATAGCACACACCTGTAAGCACTATTTTGCCGTTTGTGATTTTGCGTAAACCGTCAAGCAAGCCCTTAATATATTCCTCGCTGTGAGGAGCCTCCATATAAGGCATATCGGTCATAAATGCCGCTTCGGTTATGTTTGGGGTTATAATGTCAGCCTTTGCGCAAAGGCGCACCATTTCTTTAGGAAAGCTTTCGGGAAAACCTCCGTAAAGCTTGCCGTGATCTGCCATAACGGGATCAACTATCAAAAGTGTATCATCGGTACCAAAGGTATCAATCGCCTCGCATACAAGGTCAATTTGTTCTACCGAGCCTAAATAACCTGTATAAACTGCATCAAACGTAAGACCCTCTTTTTTCCAGTGTGCTGCTACGGGCATAATGTCATCGGTGAGGTCGCGGAATGTGTAACCCGAAAAACCGCCCGTATGGGTAGAAAGCACCGCTGTGGGTATGCCTGCGCACTCAATACCCGCCGCCGAAATAATTGGTAACGCCACGGTAAGTGAACACTTACCAAAGCAAGAAATATCGTGAATTGCTGCTACTCTTTTTTGCATAATAATTGCTCCTTGAAAAATCTTTTTATAAAGTATATAATTGTTTTGATAATATAAAAATAATCAAAATAGGAGTATTTTATAAGACCAGATGAAATATATAATTGACAAGCAAAAAGGTAAAGCATATTTGCAAATTTACGAGCAAATAAAAAATGATATTGTAAACGGTGTATATCTATATAATACAAAGCTTCCGTCAAAGCGACTTTTGTCTGAAGAAATCGGCGTTAGCGTAATAACGGTTGAACACGCATATTCACTACTTTATGACGAAGGCTACATCAACACAAGAGAACGAAGCGGTTATTTTGTGTGTTATAATCCCGACAGCACCTTTGTAGCACCTGCAAGAGTAATAACCGCACCAACCATAAATACCCACACAGCCGAACAAGGCGGTGACTTTCCCTTTTCGCTGTACGCAAAAACAATACGTAGGGTTTTGGGTAATTACGGCAAAGATATTTTTAGTTCAAGCGATGGAAGCGGAAGCATTGAGCTTAAAGCCGCAATTCGCGATTATCTTAAACGTAGCCGTGGCATAGAGGTTAAAACAGAGCAAATAGTAATAGGAGCCGGCAGCGAGTATCTTTACGGACTTATTGTGCAGATGCTTGGTAAAAACCGCATCTATGCGCTCGAAAATCCATCCTATAAAAAAATCAGTCAGGTGTACCGTGCGAATGGCGTAAAAACACTTTTTCTTCCACTTTTAAATGACGGTATCTCAAGCGAGCACCTTAATAAAACACCTGCCACAGTGCTACACATAACACCATATCAAAGTTTTCCAAGTCGTGTTAGTGCAAGCGCTTCTAAAAAACGTGAATATATACGTTGGGCAAAAGAAGGTAATCGCATAATTGTGGAAGACGATTTTGAATCGGAGTTTACTTTGCTAAAAAAGTCAGAAGAAACGGTGTTTTCATTGTCAGGTGGCAGTAACGTTATATATGTAAACACATTTTCAAAAACCATTTCACCGTCCATAAGAACAGCGTATATGCTTTTGCCCGAGAATATGATAGAGTTATATGAAAAAACTGTTGGGTTTTATTCTTGCAGTGTACCTCTGTTTAATCAACTTGTACTTGCCGAATTTATAAGCTGCGGTGATTTTGAACGACACATAAACAAAGTAAGACGAAAAAGAAGACGCGGCCAATAGACCGCGTCTTAAAATTTACTTATTTATTTTTATCTTAATGTTGAGTGGCTTTTCGGCTTTTACAGGGAATGTTAAATGCTTGTACTGAAAACCGCCTACGGGGTGGAAATGACGTTTTTCGTCTGCGGGGCTTATGCTATATTGGCCGTCAAACGATACCGACAACATATTTTTGAATATAACCTCATTATCGGTAAGCTCAACACTGTCATCGCTTTGACTAACTATTGGTAAAACATATTCGCTGTCCCCGTTAGATAAAACACAAATATTTACTGCATCTTCCGTAAAATCATATTTTATTTCAAAACCGGATTTTTCGCTCTTTGCAGTAATAGTGTAATCATTTTGTACAAGCTCTACCGTTTTATCGGTATCGCTACGACCAATACGCGCGGTGTTACAAATCTCGTCATCAACGTGACGCTGAATTTGCATATTCATAGGCTCGGTGGTAACAAAGCGATAAAGTGTTGCCGCCATAACCGCGCCGTAATCACGGTTGTAAAGCATACTTATTGCGCCGCCGCCTGTTTCACTTGCAGTATAAATATGCGTGTCACAAGCGTTAATGGTAGCTACAAAATCTCCCTTAGTAACGGTATAAAGATAGCCGTTTTGGTATTTCTTTACACCCTCAGCCTCACGCGGTAAAAGCGCCGACTCGCAAGTGTCAAACTCGTCGCCCATTTCGAGATACATAACAGCGAGCGACTTAACCTTGTCGAATGCGTGATGAATACAAGCAGGCTCGTCGGCACTGTGATACATAAGACCGCCGTAGAGTCTGCCGTCTACAGTACATTTTTCTAAAAGCTCTATATTGCGGCGAACCGCCTTTGCAATAACCGCATTGTCTTTTGCCAAATATACAAAGCCCTCGTGCATACCGTCGCTAGTGCGGCTGCCCCAATAGGTCCATTTATTTTGACGAGTGCCCCAGCTGTTGTCAATAGCGCCATCGGGCAGTAAAAATCCTAAATGGTCTATTGCGCGGTCGGTATAAAACTTAATCTTTTCGTTATCTTTAAGCCATATAGAATGAAACACAAGAAGTGGAATAGATTCTTCAAGGTTATAACCCATATCAATAAAGTGACATCCCTTATCCGTTGTACCGTCAAGCGGCTTACCCTCGCCAAAGAAAAGACCTTCATTATCAAAATGCTCGCGGCAAAATGCTTCTTGCTTTAAGGCGTTATCTAAAAACTTTTGCTCACCTGTGTAGTTATAAGCAAAGGCAAACATAGCCGCAGCACCCGCGTTATAGTTTATGTGCGGTCCTGCCGCTTCACACCAACCAATTGCGGCCGTGGCGCGCTCGCGGAAAATTTTATCCCATTTAGTGAAGGTTTCTTTATCTAAAATATCGCCAAATCTATGTAGTGTTTCGCCAAGCATAAGGCAGGTAAAAATATTAGTACCCTTCCAACGATTTGCAAGGTCGTTGCGGTAATCTTTATTTTCAGACAGTAGATTATATTCGGTCCAATCAATAAGCTTTTTAGCCGCTGTAAGATAGTGTTCCTCGCCTGTTTCTTTAAACAAAAGAACAAGCGGCAAAACCATATCGGCGCAGCGACCGTGTACCACTGCGCAACCAGGGCACAAAATGGCACCGTCAAGCAATGGGTCAGGCATATCGAGTTGAGTTTTAAGCAACTCGTCACACCAGCTTTTCATCAAATTATACACTTGATTCTTAAAGCTCATACTATCACCTTTAAAAGTTTTTTCTTATTGTATCACAAAAAATTGCAGATAGCAATTGCTATCTGCATTTAATTTATTTGTTGTTTTTTAAAAATTCATTTATTAAATCGTTAAGAATATTTATCTGAGCATCTGTAAGACCTTTAACTTTAATTGTTTCGCTTGTATCTATTCCCAACAAATAGTCTGTTGAGACATTAAATTCTTTTGCGTATTTGACAAGCATATCAAGGCTCGGTGGTCTTGCATCAGTTTCGTAGGCTGAAATTATAGATTTTTTTACCCACATTCTTTCGGCGAGTTGCGTTTGAGTAAGGTGCTTTGATTCTCGCAATTCTTTTGCTATTTCCGAAAAGTCACGCATTTCGTTACCCTCTTTCCACAAATTCATTACTATTATCATTTTACAATGTCTATTATTTGTGGAATTTAGTATTGATATTTGTGGAATTATTTGTTATAATGTAAACACTTTTTAAAGGAGATAGCAACATGTGTAACAAAAACTACAATGGACTTTCTGTAATTATTCCCGTGTACAACAGTGAAAAATATATTGCACAATGTCTTGACAGCCTTGTTAACCAACGGTACAAAGAATTAGAAATAATTTGTGTTAATGACGGCTCTACAGATAACAGCGGCCAAATACTTGACGAATACGCCCTCAAAGACAGCAGAGTTAAGGTGATTCATAAAACAAACGGTGGTGCCTCGGCAGCAAGAAACATTGGTATAGATATTGCTACAATGCCTGTGATTGCATTTGTTGACTCCGATGATACAATTGAGCCTGATATGTACTACCAATTACTTAATCGTATGAAATCCGAATCATTGGATTGTGTTTGTTGCAATTATAAAATTGTCAAAAACGATGGTATGACAGCAATTAATTCAAGATTTGCCAATCAAACTCTATATAAAGACGATATAAGAGAAGATGTGGTAAAATGCTTGATCGGCTTTTCTTCTAAAAGCAACAATTGTCTATGTTCTTTATGTAATAAATTGTTTTTAACATCGATAATAAAAGAAAACAATATTCGTATAAACGAAAATCGAATACACGGTGAAGATTGGCAGTTTTGTATTGAATATTTTGCAGCCATTAGTTCTATTGGATTTTTAGAAGGCAATTACTATAATTATTATCACCGAACAAATTCTTTAGTTAGTAAACCAAGAAAAAATCAATTTAAATTAGACATAGAAGCAAATCGATTGTTTAAAAACTTATTTCCCGAATTCGATTGGAAAAATGCTATGATATCCAGCAAGTTGAACCGTCTGCCTTTTGAAACTGCACTGCATTACCGAATTCATTATAAAAGAAAAGAGTTGCAAGCACTATTTGAAGAAATGTATTATCTTTGTAAAGAAAACGATTATTTTCAAGAGCTTGTGTCTCCTAACAAAATTACTTTTTCTTTACACAAAAGTTTAACAAACAATAATATAAGCGCTTTTATTAGAGAATTAAAAAAACAAACAACAAGAGATTATGTTGTTTATAAAATTAAGACAGCAATCAAAACAACATTAAAAAATCGATAAGTTTTACTTACCGATTTTTTTAATGCTTATTTTTTTGAAGGGCAAAAATCTGCCATTGGGCAACGGTCGCAATATGTTTTTCTAGCTGTACATATATCACGGCCAAAAAGAACACTACGATGACAAAAATCGTTTGATTTATCAGGAGGCAATAGCTTGCGCATAGCATTCTCCACCTGCAAAGGATTTGTGGTTTTAACAAAACCCAATCGGTTACAAAGCCTTATAAAATGCGTATCGGTAACAACTGCCGGCTTGCCGTAAACATCCCCACAAACAAGATTTGCAGTTTTGCGGCCAACACCCGGTAGTCGTGTTAGTTGCTCAATAGTATCGGGCACTTTGCCGTCAAAATCACTCATTATCATCTGCCCAATACCAACCAAATCTTTGGCTTTTGTCTTGTAAAGACCGCAGGTTTTTATAAGTTCTTCAACTCTTTCAATGGGTGCCACAGCCATAGCCTTTGCGTTGGGATAGGCTTTAAATAATGCTGGAGTTACCATATTTACACGCGCGTCAGTACACTGTGCCGAAAGACGTGTTGCAATAAGCAGCTGAAAAGCATCGCTGTAATTAAGCGAACAAATAGCATCGGGGTATAGCAGTTCTAGTGCTTCTACCGCCTTTATAACTCTTTCTTTTTTTGTCATTATGTATCAAGCCTCATATCGCCTTGCTTTATCCACTTTAGCTTGCGCATAGTCTCACTCACACCAAGGGCAATAACAGCAGGTAATACAAAATGCATAACCGCTATTTCAAGAACGGCAACCACGGGTTCAAAGCCTGCGCTAGCCATTGCGGTATATGTTTCAAACGGACCCACAAGTCCTGCTGTTCCCATACCCGAACCCGTAGGTGTGCTTACCATTTTAAGCAGTGCTGTAGATACAGGACCCAAAACTGCGCTAGCAATTATAGCAGGAAGCCATATTATAGGCTTGCGAACAATGTTTGGCATTTGAAGCATTGATGTACCAATACCTTGTGAAATAAGACCCGATACCTTGTTTTCGCGGTAGGATGCTACTGCAAAGCCTATCATATTACAGCAGCAGCCCACGACAGCAGCGCCTGCCGCAAGGCCCGAAAGCTTAAGCGATACACCTATTGCCGCTGATGATATAGGCAAAGTCAAGCATATACCCATAACTACCGATACAATAATACCGCAAATAATTGGTTGCTGCTCTACGCCAAAGTTTATAATAGAGCCAATCCAAGACATAAATTTTGACACAGGTGGTCCTATAACAAAGCCCGCAACACTACCTGTAAGGATAGAAACTAACGGTGTAACAATAATATCAACCTTTGTTTTTCCCGATACGAGTCCACCGAGTTCTATTGCAACATATGCCGCCACAAAAGCGCCCAATGGTTCACCGGGGCGACCCATAATGAAGCTTTCGGTAGCAATGTTTGGAAATGCACCCACAAGACCTGCCACCCCCGCCGATACGGTAACAAGTGGCGAAGATTTTAACTTGCAAGCAACACCTATACCAATACCCGCGCCCGTGATGGTCTTTGCAAAGCCGCCAACGGCAACAAGGTAACCGCCTGCCGCGCCGCCTATTATAGTGCCAATTTGCGATACAATTGTACCGATAATCAGTGTGGCAAAAAGGCCCGATGCCATTCCCGACAATCCATCTATAAAAAGACGGTTTAAATACTTTTTAATCATTTTTTTCATCCTCCTATTCGATGAATTTTTACTTAATTTAACATAATTATAGTACAATGTTTTTTTGTAGTCAAGTAAGCGAAAAGAAAAAATCCCCGAAAATTTCGGGGATTTTGGATTAATATTTTTTACGTAAAATCATATAACTTATCCAGTAAAGAAAAATCACTATGCAAACACTGCCGCTTGCAAGCATCATTAACTCTTCTTTGCCTACAAGCCTAAATACAATTGTGCCGACAGCGGCAATAATCACAAATAAATATCCTGCCCAGCTCCAAGCCTTCATTGCAATAAACTTATTTCGTTCGTCGGTATTTTGTGTATCAATTTCTTCACGATATTTTTCATTTGTTTGGTATTTAATATTGCGCAAAAGAAAAAGTGAGCCAACAATAATAAGTGCTATGCCCATACCACTCCAAAACTCGTCTATACGATGAGCAAAATGGCACACGCATAATACAACACCAATTACAATTTCTAATATGCTTGATATAAGTCGTGCTTTTCTCATTTTATATCCTCCTCGTCAAAAATAAAAATTTCTTCAATAGTCATATTAAAGCACCTGGCAATTTTGTATGCCAAAAAAATTGATGGATTATATCTACCTGTTTCAAGCGAGCTGATAGTCTGTCTTGATACGCCCAAGACTTTTGCAAAATCCTCTTGTGTAATGCCCTTTTGTTTTCTTATTTCCTCTATTTTGTTTTTCATTTGCCCACCTCTTTTAATGTAAAGTTTACTTTACATACACATAATAGCACAATATATCTTAAATGTCAAGCAAACTTTACATTTTGTTTTAAAAAATAAATCCCCGAGAAATCTCGGGGATTTTAAGTTTAATTATTTATCACGCTTTTTAAAGCCGCGTCTGTCACGGTTGCCACCGTTTCTGCGAGGTGCTTCGTCTTCGCCGTCGTCTTCAACAACTGCGCCGTTAACCTCTACAAGTGCATCGCGACGTGAAAGGTTAATTCTGCCCTGATCGTCAATCTCGGTAACCTTAACAATTACCTGATCGCCAACTGCAACAACGTCTTCAACCTTTTCGACCCTCTTAACATCAAGCTTAGAAATGTGAACAAGACCTTCCTTACCCGGTGCGATTTCTACAAATGCGCCAAAGGTCATAAGGCGGGTTACCTTACCACTGTAAACTGCACCGATTTCGGGGTCGTTTGCGATAAGATTTACTATATCAATTGCAGCCTGTGCCTTTTCAAGATCAAGACCTGCAACAAATACGTGACCGTCTTCTTCAATGTTAATTGTACATTCACACTGTTCTTGGATAGACTGAATAACCTTACCCTGCTTACCAATAACGTCGCCAATCTTGTCTGGGCTGATAACGGTTGTAAGCATCTTAGGTGCGTAAGGAGACAGCTCTTTACGGTATTCAGGAATACACTTGAGCATTACGTCATCAAGAATATATTTACGAGCCTTATTTGTCTTTGCAAATGCTTCTTTAATGATTTCAGGGGTAAGACCGTGTACCTTAAGGTCCATTTGTATCGCGGTGATACCCTTATGAGTACCTGCTACCTTAAAGTCCATATCGCCGTAGAAGTCTTCAAGACCCTGAATGTCAACCATTGTCATAAAGTCGCCGTATACGCCCTCGTCACCTGTGATAAGACCACAAGAAATACCTGCTACAGGAGCCTTAATCGGAACACCTGCTGCCATAAGAGCTAGTGTTGAACCACAGATAGAACCCTGTGAAGTAGAACCGTTAGACGAAAGAACCTCACTTACTACACGAATAGCGTATGGGAATTCTTCAACAGAAGGAATAACAGGTAAAAGTGCACGTTCAGCCAAAGCACCGTGACCGATTTCACGACGGCCAGGTCCACGAGAAGGCTTGGTTTCACCAACAGAGTATGATGGGAAGTTGTAGTGGTGAATATAACGCTTGCTTACCTCTTCATCAAGACCGTCAAGCTTTTGAGCTTCGCTTACGGGAGCCAAAGTAGCGATTGAAAGAACCTGTGTTTGACCACGGGTAAACATACCCGAACCGTGAACACGTGGGAGAAGGTCAATTTGTGCGTCAAGCGGACGAATATCGTCAATACCACGACCGTCTACACGCTTGCCTTCATCCTTAAGCCATGCGCGAACAACATGCTTTTGAACAAGATACATAATCTCGTCAAGCTTTGCTTCGTTTCCTTCAAAACGCTCGTCAAACTTAGCGTGAACGGCGTCATAAATAGGAAGAAGTGCCGCGTCACGAACATTTTTATCATCGGTATCAAGTGCTTTCTTAACGTCTTCAATGCAGAAAGCCTCAATCTCTGCCATAATTTCCGGATCAGGATCACTTGATTCAAATGTAAATTTCTCTTTACCGATTTCAGCAACGATGCCGTTGATGAACTTAACGATTTCCTTATTTACCTCGTGACCTGCCATAATGCAGTCAAACATAAGGTCATCAGGAATTTCGTTACCACCTGCTTCAATCATTGCAACGAGGTCAGCAGTTGAAGATACGGTAAGGTTAAGCTCGGTAGCTGCGCGCTGCTCGAGAGTTGGGTTAATAATAATTTCGCCGTCAATAAGACCAACGCTTGTAGAAGCGATTGGGCCATCCCAAGGAATATCAGATACTGCAATAGCTGCCGATACACCAATTGCTGCTGTGATTTCGGGTGAGCAATCAGGGTCAACCGACATAACGGTTGCAACAACCGAGCAGTCATTTCTCATATCTTTTGGGAAAAGTGGACGAATAGGTCTGTCAATGCAACGTGATGAAAGAATAGCCTTTTCACTTGCTTTGCCCTCACGGCGCTGGAAAGAGCCTGGAATACGACCTACTGCATACATTTTTTCTTCAAAATCTACTGAAAGAGGGAAAAAGTCAACGCCCTCACGTGGCTTTGAAGATGCGGTTACCGTACAAAGAACGCTTGTATCACCGTAGCGAGCCATAAAAGCCGCATTTGCAAGGCCAGCCATTTTGCCGGTTTCAAGACTAAAGGGTCTGCCTGCTATGGTGGTTTCATAAACCTTAAAGTTTTCAAACATGTTTTCTAATCTCCTTTTGTTTTAAAATTCTTTTTTATTTATCAAGAGATTTTCCGTTTAGCAATAAAACCAAAACTCAACTTATTGGGTTCTCGTTTTACCGCTAAACAACAAAAAATCTCTTTAAATACTATTGCCATTTAACAAAATCAAACCGAGCAAATTGTGATTGCTCGGTTTGTTTGTTACATAATTACTTACGCAAGCCGAGCTTCTTAACGATAGCACGGTATCTTTCGATGTCTTTCTTCTGAAGGTATGCAAGAAGGTTTCTTCTGTGACCTACCATCTTAAGAAGACCGCGGCGTGAGTGGTGGTCCTTCTTGTGAATATCAAGGTGAGCGTTGAGCTCGTTGATACGGAAAGTAAGAACTGCAATCTGAACCTCAGGAGAACCTGTGTCGCCTTCGTGAACAGCGTACTCAGCCATAATCTGCTGCTTTTGTTCGTTAGTCATTCTTTTCACTCCTTTTTAAAAATATTGTCCGCCCCGTTCCAAGCCTGAGGCCAATGAGTGCTCCACTTATGTGGCAGTCGCCAAAAGCATAGAACAAGGTACCTGACCATAGTCAGCTATAGCATTATATCACAACTCTTTTAAAAAGTAAAGAGTTTTTTATTTTTGTTTTTTGTGGTATTATTATTTACGAATAATTAACATTTTAAAAACACAAATATAATAAAATTACTTTAGAGTAATTACGAAATCTTTCACAAAGAAAGGAATATTATATGAACGAATTTCAAAACAACAATATGCAACCTAACGAAAATAACGACAGCAGTTATTATAGCAAAAGGTCTGAGGACATTATTCAGGATGAGCCTGCACCAAAAGCCGAATATCAAGCACCTCCAACCTATACAACATCATATAGCGAATATAATACCCAGCCGCCAAAACCCAAAAAAGAAAAACGCGGCCATAGCACAGCGGTTGTAATTGTTGCCTGCATATTAGCGGCAATAATAGGCGCTGTCAGTTATGCTATTGTTGGGTCGATTCCGCTTGCAAAACCACATTCTACAACCGATGATTACGATGAAACCGTAGAAAAACCGAGTAATAACGTAAGCATAAATGTTGACCAAGACGCCTCGTCCATCGCCGAGGCTGTTGCCGTTAAATGCACTGACAGTGTTGTGGGTATTCGCACAACGACATCGGTTATGAGCTTTTTTGGCGGTAATCAGGAACAAACAGGTAACGGTTCGGGTGTGGTATATACCAGCGACGGTTATATTATAACAAACTATCACGTTATCAGTGACGCTGTACAATCAAGAAATTCAAAAATTGATGTTTTTATTGGTAGCGACAGCGCAAAATCATACCCCGCAACAGTTATAGGATATAATATTTCTTGTGACCTCGCTGTAGTTAAAATTGACGCGACCGGTCTCACCCCTATCGAGATGGGCAACAGCGACGAGTTAAAGGTTGGGCAGTATGTTGTAACCATAGGTTCTCCCGGCAGTCTTGAATTTATGGGTAGTGTTACCTACGGTATAATCAGTGGACTCAACCGAACAGTATCGACAAACTCTGTGCTTAAGCTTATTCAAACCGATGCGGCAATAAATCCGGGTAACTCTGGCGGCGCACTGCTTAATGCCGAAGGCAAACTAATTGGTATAAACAGTTCTAAAATTGCTTCTGTAGAATTTGAGGGTATGGGCTTTGCAATACCGGTAAATACCGTAAAGGAAAAATGCGATAAAATAATTTCTAAAAAAGACGACTCTCAGGCATATTTTGGTGTAAGCATCAGCAGCACCTACACAAGTCAGGTTCTTGCCTTTTACGGTTATCCCGCAGGTGCAGTAGTGTCCAGCGTGGCCGAGGGTAGTCCTGCATATAATGCAGGTATTGAGCGAGGCGATATTATTACCGAATTCAACGGTGTAAAAATCAGCGAATACACAATTTTAAACGACGTGCTTTATGATTGCGAAAGCGGTCAAACTGTAGAAGTAACAATATATCGAGCCAGCAAATACTATACCGCCGACATTAAGCTTACAGCCGATACCACAAACTAATATATATTCAAGCCATCGCAAAATTGTCGGTGGCTTGATTTTTTTATTGTAAACTGTAACACCGTTATGATATAATTAAAAAAACATTTGTGGAGGGAAAACTGTGTTTTATAAAAATCTTAAAAATCCACCAAATAAATACCGCCCTGCACCTTTTTGGTCGTGGAACGAAAAGCTAGATATTAGTGAAACTGCGGCTCAGGTTCGAGAAATGAACGATGTCGGCATTGGCGGTTACTTTATGCATGCGCGCGGCGGTTTGCAGACCGAATATATGTCGGACGAATGGTTTGACAACATAAAAGCCACGCTCCGAGAGGGCAAAAAACTCCAAATGCAATCTTGGGGTTATGACGAAAACGGCTGGCCGAGCGGCTTTGGTTCGGGTATTGTTAACGGTCTTGGCCTTAAATACCAACAAAAATATCTGCGTTGCGAGGAAACTGACCAACCTGTCAACAACGAAAACACCATTATAAATTTAGATTATAACGGCAAAAACATTCATTTTTATTATGAGGTTAACCCTTTTTATGTTGATACACTTGACGGCGAGGTAATAAATGAATTTATCCGCTCTACTCACGAGGCCTATAAGGAAAAACTTGGCGACGAATTTACGGATATGGCTGGCTTTTTTACCGACGAGCCTCAGATTTCACGCAACGGCTACCCTTGGTCTTTTATATTAGAGAAAGAATACCGAAAGGCTTACGGCAAAGAACTTACTCCTAAGCTTTTAGACCTGTTCTATCAGACCGAAACCTCCAGTGAAACCAAATACAACTACTTTAAGCTTATCACTAATTTATTTTCGGAAAACTTTGTAAACAACATTTACAAATGGTGCTGCGCCAACGGCAGTGCACTCACAGGTCATATGGTGCTCGAAGAGGGGCTTTGGGCACAGCTTATCTCGAACGGTGCTTGTATGCCTCACTATGAATATATGACCATACCGGGAATGGACAATTTGGGTCGCGAGCTTAATCATATTGAATGTGAAATGCAGTTAAGCTCTGCCGCTAATCAATTAGGCAAAAAACAAATTTTATCAGAAACCTTTGCTTGTTGCGGCTGGAATGTTAGCTTTGAAGAACTAAGATGGATATACGAACACCAAATGGTACACGGTATTAACTACCTTTGTCAGCATCTTGAGGGTTATACTCTAAGAGGTATAAGAAAGCGCGACTACCCCGCTACACTATTTAAGCAACAGCCTTGGTGGAGTGATTACAAAACCTTTAACGATATGGTAAGTCGCATTGGTATGCTGATTGCCGAGGGCGAAATTAACCACGAAATATTGGTGCTTCATTCTGCCGACAGTGCATGGGCAACCTTTGATATACATTCGCATATTTATTCCAGAAAGCTTTGTGACGATATGGTTAACACCATGAAATGCCTTGAGGAGCATCAACTGCAATATCACCTTGGCGATGCAACGCTTATGGAGCGTCACGGCAAAGTAGAAAACGGAAAAATTATAATAGGCACTCAAAGCTACTCTGTAGTAGTTGTTCCACCTGCCGACTGCCTTGCAAGCAACACCGTAAAACTGCTTAAAGAATTTAAAGCTCAGGGCGGTATTATAATCTTTACGGGCAATATTCCAACTATGGTCGACGGTAAAGCAAGTAATGATATTATTGAGCTTTCAAAAGAGTGCGTTGTTACAGATTTAGATAATCTTGTTTCTAAAATTCCGGAAAGTCTTCGTAAAATAGAGTTGTCTTACGACGGCAACGAGCCTATTCTTACAGCTGTTCGTCGTTTTGAAGAACAAGAAATGACAATGTATTATTTAATGAATCCTTGCAACACAACACATAATTTCACAGCAAAGGTAAAGGGCAAGAGCGCAAGCATTTTCAACACAATATCGGGCGAAGAAGAATCAGTTAAATTTGAATCAAACGGTGATTACATAAATATTGAAAGCTCTATTTACGGCAACGGATCGCTTGTTTTGTTTGTTTATGACAATGCTATTAAAACCTCTGCGATAAAGCATAGCAAAGATTTGCTCCCAATTTCATTTGCAAACAATTGGAAAGTGAGTTCTGACGACAACGCTCTTACTCTTGACTACTGCGACGTTTATTTTGACGGCGAGCTTGCATACAAAAATCTACCTGTAAGCGACGTGCAGGAAAAGGCTCTCGCGTTTGAGCGAAAGGTAAATACAAAGGTTGTGTTTAAGTGCAACGTAAAAGATAAAGCCTTTACAAAATGTGATCTTGTAGTTGAAACCCCCGAAATTTTTGATATTACCGTAAACGGTAAAAACATAGAAAAAACCGTTAAAGGCTATTACTTTGACACATCATTTAAAGTGATTGATATATTCGATTATGTTGTAGAGGGCGAAAATGAGATTGCTCTTACCTGTGACTTTGTTCAAAGCGACGAGGTTTATAAAAACGCTAAAAATTCACTTATCTTCGAGTCCGAAAAGAACAAATTAAGCTATGATATGGAAATCGAAGCCATATACTTAAAGGGTGATTTTGCTGTAAAAACAGACAAGAGTTTTGAACTTCTCGACCGCAGAGCGTTGCGAACAGATGGTGATTTTTATATTACTGCGGCACCCAAAACACTAAATTGCGGTGAAATCGCAAGTCAGGGTTATCCTTTCTTTGCAGGTAGTATGACCTTTAAGCAAAAGGTAAATCTTACGGCCGACGAATGTAAAAACAGAAGCATTAAATTTGACCGCCTACCCTCTTCTGTTACTAAAGTAAAGGTTAACGGTAAAGATGCCGGCAAAATTATGTGGCAACCGTATGAGGTAGATATATCAGACTACCTTATCGACGGTGAAAATGAAATTGAAATTACCGTAACCGGTAATTTACGCAACCTGCTTGGTCCATTCCACCTAAGTGACGGTGAAAACTATTGGGTATCACCTCCTTGCTTCTTCCACGAATCACCAATATGGTCTAACGGTTTAAACAAAAACTGGACCGATAGCTACTGCTTTGTAGAATTTGGATTGTTTTTTTAAATATATCGCTTTAAAAACGACCTCAGGCTAAGATCATCTTAGTCTGAGGTCGTTTTTTAATATGTTTTAATCCCTTGCGTTGCATTATCTTGCAAGACATTTATTAACGGTATTTTTCTGCCTGCAACTTAAACATTTCAGCATACTTGCCGTTCAGTTTAAGTAGCTCATCGTGATTGCCACTTTCAACCACCATTCCGTTGTCAAGCATATAAATCTTATCAACAAAACGCGTTGTAGAAAGTCGGTGAGAAATAATTATTACTGTCTTTTCACCGGCTATCTCGGTTACCGTCTTATTGAGCTGATACTCGGCTAATGGATCAAGCGCGCTTGACGGTTCATCAAGTATGATAATATTTTTGTTGGCATAAAGCACCCGAGCAAGCGCCAATTTTTGAGCTTCGCCGCCCGATAGGTTTACGCCGTTATTATCAAACTCTTTTGTAAGCTGAGTTTCAAATCCCTTTGGCAGTGTGTCGAACTTTTGCTTAAAATCGGCCATTTCAAGCGATTCTCGCGCCTTTTCTACATCAAGCTCGCTGTTATCCATAGTGATATTTTGACCGATTGTAGCGGCAATTGTTTGAAAGTCTTGGAAAAGTGTGCTATACACATCACGGTATTTTTGCAGTGGATAATCAGCAATCGGTTTGCCGTCGAATTTAATAACACCGTCGCAAACATCATAAAGACGTAAAATCAACTTAATAAGCGTTGATTTACCGGCACCATTAAAACCTACAAGAGCAATCTTTTCGCCCTGCTTTATATTCATTGAAATACCGTTGATAGTAGAAGCATCATTTCCGGGATAAGTAAAGTGGACGTTTTCAAGCACAATATCTCCGTGATGAGCAATTTCACTCTTGCCATTATCAATAATTTCATTTTTTGCATCTAAGAAAACACGGATTTTATCTATATTCTTGCTATTCCATTGCAAATCCGGAAAAATGCGCATAGAATTATTAATTTTATCATTAATATTTCTTACTGCATTATAAATACCATAAAGCATACCAAATCCATATAATTTCTTAACAAACGCTTGATAGAAAAGATAACTTAAGTAAACACCCTTTAAAACAATATCGTGTAGTGGATAGTTAAGCAATTCAAACGGAAGGAACTTTTTAAAGTATCTATCCGACGTGCTGTTAATTACATCTCTACACTCACTAAAATCTTTTTCTAATCGTTCGTTCATCTTGCCCATTCGCAAGTCTTTTACAAAATATGAGAGATAAAAAACACGGTTAGAATAATTGCGTTTGCGCCAGACAGGCATTAATTCTTCCCACTGCTTCATATCTATTTTGTTTAAAATTATATTAGCAGTAAGGTTTATTGCGGCAACAGCCAATAACGCGATTAACGCCTTTATATCTACCGACACTACATACGATCCTGAAACAAGCGCTACAATTATATTACTTATAAATATACGTGATTGATTTACCGCTTGGTCGAGATGCCAAGGAGAATATTCCATTGCCCAAACATAATCATTGTAATACTTTGAATCGTCATACTTAGCAATATCCATTGAAACTGCTTTTTCATATAGCGCGAGGTGTATATATTTATTGATTTTCATGTTCGATTTAGGTGCAATATAGTTTCCCACTATATGTGTTAAAGCAACCTTTAAAAGGACCGCCAAGGCGATAGGAATTAAAAAGATTAAAACCTCACGAATAGGTGCTTTTCGCTCTACGCAACTTATTATGTGTGCCGGTAAGAATACATGCTCGAATAGCGTTATTAAATCACCAAGCACTGATTGCAAAAGAAGATAAACAGAATAGCACGGCGCCGCTTTAAAATGGCACGAAAATGCAAACCACAAGTTAGAAAACGTATTATGTTGTGGCTTATAATCCTTCATAAGCGGCGTACACCTCCGTTTGATAATTTCTTGCCTGCTTATTAAAAAGCAGTGCATAAACGCCATCGTTTTGTAATAATTCCCTGTGGGAACCCTCTTCTACCAAAGAACCGTTTTCAAAAACAAATATCTTTTCACAAACAGCTGCTGATGACATACGATGTGAAACGATAACCGATAGTTTTTTATCTTGTTTACAAAGTCTTAGTATAGTTTCAAACATTTGGTGCTCAGCAATAGGGTCTAGCGCGCTTGATGGCTCGTCCAAAATAACAACAGGGCTTTCCTTTGCAAAAGCACGTGCGATGGCAATCTTTTGTCGCTCACCACCAGAAAGTTCAATACCTTCATCATCAAACTCGCGTGTAAGAATGGAATCTTCTTTGTTTGGTAGTGATTCAATCTTTTTGTAAGCGTCACTGTCTTTAAGTGCCTCAATAGCAATTGCTTTTTCATCATCAGTATGTATTGGTTTTAACATAACATTTTCAGCAACTGTTGCTGAAAATATTGCAAAATCCTGAAAAGCAGCACCGATAAGCTCGCGATATTTCTTGATATCAAACTCTTTGATATCGATACCATTAAGCAGTATCTGACCTTCTTGTGGATCATAAAATCTAAGCAATAATTTTATAAGAGTTGATTTGCCGCTACCGTTAACACCAACAAATGCATGACGAACACCTGCGCGTAGTGTAAAAGACACGTTTTTAATTACATAATCCTTTTTTTCGTCATATTTGAAAGAGACGTTTTTTAGTTCAATTGTTTCAATTCTTTCGGGCGGAGCCAGACCACCCTTTGATTCATCAATTTTGGGTTCAAAATTTAAAAAGGTTTTTAGATTTTCAATAAAAAGAGAATCCGTATAAAGTCCTGTAAGAGAACTTTCAAAATTACGAAGCATCCAGCTAACCGCACCAATAGAATTAAGCAGTACCACCAATTCGCTTAAATTTATGTTACCGTTTATGGCAAGTATTGCGGCGCAAAGCCACATTCCTTCATAACCGATAACAAATTGTGATATACTGCGAAGCATATCAAAACAAAATCTTTTTGTTGCGTATTTTCTATCATTTGCTACGCTTTCATCAACGGCTTTTATATAAGTGTTTTTTAATACCGAAAAAATATTTGTGACGCGGAGTTCTCCTGCATAGTTTCTTAAAAATGCAACACGATTAACATAATCAGCTTTACGATTGGCGGATGTGTTTTCTTGATTTATATTGTAATTTATCTTTCCGATTTTTTTACCAAACACAATATTTCCCACCATAGGAAATGCAATAAACAAAAGTGACCACGGGGTAATTTTTATCATTACAGCAATAACATAAATAGCCGCAATAAGCGAAGCAAAAAACACTGAAAAGTGGTTAAGGAACTCTCTGGCATTCCGACTCACTACTCCAACTGCGCGAGTATATGTATTATAAAAATCGGGGTTTTCATAACAAGAAATATCAACGGTTTGTGCTTTTTTGAAAAGTTTGTTACTAAGTCCGTAAGTTAGGTTAGCAAGCATTTTGGGAAACGCATTTTTCCAACGCCAAGAATAAAAGATATTTACCACTATGCTAAGAATTGTAGCAAACCAAATAAATGCTAATATCTCGCCAAAACTACGGTTCTCGGTATTTGCGCCAAATAAATACTGCATAAAAATTACCGAATTAAAGACCCACATTCCGTATTCAATAAAAACAATAAAATGTATAAAAATACTGCTTGGGCAGGTTTCCCATATAAGTCGTAAAAAATACAATGAGTTTTTTACGGCGGATGTTTTTTTCTTGTCCACGATAGTCCCCCCTAAATTTATTATTACTTTTATATTTTATACCATAAAATTATACAATACAAGGCTTGAAAAGGAATAGTATTTATGATATAGCAAGGCATATTAACCACAGCACTATTTTACTATCGTTTGATAGTAATGTCAATACTATTATTTGATAGTAAATATACTAATTGTGGTGATTGTGAATGTATTATCCAAGACTAAAGGATTTAAGACAAGATAGAGATTTGGGGCAAAAAGAGATTGCAGCATATCTTGGCATAGACCAAAGGGTATACAGCAATTACGAAATCGGTAAACGCGAAATACCAACGCGCTTTGTAATAGCACTTGCCGATTATTATAAAACAACTACCGATTATATTTTAGGAAGAACCAATAATCCATAAAAAAGTCAGAGCAAATTTTGCTCTGACTTTTGTTTTTATTCTTCTCTAAACTGTTGTTTATGTAGCATAGCATAGATGCCGCCTTGTTCAACAAGCTCGGTGTGAGTGCCCTGTTCGCAAATCTCGCCGCCTGAAACAACGGCTATTTCGTTTGCGTTCTTTATAGTAGAAAGTCGGTGGGCAACAACCAGCGTTGTTCTACCCTTACAAAGCTCGTCAAGCGCTTGTTGAATCATAATTTCAGTTGCGTTATCAAGCGCGCTTGTAGCCTCGTCAAGAATAAGTATCGGCGGATTTTTAAGGAATACTCGCGCAATGCTAAGTCTTTGCTTTTGTCCACCCGAAAGCTTTACACCACGCTCGCCGATAACTGTATCATAACCGTCGGGAAGCGTCATAACGTAATCGTGTATATTAGCGCGTTTTGCCGCTTCTACAACCTCTTCATCTGTAGCATCAAGTCGACCGTAGAGTATATTGTCTCTGATACTTGAGTTAAAGAGATATACGTCTTGTTGAACTATACCAATATTTTTACGAAGTGATTCACGTGTGATATTGTTGATGTTTACGCCATCAATCAATATTTCGCCCTCACGAACATCGTAAAAATGAGGAATAAGGTGGCAAATTGTAGTTTTACCGCCGCCCGAAGGACCGACGAGAGCGAAGGTTTGTCCCTTGTCTATTTTAAGCGATACATTTTTAAGCACGTTATCGCCGTCGCCGTAACCGTATGTAACATTTTTAAATTCTATGACACCATCAATTGTCGGAATATCTATAGCATCAGGCTTATCCTCCTCGATAGGTGTATCAAGGATTTCTGTAAAACGCTCAAAGCCTGTAACACCGTTTTGGAAGGACTCCATAAAACGAATAAGTGTATTTACAGGATTTATAAATAGGTTAATTGCCGCCAAAAATGCCGAATAGTCGCCAAAACGGTTTAAATCGGTAAGCAGTAAAAATCCACCGCCGATAAGCAAAATAACATTAAACACATCGGTTACAAAGGTTGTGCTCGAATGAAATTGACCCATAGCCTTATATGCCTTGCGGCTGTTTTCTACAAACTGTACATTGCCGACGGCAAATTTTTCAATTTCTTTTTCTTGATTTGTAAATGCTTTTGTAACACGAATACCCGTAATACTGCTCTCAAGCGCCGCATTTATAACAGCATTTGACTCACGACGGCGCTTAAATGCGTCACGCATTTTTTTGCGTAGAATAGACGATATGAGCACAAGTATCGGCACGCACGCAAGTAATATAAGCGAAAGCGGTATATTTATAGACATTAAATATGCAAAAGAAATAATTATCGAAGAGCTTGTAATAAGAACGTTTTCGGGACCGTGATGAGCAAGCTCTACTATATCAAACAGGTCGCTTGTCATACGTGTCATAATTTTACCGGTTTCATTATTATCAAAGAAAGATACAGGAAGTTTTTCTATATGTGAAAACAAATCGCTACGCATTTGCTCCTGCATTTTAACGCCCATCATATGACCTTGATACTGTACAAAATACGAAAGCCCCATTCGCATTAAGTAAACAATTAAAAGCAGACTGCCGCAGATAATAATTTCGGTGTATTTTTTGTTGGGCATAAAATTATTTAACAGCTCGCGCGTTATAATAGGATAAAAAATACCTATAACCGACATTGCGAGCGCAGCCAGCATATCAAGTATGAAGATTTTTTTATGTGGTTTGTAATAGCTTAAAAATCTTTTTAACATTTATTTCGCCCTTCTAATTCTCGTGGAGTTTTTTATACATTAAAATAATTTCTTTACGTAAATTTGCATTATTCGGCTCAGTAAGCTTTGGATCACGCTCAAGCAAAGTAGCCGCCGCCATAGATGCCAATCTCATTATATCATTATCAGCATAGATATCAGCGATTTTAAGTTGAGGTAATCCGTGCTGACGCGAACCTAAAAAGTCACCCGGACCACGAAGACGTAAGTCCTCATCAGCAATTTTAAAGCCGTCGGTATTTTCCTTAATAACCCTTAATCTGTCGGCTGTTGTGCCTTTTGTAAAGTCTGAAATAAATATACAGGTTGACTTATATTGTCCACGGCCAATTCTACCGCGCAACTGATGAAGCTGTGAAAGGCCAAAACGCTCGGCATTTTCGATAACCATAATTGCCGCATTGGGTACGTCAATACCTACCTCTATTACAGTAGTACAGACCAGTAACTGTATTTCGCCATTTTTAAAGGCTCGCATAACAGCGTCTTTGTCCTTGGGTTTCATTTTACCGTGTAATAGCCCAACACGGTAGTTTTTAAACTCGCCGTCTTGTATCTCGGCAAAGTATTGCTCGGCACTTTTAATATTTATTTCTTCATTTTCTTCGACCATCGGACAAACTATATAACCTTGCCTACCCTCATCTAAATGTTTTTTAATATAACCGAAAACCCGCGCACGTAAAGAAGACTCAACACAGTAGTTTTCTATTTTTTGCCTACCGCGTGGATATTCGTCAATTATACTAATATTGAGGTCACCGTAAATAATAAGACCGAGCGTGCGTGGAATTGGTGTTGCCGACATAACAAGCGTATGTGGATGTGTACCTTTGGCCGACAAATCACCTCGTTGAACCACGCCAAAACGGTGTTGCTCGTCGGTAATAACAAGTGCCAAAGCAGAAAACTCTACGTCGCCGCTTATTAGCGCGTGGGTACCAACTGCAATTTGAGCCTTACCGCTACTAAGTAAATCCTTTGCTTTTTGCTTTTCACTTTTTTTAAGCGAGCCTGTAAGCAGCACACACTCTATACCGGTGTTTTTAAGGCTTTCACAAAGGTTTTTATAATGCTGCTCGGCTAATATTTCGGTAGGGGCCATAATCGCCGCTTGAAAGCCTTGCCTTGCCGTATGGTACATAAGAGCCGCCGCAACGGCCGTTTTACCGCAACCAACATCACCCTGAACCAAGCGGTTCATAATTTTACCCGAAGCCATATCGCGTACACACTCGGCAATCACACGCTTTTGCGCCGTTGTCATTTCAAAAGGCAATGAGTTTATATATTCGTCGGTATAATCGGTATTAAATACAAATTGTGACTGGATTTTTCGCTTGTTTTTTAAAAGCATAAGTCCCGTGCGAAGAACAAAAAGCTCTTCAAAAACAAGATGTTTTTTCGCCATTTCTAAAGCCTCAGGGCTTTTGGGGAAATGGATATTATGTATAGCATCTCTCAAATTACAAAGCTTATATGCCGCACGTATGCTATCGGGCAAAATGTCTTCTATCTCGCAATTTTGTAAAGCCGTTTTAACAAGCTTTGTTATTGCTGACGATGTCATGTTTTTTGACGCGGGATATACCGGCAATATACCTGTATCTCCAACCTCACGAATTTCGGGTGAAGACATTTCCAAACCGAATTTACCCTGCGCAATTTTGCCGGCAAACAGATATTCACTGCCCTCATGTAATTTTGCCACAAGGTATTTACTGTTAAAGATGGTAACCTGCATATACGCAGTGCTGTCACTAATCTTAAACTTGTAAAGTGTCATATTACTGCGGATTTTATGCTCTGTAATAGGAGTAATAATGCGCGCTTTTACGCACACCTTCTCATCAGCAGAACAATCAAAAATCTGCCTAATATCACTAAAATCCTCATACCCTCGCGGAAAATAACGCAAAAGGGCACCGATTGTATCGATGCCCAGTGAGTACAAATGCTGGGCGCGTTTTTCGCCAACGCCCTTTAAAAATCTTATGTCAGTTTGAAAATTAGACATATAATTTATCACTCTACAGAAATAATATAATAGTATACAGGCTGACCGCCGCTTATAAAGGTAATTTCTACCTTGTTGCCGAATTTTTCATTAAGAAGCTGTTCAAGTGAAACTGCCTGCTCATCGGTAATCTCTTCTCCGTAAATTACGGTTACAAATTGGCTGTCACGCTTGATCATAGATTTAACAAGCTTATAGGTTGCCTTTTCGATGTCGGTATCAACAAACGAAATCTTACCGCCTGTCATAGCCATAATCTCGCCCTGCTTAATCTTATGACCGTCAAAGTCAGAATCGCGTGCGGCAAAGGTAACCTGACCGGTAGCGATTGCCTCTGCGGCATTTTGCATAGCAATAGCATTAGCCTCGGTGTCAACGCTCTCGTCAAAGTTAAGCATTGCGGTAATACCCTGTGGTATAGTTCTTGTGTGAAGAACTATTACCTTACGGGTGCTTATCGGAATAGCCTGCTCAGCAGCCATAATTATATTTTTGTTATTTGGAAGAACATATACAGTTTCAGCCGGCGTACTTTCAATAGCACGTAAAATATTATCGGTGCTTGGGTTCATTGTCTGACCGCCCGAAACAATCGTATCTACACCTAAGTCCTTGAAAAGAGCGGCAATACCGTCGCCTGCGCAAACCGACACAAAGCCAACAGGCTTTGTTATCTCAACCGACTCAATCTTTTCGTTTCGTTTGGTCTTTGCAGGAGCCTTTTTGGCGTTTGCAGCATCGTGCTTTGCTTTCTCGTGCTGGTCACGCATATTTTCAACCTTCATACTTGTAAGTTGACCAAAGGTAAGACCCTCTTCAAATGCGTTACCCGGATGGTCAGTATGAACGTGAACCTTAATAATTTCTTCGTCATCTACAACAACAACACAATCGCCTATTGTTTCTAGATATGCGCGAAGCTCACTTGGCTCCTTAGTGCATTCGCTGTCGCGTTTTACGATAAACTCGGTGCAATAAGTGAAGGTAATTTCGGTCTCGAACTCACCAGCCGCATTGCGTGCGGTTTCGTTATCTTCATCTTCGTCGATTTCTGCACCACCGCTATTAGAAGCGATAATAATTCCGTCACGGAATACCGACATCATACCTTCTAGAATAATAACAAAGCCTTGACCGCCGGCATCAACAACACCTGCTTTTTTAAGCATTGGTAAAAGCTCAGGTGTTTCGGCCAGCGCCTCCTTCGCACCATCAATAGCATCGGCAAAAACACCAAGCGCATCTTTACCCGCTTCAAATGCGGCTGTAGCGCGCTCGCTTGCAATACGAGCTACTGTAAGAATAGTACCCTCGGTTGGTTTCATAACAGCCTTGTACGCCGCCTCAACACCAAGCTTGAACGCAACAGCCAAATTCTCGGCTGTTACGTTTTCGTCACTTCCTATTCCTTTTGAAAAGCCACGGAACAAAAGTGAGGTAATAACACCCGAGTTACCGCGCGCACCACGCAAAAGAGCTGATGCGTTTATCTGAGCTACCTTACCTGCTGTTTCGCCACTAACCTTTTCGAGTTCGCGAACAGCATTAGACAAGGTCATAGACATATTTGTACCTGTATCGCCATCCGGTACCGGAAATACATTGAGGTCATCTACAGGTTTTCTATTATTTGCAAGATTGTTTGCAGCAGATATAATCGCATCACGCAAAATATTACCGTTAAACAAAAATAAACACTCCTTCTCTAAATGGAAAAAAGTTATTCCTTAATTCCGTCTACCTTTACAGTTACCTTGTTTACGGTAATACCGGTAGAATCAAGTACTACATATTTAACCTTTTCGGTAATGCTTGCAGCAATTGCGGCAATGTTCATACCGTAGGTTACCATTATATGAATTTCAACATCAATTTGGTCAGCATTACCCGTTACCTCGATACCTGTATCAAGCGCTTGCTCTTTTGTAACAAGACCAAATAAGCGTTGACGATGTGATGAAGGCATCATACCAACTACTCCAAAGCAAGAGGTAACAGCATGACCGATAAGCTTGCTTAAAAAGTTTTCGGTAAAGCAGATAGAACCTGTTCTTGTTTCATAAGATATCATAAATAATTCCTCCTAAAATTCATAATTTTCAAAATTCAAATAAATGTCACTGCTGCTAGCCTCGACGCCACCCTTTATGTCTGAGTTGTAAAACAATACGCCCTCAAGATAACATACCGGAATTTGTGGCATTTCAGCAAGCAAGGTCGCCGCAACATCACCTATACCGCACTGTGCTGTGTGATAACTGTCTAGTATGGACTTGCACGGTGAAATTTGTGGCTCGCTTGGTTCGGCAGTTTCTGCCTCTTCATCTTGCGACGCAGTATTATTGCTCACACCATAGGCAGCCGTACCACCGGGTATTACCAACTGCGTCATATCCATATTATCGAGTAGTTGTATCTCACCTAAATAAAGCTGAAAACTTCCGCTGGATAATCTTTCAACATATTGTGCATAGGTACACTGTATAACATTTATTTGTATACCGGCCGTTTTGCACTGTGCGGCAATCATATTCGCCGCCGCAACACGTGAGCCGTTTTCTGAATTCACAAGCAATGTAAACACCGGATTGTTGCCAGATGCATTTGCATAAAAGCCATTCGAATTCATATTATTATATCCTATTTTTGACAAATTTTCAACTGTTATTTTAGAATTTGGCTTGCCCTCTATTGTTTGCAGGGATTTTGCCGGAGCAAATTTAGGATTAAAAAAGCCCGTTGCCGACTGCGCGTTATTGTAATATGCCGTTTGACAAATCTCATCACGATTAAGTGCCGAAGAAATTGCGTATCGCATTTCTCTCGTTGCAAGCGAACCATAGCTGTCATTTACACCTATATATACCATACGGTTCAAATTCACCTCGGTTTTTTTGCCGCTCATACGAACTATGTCACCATTGGCAGTATAGTACATATCTGTGGCACCTACTTCTACATAGTGCGAGGTTGACGCAGAATCCGGCGAGTTTATAAGCTTTATCGACTTTATTACGCCCTTTTTGCCATAATAATTTTCGTTGCGCTCAAGTCTAGTTCCATCGTCAGCTATTTTATATCGACCGCAGCCTATTGGCGATATTTCTTTGCCGTCACTGTCGTGAGTGCCTGAGGTTCCCAGTTTTAATATAGGAAATGTAAGCAAATTAGCAAAGTACTGATCGTTTTGTGACAGCGTAAACACAATTGTTTTTGCATCGCGAGCCACTGCTGATACAACCTCATAAAAAAGTGGCGAATAACGTGCGGTAGACTTGGCAGTGTTATAAGAATAAACCACGTCTTCGGCTGTAACGGTGCTTCCGTCGGTAAAGGTCGCATTTTTTAATACAACCGTACAAACTTTTTCTGATATTTCTACCGACTGCGCCAAAACAAAAACCGGCTCGAAATTATTATCTGTTTTTACAAGGCTATCATACAAAAGTGACGAAATCTCTCTATTGGCATCAGTCTTAGCTGTATAGGGATTTAGACTATCGGTATATGAATATAACAAATCAATTTCTTTATCCCCAAACGATTGTGACGGTATATCGCCAATATTTTCAGAACTGCTAAAATTTGTAGTGTTTTTCCTGCATCCGCAAACAGAAACCATCAATACCAAAGAAACAAAAAAACAAATCCATCTTTTCAAGCACCGTCACCTCACTTTTCTTATGTTAAATTCAAAAGTTATTTTTTTATTAGTTTTACCGATTTTGCAAGTCCGGTTGTATCATCTATATCAAAAACACAACCGTTTAGCATACACCGGCCACTTGCCTGCTCAAAACGCGACATATCGTTATCTTTTAAACGATTTATTATAATCTCATTTTTTACACCAAGTATCGAGTTTATTACTCCAGTCATACCAAGGTCGGTAATGTACCCTGTTCCTTGCGGTAAAATTTGAGCATCAGCGGTCTGCACGTGAGTGTGCGTACCAAAAACCGCACTTACCTTACCATCAAGATAAAATCCCATTGCACGTTTTTCGCTCGTGGCCTCAGCGTGAAAATCTACAAATATATATTTTGCGCCGTCACACCTTGCCTTTTCTATAAGCTTATCGATACACTTAAAGGGATTATCGGCATTTACTCTTTCAAGATATATTTGTCCTGAAAGATTTATAACTGCCGCACTATGTTTTCCCATATCAAAAAGACAATATCCACTGCCTATATCCGTCTCTTTAAGATTATGCGGGCGCAAAACAAATGGATTTGTGTCAAGCATATCATAAAACTCACTTCTGCGTAGCGTATGATTTCCACCGGTTATAACGTCGGCTCCTGCCGCAAAAAGTGTTTCGGCGCTACTGGGTGTAATGCCATTGCCCGCGGCTGAATTTTCACCGTTTACTATTGTAAAATCAATATTTTCTTCTCGTTTTATGCGAGGTATTGTCTGTAGTGCAAACTCGCACCCATCAGGAGAACAGATATCTCCTACCGCTAAAACTTTCATATAAATCCACTTTCTTTTTTAAAAATCGCCATACATATTTATATTAACATATAATAAAAGATAATTCAATAATTTTAATCACCTAAAGCAAAAAAGGATTGGCCGAGCCAATCCTTTTTATTTAACCTGTAATACCTACACGGTCGATACTTTCTATAAATCCGCGTTGTATAAACATATAAAAAATAACCATAGGACCTATAAACAGCAAGCAACTTGCCATCATAATCGATGCCTGTTGCGGTGTTGATGCGCCACCATAAAGTCCCCATTTTGCGCCTATATATGGTTCTACTGCACCAAGCGAGCACGCAAGGGGCAATTTTTTGGTAATATACATTCCCGAAAGCAACGAATCATTCCAATGCCATATAAGCGAAAATACTAGAACGGTTATAAATACAACGCTTGAGGAGGGAACTGCAATTCTAAGGAATGTTTTAATCGGGCCTGCGCCATCAACCCACGCAGCTTCTTCAAGCTCACGAGGAAGACCCGAGAAAAACTGTATATAAATGTAAATAAGTATGCCCGAACGAAGTCCTACCCCAAGCAAAGACGGCACCCACATTGTCCATTCAGTATCGATGATATTAGGTGTAATATACGCACCCACGCCCGACCAATCGGCACCAAATAAATTGCCAAGCCAAATTATCACTGTCTCAATTCCTCGGCCAATGTATAAAAAGTCAAGGTTTGTGTAGTTGACCATACGGGGAATAAGTACGACCATATCCGGCACAAGAATTGTAGCAAAAAGTATACCCATAAACAGCTTTTTACCTTTGAAGTCAAACCTCGCAAATCCATACCCTATAACCGCACAGGACGCCACCTCTAAAAGAGCACTGACAATCTCAATTTTTATTGTGTTTAAAAAGGATCTACCATAATCTATTGCTTCAATTGCTTTGGCATAGTTGTCTTGTATATTAAGTGCTGTGGGTATCCACACACGAGTAGAGTTAGCAAATGCCAACGGACTCATCATTGATGTTATTATCATATAAAGCAACGGATACAATATTATAAATCCAATAGAAATCAAAAGAGCATATCTAAGCAACGAATACCCAACCGACACTGCAGTTTTTGCATAACGCAAAAGCTTTAATTTATCGGATTCCGAAAAATTAGTAACAAGTTTTCGCACAAAGTCACCCCCCGCATTTTCTATACTTATATCATTATAACAGTTATAAATTAAAAAATCAATTACTCTTTTTTGTATGTTTTTTGAAAATCACAAGTGAGTATTCGAGAGAAAAACTGAGAAAACGAGAGAAAAACAGAGATTTTGTTTTTTAAATTAAATTTTTCAAAAATTAGTGTTGACAAAGCATTTTTGCTGTGGTATTATAGTCGGGCACTAAAAAAGAAAACAAATTTTGGAGGTTTTGGTTATGTCAAAAACATTTATGGCAAAACCTGCCGATGTTCAGCGTAAATGGTACATCGTTGACGCTGCAAATCGTCCACTTGGCCGCACCGCTGCTAAGGTTGCTGATTTGCTCCGTGGTAAAGTAAAGCCAAGCTTTACTCCACACGTTGACTGTGGTGACCATGTTATCGTTATCAATGCTGACAAGGCAGTTTTAACAGGTAAAAAGTTAGACAACAAGTATTATCGTCGCCATACAGGCTGGATTGGCGGTCTTAAAGAGGTTAAGTATTCAACCCTTATGAAGACTCGTCCAGAGCTTGCTATGGAGCTTGCAGTAAAGGGCATGGTTCCCGATACTACAATTGGTCGTAAGGCACTTACTCGTCTTCATGTATATGCAGGCGAAAACTATGTTCAGGTAGCACAAAAGCCTGAAAAGTATGAATTCTAAGAAGGGAGACAGAAAAGATGTTTGAAGGAAAGCCATATTTTTACGGCACCGGCAGAAGAAAGAGTTCTGTTGCCCGTGTTAGAGTATA
>SVOH01000029.1 GCA_015066515.1 Oscillospiraceae bacterium | reverse complement strand
CCATTATCCGCAGGGATACCTTAGAGCGTTTTATGACCGTCAATCAGGGCAGAAACCTACTGTGTCAGGATGATGTCCGCAAAGTAGAGTAAACCGTTCTCTCAAGCCCTCGGCGTTTGAGAGCGAAATACACCCCTCGCACAAATCTACGATTTGTTCAAGTGGTATTTCGCCCTTGCAGGGAGCCTGTATCACAGCTTGTCGGCAGATACCGCCGCTATGATACAGAGAAAATTGCACTGCAATTTTCTATCGCCGTACCGCTGACAAATGCCATCGGCACAGCCGCAACCGTTAAGTCGGTTGCAAAATGAGAACGCCCTATTTCAAGGGAGAAAGGACAATATGGCACGACACAGTTTTATTCAGATGTCGAAGCTCCATAATGTCAAAGGTCGCATCTCATATATCACAAGCCACGCAAGACAGGAAAACCTATACGCCACCTACCACACCGCAGACAGTACCTTTTGGAGCAATCTCGCAAGGGAAAGTCAGCAGGAATTTAAGCGAAGCGGAGCAGACGGAAAGTGTATCGAAGCAAGGGAATTGATTATCGCCCTGCCCGAAGTTTACACTACCTTCCAACCGCAGAAAGTTCTTGAAGATTTTACAAGGCAGTTTCGCAAACGCTATGGTGTGGAATGTGTTTCCGCCCTGCACCACAACAAGAAAAAGACCAATTATCATATCCACTTAATTTTCAGCGAGAGAAAATTACTTGCCGAGCCGGATATTAAAATCGCCGCAAGAAGCGTTTTCTTTGATGAAAAAGGAAAGAGGGTACGCACCAAGAAAGAGATAACCGATGAAAACGGGAAAGTCCGCAAAGGCTGTACCGTTATCAAAAAGGGCGAGGTTTACGAACAGCACTTGTTTACTGTGAAAGATGACCGCTACAAAACCGAAGTATTTTTACAGGAAATAAAAGGCGTTTATACCGAGCTTATCAACAGCCACATTCACGATCCTGATAAAAAACTTCAAGTATTCAATCCTGCAAGTATTTATCTGCCGACAAAGAAAATCGGGAAGAACAATCCGAAGGAAGCAGAGATACGGGCAGACAATGAAGCAAGGCAGGAATGGAACAGAACGGCGGATATGGCACTGATTACCGGTATCTCCGAAGCAAAAATATTGGAGGTGAAGCAGGAGCAGATACACACCGAAGTAAAAAAATCCATCAAGAAAAACGGGTTTATGCCAAATCTTTTCCGCACTATCGTGAGCAAGGCGAAGGAATTATTGCAGTCCCTTATTCGTCAGCAGGATATGCCGCAAAGACCGACACTCAGCATTGATATGGCAGAGTTCAGGGCAATGCAGAAGCTGATGATAAAGGTACAGGACAGGGCAAAAGCAATCAAGCACTTGCAGGAAGCAGTACTGCCGAAATTGGAAAAGGAGCTTTCCGAAACCACAGGGTTATTCAAGGGGAAAGAGCGAAAGGCACTTACCGAGCAGATACAACAGACAAAAGCCGAAATATCCAAAGGGCTAGACGAAATGCCCGAAGTCTTAAAAGACGAGGGGTATCCCGACGTTATGGCGTTTATGCAGACCTATCGGGAGATGGAAAATGTAGTGGCACGTTACGAGCGTGAGGTTTGGGAATATGAGAAGAAGCTGAAGCAAAAACAAAAGCCTGCCGCAAGACCACCCGAAAGAAAAAGTGTCCGAGAACAACTCAGACAAATTCAATCGAAGGGCAAACAGCAGACACGAAGCAGAAAGACCTTTGACAGAGAAAGGTAACTTTGACTACGAAAACTACACCGCAGGGCAGTACCCCTGCCTTGCGGGATTACATACATTTTGACAGAACAAATACATTTAAAAAAATAAAGCAACGAAAAGTAAGATAAATTTTTCATATACCATTGACAAATCATATCTTTTGTAATATAATAAAGATGCTAGGGGAACCTTTTTGGTTGAGAAGATAAAATCTGACCCTTTGAACCTGTTGGTTAATACCATCGTAGGGAAGCCATAAAACAGCAAACTATTTGATGATTAATAATGTATTAATCCATTTGTTCATTGTTATCGAGTTCCTTTAGTTGTCAAACTAAGGGAACTTTTTGTTATGTCATCGAATTAATTATTTCAGTATAACAAGAATGGGTATACAACTAAATGTCGAAAGGAGGATTGTCATATATTCGTGATATTCAAAAGTCCCAAAAGAAAGGATTGAAATTTATGAAAAAAACGCGAATTTTATCATTATTGTTGGTTTTTTGTTTAATGTTGGTATCAAGTACTACAGCGATGGCTGCAAATACTCAAGATGTTCAGGTTTCAATGAAAAAGATTGATGTATTGAAAAATAGCACTCTTGAAATTAGTCATTCCGTTGATGGCTTCGAGTACAAGGAAACAATCACAAACATTAATCTTTTCAAGGACAGCATAAAAAGAGCTTATCCTCAAATTGACAACTACGAATTAGGTAAAACAATACTTTTGTCTCTAGGTGATACAGAGGAATTTATTGCCACATTGCCAAGGGAAAAAGTCATTGAAGCGGTTGATTATACATCCGCAATTCGTACAGAGGTTTATTTGGATGAGTCTGAGAATGGCGAATTGACAGAAGTTACACGAGAACAATATCTACAATCTAAAGAACTTGTAACTTTATCTGATTACGACAGAGATGAAACATTCGGTGATTTAGTATTAAAAAGCACAGCGTATGAAAGAAGTCCAAGTTACGCATTGTCAGGTAGAAGCTATTTTACTATAAGAGGAGAAGTAGAATGGGTTGGATTCCCTAATTTTCAGATGAACGATCTCCTTGTTATAAGTAGTTCTGGTAACATTGACAATAATTATTCGCATTATGCTAGCGGAAGATGGACACATAGTTTAGGTACAACTATAAATGACACAGCATATCTTTATGATGAAGATGGAGGAGATGGAAAGCTAATTTCTTTATCAAACCCTAACATCTATGGTATTGGTGCAGAATTCCCTCTTGGAACGGGACAGCAGTCACAAGTTCTTGTAGATAAAGTATATTGTTACTACGGGGTATCTTGTCAAAAAGATATTAGTTGTCAAGTGTCTTATGCACACGCTATCCTTGCTTGGAACCCAAGTTTTTCCATTAGTTCAGGCGGTTCTGTATCGTTTGGAGGACTTGGCATTCAAAGACAAACATTCCACGCCAACGCATTCACATTATATCACTAAATTTTATGAGGTGCGAAATGAAAATAAGTGTTATTGCATTTGTATCTACAATAATTTTGGGGATTGTTGGAATGTTAGTTGATCAATCAATAGGATTAGATGGAAATTTTAGCTTAATAGTTTCTATAGCGGCTATTGGTAGTTTTATTGTATATGGCTTAAATTCTTCAAATAAATAAAAACAGTGTTTTTTAACTAATATTTAATTTTCATCTATTATAGCGATATTTTTATATGTCACATATAAAGTATTCAGTTATTTTCGTTCCTGCAAAGTAGAATTTTCTGGCTTCAAGGAGCACTATTTTAAGCCATTTTTTGAGCATATACTTTGAGGGGTAAGGTGTTTGTACCTTACCCCTCAGTTTTGCGTATTATAGCGTTACGGTGTCATTTTCGCACCTTTATCATAACCTCGTCAACAGCATCGGTGTATCTGCCTTGTGCTATCAGCTTGTTACGGAAAGAGAGCAGGGCGTTAAATATTAGCTGCCTTTCCTCAGCCGTCAGGTATAGGTAATATTTTCGTTTCCTCATACGAAAATCACCTCACGGTTGACAATCTCTCTTGCACAGGCTTGAATGTTATTCATTAAGCCTACCCATTCCATCGGCTTTTCTGCCTTTAACTGTTCTGTTACGCCTTGCTTCTCTGCCATTTCCTTAATCAAGCGGTGATACATTTCCTCAGCCTGTTTGTCAATGTCGGCAAGGTAGCGGTTAAGCTTACCTTCGACCTTTAATGTGGTGTAGGTTACTTTCCTATGCTCTTTAAGATACTGTCCGTGTCGCTGTCCCCATAAGCCGACAGGCTGTGTTTCTTCTTCGGGAAGTGTCAGGCAAGGGAGATAATAATCGCCCTGCAATTCGTACCATAAACCATTCTTTTCGTTATAAATGTATTTTTCCATTGTGTTGTCCTCCAAAATAATATATTCGCACATACATCACAGTTTCCCGATTACCACACTCTGTTATATCTTGTTATCAGTTTTTCTTGCCCTTGCTTTTGCCCTTATAATCTCTCGGAGCAAGGGTAAAATCGTGTGAAATCGTATAAAGGGATATAACGAACACATTGCGAAAAATCCTTTATTTTCAAGGCTTTCAGAGGATTTCATTAACGCCCTACAACAAGCGATAATGATTTAAGAAAAGTTAGTTTTCAAATTCTTATTTATGAGTGATATTTTTAAATTTAAGGTTTGAATTTCTTTACAAAACAAAAAGAAAATGTTATAATAAATAAAATATTTTATTAGAATGGAGTAAGGGCCACCCGATGACTCTACCGAAGAACTTCGCAACGCAAAATTAGAGCACATTAAACGTTCATTATGGGCAACATCAATACTCGGTTGTAAAAATTGGGTACTACACCCAATTATGCCATGCGGTATAAGTGAAAAAGGCACCGAACAGCAAAAAACAACTTATGATGTTAATTATAACTTTATGAACAATGTGTTGGAAATTGCAAAACAGTATGATATTACAGTTTGCTTAGAAAATATGCCTATGCGTAATTTTTCACTAGCAACTCCTTATGAGATACTTGATTTTGTAAAGCTTATTAACGATAAACATTTTAAAATATGTCTCGACACCGGACATATTGTGACATTTCCGGAATTATCAGTGTCAAAAGTAGTACGCGATTTGGGAAATGAAATACATGCATTTCACATTCACGATAGTTTTCCCGATAGGGATTTGCATCTTTTACCCTGCTTTGGTGCAATTGATTGGAATGATTTTTCACAAGCACTAAAAGACATAAACTATACAGGCGGATTATGTCTTGAAACAGCACCCCCCACAAATTACCTGATGATATTTATGAAGAACTTTGTATCATTCTTGCAAAGATAGTTAACAACATTGTTAAATGACGTATGTTATGTTCTAATTTATAATACTAATACGGACCTTTGCATAAAACGAAGGTCCGTATCAATATTTAACAACATAGATGATGCAGAATTATTTTATTGATTTATACCTTTATGTAGTGTATAATAACAAATAATAAGGATGTGATACTATGGCAGTAAAGCTCAACCCAAACAAAGAGGTTGTTGAACACATTAAAGCCGGATTAAAAGAGAAAGACGGATATTGTCCTTGTCGTATTGGCAAACTACCGCAATATAAATGCATTTGTGAAGAGTTTAAATCACAAATAGCTGATCCAGACTTTGAAGGATTTTGCCATTGTATGCTATATTATAAAACAAAGGATTGAGAGGTAAGATATATGTTAGTAAAACTAAATACTCAAAATTTTGAAAACGAAATTTCACACGGCACAGTGCTTGTTGATTTTTATGCTGATTGGTGCGGTCCTTGCAAAATGATAGCACCCGTTATAGAAGAAATAGCTTCTGAACGTGGTGACATTAAAGTTGGTAAGGTTAACGTTGATAATGATACACCAATTGCCATCAAATATAATGTTGTCAGTATTCCAACGCTAATTGTATTTAAAGATGGAGTAGAATCGGCTAAAATTGTTGGATACCGACCCAAAGAAGATATATTGGCTATGCTATAAATTACACATAAGTATTTAATAAAAACTCCCCTTTTGCTAAATGCAATCAGGGGAGTTTTATTATTTGTCTCTTATAGCATCAATAGGTTTTTTCGATGCTATTCTATACACAGGAACAAAGCTTGCTACAAAGGCAACAAAAACACTTATAAACAAAATCAATACAATTTGCCTAGCGCCAAAAGTTAAAAATGTAATCAAAATTCCAACTTCTTTACGCACAATACCGTTTATAATTTGAGTAACTAAAAATACACCTATTCCGGAAAGAATAAAGTTTATTATTGCTATTATAAAGCTTTCTGAGAAGAATATTCTAAACACATCATTACTTCGTGAACCAATGGCCCTTAATATTCCAATTTCTTGCTTTTTATATGATATGCTTGTTCCAATAAAGTTCGCCATCATAACCGCAGCAAAAAGCGCAAATCCCAAACCGATATACATAAATATTTTTGCAAACTCTTTTAGTTCTTCGCTTATCATATCAAGTTCGAATGTAGCGGCGTTTTGGAGCGGAAATCTTATATCATCATCATTGTTATAACAAAATGATACAAGTGTTTTGATAGAATCCTTTTGTTTGGGCATTACACCGATAGCCGATGTATATATACCGTCATCGTCACTTACAAATTCCTTTAATAACGCTTCAGATACAATGGCGGTGCGATCAAATTTGCTGTATTTTTCATTATTGGGCAATACTCCAACTACTGTATACCCTTCTTCGTCAAAAAATTTCTCGTCTTCAAACATATTTTTGCTAATGGTAGTTTTATTGTTGCGTCCTAACGTCTTTGCATAATCAATTTGACCGTTGTCGGTATAAACCGCATTTTCGGAATTCCAAAAATCTACACACGACTCAAAAACAATTATTTCTTTATCATTCAATGCTTTTTTTGAATCACTTATCCAAACAACATCAGATAGATCGATTTCATCAAGGGTCGTAAGATAACTTGGATCTATATTGAATTCATCACCGTGAAACCATAAATATCCCTTATTTATATCAAAAATCACGGGTTCCGCCTTGACTATTTTCTCAACAAATCCACTACCCACCATAATCATAGAAACAAGACTATTATCTTTATGAGCATAAAATTCATTAATTAGCGCATAATCAATTATTTGCTGGGCAGAGCTTTGGTAATCTTTTTTCTCAATAAGGCTTTCATAACGCGATAAATCAAACTTAGTATCAACAATTCCAACTACTGTATACTTTGTATTGTTTATTGTAATCAACCTATTAAGCAGATCGTCATATTGCTTGATATCCTCATATATTACAACATCGTTACCCTTGGAATCTTTACCAAGAGTACCATCAGTATATTGCGTCTTTTTAAAAACCTCAAAGATGTAATCACTTATAGCAATTTCGTTTTTACTTCCGTCAGGCAATCTACCCGCAACCAAACTATACCCAAAATTTTTAAGCTTTTTATCTGTTATTTCTGTATAGCCGGAAAAATAAGTCTGAAAAATCTCATGCTCGCTTTCGCTTGTCTTAATATCTGGATTTACATTTAAGCTAAATGATAAATCAGATCCGCGCGGTACAAACACACCGTTTAGCGAAACACCGGTGTCCGACTTAATTTGAATCAAATCATCCTGCGAAAGACGGTTATTATAATCATACCAGCGTTCACCATACTGACGCGATTTTACGACAGCAGCATAATCTATATTTGAGTCATAAATTGAATTAGTACAAACCTTAATGTGATTGTATGCAGCAAGTGTATCTGCAAGACCAAAAAGTCCAAATGCCACACAAGAAAGTAAAACAGTAATAACAAGTCTAAACTTTTTATACTTTAGTCCTCCTGCCCCCATCCTGAACGCATTTCGCAGAGGCAGTTTTGATTTTATGAGCCTAAAACTCTTGCTTTTATCCGCAATTATTTTTCCTTCATCAGTTGCACTAAAGGTATTGATCTTTTGTTCTTTTATTGTAATTTTCAAACTATCATTTTTTATGCTGTCAATATATCTGTTAATACGATCGAGGTCGTTCTCGCTTAAATGATAACCGTTATTTATAGTGATAGTGTTTTCATTAAATTCAAGATTTTCTTTTGAATCATCTGTCGAGCTTTTTTTATCTACGGTTATGTCATTAATAACCTCACCATCAGCAAGCTCAATAATTCTATCTGCATAATTTTCGGCAAAGTCACGATCGTGAGATACGACAATAATTAACTTTTCGAGCGATAGTTTTTTTAAGGTATCAAGTACCTGCTTGCCGGTATTTGAATCGAGTGCTCCGGTTGGTTCGTCTGCCATAATAATTTCGGGATTTTTTACAAGTGCACGAGCAATGGCAACACGCTGTTTTTGACCGCCCGAAAGTTCGTTCGGTTTGCGGTTACCGTATCCGTCAAGGTCAACTTGATTCAAAATATAATTTATTCTTTCGTCTGTTGCCCTTTGACCCTGTAATTCAAGAGCGATGGCGATGTTTTCACCAACATTAAACTCGTTGAGAATATTGTATTCTTGAAATATAAATCCCACATATGTGTTACGATATGAATCGAAATGGCTTTGCTTAAAATCCTTTGAAGAGACACCGTTTATAATTATTTCTCCGCCATCGTAACGATCAAGGCCGCCCAAAAGATTTAATAGCGTCGATTTGCCACTACCCGACTTACCAAGTAGAAAAATCATTCCAGTATCAGATAATTTAAGATTTATGTTTTTTAGTGCAGTTACAGGTACACCCTTTTTAGGCTTATAGGTTTTTGATAAGTTTTTAATTTCAAGCATCTTTTCTTCTCCTGACACTAATACTTTTTAAGCTCTGTTTTTACATCCTCTAAAAATTTTTTCCACTCTGCTTCATTGGTAACAAAATATTTAGGGCATTCCTTACCTGTTATATCGTAATGCCTTATAACATCACTTGCTTTAAGTCTTGAATTATCGCACAACCATGCCGTTAGCTTTACAAGCGAAGCATATGTAACGTCAGTAAATTTTCCGCTATCGTCAGGATGACAAACCTCTATAGAAATAGTATCAAGATTTCTATTATTGCTTGCGTTTGATTTTTCATCAAGCGGCACACACTGAATAATCTCACCGTCAAGACCTATCACAAAATGCGAACATACCTCAGTATCAATTTTGTTAAAATAATCCCTGTTATTTTGAGCAGTAGAATCCGGATTGCCAACATAATGTATAACAATATTATTTATTTCAACAAGCTTAACACCGGTACGCGCAAGTCCTATGTTCAATAACTGTATATCTACATACTGTGGTGCTTCTGTCGTTTTTAAATTAAGCGGTTTAGATGGTAATTTGCCGCCGTTTTTATATAAAATAATTCCTAAAACGGCACCTGCAAGAATTGTCACTATAAGTAATACTGCAACCGTTGCTCTGATTCGTTTTTTTCGCTTTACTTTTCTTTTGAGTGCTAATCGCTCAAGGTTGGTCATTTCAAATTTTTGCATAATAATATCCTTAATCTATAATATCAAACGTAACTTTTGCCTTAAAAAGATCGCCGTCAGTATTAATTTCAAAGCTACCGTTTTGTAGCTCTGTAAGACTCTTTGCGATAGAAAGTCCCAGCCCACTACCTTCGGTGTTTCGTGAACGGTCGCCCCTTACAAAACGCTCTGTAAGTTCGTCACTTGAAATGTTTATTGGATGCTTTGAAATATTTCTAAATGTAACCGCTACACGATTTTGCTCCTTGGTCATATCTATATATACTCGCGTGCCGCTCAGTGCATACTTGCATATATTGTTAAGCAAATTATCAAACACACGCCAAAGTCGTCTTCCGTCTGCCAAAATATAAACGTCTTGGCTGTCAATAGTTTGTACTACCTGTAAGCCTATGTTTTCAAATTTTTCGCAAAATTCACCTACAGCCTGATTTACAAGTACAGTAAGATTACATTTTGTGAGTTCTACAGCAAGATTTCCTGTAGATGCCTTTGAAGCCTCTACCAAATCCTCAATAAGCTTTTTAAGTCGACTTGACTGTCGGTCTAATACCTCAATATACTCATTTATTTTTTCGTTATCGCAATCTTCTTTTTTTATTAAATCAACATAATTCACAATAGATGTGAGCGGTGTTTTTATGTCATGAGAAACATTGGTTATAAGCTCAGTCTTAAAACGTTCGCTTTTCATTTTATCATCGATAGCGTTTTGTAACCCTTGATTAATATTGTTAAGACTTTCTGCAAAATCTTTTATATCACCAAACATATACTGAGTATCAATTTTGCTGTCAAGGTCACCATTTACTATTTTTTCGCCGCCACGTTTTACACGTTGAAACGCAATGGCCGCCAGTAAAAGAATTATCGATACAATTGCAGAAATGACAAAAAATCCAATGGTTAAATTATCACTTTCGTAATAATTAAAAGCTACAAAAAATAATGCAAACGCCCAGAAAATACCTATTGCCCAAAGCACCTTGTAAACGGTAGCAAAATTTTTAAATATATGCTTAATAAGACGGCAGAAATTAACCAACTTTTTAAACAACCAATATAAAAATGTATGCTTTATAAGTGTTCTAACCTTTATCTGAACTATAATACTTAGCAGGTACCACAGTGCAGTAAAATAAAACATTACCGAAACAAAGGCTCCTGCCACAATTTCCATTACAAGCCCGCTAAAAACATCAACAATTAACCACACACCAAATAAACCAATCAAGAAAACTATACCACTTAAAATATCAGCAGGAATGTTGTTAAAAAGTGACACCTGTACATGCTCATTATTGCTGCGGTGCCCTACCGAAATAAACAAATAACTATAAATAATAACCGATAAAACAAGTGAAATTACACCTAAAAATATCATGGTATATCTGTTTCGGTAACCTACATTAATCAGCTTATCCATCAAGAAAAAACGATCGGTAAACTGCATATCGTATGGAATATAGATTGTGAATTCTGCCTTTTGATTGGTTTTATAAACCACATTATTTTTAGCATAATAATAGTACTGATTTGTTTCAGGGTCATAGCGCACGTCATCGGCATCATAAAAAAGTTCGCCCTTTTCCCCACTTACATAACGTGTAACAAACTCACTCGTTGAATATGAAACCACATAATCCTGAGCATTATAGTTAGTAACCCTCTCGCCGCTATAATCGTTGGTTATAGAGTAAAGAATATTCTTATCCTCATAATACGACTCAACATTTTCATTACTAGAATCATAAAGCGAAATGAGATTATACATCTCCTTTTTAGCCAAATTCTTCATTATGTTTTTTTCAAGTGTTTCAAAATCGCGTGTATAAAAATCGCTAAACAGCATAACAGTACTGCCCACAACTGATACAACCATTGTAAAAAACACAATAAACGATAGTGAAACTGCTAAAATTTTAAGAGCTGTATTGCCAATAAATTTTTTCATACAGAATCATCCTTCAAATTTATATCCGTGAGCCCACACTACCTTAATATAACGAGGTTCTGACGGGTTTATTTCTATCTTTTCACGCAGGTGACGAATATGTACCGCAATTGTATTTTCGGCGCCAAATGCCAATTCCTTACGCACGCTTTCATATATTTCTTTTTGCGACATTACGCGACCTTTATTTTGCATAAGTAACTTCAAAATCTCATATTCTGTAGGCGTAAGGGCTACCTCTTCACCGTCGACAGTAACAATCTTTGCAGCATCGTTAAGTGATATACCACCAATTGAAATAACATCGTCGCTTGCGTTAATTATACTACCGCCAAGTTTTGTATAACGTCTTATCTGCGAACGCACGCGTGCAAGCATTTCTACAGGATTAAAAGGCTTTGTTATGTAGTCATCAGCGCCTACGTTAAGACCTAATATTTTGTCGGTATCTTCGCTTTTAGCGGTAAGTAAAATTACCGGTACGTTACTACTCTCACGCAATGTTACCATTGCGGTTATCCCATCCATTTCGGGCATCATTATATCCATAAGTATTAAATGAATTTCATTTTTTGATGCTAAATCTAAAGCCTCTTTGCCGTTAAATGCAGTTAAAACATTATATCCATCAGATTCAAGATAAATTTGCAAAGCTGATACAATGTCACGTTCGTCATCGCAAACTAAAATATTGTACATTTTTCTCACCCTCCGCGAAATATTTTATCAATAATTTTTTTAAGAATAAAGTCAATAAATTATTAAGAAATCTTTAATATTGCAATTTTTATTTATAACTGTTAAAATACATATGTATTATATCATTTTAAAGGAGGAGTTACAATATGAAACATGAAATATTACTTTCTTGCCCTCCAATTATACGCGATTTTTTAACCTATAATGAAACCATTAAAGGCAAGTCATCTAAAACTGTAAGTGAATACTATCTTGACTTGCAAACATTTTTTAGATATTTATTGCTTATTCGTGGAAAGGTTGACCCCAAAACTCCATTTGAAAATATAGAAATAACAACGGTAGACAACGCCCTTATAAGTACTATAACTATATCAGATTTATATTCTTTTATTGTGTTTTGTAAAGATGAACGAGGCAACAATGCGGCAACCCGCGCGCGCAAAACATCTACCCTTCGTATTTTTTTTAAATATTTAACCTCACAAATTCATCTTCTTGAAACAAATCCTGCAGAAATGCTTGAATCTCCAAAGGTAAAAAACGCGTTGCCTAAACATTTAAGCCTTGAGGATTCACTCGAATTATTATCTGTAGTTGACGGTCCGAATAAAGAACGTGACTATTGCATACTTACACTTTTTCTTAACTGTGGTATGCGTTTGTCAGAACTTTGTGGACTTAATCTAAGTGATATTCGTGCAGATGGCACAATGCGACTGCTAGGTAAAGGTAACAAGGAACGTATTGTTTACATTAACGATGCTTGCGATGCTGCAATTAAATCATATCTTGCTGTAAGACCAAACGATGCAATAAACTACGCCGACCGAAATGCACTGTTTATAAGTCGTAATAAAAGAAGAATCAGTAATAAAACCGTTCAACATATTGTTAAGACATATCTTGAAAAAGCAGGCCTTGGCGGTCAAGGACTTTCAACACATAAACTTCGTCATACGGCGGCTACACTTATGTATCAGCACGGAGATGTCGATATACGTGTTCTTAAAGACATTTTGGGCCATGCCAATCTTGGCACTACGCAAATTTATACACATATATCTAACAGCCAAATAAAAAACGCAATTGATTCTAATCCGCTTTCAAACGTAAAAAACAAAAAATAAAAAAATGCACCGTACTTATTTTAAGTACGGTGCTGATTTATTTAATACTAAAAAAATACAAGCGGTCCTTGATTACCATAATCCGGTTTTTCTTCATCGTCAGGTGTGCCGTTGTTATTATCGTCTGGGTCCTTGTCGTCGGTAATTCCATCGTTATCATCATCGGTATCATCGGTGTCGGGAGTACCGTCCTTATCGGTATCAGTTTCGATTTTACTTGAAGTAGTCTCCTCATCTTCATCTTCATCAAAGTTGGCGGTCCAATCCTCTACCTCAGATGAAGTAGTGTCACCGTTTGATGATGAATTACCATCTCCCGTAGAATTGTTTTTGTCCGGAATATAAATATCGCCGCTATCTTCATTAAAGTCATTCCAATAATCAGGATACGACTCAAAATCTTCAGAACCCGCGTATATCTCATCTTCCTTGCACGCAGTAAACGCAAAAAGCACAGCAATGCAAAGTGTTAAAACTGTAATAAGTTTTACAAATACTGTTGTTTTCATATTATCCCTCACAAAAACAAACTTTTTTATATAATAACATACAATTTATGTTTTTGCAAGATTTTATTTTCTGCTAAAGAATAATGCACACAAGACCGTTACAGCCATCGTTAATAACACGCTCTATTGTCTCTTGCACTCTCATACGTGCATCAATCGGCATACGAGCAAGCTTGGTATGTAAACCTTCATTCACAAGCTCGTGCAACGATTTACCAAAAATATTCGAATCCCATATTTTAACCGGATCTTCTTCAAATTCGTTTAGCAAATACATAATTAAATCTTCTGACTGTTTTTCACTACCAACTATTGGACTCACCTCGGTAGTTATGTTGGCCTTCATTAAATGTATTGATGGCGCGGAGGCGCGGAGCCGCACACCGTACCTGCCTCCCTGCTTTACGATTTCGGGTTCTTCAAGACTTAACTCCTCAATAGAAGGCATTACAATACCATACCCTGTTGCCTCGACCTCGTCCAGCGCATCTTTTACTCGCATATATTCTTTCTTTATTTGTGACAACTCGGTAATAGAATTCATTAATTCCATCTCATCGTTTATGATAAGACCTGTATTTTCAGCTATCACTTTATAAAACAGTTCCGAATTAACGTCGATCGTGATATCTGCACTACCGTGACCTAAATCTATATTGTTTATCTTACAACCCGTTGTATTATCGCTATTTTCAAAACACGCGCCAAATAAATTTATATCTCGTACATGTCGTATACCATCGGCCGCTTTTAACGATTTTATCAAATCACTTCGTAACCAATGATTTATCGGTAGGCAATTAATCCATTTGGGGAAATTAACATTTATTTCTTTTACAGGAAATTCATAAAGTATGCGTGATAAAATTTGCTTTATATCGTTCTCTGTTAAATCAAGACAGTTAACGGGCACAACCGGTATGTGGTGTTTTTTAGATATACATTCAGCAATGTCTGTAGCGCTGTCTGAATTTGGATCTAAACAGTTAAGCAATACAATAAACGGCTTATTAATTTCTAACAATTCCTTGATTACCCTATCCTCTGCTTCCTCGTATTCCTCACGCGGAATATCACTGATACTGCCGTCGGTTGTAATAACAAGCCCTATCGTAGAGTGCTCATTAATAACCTTTTGAGTACCAATCTCGGCCGCCATATTAAAAGGAATAGATTCGTTGTACCAAGGGGTATTAACCATACGCGGTTGGTCGTTTTCTATGTAACCTAATGCGCTTGGAACGATATATCCTACACAGTCTATAAGCCTTACGTTCATATTTGCGGTATTATCAATATTTATATTTACTGCCTTTTCAGGAATGAACTTTGGCTCGGTAGTCATTATTGTTCTACCCGATGATGCTTGAGGTAATTCGTCTTTTGCTCGCTCCTTTTCATATTCTTCGGATATATTAGGCATTACAAGCTTATCCATAAACTGTTTTATAAAGGTAGATTTACCGGTTCTTACAGGACCTACTATCCCTAAATAAATATCTCCGCCCGTTCTTAAAGCAATATCCTCATATATACTTTTATTTGCCATAAATATTCCTCCGAAACTTTACATTCAAAATTTTCAACTGATAAATATTATGAAAAAGTTTTTAAAAATATGACAAACAAAAAAGCCGCAAAAGCGGCTTTGAATTTTTTATTTTACCTCGTCGGTTTTATTCCATCTAAAATTACCCCAAACACCATTTACCTCACTGAAATATATAAATGAATTTGGATGCCTTTTAGAAATTTTTATCAGCTCATTCATCTGTCTTACGTTTATAATTGTTATAACAATTTTTTTGCTATCGCCCGTAAACATACCCTCACCATCAATTATGGTGGCACCGTGTTTTAGATTATTGATAATATCATCGCGAAATTCCTGTGGGTTATCTGTAATAATACGTGCTTCAACGGCGTTACGTGTGGTTTTAAGTATAGAGTTCATTGCCAGGTTAAATATCATCATTTGAGCAACCGACATAATTATACTTTCAATATTACCATATACGAAAAATGAAACACCAATTATTATATAGCAAAAAATAGAAATTAAACTTTCTATATTAAGGTACGGTCTTTTTTGCTGAACAACTGTAGCGATAATATCAACACCACCCGTAGAACCGCCTATTTTAATCATAATAGCAGTTCGAGCACCCAATATAACACCTGAAGCCAACACAGCAATCCAAGCGTTATTTTTAGATATGTACTGGTAAAAATCAAACTTTTCTACAAGTATTAACATAACGGATGAAATTATTGTAAAAAGTGTGGTATAAACAACGTATTTTTTACTTATAAAAAACCACGCCATAATAAGCAGCGGTATATTTATAGCCAAAGAAATATAACCCATATTAACATCGGTTATCTTTTCAAGCATCATAGATATACCGTCGACACCGCTTGGGGCAAAGTTGGCAGGATTAACAAAAACGTATAGTCCTATTGTAGATAGCGCCGCCGCAATTACAGTAAAAAACAAATCAATAACAACTTGTAATTTTTTCATATTATCACCCTTAAAAAAATATAAAAAGGCATCCCTCACGGATGCCTTTTTACCTGGCGCAGATGGAGGGATTCGAACCCTCGAACTACTTTTAATAGTTACACGATTTCCAATCGTGCGCGCTCGACCAGCTACGCGACATCTGCATTGGACTTGCTAATTATAATGTATGTCACTGTAAAAATCAAGTATTATTTTATTTAATACATTATAAAACCAAGTTTTCAACTTGATTATACACCTATATTATGATACAATAAATAAAAGGTGGTGTTTATAATGACAGGCAAATCTATAGCTATACGATGCATACTAACTGTACTTATTGTGCTTGCTTGCCCAATTGCTGCTCTTTTATCGCTTTTATATCTATCTTTTGGCGGTTTTTGGACAATCACTATTATATTAGGCACCTTAATTTTACCACTCGCGGTACCACTGATTTGGCTTAAAAACCAAAAATATTACCTGTATGCTTATATTTCATTTATACTGTGTTTCTTGATTTTGTTAGGCACACAAACAGGTATTAGAAAATATAATGAATCTATTACTATTGAT
>SVOH01000040.1 GCA_015066515.1 Oscillospiraceae bacterium | reverse complement strand
GCGGTACAGCGGTTGGCGTACCCATAACAACTCCGATACCGGCATTTTTTAATTTATCTACAACATAGTGTAACCATGAAAAATCAAACTCGCCGTCTCTCGGTTCCATTTTGCTCCAAGCGAACTCGCCTATTCGAGCAACGTTTATCCCTACCTTTAGCATCATTTTAATATCTTTTTCTATTTCTGATACGTCCCAATCCTCGGGGTAATAAGCTACTCCTAAAAAAGGCGGCATAATTGTAATCATATAATCACCATACCTTGTTTTTTAATATAAAATAACCAAACAATAATCCAACGTAATTTTAACATTTGGAAAAATATTTGTATACCAAAAATCATACAAAATATGAAAATATTTAAACATTTTTAATAAAACTACAGTATACCGCGTTTTGTGAGCTTTAATCGTAAATGACAGATTTGTATTTTTGACAAGATTCAGGCTCAGATAAATCTACACAATTATCTTCTTTAAAACATCTGTAATTGCTTTTGCCATGGAATAAAAACCCAAATCGTTCGGGTGAACATTATCAACAGTTGAGTCGTCCTTTGCAAAGCTCATTAACGTCACACCGTCAATCAAGTAAACATTCTCGTCTCCGGTGGCTTTTGCGTTATCATAAGTGGCCTTTATCACTTCAAAGCGCTGTTTATCGTCAGCAGTTAAACTGTATTTAGGTCTTGAAAGCAGCACTATCGGCAAATCGGGATTAGCATTGCGTATAATACGGAACATTCTTTCGTGTGTATCTTTTAAATGCTCTACACTAGGCGCATTATGGTCATAATCATATACAAATGCCGACATATCTAATTGCTTTATGTACTCTGCAATTTCAATTTCACCTTTGGCGTTGCCCGAAAAGCCGAGATTAATATAATCCGCATTAAAGCTACGCGATATTATGCTTTCATACGAATTTCCGGGCCTTGACGCACATCCTCCCTGAGTTATTGACGAACCGTAATAAACTATAGGCTTTTCGATTTCATACGGTTTTGCTTTACAAAGCGTAGCGTTTTCTTTAAGGCCTATATATAACTCGCTAACCTCACTGTAAAGAGGGAAATTTATCGTTATTTCGCGCATTTCAGAGGAACTGAAATTAACAATGCTTTCATAACCGTCTTGAATATTAAAGGGTGGCACAAAGGTCGCTTTGTATCTTTCTGTTTGGTCAAAAACGTATAAATCAAACCCTGCCGAACCCGTTAATGCAAAGTGCGGCATTTTGCCTATATGAGGCATTTTTGTATGTATTGCAATATACGGACTGTCTGTTGTAAAGCGCACCCGTCCTCCAGCAGTATTACAATGTAAACCATATACACCCTCACTTACGGTTTGCGCTACATTTTCGGGAAATCTCCTGAATTTGCCTGATTCGTAAATCAAACCGCAAATTTGAAAAGGTGGCTGTTTTACATCATAAAACCGTATGTCATTTTCATTAAGATTAGTTTCAACTTTAAAATTAGAATCAATATCTGAGATATTGCTCATATTATCACCGCCCGTTTATTATATTAATAGTTGGTGAAACACAAAGTGTTTCAGTATGTGCTTGCACATATAATTTGCATAAAATGCAAATTCCAACTTTAATGAAATCATATGTTGCTTGTCAATATCCATTGACAAGCGGTAAATATATATTTACCGAAAAACAATTACATTGTTTTTCAACTACATATGATTATAATGATTATAGAATGTAGAAACCCTAAAAAGTGTTTCTAGAAGCCGATTTTATCGGCTTTAGCAAAATTAAATTTCCAAAAATTTAATTTTGCCTATACTCATTGCAATGGACATAGACAAATTTTCAAAGAAAATTTGTTGCCAAATCAAAGATTTGGTGTCGAAATAGTGTACATTTACACTATTTCGAGTTTCTTTAACCATTATTACTTTGCAAGATGAAGCTCGCTCTTACCGTCATTCTTTTGGTAAAGGCGTACCCAATCTATAACATACTCCGCAGGAAGATCGGGAGCGTGAACCTCACATCCTGCATAAGGCTTATAACTGCTAGAGTCTGTAAACAAGTGATTATTAAATATAAGGTAAAGCGGGGCATCAAAACCGCCCATACCTGTTTCGCCATTATCAAAATTCTTAGTCAAATCGTAAGTATAATAAGGTTTCTCGTCAATATACATAACCATCTTGGTAGGAGTCCACTCAAAACCGTAAACATGATACTCATTAATCAAATTATCAGATTCAAACTTATACCATTCGTTGCTGTTACCCTCATCAATCGCCCACATCGTATGTCTGCCATCGCCATACCATTTATGTATATTGGGTGACAGCTTATCAAGACTTGAGAAAACTTCGAAAATATCAACCTCTATCGAGTAGTTATAAGTGCTGGTATTTCCGAGTGCGCCCGAACTTGAGGTCCAAAAAGATGGCCATACGCCTCTTACAAAAGGAACTCTTGCCCTAATTTCAACATAGCCGTATTTATAACTCATTGTCTCCATTGTAGTAACCGACCAAGGTGCTACAAACTCAACACCTGCTTTTTTAGGATCCCAATATCGCATAGCAAGCATTTTTAGGTAGCCGTTTTCGGTTTTTGTAGTTAGTTCGGTGTCATCAAGAGTCATTTCGGCAGTAGCCGCCATTTTTGTAGCTCTGTTCCAATTAGTTGTGCTAAGGCTTTTTGCCTCAAATTCGTCTCCCCATACATACGAATAACCCAATTTTTCACCCGTAAAATCAGATTTGCCGCTAAAAGTATAGGCTTTACCCTTTTTGTACTTCATACGGGTATATATTTCAACCGCTTTGCGAACAGTAACATAATGCCCTCCGCCAAAAATCAATTTGTTATCTTCAAGCTTCGCGAAATATTCACCCTCTTGTGCAGTATAATCATAGCGTGTGGTTTTACCGATAATTATTTCTTTGTCTACAGCCGCCTTATTATCTGTGACAATTTCAAGTTCAATATCGGCATTTGCTTTAAACC
>SVOH01000028.1 GCA_015066515.1 Oscillospiraceae bacterium | reverse complement strand
AGTTTCCCTTATTTTCGCTCATAAGGGCAAAAACAAGGGAAAATACATAACAGTTGAGTTTGTAATCAACGGAAAACCCAGTAATATCAAGGTTTTTTAGAGTGTAGGACAGTTAATGTCTGATAAACTACAATTTATCGAATTGTTTTGTGTCGACATCTAAATCGGTGCAACTTGCCAAAAAATCTCAATTACCCCTTTGGGTGATTGAGATTTTTTTTGTTATGAGAAAGATTTTAACCATTATTGTGTGGAAAAAGCGATAATTATATGATATAATCAGTTTGATAAATAAGAATTTGTAGGGATGATTGAGATGATTATTTTAGTTACAGGAGCATCGCATACGGGCAAAACTGCACTTGCTCAAAAATTGCTTGATAAATATAAATATCCATATCTGTCAATAGACCATCTGAAAATGGGGTTAATTCGTAGTGGTAATACAGAACTTACCCCTATGGATGACAATGAATTAACTGAATATTTATGGCCTATTGTTTGTGAGATGATTAAAACTGCTATTGAAAACAAGCAGAACTTAATTGTCGAAGGTGGCTACATTCCATTCGATTGGCAGAAGGACTTTGACTCTGAATATCTCAAAAACATTAAATATTATTGTCTTGTAATGACTGAGAAATATATTAGAAATCACTTTGCAGACATAAAGAGATATGCAAATATCATTGAGAATCGTTTAGATGATGAATGGTGTACGATGGAGAGCGTGTTGGCAGATAATGCAGAAATATTAGCCCTCGCACAGAGGCATAATGTGAACTATATACTCATTGACGATAAGTACGAAATCAATATTGAGTTATAACGATAAATTCCAATTTGTTGGCCAGTTTCAACTTTGATATCTTTTTCGGTGCTACGAGCAAAAAACTCAGCACACCATTCGGTGTGCTGAGTTTTTTATTGTTAATAAGTTACACTATAATTTGTGGCGGTTCAGCAGTTGTTCGATTTGATTTTTTACCAAATGAAAAGCCTGATCGTTTTTGCCGCCGTTTAAAATGATATCGGCAAAAACCTTGGTCGGTTTTACGTAGGTGTTGTGCATCGGCTTTACTGTGGTTAGATATTGATCAATCACACTGTCAAGGTCGCGTCCGCGCTCCACCATATCTCGTCGCGCGCGGCGTAAAATTCGCTCGTCGGCATCGGTTTCTACGTAAATTTTAAGGTCCATACACTCGCGTAGTGCCTCGTCGTGAAAAATAAGAATACCATCAATCAATATAATTGGTCGTGGTTCAATTTTGGTAACCTTATCACTCCGAGTATGCTTGGTAAAATCATAGACGGGGCAAAGCGCTGCTTGTCCGTTCTTTAACTGCTCTAGATGGTTTACCATAAGGTCAAATTCAAGCGCCTCAGGAGCATCGTAATTAAGATGGGCTCTTTTTTCCAGCGGTAATTCATCGTGCGGAAGGTAGTAGTTGTCACAGCTAATAAGTGAAACTTGAGTTGGAAATGCATCTCTTATACGGTGGGCAAAGGTTGATTTACCCGAACCGCTACCACCGGCAACACCTATAATGTATGGTTTCATATTTGGCACCCCTTTAAAAACTTTATGATTGAATTTCTTTGAATGCAAAAAACTCTCCGCGTTTGGCAATAAGCTCGTTATAGGTGCCAAACTCTACACAGCGTCCGTCCTTTATAACTGCGATTTTATCGGCATTTTTAATGGTAGAAAGTCGATGTGCCACCACAAATGTGGTGCGATTGCGAGTGAGATTATCTATCGCTGCTTGAATTTCGCGTTCGGTTACGCTGTCAAGTGCACTGGTTGCTTCGTCAAAGATTATGACTTTTGGGTCACGTATTATAGCGCGTGCTATAGCAATGCGCTGTCTTTGACCGCCCGAAAGCTTTGCGCCATGCTCACCAACGCTAGTATCAAGGCCGTGAGGTAAGCGTGCTATAACATCATCGAGCTGGGCTGCGTGTATGGCCTCGGCTAGTTGCTGATCGGTATAATCGTCATTACCGTAGGTGATATTTTCACGCACGGTGCCTGAAAACAAAATAGAATGCTGTGGCACAACCGATAAAAATCTTCGATAAGAGCGAAGGTCAAAATTCTTTATGTCTTGCCCATCAACAAGAAGTTGACCGCTTTCGGCTAGATTAAAGCCTGTAACAAGATTTATAATGGTGCTTTTACCACTGCCAGATTCACCAACCAGTGCTATGGTTTCACCCTCGTTTACATTAAGGTCGAGTCCGTTAAGCACATGGGTTTCCATATCGTAATTAAAGACAACATTTTTAAACTCATATTTACCCTTAAGTTCTGAAAGCTTGGGCTTATCGCTGTTTTTTTCTATGTCGTGAGATGATAAAATCTCGCCTATAGAGCGTATTGAATCTGCGCCGCGCGCTATCGCAGGCAGCAGATAAACAATAGACATAACATGACCCGAAAGCGATACAAAATATGTTTGATAAAGTGAAATTTCACCAATAGATATGTACTTTTTAAACGCCATAAAAACCGTTATAAAAAGACACGCAATCTGAAAAAGGTTAACAAGAGCCCAACTAAGCGCACCAAAAAAGCTGTAGGTTGAGTCTGAGCGGTATCCACGCTCGGCAATTTTTGTAATAGCGCGGGTAAGCTTTTTAACCTCGGTGTTTTCAAGGTTGTGCGCACGCGTAACAGGAATTAGCTCCTCCATATCGTAAACTGCGGCAGAGGTGTTTTCTAGTTCGTGACGAAAAGCTTTGGTTTGGGTGTGCATAATTTTGTGAAAGCTTTTTTGTAGCATTACGGCTGCGGGAATAAGCAGTAAGAACATAAAGAAGATGACAATATTGTTTGAAATTATTACCACAAGAGTTATACACAAATTAATAACGGTACCCAAAATGGTATTCATAATGTGTGAGGCCAAGTCGGTTACAACTTCAACATCACGCATAACCTTGGATTGAATCTTACCTGATTGAGTATCTTTATGATAACTTATAGAAAGCTGTTGCAGCTTTCGCACCATAGCGCCGCGTAGCCCTGCCTCTACATTGCGGTTTGCTTTAGAAAGAATTTTAACGTACAAAGTGTGGAGCGGTGTGTTTATAATTAAGAGTAAACCCGCAATAATTGCATTTATAATTATTTGAGTCCAAAAATTATTCGGCGGATTTGTAACAAGATTTATAACATTGGCGGTAATAAGTGGCAAAGCCCACATAGGACTGTCTTTGATAATATAAATTAATGCGCCAAGTAGCAGTCGGCCATAATGCCCTTTATAAAGCTTAAACAAAAGTCGCAACGCCTTTGTTTTGCTTAAATCTTCTGACATATAGGCGTTTATAAATTTATCTTCTGTCTTGATGATTTGATCTTCAAAAAAGTGTTGTTTTTCTTTTTTGTGTTCTGACATATGTAAAAGCACCTACCTTGCGCCACTGTTTGCAACAGTCAATTACACTTCAATATAGCTATAATTTAAATTAAGAATTAAGGGTATCCCAATAAGTTTTTTCAAAGATTTTTTCAAGCTTGTTTATCGATTCGTTAACGTTTGTAAAATTAAGCATAACGTCTTTACGTGCTTCAAATATGTATACCGGAGCTGTTTCAACAGCCGAAGACGAAGCGTTAAATGCACAACAGTTGAGCATTCTTTCGGTAAGTATAAATGCAGCAAGAGCCTTGCTGCCTAAAGAATCATCCTTAATATTTGCAAATAAATAAGCCTCAGCGATTAGCTCAATATAGCTTTTGTCAAGTGAGCTCTCTGTGAAATGTTTGGATAAAAGCTCATATGTATGTGAAAAGGTTTCGCTAAACAGGTCAAACTTAAATCTTTGACTTTTTTGAATTTCAAAGAAAAGCGCTTTCCAATTTTGTTTTAGTTCTTCAACTAAGATTATAGTATCGTTCATATTGCCTGCCTCCGTTTTATTTATTATATATCATAATATCATAACAATTGGTTATTTACAAGCAAAAAATCCGTCCTAAAATCAGGACGGATTTCGATTATTATAATTAATAGTTTTCTGCGTGAATTTCAAAATAAGCCTTTGGATGTGCGCATACAGGGCACATTTCAGGTGCCTTTGTGCCTACTACAATGTGGCCACAGTTACGGCATTCCCAAACCTTAACCTCACTGCGTTCAAAAACAGCGGCAGTTTCAACGTTATTAAGAAGTGCGCGATAACGTTCTTCGTGATGCTTTTCAATAGCGGCTACCATTCTAAACTTTGCAGCAAGCTCTGGGAAACCTTCTTTGTCAGCGGTTTCGGCAAAGCCTGCGTACATATCGGTCCACTCATAATTTTCGCCCTCAGCGGCAGAAAGTAGATTTTCGGCTGTGTCGCTAAGGCCGTTTAGTTCTTTAAACCACATTTTTGCATGTTCTTTTTCATTGTCGGCAGTCTTTTGGAAAAGCGCTGCAATCTGCTCAAAGCCTTCCTTTTTAGCCTTCGAAGCAAAGTAGGTGTATTTGTTACGAGCCTGTGACTCGCCGCTAAATGCTTCCATCAAATTTTTTTCGGTTTGTGTACCTGAATATTTGTTTGTCTTTACGCCCATTGGTAAAAACCTCCTTTTGTTATTTAAGTTTAGTATATATCGAAATTTTGAAATTATCAAGTATATTTTCTTGAATAAAAGTAAACATTGTGTTAATATAAAGCGTGGTGATAAAAATGTTTTTTAAAAAAGATAAGGGTGGAAGCTTTGAATATTTGATTGCAGGGCTTGGTAATCCGGGCCGAGAATATGAAAACACCCGCCACAATGCAGGTTTTATAGCCGCCGATATGTTGGCGGATAAATTTAATATGAGCTTTTCAAAGTCAAAGTTTGACGCAATTTATAGCGACTGCGTTATTGCAGGAGCACGTGTGCTACTTGTAAAGCCACAAACCTATATGAATTTGTCGGGCACGGCTGTGCAAAAGCTTGCCGCCTTTTATAAAATACCGGCAGACAGGCTTATTATTATGCACGACGACGTATCTCTCGACGTTGGTAAAATACGTATTCGACGCAAGGGTAGTGCCGGTGGTCAAAAGGGACTTGCCAATATTATTCAAATGCTTGGCACTGAAGAAATTCCTCGCATTAAAATAGGCGTTGGCGCAAAGCCGCATCCTGATTATGATATGAAGGATTGGGTGCTTGGTAAAATACCGCAAGAGCAACAACCTGACTTTAAGACAGCTTGCGAAAACGCAGTAAAGGCGGTAGAAGAAATTATAGCGCGCGGTATAGATTCGGCAATGAATAAATACAGCAAATAATTTTGTATGAAAAGTTTACTTAATATACTCAAAAACGAGCCTGATTATGCACGACTGTTAAAAAGTGTTCAAAAGTCGGAATTGCCAATGGCGGCAAGCGGACTTTCGGATGTGCACAAATCACTTGTGGTATCTGCGTTAAATACCCACGCACAAAAGAAAATTTTTGTGATTGTGGCTGACGAACCCACGGCGGTAACTATGCAGGGTGACCTTATGGCACTTGGCACAAATGCACTTATTTTACACAGCCGCGATTATAATCTTACACGTATGACAGGCTACTCAAAAGAATACGAGCACAAGCGAATTGACACCCTATCAAGAGTTCTTGATGGGGCTTTTGACGTGGTCTTAATTCCTATAGATGCGGCGGTTCAATACACTGTACCGACCGAGATTTTAAAGAAAAGCATTATTAATGTTTCGGTAGCCGAAACGGTTGATATGGCACAGCTTTGTGAAACGCTCGTTGCATCGGGATACACACGCAGTGAGCTTTGTGAGGGAGTGGGTCAGTTTGCCGCGCGTGGCGGAATAGTAGATGTGTTTGCTACGGGTAGCGATGCGCCTGTGCGAATTGAGTTTTGGGGCGACGAAATAGACAGTATGTCATATTTCGATATAAGTACCCAGCGTCGTACCGAAAATATCCAAAGTCTTAAAATTTTTCCCGCAAACGAATTGGTTTACGACGCCAAAAAACTAGCGCAAGAATTAAAACTTTATGCTGATACAACAAAAAAACTAACTGATACTCAAAAAGAATGTATATTAAAAGATATAGATCTAATGCAGTCGGGACTTTCTGTATCGGGCGATTTATATCTGCCTTTTCTATATGAAAAAGTGGGAACGATATTTGACTATATTAAAGATGGCTTGATTGCGATTTGCGAAACGGGAAATATATTTGAGCGACTAAAAAGTATATTTGCCCTTGAAAAAGAGGATATAACAGCACTGCTCGAACGCGGTGAATTATGTCCCAAATCTGCAAAACTGCGTATGAATTCGGTAGAATTTTTATCAAAAATTCAAAACGCACTCTATCTTGAGAATTTTCCTCGTAGTTCCTATGAAATACCTCTTAAAGAATTATTTTCGTTTAACTTTAAGCGTTCAACAGCGTGGAGTGGCGATATAAATACACTTTGCGAGGATATTTCTTATACGCTTCATATAAAGGGTACTGCTATTATACTTGCAGGCGAGCAAAAAGCTGCAAAGGTTTTATCGGCAGAATTGTGTGATAGAGGCATAAATGCGCTTTATATTGAAAATCCGGACGAGTTAAGTCTGGGCGGAGTATATGTTCTTGTGGGCGGTTTGTCTAGCGGATTTGAAATTCCTGCAGTAAAACTTTGCGTAATAACGCACAAACATATCTTGGGCGAAAGAAAAAGGATATATAAAAAACAAAAAGGTGCTCAAATAAACTCACTTGAAGAACTGCACCGCGGTGACTATGTAGTTCACGCTTCGCACGGTATAGGAATTTTTGACGGTATAAACCGAATTACAAATTCCGGTGTAACAAAGGATTATATAAAAATTAAATATGCCGGCACGGATGTGCTTTATGTTCCGGTAACACAGCTCGACTTGGTTTCAAAATATATCGGTGCCGCACAAGACAGTGGCATTAAGCTGAATAAATTGGGTGGCAACGAGTGGCAACGCACACGTGCGCGAGTTAAAAAGGCTGTAAAGGATATGGCCAAGCAGTTAACAGCGCTTTATGCCAAGCGAATGTCGACAAAGGGATACTCGTTCCGTGAAGACGATGACCTTCAAAGTGGTTTTGAAAGCCGCTTTGAATACGAGGAAACCGAAGACCAACTGCGTTCTATAAACGAGATTAAAAAAGATATGGAACGACCGGTTCCTATGGATAGATTGCTTTGCGGCGACGTGGGATTTGGTAAAACCGAAGTGGCGCTTAGAGCGGCGTTTAAGTGTGTAAGTGAAGGCAAGCAGTGTGCGTTGCTTGTGCCTACTACAATACTGGCAATGCAGCACTATAACACCGTGATTCGTAGGTTTGGCGAGCTGCCTCTTACCGTAAAGCTACTTAATCGGTTTGTTTCAAAGCGTGAGCAAGAAAAAACAATAGCAGGTCTTAAATCGGGTAGAGTAGATATGGTTGTTGGTACTCATCGCCTGATATCAAAGGATGTTGAGTTTAAAAACATAGGCCTTGTAATAATTGATGAGGAACAACGCTTTGGCGTGGCACAAAAAGAAAGGCTAAAGGAGCTTTATCCATTTGTGGATATACTGACTCTTTCAGCGACCCCTATTCCGCGCACGCTTAATATGGCGATGTCGGGATTACGTGATATGTCAACCATAGATGAGGCTCCAAGCGACCGTCATCCCGTACAGACATATGTTTTAGAACAAAACGACGGCGTGCTTGTAGATGCCATAAACAAAGAACTGCGTCGTGGCGGTCAGGTTTATTATTTGCATAACAGGGTGGATTCCATTACCCGATGTGCCACCAAGCTTAAAGAGAAACTGCCCAATGCGCGCATAGGTATAGCACACGGAAAAATGAGTGAGGACGAACTAAGCGATATTTGGAAAAAGCTTCTCGACCATGAAATCGACGTGCTTGTGTGCACCACAATAATTGAGACAGGTGTAGATGTGCCAAACGCAAACACACTTATTATCGAGGATGCTGATCGTATGGGATTATCTCAACTTCATCAGCTTCGCGGTCGCGTAGGGCGTTCGCCTAGACGGGCATACGCATATTTTTGTTTTAAGCACAATCGCGAAATAAGTGAAACTGCTACCAAAAGGCTTGAGGCTATACGCCAGTTTACCGAATTTGGTTCGGGATTTAAAATTGCAATGCGCGACCTAGAAATACGAGGTGCGGGCAGTATACTCGGCGGCGAACAGCACGGAAATATGGAGGCGGTAGGCTATGATATGTATCTAAAATTGCTTGCCGATGCCGTGAATGAGGAAAAGGGTATAGAGTCACACGAAGATTTAGTGTGCACAATAGACCTTAACATTTCGGCGCATATTCCTGAAAGTTATATAGCGGCTTTGCCGGCGCGACTAGGTATATATCGCCGTATTGCAGACATTCGCAATGATGGTGATGTTGCCGACGTAATTGACGAGCTGTGTGACCGATTTGGTGAGCTACCCAAGGCTGTTTTAGGCCTTATAAATGTGGCGATTTTGCGCAGTAAGGCGAGCAATGCCGGAATTACCGAGATTACAAGCACGCAAAATGCCGCCGTTTTACGCACGGTAAAAATCGATATGTCTGTAGCAGCAAAGCTTTCTGACGAGTTTGGTCCAAGCTTTAGTGTGGCGGCAATAGGAGAACCGGCATATATTATACGACTAAATAATGGGCTAAAATTACAGGATGCCGTCGCTCGTCTTTCGAAAATTTTATAAAGGTTTACAATTTCGTATAGACATTTTGAAAAAATTGTTATATAATGACATGTATATAAATTTTAAGGAGAAAAAGAAATGAATATCTTAAAAAGATTTTTTGCATTAATGCTTACTTTAGCATTAATAATTACCTGTTTTGCAGGCTGTCACAAAAAGGGTGAAATTGCTGTAAAGATTGGTGATATTGAGTTTACTTCAGGTTATTATGCATGTGCGCTTGTTTTTGCAGATACCGAAGCACGTGCCAAGGTTGAAGAGGGATTGTCAGAAGATGAACTAAAGGAAGAAGTTAAGTATTGGAAACATCAAATTGACAAAACCGACTATACCGAGTGGGTAGAAAATACTACACTTGATAATTTGAAAGAACTCGCCGCAGTTAAAACTCTTTGTGCAGAAAACAAGGTTGAGTTAGATAGCGAAACTATATCACTTGCTGTAAGCAACGCTGAATATTTGTGGGATTCATACGGCTATTCAGCTCTTATGGAAGCAAATGGTGTTTCAAAAGAAACCTTTATTGCATATATGAAGGATAGTTATCTTGCTGATGAGTATTTTGAGTTCTTGTATGGCAAGGGTGGCGAAAAAGAAATTGCTGCCGACAAGATTTCAAAGCAGCTTACTGATAATTATGTTCTCGTTAACAAGTTAGAGGTTTCATTTAGCGGCCTTAAGGATGAAGAAAAGACCGAAAAGAAAAATCAATTCACAGGCTACGAGGCTTCGCTTAAAGACGGTAGCAAGAACTTTGAAGAAATTTATCTTGCTTACAACAATATTAAGGCAGAGGATCACAAGCACGAGGAACCCGAAGATGGCGAAAAGGTACCGCAGGATCAACACGCAACAGTGCTTGGCAATGAGGATACTGATTACGCATCCGATCACTTTAAAACTGCCAAGGATATGACAGTAGGCGAAGTAAAGCTTATTACTCTAGATGATGATGCCGGACTTGTATTGCTTGTTAAAAAAGACATTGCGGCTGACAGTTACTATGTTGAAGAGTTTGACACTATGCTCCGTCAAGATATAGTTGGCGATACTTTTACAGACGATCTTGCAAAATATGGCAAAGAGCTCAAGTGTGATGTTAACACTTCCTCTACAAAGCAGTTCAAGGTTAAAAACATAACCTATCCACAAGCTGCATATTAAAAAATTTAAAGCCCCGCTATCTAGCGGGGCTTTTTATGTTTTGCTAACCATTATTTTTTACAAGTGTGTATTCGCCGCTTGAAAGTGGCTTTTCTTTTGTGCCGTCAACAAATATGTAACCGTTTTGTGGTACAATAACACCATGCATACCGTGTGGTGTTTTTACTGTTAGCTTTACATAGTTGTTTTCTTTAATCCAAGAAGATTCAATTCTTCCTAAATTACTGTCGTAATATGCGGAGGCATCGTTAAGGGTATCTACAATATGTGGCTTTATATCGACGTGAGTAAGGTCGTTGGCATTTGGGTTGTAGTCAAGACCCGCAAGCGCCTTTACGAACCATGATGTAATATCTCCCCAGAAGTGATGGTTAACCGAATCGTAGGGCTCGGGCGATATACGCTCCCACAAGGTGTTAAATCCTTTGCTTACGATATAGCCGTAAGAGGGGAAATCGGGACGCACAATCATCTTAAGTGCCAAATCCGAGTAGCCAAAGCTTGATAGTACGTGAAACATTACTCTGGCGCCCAACACACCGGTATCAAGGTGGTCGTCTGCTGCGCGAATAAACTCTAGCAATCGGTCAAATGCTACCGATATTTCATCGTCGGTAAGCAAATTGTAATATATAGCCATTGCTTGACATGTTTGGCAATCGCCAAAAATGGTCATAGTGTTAAAATCGATAAGATTTTTACGAAAAGCATTGCGATATTGTGCCGCAATATCACGGGCAAAACTTGCCTGAGCGGGCATATCTACCTCATCTAGTAAAAGCGCTATTTTATCAGCTATATCAATTGCCATAATTGTGTCTGTAACAATAAGCGGCGCTTTTACTTTTTCGTAACGGGCGCCAATTTGGCACCAGTCGCCAAGGCCTATTTCCAACAGTCCGTTCTGGTCGTTGCGAGTTGTCAGATAATGTAAATACTTAACCATAGTGGCAGTGCTTTCGCAAATAATTTGCTTGTCGCCGCGATATTTGTAACTAAAAAACGGTAAAACTGCAAGCACACAGTCCCACGCCGGACCATTGCCCCATTTAAAGCCCCAACCACCTGTAGGAACTATGCCGGGTATTGCGCCAACTGTATTTTGTGCGGCACAAACATTGCGCATCCACTCGCGATAGCTCACAGATGCATCAAATTTAAGCAGCGTATGCTCAGCAGAAAGCGCGGCATCGGCGGTCCAACCGTTTTTTTCTCGTTGAGGACAATCGGTAGGGAAGTAGTAAAAGTTTGCAAGAACAGAGCGGGTTGTCATATCTTGTAAGGCGGTAAGCGTTTTATTGCTTGTGGTAAATTTTCCGCACTCTTTTAGTTTAGAATTCATTACAAGATATGTAAGTAATTCCGGTGTTGCTTGAGCTTCTGTAATTCCGGTAACCAGTACGTATTGAAAACCGTGGTAGGTAAAGGATGGCGTATATATTTCCGTGCCTTTGCCACTACAAGTATAAATATCCTTGTGAACGTATTGTTGGTCAAATTCCCAGTGCTTTCCGTTTTCGTTATATGGGAACCAAATATACTTTATATCAAGTTTGCCGTCAATAAGCAGTTCGCCATGTTGCATTTCAATGCGTTGACCCTTTGTGCCACTTATATTAAGGCGGCAAACACCTGCGCAATTTTCACCAAAATCGTACAAATAACCATCGTCTGTTTTGGCGATAGAAACAGGTTTAAGTTCGCGCATTACTGATATTGGTTCTGCTTCACAAATTCGAATTTCGCCGCGTGGGGTTGGTGCAGATAGGGCGTTGCACCAAACACTATCGTCAAAACCTGTATTGCACCAGCCGTCAAGTTCTAAGTTGGCATCATAGTGCTCGCCAAAGCGGTAATCGTCATAAACTATGGGAGATGGTGCTGTTTTAAAACTCTGGTCGCTCTCTATAATTATATCGCCGCAAACAAGTTTTAGGGCAAACTGTGGCGCAGCGCGAAACGGTGCGCGGTCAAATTCCCACACCCAGCCGGTAGAGTTGTTTTTAAAACCGTTGCCAAGTATGACACCAATAACATTTTCACCTTTTTTGAGTTTTACGGTATAGTCGTCTTGGTAGACAATATCATCGGGGTTGCTTATGTAAGGTGCTAGTGCACCTTTTGTAACGTTTTCACCATTTACAAAAAGTTTGTAAAAACCGCAGGCGGCAATACTTATTTGCGCGTCTGCGGCTATGTCTGTGGTGAAAACCTTCCTAAAAAATGGTGCCGCAACAAATTTTTCGTTTGTAGTAAATTCATTAGTGGCTTTGATAAAACAATTAGGAAAATTCATAATTTACACCTTTGTATTAAATTTTGTTAAAGAATTTCAAAACTGTGTATACGGTAAAAACTGCCGCCTTTTTCGATTTTTTCAATGCCTTCTTTTTGTATTAACTGCTTGCCCGTTTCGGTGCTGTCTGTAATGCCACACCAAGGCTCTATACAAATAAACGGAGCACCAGGAGCGGTCCATATAAGAAGATAAGGAAAGCCTTCAAATTGGGTCTTAACCTGTTGACCGGTGGTTTTGTTTCTTAAAATCACACCACGTGAGTTAAGATTTTTAAAAATAAGGCAATCGTTTGAAAATAGTGAGTGGTCAAGCTGTAGAGTGTCGGTATCTTTTCCGTAATTTATGGTCTCGCTAGAAAGCAACGGACCTACTAGCTGATATGCGTCAAGATTTTCTTTTTGGTCAAAAATAATTTCGTAATTGTCAATACCCTCGGGGCAGTTATATGCCTCGTGTGCACCGACAGAAAAATACATATCGCCATCGGTAAGATTACGGATATTGTATTCAACGTTAAGCTTTTTACCAACAAGTGTATAAACAATTCTAAACTCGTATTTAAAAGGATAATTGTCTTGTGGACAGTTGTCTGAGCTTAGCAAAAAGGTTACGGTGTTTGAGTCGACCTTTTCAACGTCAAACTTTGCTCTACGAGCAAAACCGTGTTTTTGCATAGTGTAGGTCTTACCCTCGTAGATAAACTCATCATCCTTAAGGCCACTGCAAATAGGGAACAACACAGGTGAGGACCCTGTCCAAAACTGAGGGTCACCATACCAAATTTGTTCTTTGCCGTCACATTTAAAGCTTTTAAGCTCGGCACCAATTTCGCTAAAGGTTGCACTTACAAATTCATTAAAAATGGTAATCATAATCTTTTCCTTATTTAATTGAGTTTACAATCGCGCGTAGCTCTGCTTCTTTTGCTTCCATATCGGCAACAAGCTTAAACTGTGTGCGACAACGATCTAGGTTGTGGTTTTCTCTATGTATTTTAAAGTAAACGTCACCGTTTAAGTAGTCTGCAAGGAAACGAACGCCACATTCAAGCGTCATAAGATATGCGCCTGTTACAAGACTGTCTTTTTCGGCGGGGGTAAGGAATTTGTTTGCAGTTGAAAGGTAGCCCTTTGCAAAAACTTCAAACAAATGTGTGTCTACCGAAATCTTTGAAAGGTCGGTTTCGTCCTCGGCGCCTGTTGATGCACCAAAACGAATGCTGTCGCCAAAATCGTACGCCGCAGCACCGGGCATAATGGTATCAAGGTCGATAACGCATTTTGCCTTGCCCGTTGCATCGTCGATAAGAATATTGTTAAGCTTGGTATCGTTGTGTGTTACGCGGTACGGAATTTCGCCGCTTTCAAGCTTAGCGGTAATGGCATCTGCCTTGCACTCACGAGCGAGTACAAAGTCAATCTCTGCCTGAACGTCTTTGGCACGGCCCATTTTATCTTCAGCCAAAGCTTTTTTGAAATCTGCAAAACGGCTCGGTGTGTTGTGGAAATTAGCAATGGTTTCGTGTAGCTTTTCAGCAGGGTACTCAGCAAGCAACTGCTGGAACTCACCAAAAGCTAAACCGCAGGTGTAAAAATCGTTTTCGTTTTTGATCTTGTCATAAGCAGTAGCATTGTCAATAAATTTATAAACACGCCAGTAGTTGCCAAATTCGTCGTGAAGATAATTTTTACCATCGAGGGTAGGGATAACGGTAAGCGTTCCGTCTTCTTCAACCTTGTCGGCCAAAAACTTTGTAACACCAACAACGTTTTCCATAAGCTCACAAGGCTTTTTAAAAACATAGTTATTAATTTTTTGAAGAAGATTTTTGTGTTCAACACCATCGGTAGATTTATGTACAGCAAGCCACGTAGAGTTTATGTGGCCGCTACCGTAAGGTTCGATATAGGTGATTTCGTCAGAGTTAAACTGTTTTGCCGCAAGAATAGCAATTTCTCTATCAGTCATTTTAAATACCTCGTTTTTATTATAATATCAATTTTCACTATAAATTACCGTAACGTCGGGGTGAAGTTGTAAAATAGATGCGGGTACCTGTGGTGTAATAGGACCAAAGAATGCTTTTTCAAGTATTTCTTTCTTGTTTGCACCGTTGGCTACCAAAAGAACCTTTTTAGCGTTCATGATAGCACCCATACCCATTGTAATTGCCTTCTTTGGAACGTCATCGATAGACTCAAAGAAACGAGCGTTTGCTTCAATTGTTGATTCGTGGAGGTCTACCACGTGTGTTTCTTTTGTAAAAACGTCGGCAGGCTCGTTAAAGCCGATGTGACCGTCAAGACCAATACCTAAAAGCTGTAGGTCAATACCGCCAAGGCTCTCGATGTGCTTGTCATAAGCAGCGCCTTCAGCCTCAAGGTCACCTGAAATACCGCTTGGTACAGCAGTTTTTGCTTTGTCGATATTTACGTGATTAAATAGGTTGGTGTTCATAAAGTAGCGATAGCTTTGATCGTGGTCGCCATTAAGACCAACGTATTCGTCAAGATTTACAGAAGTAACAGTGCTAAAATCAAGCTCGCCTGCGTTGCACTTTTCGATAAGCTTTTTATAAGTGCCAACAGGTGAAGAACCGGTTGCAAGACCTAAAACACAGGTTGGCTTCATAATGATTTGTGAAGCGATAATGTTAGCAGCCTTTACGCTTAATTCGTCATAAGTTTTTACTGTGATGAAATTCATAATTAATTCCTCCCAAAAAATTGCAGATGATATGCAAACGCAATACATCTATAATATCATATCTATTATAATTATATCTTATCCAAAAGTCAAATAAAATTCATACATTTAAGGATAAAAACAAATAACACCCTCCAAGAAAAAAGAGAGTGTTATTTTTGTATTGAATGATAATTATTATGAAGCGGGGCCGAGTGTTATGTCCCAATTATTGATATAACGCATAATCATAACATAGTCTTTATTGTTTATCTTGCTGTCGACATTAATGTCTGAGCTTTCTGTTTCAATATTAACGTTCCAACCGTTAATATATTGCATGAGCAATGCAGCATCTTTGTTGTTGATTACGTAGTCAGCGTTTGTGTCGCCACAACTTGCCTTTTCTCTGGCAACTTCTATAATATTGGTAACCATGTTTCTGTTTCCGTTTTTTATTGGAAGTTTTCCGGAAAGCTGGTATTGTGATATTCCACGCATTTGAATATATTCGTTAATAGAGCAAAAACGGTATCCGGCTTCATAAAACTCGGGCAACAATTCTTCTAAAATTTTGTACGTGTCTTCTGCGCCGACTACCCCTGTTTCGTGGCAAAGAATTACGTCGCCGTCTTTCCAAGTACCAATGCCGTTTTTAAATACGTTATATCGGTCGTTATATGTTTTATTGCTTGCCCAATCCAATGCATCGTATTTAAGCCAAATAACAGCCAAATCTTGTTCGGTGCAAACCTTAAATGTATTTTCGGTTGGTTTTATGTTGGGTGGTCGATAAAATTTAACCTTGTAGGGTAGACCGTTGCGGTCTTTCAGATTGCTTTCAAGCTTGGTGTTAAGATTTACTATGTCGGCGTTTATCTGGTCGTAGGTTGCTTCGCCGCCGCCAACACCACCAATGGTTGCCACAAGGTGATTGTCACCGTGGTTGCCTATGTCCCAGCCTGCATCAATAGCTGATTGCATCATACTGTAACTGTCATCGTTTTTTATCGAGATACCCCTAACAAAAAACGTGCCGGCACCTTCGTACTTAGAAAACAAATCAACGTAACGTGGCATATTTGAGCTTGGACCGTCGTCGAATGTAAATGCCAATAGTTTAAAATCTTCGGGGTGGCTTTTCCAATCGGGCTGTTGACTTGTTGATGTGTCGGTAGCGTTTGTAATAAAAGAGATGCCGCCCGACAGCGAAATGGCAACCAGTGCAAAAGCGATAAAAAATGCTAAAACTTTATTGAAGCATTTAGTCATAAAAACAATCCTCTCTTTGCAGTGTTATTCACATTGGTTTAATTATGTTACATATATAATACAATACCGCCTAAAAATGTTCAAGAGCTTTTTTGCTTCTCAATTTTAAAAGTAACCTGTAAGCAATAATTAGATTTTTTTATTTCAAGTAATCTTTCTATAATGCTAAAAACAATCAAAAGGATTCTTTACTCTTTTGTAAGTCTCATAACCCTAATTACTATATGTTTAAGACAAAGAGTCATCATGCTTATATAATCATGATGATTAATAAAGAGCCTTATATAAAGGAAAAGAGGCGTAATGATTCTATTAAGAATCGTTATGCCTCAAGAAGATTGAAAAAATGTTAGTAGTGTGATATAATTTTAAAAAAATAATAGTGAGGGTATAAAATATGAGACAAAAAATATATTCAATAATCAGCCCTGATGATAACAACAAAATCAGCACTGCTTACAACGTAATAATGATGACAACCATTCTGATAAGTATTATACCACTTGCTTTTAAAGAAACGAATCTGATTTTTCAGTGGATGGATCATATTACAGTAACTGTATTCATAATTGATTATATACTGCGAATTTTTGTTGCAGATTACAAACTCAACAAGTCTGTTGCTTCGTTTTTTATATACCCAATAACTCCTATGGCTATAATAGACCTTTTTTCTATTTTGCCCTCGCTAACAGTTTTGAATAGCGGATTTAAATTGTTAAAACTATTTAGATTATTACGAACGTTAAAAGTTCTTCGTGCTTTTAAGTTCTTAAGATATTCAAAAAGTTTTACTATAATATCTAATGTTTTCAAAAAACAAAAACGAGTTCTTACAGCAGTAGCAACAATGGCCGTCGCATATGTTTTAATATCTGCATTGGTAATCTATAATGTAGAGCCCGAATCCTTTAATACTTTTTTTGATGCAATTTATTGGGCAACTATTTCTTTGACAACAGTGGGATATGGTGACATTTATCCGATCACAACGATAGGAAGAATTGTCACGATGATTTCATCAATTTTCGGGATTGCAATTATTGCTTTACCGTCTGGTGTTATTACAGCGGGCTATTTGGCGGAAGTTAATAAGGAAGAAGACGAGGGATATAAAGGGCTATGACATTTCGTGTGTCATAGCCCTTTTAAAATAACTTGCACCAAGTTTGCACTAAAGCGAAAATCAAGGCAAAAGTAAAACCCCGAAAACCGTGATGGTTTCGGGGTTTTTGTAATCTTCGAAATAATACAGATTATCTCTTTGAGAACTGTGGTGATTCCCCACGATGTGGGGAAATGTCGCAAAGCGACAAAGGGGACGGGCGCAGTCAGCGCCACGACGAGCCGCGCGGAGTGCAAAAAAGACTCCGCGAAAAATCGCAGAGTCTTTGAAGTTTGCAATAAACGATTAACGTTTGCTGAACTGTGGAGCACGACGAGCGCCTTTAAGACCGTATTTCTTTCTTTCCTTCATACGTGGGTCACGTGTGAGGAAGCCGGCCTTCTTAAGCTCTGGACGGAGCTCAGCGTCTGCCTGCAAGAGTGCGCGAGCGATACCGTGGCGGATAGCACCAGCCTGACCGGTAACACCGCCGCCTGCAACGCGGCATACAATGTCGAACTTGTCAGCATTCTCGGTAAGAACGAGTGGCTGACGAACGATAAGCTTTAAGGTTTCAAGACCAAAGTAATCATCAATATCTCTTTCGTTGATAGTGATTTTACCGGTACCTTGATATACTCTAACACGGGCAACAGAACTCTTTCTTCTGCCGGTGCCGTAAAAATATGGCTTTCCTTCAAACATCTTTTCTGTCTCCCTTCTTAGAATTCATACTTTTCAGGCTTTTGTGCTACCTGAAC
>SVOH01000001.1 GCA_015066515.1 Oscillospiraceae bacterium | reverse complement strand
CTTGCCACCTTCTCTGTTGCAGATATGCAGATTAGTGGTGAGTTTAATTTTGTGTATTGCAATGAACGGGTCGCAAGGGAGAAAATAAACTTGCTTTTCTCCAGCTAGGAGCTATTCTTCAAGACACCAACATTTAACATTTATAAAAACAAAAAAGGGGCAGACTTTACGAAATTAATCGTAAAATCTGCCCTTGATATCTGTTTAATTTAGTTCAAGTCCTCCCCAAAAGCCGTTTTTGGCTTAGGATATCTACCCGGTTTCACTTGAAAAAATGGGATAAAAAAATCCAGTAACCTGGGCGGTTACTGGATTTCTTGCGCCGATATCTAAATCGGTTCGCAATGTTGGCACGTCGCACCGAAAAAGATATCACTAAAATATAAAGGTGAATGAGCCGTATATGCATAGAAAAAATGTCATTATAAACCCGACTATTATGTTTTTCTTGTATTTGTATCCCTTTGATTTTAATATAAAGCCAAAAATAATTGATGCGATTGGAATAGGTGTTAATAAAAAGAATAACCACATATTTTCAACAAACAGCCCATTTGCATTTGATACCGCCCCAACCAAAGCAAGAGCTCCCAAGATTGATAATAATGAAGCTATAAATAGTAAAGTTGATGTAACTCTCCATTTGTTTGGTACGGGGATATCTACTGTCTTAGCTGGATTTTTATACATATACGAATAAAATACGGAGTTTTCTTTCAAATCGCTTTTTCGTATAATAAACGATTGCCCACCGAATTGTAAGAAAAGCCATTTGCCCAACTGCTGGATTTGCTCAATATCCGTAAAGAAACATTTTGATTCACGAATTCTTTCGTTTCCGCGATAGATATTAACACCTATATAATTTTCAAAAACTTTATATTCGTATACTGATTTGCAAATTCGTTCTGTACTGTTTTTCCATGCTTTGCTATATGCTCGAATTCCTTTAATATGCGAAACGACACCGATTAAAAACATACCAAAAGCAAAGCCAATCATAATATCCGGCGCAGATGATCCGATGAAAAACACAATCATCAAAATGCAAAGCATGGTGAAAATGATGGGTCTTTTGTAAACACTTTTTCTTTGTAAACGATATATTTCATTTAATTCTTGCTTTGAAAAAGTAAACCGATATGATTCATTAGGTAAAATCTCATTATTTTGCTCTATATTCTCAAAGCCTAATATTTCATCAACCGAAACACCGAATATTTCTCTTAATCTTATTAAGTTATCAATTGTAGGTACAGTTTGGTCTTTTTCCCAAAGACTGATAGTTTGTCTGCTTACAAGCAACTTTTGCCCGAGCTCTTCTTGCGATATTCCAAGTCGCTTTCTATATGCTTGTATTTTTTCACCAACTGTCATAAAAGTCGCCTCCTTTTGTCTGATTTGATTATAACAGAAAGTCTTGTAAAAATAAAGAATATATCACTTGATTTTGTCAAGTAGCACTTGCAAAACCGCTTTTTTAGTTCAAGTCCTCCCCAAAGGGCGTTTTGGGGGAATGATATCTTTTTAATCACACCTTAAAAAATGGCATAACAAAATCCCGAAACCGCTGTGGTTTCTGGGTTTTCCGAACCGATATCTTTTTCGGTTCGCATTTTTGGTTGCGGGGGAAGGGTGCGGGTGTCCTGCGGACACCTCTGTGCACAGCACAGAAGCACCGACCGAGGCGTAAGCCGAGACCTTGAACCAACGGTCTTGTATTTTCTCTGCGGAGAAAATACTGCGGTCAGCTCGGTGGCTCTAACAGTCCACCGGACTGTTATTCACTACCACCTCACCCTCCGAGTTATTCGCCCTTCGGGCTCATAACCCGACGATAGATGAATTTAAATCTTTCTCATAACAAGAAAAAACTCGGCACACCAAATGGTGTTCCGAGTTTTTTTGGTTGCGGGGGAAGGACTTGAACCAACGACCTCCGGGTTATGAGCCCGACGAGCTGCCAACTGCTCTACCCCGCGATATATAGTTTTTCTTGCGTGCTAAAGTATTATACAACATAAACATTAATAATGCAAGTGTTTTTTGATATAATTTTGAAATTATTTTTTATTTTACTTAATATTGGTTTAATCGACAAAAAGCGTGGTGAAATTTCACCACGCTTTTATTTTTTAATTTTGCTTTAGAAAATATTTGTCTAAAAGTATTATTACCATTATAGTTATAGCCAGCGTGCATACGTTTGAAATCAATACAAGCGGTCCTGCTGCTATAGAGCCTAATACTGTTATACCGCTGCATACAGCTATAAAAATAAACCAGTTTCTTACGGTTCTTGGGCTTTCAAAATCGGTGTTTTGATACATAACGCCCATATAAACCGATTTAGCAAAGCGGTGTATTCTTTTCATCATTAATATATTAAATACTAGTGCTATTACACCAACAAATATAACCAATCCGCCTAAAAACCAACCAAGAACATTAATAAAAACCTGAGGTATGGTTTCTAAACTCATACCGTAGTTTTCAAGCTGTAATGATAATTCGGTCATAAATTCTGACTCGCCTGTTACCATATCAAACAACGCACCAAACAACACGCCGCAAACGATAAGGATTATACTTACAACGTTTACAATTACGTACTGCGCATACACGGCTCCGCTTATAAACTGCAAATGCTTTTCGTTGGCAAAACCCTTTTGCGCATCGGCATAAGTAAGCCATAAAAATACAGTAATCAAGATATTAAGAAGTGGCATTCCCGACGCCGCCAACGACAACACACAGGTGGCTGTCATAAGTATGCATAGCGCCAAAAACAACTTATCCTTTAGCGCTGGCAACACTATATCCGCCGCAGGATTAAGGCTTACACTCTCTGCCGGGAAGTAATCTTGCTTTTCTACTTTGGTACCGCAATTTGCACAGTATTCAAATTCTTGCTCACTTTCAAATCCGCAATTGTTACATTTCATTTTCTTTTCCTCCTAAAAATTATTTAAAATATTCACCGTACCACACTAGGAAGGTATACACCGTCCATATTTTACGGCTTAAATCCTTTTTGCCCTCTTTATGAGTATCGAGCAGTTTTACAAGTTTTTCGATGTTAAAGTATTTTTGCGCTGTGTCGCTTGTAAAATGCTCTTTTACCGTAGTGTAATACTGCTCTTCGCGTAACCACTCACGTATTGGCACAGGGAAACCGAGTTTATCCTTTTGCGCGGTAACACGGGGTAAGGTTTTTTCTGCCGCACGGCGAAGGGCTAACTTAGTAGTCTCGGTATGAACTCTGCAATCAAGCGGTAGTGTAAGAGCCAACTCCAACACCTTTTTGTCAAGAAACGGCACACGTAATTCGAGCGAATTTGCCATACTGGTTTTATCGGCTTTTAGCAGTATATCGCCCATAAGCCACATATTTATATCAAGGTACTGCATCTTGGTGACATCGTCTTTGTTGGCAATCTCGTCATAAAATTTATCACACAAAACCTTAGGCTGTGGTGTTTGTCTTGCAATATTGCTTTTAAGCAGGGCATCGCGTTCTTTTTTAGAAAAAATATTGGCGTTGCCTATGTACCGTTCTTCTATGGTTTTGCCTCTACGCACCAAATAATTTATGCCACGCACCTGTGGAAGATGCTCGCAAAGCTTTGATATAACACGCCTTAGCGCAAATGGTAGGCGGTCATAGTATGTGAGGGTTATCGGTTCTTGATAAATGCGATATCCGCCAAAAAGCTCATCCGCGCCCTCGCCCGACATTACAACCTTAACGTGTTCTGACGCCAACTTGCTTACAAAGTAAAGCGCAATTGCCGCAGGGTCGGCAAGCGGCTCGTCCATATGGTACTGAATTTTTGGAAACTCCTGCCAATACTCCTCGGCGGTTATTATTTTTGATATATTTTTTAATCCTACTGTATCGGCAAAGGTCTTGGCAAAGCCTATTTCGTTATAACGGTCTCCCTCACCGCTTTCAAAGCCCACAGTAAAGGTTTTGTCTACCTTGGCTGCTTCAGCGATATAGCTCGAATCTATCCCACTAGACAAGAAAGACCCAACCTCTACATCGGCGATTTTGTGCGCCTCTACCGACTCACGAATTACTTTATCAACCTCATCGGCATAAAACTCAACAACGCCGGGAACGGTGTTAAATTTTGGTATAAAATAGCGTTCTTTTGTGATTTTACCATTTTTAAAAACAAAATAATGAGCGGGTGGAAGCTTGAAGACGCCTTTAAAAAACGTTTCTTCACTCGGAGAATACTGAAAAGACAAATAATGCGCAAGCGCTTGCTCATTTAACTGTCTTTCAAATTCGGGATGGTTTAAAAACGCTTTAATTTCAGAGCCAAAGATAAAGTTGTTATCGGTAACGGTATAATAAAATGGCTTTATACCAAATATGTCACGTGCGCCAAAAACTGTTTTTTCTTCCTTGTCCCACAGGGCAAAGGCAAACATACCGCGTAAATGGTTTAAAACGTCATATCCCCACTGCTCAAAGCCGTGAAGCACAACCTCGCTGTCGGCACTTGAAGCAAAGATATGACCCATAGCCTGCAACTCCTCGCGAAGCTGCTTATAGTTGTATATCTCACCGTTAAAGACCAAAACCAGAGTGTTATCCTCGTTAAACATAGGCTGATTTCCACCTTCAAGGTCAATGATACTCAGTCGACGAAAACCGAGTGCGATATCTCGGTCAACGTACATACCCGCAGCATCAGGTCCTCGATGAACAATGGTGTTCATCATTCCCTCAAGCACTGCACCGTCGTCCATTATATAATTTGTAAAGCCTACAAACCCACACATATATGTGCTTCCTTTCTAAAACTCAAATTCAAAAATATTTGTGTGCTTTAAAGCAGCTCGAGCCAACACACCGCAAAAAGCGCCGCATATTGCACCTAAGCCAATTAATATTGGTAAATAATAAACAACTCCAAAGCCAACAATAAACGTAGCCGCAATAAGCTGAAAAACATTGTGTATAACACCGCCTGCTATACTAATTCCAATTGCGCTAATATTTTTTGAGCGACTTAAAAGACTAGACACCGCCGTTGATGCAACACCGCCCGAAAGCGACAAAACAAACGAAATTGGTGAACCAAACAGCAAGGACGCCAAACAAATTCGCGTAACATTCACCGCCCACGCACCTTTTATATCACCGCTACAAATAAGCATAAGTGCTACTGCATTTGATAGACCCAGTTTTACACCAGGTGCTATGGATGTAAGTCCTATAGATAAAAGCGATTCAAGATAGCCTACTATCAGGCACACCGCAGTAACCAACGCATAAAGGGTAAGTCGCTTTATATTTATTTTATTTCTACTATCACCTTGTTTGGCAGACATACAATACTTTCACCCTTTTTTGAGATTTTACCAGTATTTACACATATTTGGTTTTTACAGCTTGCACTATTTACAAAAACCTCTCCATTTTTTATAATAACACAATTTGTGCCGATATCGACCGTGTTGTCAAGTTTTACGCTTTGATTATATACAATTTCATTATCCTGCTTTATTATAACGCGTCTGCCTTGTTTTGAAAAAGACAACAATAAACCTATCGACAAAACAAAAACTGCTGCCGTTATACCGATTACTATGAAATCGCCTTTTTTCAAAACGCTCACCGCCTTTGTATATATTTTAACACATCTTTACAAAAAAGTGAAGATATTGTATAATATTCTTTATGAAAAAGATTTTATCTATTAATCTAAGCCTTGTCCTGTTGTTGCTGTGTTCATGCGCACAGCAGGAAAATAAAGACACCCGTTTTTTGCTTGACACCGTAGTGACGCTGACCGCCTCTTGCGACAGCGATACACTTGACGGTGCTTTTGCGCTTTGCAAAGAGTACGAAAATCTCTTAAGCCGCACCGTAGAAGGCAGCGACATTTACAAGCTAAACCGTAGCGACGGCTTTGTGGAAGTAAGCGAGCACACTGTAAATATTATAAAACAGGCAATATATTTTGGCGATTTATCGGGCGGTAAATTTGACATTACCATATACCCTGTAAGCTCCCTTTGGGACTTCAATAAGCACATAATCCCCTCCCGTGACGAGATTGCCGAAGCGCTTAAAAACATCGACTACCAGAGCATAGAAATAAACGGCAATAAGGTTAATCCAAACGGCACAAAAATAGACCTTGGCGGTATTGCAAAGGGCTACATTGCCGACCGATTACTCGAATATTTTAAGAAAAACGACATTAGAGAGGGTATAATAGATTTGGGCGGTAATTTGGTAGTTTTTGGTGACCGTGACTATACCGTTGGCATAAAGCAGCCCTTTTCCGACGGCAAGTACGCTGCCCGACTTAAGCTGCGAAACAAAACGGTAGTAACATCCGGCACGTATGAACGGTACATCCCCGCCGACATTAAGCTTTACCATCATATCCTTGACCCGAAAACAGGCTATGCCTGTGACAGCGATTTGTGCTCGGTCACCGTTATTGCTGATTCATCTATGAACGCTGACGCATTATCTACAATTTGCTTACTTTTGGGTCTTGATGCAGCAAAACAGCTTATCGAAAATACTCCCGACACGGAAGCAGTATTCATTGACAATGACAATAAACTGCACTATACGTCAGGATTAACCTTAAACAACGGTGAATTTACACTTAAATAGTACTTTATTTATTAACAATTATGATATATAATATATCTATTACATTTTTTAGAGGTAAATTATGGGACTACTAACAGCCATTTTTGGCAATTACAGTGAAAAAGAAATAAAACGCATTCGTCCGCTGCTTGACAAGGTTCTTTCTTATGAAGAGGAATACCGCACCTTAAGCGACGACGATTTACGTGCAAAAACTGATGAATTTAAAAATCGCCTTACTATTGGTGAAACCCTTGACGACATTTTGCCCGAGGCCTTTGCAGTTTGCCGCGAGGCCGGCGACCGAGTACTTGGTATGCGCCACTTCCCCGTTCAGATACTAGGCGGCATCATACTTCACCAAGGCCGTATTAGCGAAATGAAAACCGGTGAAGGTAAAACTCTTGTTGCTACGCTTCCTGCTTATCTTAACGCATTATCAGGCAAGGGTGTGCACATTGTAACAGTAAACGATTACCTTGCAAAGCGTGACTCTGAATGGATGGGCAAGCTTTACCGATTTTTAGGTTTGTCGGTAGGTCTTATCATACACGGTATGAACAAGGATGAAAAGCGCGAGTCATATAATGCAGACATAACCTACTGTACCAATAACGAGCTTGGTTTCGACTATCTAAGGGATAATATGGTGACCTATAAGGAGCAAAAGGTTCAACGAGAACACAATTTTGCCATAGTTGACGAGGTTGACTCTATACTTATAGACGAGGCACGTACGCCACTTATTATTTCAGGTCAAGGCAGTGAATCTACCGACCTTTACGTTAAAGCAAATGCATTTGCAAAATCGCTTAAAATGGTAAAGGTTAAGGAAATGGATGATAAAGCAAGCGACGAGGATGCGGCCTACGACGGCGATTATGTTGTAGACGAAAAGGCCAACACTGCAATCCTTACACCCGACGGTGTTAAAAAAGCCGAAGCCTATTTCCAAATAGAAAATCTTAACGACAGTGAAAACATTGAAATTGCGCACCACATAAATCAGGCCATACGTGCGCACGGTGTTATGAAGCGTGACGTTGACTATGTTGTAAAAGATGGCGAGGTAATTATAGTTGATGAATTTACAGGTCGTCTTATGTACGGTAGACGTTATAACGAGGGCCTTCATCAAGCAATCGAAGCCAAAGAAGGCGTAAAGGTAGAACGAGAATCAAAAACACTTGCCACTATTACCTTCCAAAATTTCTTCCGTCTTTATAACAAGCTTTCAGGTATGACAGGTACCGCAATGACCGAAGAAACCGAGTTTCAAGAAATTTACAAACTCGACGTTATCGAAATACCTACCAACAGGCCTATTGCACGTATCGATGAAAATGATGCCGTATATAAAACCGAAAAGGCAAAATTCAACGCGGTTATCGACCATATTGTAGCGTGCAACGCAAAAAATCAGCCTGTTCTTGTTGGTACCGTTACTATTGAAAAATCAGAACTTCTTTCCTCAATGCTTAAAAGACGTGGCATTAAACATAACGTGCTTAATGCTAAGCATCACGAAAAAGAGGCTGAAATTATTGCGCAGGCAGGTGTTCCGGGTGCTGTTACCATTGCTACTAATATGGCGGGTCGTGGTACCGATATTATGCTTGGCGGTAATGCTGAATATATGGCAAAATCAGCCCTTCGCCACGATGGACTAAGTGACGAATTAATTCTTGAGGCAACGGGCTTTGGCGAAACAGATAATCCCGATATTATTGCTGCTCGCGACAAATATAAAGAATATTACAATAACTTTAAAGCAGAAATTGCCCCCTTTGCAGAAACCGTACGTCAAAGCGGTGGTCTTTGCATTATAGGTACCGAGCGCCACGACTCACGCCGAATCGACAATCAGCTTCGCGGTCGTGCAGGTCGTCAGGGTGATCCCGGTAACACCAAGTTTTATATTTCTCTCGAGGACGATCTTATGCGTCTTTATGGCGGTGAGCGAATTGCCGCTTTAATGGGAACTATGAATATTGATGAAAATATGCCGCTCGAAAGCGGTATGCTTTCAAAAACCATAGAGGGCGCGCAAAAGCGTAAAGAGGGTATGAACTTTGCTTCACGTAAGAGTGTGCTTGAATATGACGACGTAATGAATAAGCAGCGTGAGCTTATCTACCAACAGCGAAATCGTGTGCTTGACGGCGAAAATATTAAGGATACCGTTCTTAAAATGATCGACGACACAATAGATGTGTATACCGGAATATACCTAAGCGGTGACGAGTGGGATTTCAAGGGCTTGCGTGAGCATTTTAACGGCTGGGTAATAGACAGCGACGACCTACAGTTCACCACCGAAAAGCTTTGGGAAACCGAGGCGCAAGAGATTGCAAATATGCTTAAAGACAAGGCACATCAAAAATATGAATCCCGCGAGGCAGAATTTGGCGATAGTATTATGCGCGAGATTGAACGCGTGGTGCTTTTACGCTCGGTTGACTCAAACTGGATGGATCACATCGATGCTATGGACCAGTTGCGTCAGGGTATCGGACTACGCGGCTACGGCCAACACAACCCTGTGGTAGAATATCGTAACGAAAGCTATGATATGTTCTCGGCCATGACAGATTCTATTCGTGAACAGACGGCAAAGCTTGCGTTATCGGTTCGTGTTCGCAAAAACGAAGAGGTAAAGCGTGAAAAGGTTGCCGAGGAAAGCACGAGCGACAATAAGCCTTTAACCGTTAAAGGAAAAGGCATAGTAAGCAAAAACGCACTTTGTCCTTGCGGCAGTGGTAAAAAATACAAGCGTTGTTGTGGCAAGGACGAGGAATAAAATATGAGCAATCTTAAAAAACTCTGGCAGCTTTTTATTACATTTTTCAAAATTGGTGCGTTTACTTTCGGCGGCGGATATGCCATGATTCCGCTTATACAACACGAAGTTACAGAAAATCACAAATGGATAACAGAAGAAGATGTTTTAGATGTTGTAGCAATTGCCGAATCAACGCCCGGCCCTATTGCAGTAAATTCTGCCACATTTATAGGTTTTCGTATTTGTGGTGTTTTAGGTTCAATTGCCGCAACACTAGGTGTTGTAATTCCATCGTTTTTAATAATGCTTGTTATATTTTTTGTTTTGGATAGGTTCCAAGATCTAAAGCCCGTACAGTACGCCTTTATGGGAATACGTGCTTGCGTGTTAGCTTTGGTTATTAAAGCGCTTATATCTATGTACAAAAAATGCGAAAAAAACTGGGTTTCGTACACGGTTATTGCTTTTTCGATTATTACCTCGGTTGTAGTTACAAGGTTTATACCTATTAATACATTTTATATAATTATAGCCTCCGCTGTTTTCGGACTTATCACCTATTCTATTTTGCGTAGGGGGCTTAAAAAATGATATTTTTAAAACTTTTTTGGACCTTCTTTAAAATAGGCGCCTTTACCTTTGGCGGCGGTCTTGCAATGCTTAGAATAGCGCAAGAGCAGGTTTTGAACAATGGCTGGTTAAATGCCGACCAAATCATTGATTTTGTGGCGCTCAGCGAATCTACCCCAGGTCCCTTTGCTATAAATATGGCAACCTATGTAGGTGCCTCTCAGGGCGGCGTGCTTGGTGCCGCTTGTGCAACATTAGGAGTTGTACTTCCATCGTTTATAGTAATATTGCTTGTGGCTCGTTTTTATCAGCAATTTAAAACCAGCCACACGGTAAAGGGACTTATGACAGGCTTGAAGCCTACAGCAATTGGACTTATTGCCTCGGCTGTTATTTCTATGGCAATTACGGTTTTTATTCCAAACGGCCTTCATATTACAATCTTTAAAAATCCTGAATTATATATTTCTGCTGTTATTTTTGCCTTGTGTGCATTTCTTGTTTTCAACAAACGCAAAAAAATACAGCCCGTGCTAATCATTTGCATCGCGGCTGTATTAGGAATTATAGCAGGTTACGCTTTTAATCTTTAATCTTTATAACAAAAAGCACTCATCACAAAGATGAGTGCTTTTATTTTTTTATTATTTCTTACGTGCAACTACAAGCACAGCGCCTGCAAGTATTGCCATAGAAAATACTGATGCAAGATTGTCGCCTGTGGACGGGCTCTTGTTGCCTGTATCGCCATTTACCATATTGCGATATTCTTCAGGTAATACCTTTGGAATAACCAATGATGCAGATGTTACCTTTGTTTTGCCTTCTGCATCGCTGTAAATTTCTTTACATACTTCACACTTGTGGTGTTCTTTTGTTCCTTCTATTCTGTCGGTAGGCTTAGCTTCTGCTACCTTCACAATAGTATGTGATGCCTTCTTTGTTATGCCAACTGTCTTGTGTCCGCAAATTTGACACTTGAGAACTGTTTGTTCATCGGTAGTGCATGAGTGCATAACACTTATTTCATCTGTTTGAACATATTCGTGCTGAGTACATTTGTAACCACAGTCAGCACATACAGAATTTTTAAATTTATGTTTTATAACCTCGTCATCTGCAATCGCATTGCTGTCAGCGTCAAGACGACCTCCGTTTACAGCGCACCTATACCAGTGACCATACTTGTCGTAGAATATAATAACACCATCATCATCTGTGTCCTTAATGTGAGCACCAAGGCCTGTATCTAGCCATTCATCGCTTACAGCTGAGTTCATAGGTGCCATTGCATAATCAGAAGTAAACTTTTTATCGCATACCTCACAGTACCAGTATTCCTTGTGACCATTTAATTCACAATGGCCGGGATCTGCTTCCACGTAAGTAAGCTTGTGTCCTGTAACACCGCCAACATCGGTTACAATATACCAATCACAGAATTTACATCTTGAATAATATCCGGATGGGGTTACACAGTCGCCGGGATCATAAGCCTGTTCGGTTTGCTCATTATGCTGACATGCATAGTCACATTCTGAACATACGTAAACATCAGTACCGTCGCCCTTAACCTCGGTACCTACAAGCACAAAGTTATGCTCGGTTACACCACCTGCAGATTCAAGACCACAACAATCACATTTCCACAAATGTGTTGTGTGTGTAGTAACAAGTTCAACATTTGAGTGGAACACACGAAGCTCAGGACCGTTTTCGGTCATAAACCAAGTGTTTTTCCAATCTAGCATATTTGCTGCCGCTTTAAATGCGACACCATTTTCTGTTACAGAGAAAATTAAATCGGTATAATCCAATTGAACTGTTTCGCTATCCCATGTAGGCGTAGCCAAATCTACTACACCGGATGGAAAATCGGTTACAACGTTTGTATAAGTATATGGCTGATGAACCTTATCATTATAAAAATCAATACCATAAGGTGCTGTACCAAGGAATATGGAATTGCTTACAGTAGCTTGATACTTACCACTTTTCTTAACATCACTGCTACCGCCAACTATATTGATATTGGCACTTCTTTCGGTGTTATAAGCATAAACATCTTTTACCAAAATGTTATCTAGTACAATAACATCCTTTGCACCGCCACAAGCAATAACGCCCTGTTCACCAAAAAACGACCAATTACCAATAGCTTCCATATAGCAGTTTACAACAGCGCAAGAATCTATAGTAACCTTACCATCAAACTTAGCGCCATAACCGGTAAGGTAAGATGCACCAACTATACCGCCTAAACGACGCTTTGAATAATAATATGAATTTTTCACCGCAATGTTTTTGCAGGTGTTCGTATAGCGTCTGCTACCAATTGCCACACCGCCGTCATACTGTGGAAAAAGACCAACATCTTCTGCTTGAGTGTCTTCGCTCGTAGCATAAAGACCATAAACAGTAGCACCGTTACCATCGAAGTTACCGTTAAAGCTTTGGCGGTTAAATTGGCTAATCCAGTTAAGCTTGCCTTCAAGACCGTCAAAGTAAGCCTTTACTGCATCCGGATCTGCAAGTGACATAAGAGTATCAAGGTCAACTATGCTTTCGGGCTGCATAATAAAGGTTTTTACGTTATCAGAAACCTTGTAATACATATTGCTTGAAGTATTAGGATTTTGCTTCAAGCAGCAATATGCCAATTGCTCAGCGGTTTCAATTATGTATGGATCCTCTGCAGTACCCGAACCGCTAGCAAAGCTTGTAGCAGCAGTACCATCCCAATAATCTATTTTGGTAACATCGCAAGCTTCAGCGTCGATAGCAACACCTGTAACGAGCGATACCGCTATAACGGCAACCGCCATTACAAACGCAAAAATTTGCTTACAGTTTTTAAGTATTTTTTGCATAAAAACATTCCTTTCTCAGTGTGAGCACACACTGTTAGACACTATTACATATACATTCTAATATAAATAGCATAAAAATTCAACACTTTTTTTTAGTTTTTTATTATTTTTAACAATATTTATTCATATTTATCTTTGTGGGGGGAATAATAATGAAATTTTTTAAAAAATTAGTTGTTTTTTTACTATGCTTTACTCTATGCTGTCAATACCCAGCGGGTGCAGTTACTATATCAAGCGAAAGTGATATATCCGATTTGGAAACTCCGATTGATTCGGTTGTTACCGTCGCACCAATTGGCACTCAGCTTGATATAAAAGCAAAATCCGCGATACTGCTTGAAGTAAATACAGGCAAAATTTTATACGAACACAACTCCGACGAAAAATTACCTCCGGCATCTATTACAAAGATTATGTCACTGTTGCTCATTATAGAAGCTATTGATAGCAGTAAGTTATCGCTTGATGATGTTGTAACAGCAAGTGAACATGCTTGCAGTATGGGCGGATCACAAATTTGGTTAGAACCCGGAGAAGCTATGACGGTAGACGATTTGTTAAAAGCCACTGTTATCGCCTCGGCCAACGATGCCACAGTAGCACTTGGCGAAACCATTGCGGGTAGTGAAGAGGGCTTTGTTGCTATGATGAACGCCCGCGCTAAAGAACTTGGAATGACTAATACTCATTTTATAAATGCTACGGGACTTGATGCAGAGGGACATTTGTCAAGCGCTCACGACATTGCCGTTATGTCGCGTGAGCTTATCAAACACGACCTTATAAAAAATTATTCTACCGTCTGGATGGACACTCTGCGTGACGGCGAGAGCGAGCTAGTCAATACCAATAAATTGGTCCGCTTCTACGAAGGTACTACCGGTCTTAAAACGGGGACCACCTCAGGCGCAGGATATTGTCTTTCGGCTACGGCGGAACGTAACGGACTTGAGCTTGTTGCGGTTATTATGTCGGGAGATACTTCACAAGAGCGCTTCAACGGCGCAAAAAAACTTCTCGACTACGGATTTGCCAATTACGAATACACCTCTATTGCGCCAACACTGGACACCAACATTATAAATATTAAAAACGGCGTTCAAAAAACGGTCAAAATTGAAGTACCAGACAATTTTGGCGCACTGCTCAAAAAAAGCGATACTGCCGCAGTAACCCAGCAAATAAACTTACCTAAAGAAATTATTGCTCCCATTAAAAAAGGCGACTCGGTGGGAACAGTTGATTTTTATTTAAACGGTCAACAAATCGGCAGTATTAATATAATTTGCACCGAGAATATAGACAAGATGAATTTTTTGACCGCTTTTTTGTGGATATTGGACGGATTACTAAAATGAAATTATAATTTTTTGTGAAATTTTGTGTAATATGCTTGCAAATCGGTAAAAAATAATGTAGAATAAATTAAACAAGATGGATTTTTATATCCTGTCTTAAAAAAAGCAAAGGATTGATTTTATGTCTATTAATTTTAGTAGCGCGTATGCAAAAGATTTTATACGCGAAAATGACATAAAGGGTCTTATCGGTCAGGTAGCTGACGCCCATAAAACCGTAAATGAAAAAAGTGGTTTGGGTAATGACTTTTTAGGCTGGGTTGACTTACCGTTTAACTTCGACAAAAATGAATTTTCTCGTATTAAAGCCGCCGCCAAGAAGATACAGTCTGACACAGACGTTTTAATAGTTATTGGTATCGGTGGTTCGTATCTTGGCGCTCGAGCAGCTATAGAGTTTTTAAAAGGCCCTTATTATAACACTGTACGTGACGGTGTTCCCGAAATATATTTCTCGGGCAACAGCATTAGTGGCTCTAATCTTGCAGATTTATTAAAAATTTGTGAAGGCAAGCGTGTGTCGGTAAACATTATTTCAAAATCAGGCACCACTACCGAGCCTGCAGTTGCTTTCCGTGTATTCCGCAAACTGCTTGAAGAACGCTACGGCGAGGAAGAGGCGGCTAAACGCATTTACTGCACTACCGACAAAGCCCGCGGCACACTTAAAGCTCTCGCAGACGAAAAGGGTTATGAGTGCTTTGTAGTACCCGATGACGTAGGCGGAAGATTTTCGGTTCTTACTGCGGTTGGTCTTTTACCAATTGCCGCAGCAGGCTGTGATATTGACGCACTTATGGCAGGCGCTCAGGCTGCGGCTAAAGATTACAATAAAGAAAACATCGACGAAAATTCTTGTTATCAATACGCAGCTTTACGTAATGCGTTTTATCGCAAAGGCAAATCGGTTGAGATGCTTGTTTCTTACGAGCCACGCTTTACAATGATGGCTGAGTGGTTTAAGCAATTGTTTGGCGAAAGCGAGGGCAAGGACAACAAGGGTCTGTTCCCCGCTTCTGTTACCTTCTCTACTGACCTTCACTCAATGGGACAGTTCGTACAAGACGGCGCGCGTATAATGTTTGAAACGGTTGTAACAATCAACGATAACGGCAGCGACGTTGTAATAGAAAAAGAGGACAACGATGGCGACGGTCTTAACTTCCTTGCAGGTAAAACAATGTCATACGTTAACCAAAAGGCATTTGAAGGTACCGTGCTTGCCCACACCGACGGCGGTGTTCCAAATCTTGTAATATCGGTCGATAAAGCCGATGAGGATAATCTCGGTCGACTTATCTACTTCTTTGAAAAGGCTTGCGCTATATCGGGATATATGCTTGGTGTAAATCCATTTGACCAACCGGGTGTAGAAAGCTATAAAAAGAATATGTTTGCCCTTCTTGGCAAACCGGGATATGAGGATATGAAGGCCGAGCTTGAGGCAAGACTTTCAAAATAAATTTTAAAAAAGTAAAATAACCGTGCTCGCACGGCAAATATAAAGGAGTTGTTTATTATGATTAAACTTATTATCGGAAAAAAAGGTGCAGGCAAAACCAAGCGTTTAGTAGAGCTTGTCAACAGCGCTGCAGAAACCAGCCTTGGCAACGTTGTATGTATTGAAAAGGGTGGCACACTTACATTTTCCGTTAGCCATAAAGCCCGTCTTATCTATGCCGACGATTTCTCAATTTGTGGTTATGATGAATACTATGGTCTTCTTGCAGGCGTAAAAGCAGGCAACAATGACATAACCCACATCTTTGGCGATGCTACATTGCGTATTGGCTCACGTGACTATGGCGAGCTTGCAGCATTCTTAAAGAGACTTGCAAAAATCGAGGACGTTGAATTTGTATTCACCATTTCCTGCGACGAATTAGAGCTTCCTGCAGAAGTTTTTGAAGTTGCTGAAAAGATCTAAATTAAAAATTACTACTTAATACAAAAACCACTTTGTCATTCGACAAAGTGGTTTTTGCTTGTGTAGTGCTGTGCCGCAACATATGTCACAATAGTGTTTTGTTTGGGTTTGGCGACCATATGTACAATAACACAAAGTTGTGTTATTGTCAACACATTTTTGTGTTTTGAGTTATAGTAACACTTGAGGTGTTACTATGGAATATATTTATCAAAGAGTTAGAGATTTAAGAGAAGATAAAGACTTGACACAAGCCGAAATTGCGAAAATATTAAATGTTTATACGACAACCTATCAACGATGGGAACGTGGCGAAACCGAAATACCCAGCCATATAGTAAAGCAGTTAAGCATTTATTATAATGTTTCTGCAGATTATATTTTAGGTTTGCCCGATTTACCGTATCCGAAAAGATAGTAATTTTCATTTACATTATCCCACCACCTATGGTGGTCCCCCTCCCTTTAGGCAAGGGAGGCTTTTTTGTTATAAATAACACATCTTGCACAATTGAGTTTGGCGACCAATATTATAGTAGCCGAAGTTCGTCTAAAAGTCAATAGTCGTTTTTCGTCTTGCTAAAATAATATTGGTGATAAATATGACAATTCCCGAAAGACTTAAAGCATTAAGAGAAGAACATCCCGAAAAGTTAAATCAAACAGAACTTGGCAAGCGACTCAATAAGAGTCAAAGAGCAATTTCAAGACTTGAAACGGGTGAAGCGCATTTACAAGATGATGATTTAGTTTCTTATTGTAAATTTTTCAATGTTTCTGCAGATTATATTTTAGGCTTGCCCGATTTACCGTATCCAAAAAGATAACAAAACTCCCGACTTGGAAATTCAAGTCGGGAGTTAATTTTATTTATCAAGATAGTCGCACGCGGCAAGGGCGGCAACGGCACCATCGGCGGCGGCTGTTGCTACCTGGCGGATTTTTTTACTGCGGCAATCGCCTGCAACAAAAATACCGTCGGCATTGGTAAGACAGTTTTCGTCTGATGTTACGTAACCGCATTCATCAAGATTTATAATGCCCTCAAACGCCTCGTTTTGTGGAATAAGACCAATTGCCACAAACATACCGTCTATATCGAGCTGCTTTTCGTTATCGTTACTGTCGGCAATGGTAATGCCTGTAAGTGTGGTGTCACCAATAATGCCTTTTACGGTATGACCTAAAATAATCTCTACGTTTTCTTTTGCACTTAGCTTTTCTTGCAGCTTTTGTTCACCGGTTAAAAAGTCAAGATTTTGCACAACGTAAACCTTGTTTGCAAGGTCAGCTAGCAAAATCGCCTCTTGCAAAGCGGAATTACCGCCACCAATTACCGCTACGTCACGACCTGCGTAAAATGCGCCGTCACATACTGCGCAAAATGATATACCCTCGCCTACAAATTCTTCTTCGCGCGGTAGACCTAACATTCGGTGCTTGGCACCTGTGGCAATAATTACGGTTTTTGCTTCAAAGTTGCCGCTGTCGGTAACAACGGTTTTTACGTCGCCCAGCTTAATTTCTAAGACTTCGGCACATTCAACCTCGGCATCAAGGCCGAGTGCCTGTTCAACCAATTTTTCGGCAAATTCGTTGCCCGTAACTTCACTAAAGCCTGGTATATTTTCAACCTTTGGCGAAAAGGTAATTTGACCGCCAAAAGATCCCTTTTCTATAACGAGCACGCTTTTATTTGCGCGACGGGCATAAACCGCCGCAGTAAGACCCGCAGGGCCTCCGCCTATAACTATAATGTCATACATAATTTTCTCCATAAAATAAAACGACCATCACTCAAAACTTGTGTCAAACATAGGCTTCTCCTTGAGGAGAAGCTGTCACCGTTAGGTGACTGATGAGGTGTAACCAATCACAGCTACACCTCATCCACCGCTTTTGCGCTCCCCCTTCCCCTCAAGGGGAAGGCTTTGATCCACAAATATTGGGACAGCCATTTTTAAATTTTAAGCGTTTAAGTATTTTTTTATATCAGATACGCCTGTATATTTTGTAGCGTTTCCGTTTTCTACAACAACAAGTGTAGGTGCTTGCTTAATGCCGAGTGCATTTACTGCCTCTACGTTTTCGTTAGCAAGAAGCTTGTTAAAGATAACGCCAGCTTTATCAAGCAAGGCTACTGCTATTTTGCAGTTAGGGCAGGTTGCCGTTGTGAAAAGATAGTTACCGTCAGCAAGTATAGCGTCTTCACTTTCTTCACAAGCGCAAGCCTCTTTTACACCGTCGTGTGTAAGCTTGGAATTTTCAATATCATAAACCTTACGGTCTTTGAATTCCTGTGACTTACCGTCGTTCCAGTTTTGAACAGGACGATAGTAGCCTGTAATACGGCTGTAAACCTCGGTGCGTTCGCCACAGTCGGGACAGGTGTATTCTTCACCAGATATATAACCGTGATTTTTACATACAGAATATGTCGGTGACATTGTGTAGTAAGGCAAACGATAGTTTTCGGCAATCTTTCTTACCAAGTTTGCGGCTGCCTTCCAATCGGGAAGCTTTTCACCCAAGAATGCGTGGAACACTGTACCCGATGTATAAAGTGTTTGAAGCTCGTCCTGAACGTCGAGAGCTGTGAAGATATCCTCGGTATAACCAACAGGCAGGTGTGAAGAGTTGGTGTAGTAAGGTGTCTCGTCCGGTCCGCGACCTGCAGTAATAATGTTTGGATAGTGCTTAAGGTCATGCTTTGCAAGACGGAAAGCGGTTGACTCGGCAGGAGTAGCCTCTAGGTTATAGAGGTCGCCATACTGTTCTTGGTAGTCAGAAAGACGCTCGCGCATATGGTTGAGAACATCTTTTGTAAATTGCTGAGTCTTTTCGTGTGTAAGGTCAACACCAAGCCACTTAGCATTAAGACCAACCTCGTTCATACCAACAAGACCGATGGTTGAGAAGTGGTTGTTAAATGTGCCCAAGTATCTCTTGGTATATGGGTAAAGACCTGCTTCGAGAAGCTTTGTAATAACTGTACGCTTAACGTGGAGTGAGCGTGCAGAAATGTCCATCATCTTGTCAAGACGAGCGTAGAAATCAGCCTCGTCCTTTGCAAGATAAGCGATACGTGGCATATTGATTGTAACAACGCCTACAGAACCGGTCGATTCGCCGCTACCAAAGAAGCCGCCTGACTTTTTACGAAGCTCACGAAGGTCAAGACGAAGTCTGCAGCACATTGAACGAACGTCACTGGGCTCCATATCACTGTTGATATAGTTAGAGAAATAAGGAGTGCCGTATTTTGCGGTCATTTCAAAGAGAAGCTTGTTGTTCTCGGTCTCGGACCAGTCAAAATCACGTGTGATTGAATAGGTAGGAATCGGATACTGGAAGCCACGACCGTTAGCATCGCCTTCGATCATAATTTCGATAAACGCTTTGTTTATCATATCCATTTCTTTTTTACAATCCTTGTACTTAAAGTCCATTTCCTTGCCGCCAACAATACAGTTAAGCTCGGCGAGGTCATTTGGAACTGTCCAGTCAAGTGTAATATTGGTAAACGGTGACTGTGTACCCCAACGAGATGGAGTATTTACACCGTAAATAAAGCTTTGTATGCACTGCTTAACCTCTTTGTAGCTGAGGTTATCAACCTTTGCAAAAGGAGCAAGGTAAGTATCAAACGATGAGAACGCCTGTGCGCCAGCCCATTCGTTTTGCATAATACCAAGGAAGTTTACCATTTGGTTACAAAGGGTAGAAAGGTGGCTTGCAGGAGCAGAGGTAATCTTACCCGGAACGCCACCAAGACCCTCTTGAATAAGCTGTTTAAGTGACCAACCTGCACAGTAGCCTGTAAGCATAGAAAGGTCGTGGATGTGAATGTCGGCATTGCGGTGAGCATTGCCAATTTCATCATCATAGATTTCAGAAAGCCAATAGTTAGCCGTAACTGCACCTGAGTTTGAAAGAATAAGACCACCAACAGAATATGTAACGGTAGAATTTTCTTTTACTCGCCAGTCGGCAATATTAAGATAGTTGTCTATAATAGCCTTATAGTCAACCATTGTAGCGTTTATGTTACGAACCTTTTCACGCTGACGGCGGTAAATGATGTATGCCTTTGCAACGTCATCATAACCCGCTTTAATAAGAACAGACTCAACGCTGTCCTGAATATTTTCAACGGTGATTTTGCCGTCCTCAATCTTATCGGTAAAATCAGCAGTAACTTTAAGCGCTAAAAAGTCAATTACATCTTGATTGTATGCTTTTTGGCAAGCATCAAATGCCTGTTTGATGGCGTCACTAATCTTTTGTATGTCAAAATTTACAAGTTTTCCATCACGTTTTACTACATTATACATATCTTAATCCCCTTCTTTTCAAGTTTTCCCTCTTTTTTGGGTGAGCAAGATACATTATATATGATAGCAAACGCTTTGTCAATAGCAAAAACACAATATATTGTGTTTAAATTCCTCTAATTTCCACTTTTGGTATTATATCTTGTGCACAAAGCCGCATAACTTCTAGGGTTTCGCGAGAATGTGCCGACAAATTATTTTTAATAATATCTCCCGAATCAATAAAGTTTTGCAAAAAGTACTTATCGGCGCCCTTTATCCACTCGGCTATTTTTTTTATATCTTCGGCCGTGTGATATTCTTTTACTACGGTAGTTCTGAATTCGTAATCTATTTTACCCTGTTTTAAAATCTCAACGCTTTTTTCTACGTTACGTAAATCCTCTTCGCTGCACTCGGCGGTAAGCAGATATTTTTCTTTTGAGTTTTTTATATCCATTGCAACGTAGTCTATAAGACCGCTGTCTATAAGATTCTCAAGTCGTTCGGGGTACGAACCGTTGGTGTCAAGCTTTACAAGATACCCTAACTCTTTTACCTTTTTAATAAATTCGGGCAAATCCTTATGCATTAAAGGCTCGCCGCCTGTGATACAAATACCGTCAAGAATACCACTACGTTTTTTTAGATAGTCCAAAACATATTCTTCGGTAAAATAGTTTGAATTATCAATATGTGTCACAAGCGCTGCGTTATGACAAAACGGACAGCGAAAATTGCACCCTGCAGTAAACAGGGTGCATGCAGTTTTTTCGGGGTAATCGAGTAGCGTTAGTTTTTGAAATCCACTGAATTGCATTTTGATTTTCCTTTTTACAATTAGTTATCAGCCGCAAATTGCTCTTCGATGGCTGACTTTGCCTCGGGTTTTGAGTCACCGTGGCGCACAAAGCACATTGTTATAAATGATGCTACAGAGAAGAACACTGCGTAGGGGAATAAAATGTTGTAGCCTATTTGGGGGAGATTTTCTATCAATCGTCCCGAAAGCATAGGGGTCGCAATTTGCGCTGCCATAGAGAATGTATAGTAATAGCCTGTGTATTTACCAACATCTGAACCTGTGCACATTTCAACAACCATTGGGAATGAGTTTACATTTATAGCAGCCCAACCGATACCCACGACCGCAAAAATCACATACATTAATGGTGTTTGTTTTTGAATGAATATTGCCGTTGTATAACATATCGTCATAAGAACAATTCCCATAAGAACCGCTTTTTTTCTTCCAAGTTTGCTCGATATAAAACCAAGCGGAACAAAAGCGGCAATAGCAGTAATCATAGCCACCATTTTGTAGCCCGACGATACGCCCGGGTGGACATCCCATACCTGTTCACAATATCTTGAAAACAGCGTGGTTACACCATTATATGACATATACCATAAAAATACCGACAACAATATTAGAACCAAACTTCTTGCAACGGGTTTTGAAAGTTTTTTCTTTTCAACGACATCCGCCGTTTCTTCTTCCTTTATATTTGTTTCGGCAAGCACCTTGTTTTCTTTAACAAAAAATACCATAATTAAAACAGATACTAACATAAATGCGGCAACTATGAAAAATATAGGTGAAAAACTTTGGTCAGCAGCAAACACTTTCTTGCCCTCGTCGTTTATTTCACTTGGTGTCATTATCATCATAACAACAGTTGCAAAAATTCCGCCGATATAACCTACGAGATTTATAATCGCGTTACCCTTGCTGCGAAGCGGCTTTTCGGTAACGTCGGGCATATACGCCACGGCAGGCGAACGGTAGGTCGCCATAACCACAAGCAGTGCCATAAGAATCGCTATAAACCCTATTCTATTATGTTGTTTTTCAAATATTGCTAAGGTGCACATAAGCGCAACCGCACCTATAGTTCCATAAAGAACATACGGGGTGCGCTTGCCCAGTCGAGTATTTGTTTTATCTGAAAGTTTGCCAAAAAGCGGCAACATAAACAATGCCAATATATTATCAACTGACATAATATCATTAGTAACCTTTGTTGAAAATCCAAACTTAAACTCAAGAATATACGGTATGATTTGGTCATATAACTCCCAAAATGCCAATATGGACATAAACGCAAAACCTATAAGTATGGTACGCTTATAATTTAACTTCATTTTTTATTTCCCCTTAAATAAGTTCTATTATTGCGGCAAGGTTTCCCCGTTTGCCGCCTGTTGCCCTATGAGAATGTAATTCGCCCGCATTACAGCAGGTACAAATATCGCTTACATCTATATTTTCTTCTTTTATTCCTGCTGATAATAAAATGTTTTTATTTGCCTCGACCAAATTAAGCATAAAGTGATTTTCATCTCGACCTTCACAAAACACACCCGTTATATCAATTCCGCTTTCAGCAAAGGCATCTAACACGGGAGTATCAACCTCGTAGCAGTTTTGACATATGCAAGGCCCTATTGCCGCTATAATATTTGAAGGATCGCAACCAAATTCATTTATCATTTTTTCTACAGTTACTCTGCCAATGCCGCTAACCGTACCACGCCATCCTGCGTGAGATGTTGCACAGACATGCTTTACGGGGTCACAAAACAATAGTGGCGTGCAATCGGCATACTGCGTTACGAGTGCTACACCCGATTCGTTTGTAATAAGTCCGTCAACATCTTGAAAGCTTGGGCGTGTATAGCCTGTGCCACAGTCGGATTTTGCAACTATGCGAACATTATTGGTATGAGTTTGTCGGCTTAGCACAAGGTTTTTTACATCTATACCCACAGCACCGCAAAGTCGGCGGTAGTTTTCCTCTACATTTGTGAATTCATCACCACTCGAAAAGCTTGTGTTCATAGTGCTATACTGCCCGTCACTTACACCGCCGAGGCGTGTTGAAAATATGTGCCTCACTGCGCCGCACGCTTCAAGTCGCGGAAATGTAATATACACCAAATCGCCTTGCGTATTTATTTTTAAGCTTTTGCTATTCATTAACAGCCTCAATTTCTTCTAACAAACGGTTAGATTTAATGATTAATCGATTGGCAACAGATTTACCAAGACGTTCGGTTATTACTGACAGCGCCTTATCAATTTGTGGCGGTCGACTGTTTGGCGAATGTGTATCGCTTGCAAGATAAGATATATACCCACCCTTTATTAGCTTTTCGCTAATACGCACGCTTTCTTTCGCAACCAAAGCCCCCGCATTAATGTGCGCTATGGCCACACCATCGGATATAAGCTTTAATAATTTTTTAAAGCCGGATACCCTACTGTATCGTTCAATGTGGGCAAGTATAGGTACTAGTCCTTGTCGCTCGCTTATATCTATTATATCCTGCAAAACGGTTTTTGTAACAGGTGCACCGTAGGGCAGCTCCAAAAGCAGATATTTTGTACCGCTTATTACAAATTGCTTTATAGCACTGCTTTTCCCCATACCGTTAAAATATCGAAGCTCGCAGCCAAGAAAAATCTTTGGCAAATCGCGATGCTTTATCTCTTCTGTCAACTCTATATACGCTTTTTGTGTGGTCTCTGCATATTCTTCGGCATTGTCGCTATCGGGATAAAAATGCGGCGTTGCAATAACGTGAGTCACACCTTGGTCTTTAAGCATTTGCAATAGTGTTATCGACATTTCCAAATCTCTGGCGCCATCGTCAATGTCTGGAAGAATGTGAGAGTGTATGTCAAGATAAGTCATAATTTACCTTCTTTACAAAAAATCGGGAAAACGCCAAGGTTCTCCCGATTTTAAAATTACTGTGGTTGCTCGGTGCTTTCTTCCGGCTTTTGAAGTGTTGGCGCACTACCGTAACCATAGCCATATTTAGCATAGCCGTACTTGCGATAATAGCCATACTTACGATATCCGTATTTACGGTAACCATAACCGCCGGATTTTGGATTTGCGGCATTCATAATTGCACCAAGTATATTGATGTTTGCAAACTTGGCAGACTCAATAGCTCTTTGTATAGAATCGGTTGGTGTTACCTGATCCTTTACAACCAACACAAGACCTGCCGTTTGAGGAGCAATAACCAATGCATCGGTTACAACATCAACAGGTGGTGTATCGATAATTACATAACTATATTCTTTACCAACGGTATCTACCAATTCTTTAAATCTTGCCGAACCCAAAAGCTCTGATGGGTTTGGAGGTACTTGACCTGCTGTAATCACATCAAATGTATCACTAATATGATTAATAACCTCTGAATATTTGTTGAAGCCTGCAAGAATATTTGATAAGCCTGCAGTATTTTCAATCTTTAATTTCTTATGGACAGAACTCTTACGCATATCGGCATCGATAAGCAAAACCTTGTCGCCGAGCTGTGAAAAAGCAATTGCCATATTAATCGATGTTGTAGACTTACCTTCACCTGCTTCTGGGCTTGTGATACCAAAAACCTTAGATTCACTTGATGCTAGCAAAAACGTAAGGTTTGTACGAATGGTTTTATATGCCTCTACTACCGCAAAAGGAACGTGGCGAGTTTCGGCTATGTTCATAACGGTTGGTTTGTTGTCGGTTTTCTTTTTCTTAATAACCACTACCGTAACCTCCTCTGCCTTTCTTTTTGCGATATGCAATTGAATCCACATTTTCAAAATCAGGAACAGCGCCTAAAAGCGGAACATCGAAATTGTTGGCAAAATCCTCTTCGCCCTTTATAGCGCGATTTGTGGACTCGATTATAAACAATACAACATATGCCGCAACCGCACCTACAACACCCGCAACACCGGTAGACATTACGGTCCTTGGATATGTTTTTGAAGCTTTAATTGCAGTAGATGCAACCTTAGCTCTGGAATGCGGAATATATTCCGGTATGTATTCACACGAAATTTCTACAAACTTGTTAGCTATACGCATAGCCTCTTTTGGATCAGTGCTTGAAAATGTTACATCTATAAATAGGGTATCTTCGCCTCTTCGTGCGACAGTAGCCCTACCCATAAGATTCTGATAATTATAGTCTTTGCCAAGCTGGTCAGCAACATCCTTATAAATATCAGGAGTTTTTAAAATATCTATTACTGTTTCCGCCAAATATAGCGAAGCTGAAAGATCGCTTGCCGAAACAGTGCTCTTGTCGTTATAAACAGTTACCGCACCGTTTGTTGCAATTATTGATGCTGTGGCACTATAAGCCGGCGTAACAAGAAATTTACAATAACTGAACACTGCTACTGCACAAATCACAGCGGCTAAAATAAGTATCCATATTCTACGCCATGCGAGCATCACAAGATCCATTATATTTATAGTTTTTTCTTCCATCTCGTTCCTCTTCTCAAAAAACTTTATAAGATTCACATACATACTTATAATAACATCTTTACATCAGTTTTGCAAGATATTATTTTGCATATTGCGTATACAGATTTATTTGATCGTAAACCGTTGGCCAAAGACCTGCACCCTTAAGTGTTACGCATATATATTCTGTGCCTTCATCACTTTTACCAAAGGATGCTATACAATACCCCGATTCAGATACAAAACCTGTTTTTCCACCCAAAATGTCCGATCCCTCCGGTTCGGTTCCATACATATAGCTAAACAGGGTACTTGTTAATTGAATCCCCTCGGGATGTTGCAAAGTCGCAGCCGTTGTATATTGATAGGTAGATAAAACCTTTCGACACAACTCGTTTTTCATAGCCTCTCGTACAATTACCGCCATATCCTCAGGTGTTGTGTAATGGTTTTTGTCAAAAAGCCCGCTAGCATTAGTAAAATGCGTATTTTTTAGTCCTAACTCCTCCGCCTTTTTGTTCATTAGCTTTGCAAATTCTTCTTCACTGCCGGCAATAGATATCGCAAGACCCGCCGTTGCATCTGCGCCAGAAGGTAATATTGCTCCGTAAATAAGGTCTGTCATATTTACAGCTTCATTGTTGGCATAGCCCGCTATAGTCGCCCCTTCTTCATGAAACGGATCAGTTACCTCGTAACTAAAAGTAAAGGTTTTGTTGTAATCGGTTATATAGTCTACCGCTGTAAGAATTGTCATTATCTTTGTAGTAGACGCCGGATAACATCTTTCTGTAGCATTGCGAGCTGCCACAACGGTATTTGAATCACAGTTTATTACTATAATATTTTGGCTCACTATCTTATCCGATATTGTAGATGTCGAATCGGTATATTCGGCAAAATAATTAATTTTTTCCTCTTTCGACTCTTTGACACCGCTTACCGAATCGTCGGCACTTTCTATAGCAGAAGATATATTGTTTTCTGCGTCTGATTTTTTAGGTATGGCAACTATTAAAAGTATCACCGCAACCATTAAAATTGCTACAGCAAAAACCCATGGGCGCAGCTTTATAACTCCACCAAAAATTCTATGACGGGGAGATTGATGCGTGCTTTTATCTTGCTTTTTTACTGCTTGAGAATTTTTATCAAGACTTTTTTCAATGGCGGAAAAATATTCGCCGTAATCTTTATTATTAAATTGTTCTGACATTTTTCCACCTAGATTCATTTTTCTTAACATTAACAATTCCCCTCTTTCAAGGGGAATGTTACTACTAAAACTTGCGTCCTGCTCCGCCGCCACCAAAAGAACCTCCGCCGCCACTAAAGCCGCCAAAGCCTCCCGACGAACCACCAAAGCCCGAACCGTTAAAGTGACTACCGCCGCCAAATATACGTGGTGCACCAAAAAGGAACAATCCACCGCGACGACCAAAAGCCGATACGTAAATCGATAATAAAACTATAAGCACCAACCACGAAATTATTACTTGACCTGCAGTTGTAGATTCACTTTTTGAAGACGACAACTGATCAATCGGCACATAATTTTCAGCCGGCGCTATGCCGTATTCAATGTAAATCTCACTAGCAATGGCATTATAAACACTTACAAGCCCTGTCGAAAATTTATCACTTGAAAAGTACGAAATGCCATAGGTGTCTATTATTCTACCGGTTTTACTATCGGGTAAAGCTCCTTCCAGACCGTAGCCTACAGCAATATAAACCTCACGGTCAGATTCCGATAACAAAATAACTACACCGTTATTTTTTTCTTTATCGCCCACGCCCCACTCACGACCAAGCTGTAATGCGTAATCTTCTATTGGTTCTCCATTAAGACTATCGACCGTTACAACTACCGCCTGTGCAGTGGTTGCCTGTTGCAATGCGGCACCCGCTGTATAAACAGCATCTTTATCCGCTTCGGTCATAACCTCTGCAAAATCGTTAACAAAGAATTTATCGGTCGGTGTGGGATACTGCTCTCGCGTTTGCTTGCCGCAAGACACTAGCGAAAGCGAAATAGCCATTACCAAAACAATTGCAGCTATCCTTAAAATTTTATTATTCATAATCAGTCAAAGTTTACCTGTGGCGCCTGATTAGCAGATTCGTCCGCCTCAAAATATTCTACCTGTTCAAAACCGAAGATACCCGCCAAAAGACTGCCTGGAAAACGACGAACAGATTTGTTGTAAATGCTTGCCGCGTCATTATAGTCTTTGCGCGCTACCGCAATTCGATTTTCGGTGCCTGCAAGTTCGGTTTGTAAATCGATATAAAGTTTATCGGCTTTAAGTTCAGGATAAGCCTCAGTTACAGCGTTTACCCAAATATCAATAGCGCTATCAAGCTGAGCGCTGGCATTTGCCTGTTCTTCGGCGCCTGATGCCGACGCCACCTTAGAACGAGCCTCGGTTACAGCAGCAAGGGTTGACTGCTCGTAATCGGAGTAGCCTTTTGCTGTGTTTACAAAGTTTGGTATTAAATCCGCTCTGCGCTGAAGCTGAACCGATATAGTAGACTGAGCTGTTTTCACCGCTTCTTCTTTATCTACAAACCCGTTATATGAAGACACCAAAGAAATTGCAATAATTGCCACGATGGCAATCACCGCGATTATAGCGATTAATCCCTTTTTCATTTTTGTAACTCCTTTACAAATTCTTCTATCCTGCGTAATGCTTCAATAATATGTTCTGTGCTATAGCAATACGATGCACGGACAAATCCTTCGCCGCCTTTGCCAAACGCAGTACCCGGAACTACCGCCACGTGCTTTGCTTCAAGCAAACGCTCGCAAAATTCTTCGCTAGAAAGACCGGTGCTTTTAATACAAGGAAAAGCGTAAAAAGCACCCTTTGGTTCACGACAGGTAAGACCTGCTTTGTTGAATCCGTCTACTATAAGTCTACGTCGACGGTTATATTCGGCCTTCATTTCACTTACGGCATCATCGCAGTTTCTCATAGCCTCGATTGCGGCATACTGCGCAGTTGTTGGAGCACACATTATTGCAAACTGGTGAATTTTTGTAAGCTGCGATATTATTTCTTTTGGTCCGCAAGCATATCCCAGTCGCCAGCCTGTCATAGAAAACGCTTTTGAAAAACCATTTATAAGAACCGTGCGTTCACGCATACCTTCGATAGATGCTATCGAAATATGTGGGTTTTCAGAAAAAGTAAGTTCTGAATAAATTTCATCAGATATAACAAGAATATTAGTGTCACGTAAAACCTCGGCCAAATCTTCCAGGTCTGCTTTTTCCATAATTGCACCTGTAGGGTTACATGGGTACGGCAAAATCAGAGCCTTTGTTTTATCGCTTATAGCATTTTTTAGTTGCTCTGGCGTTACTTTAAAATCGTTTTCGGCAAGAGTTTCAATTATTATCGGAACGCCCCCACACAACTGGGTAATTGGCTCATAACAAACGTACGACGGTTGAGGTATAATAACCTCATCACCAGGTGCTATAATAGCGCGCAAGGTTGCGTCAATCGCCTCACTGCCACCTACCGAAATTAAAACTTCGCCAATTGGCTCATAGCTTACACCGCATTTACGGTTAATATAATTTGATATCTCTCGTCTTAGTGCCTCAAGTCCGGAATTAGAGGTATATTTAGTTTTTCCTTTTTCAAGTGAGGTTATACCTGCTTTTCGCACCGACCACGGTGTTTGAAAATCGGGCTCACCCACACCTAAAGATATAACATCGTCCATTGTAGCGGCTATGTCAAAAAACTTTCTTATACCCGACGGCTTAATATCTTGCACGGTACGAGACAGTATTTTTGAATAGTCTATCATAAAAGATATGTCCCCCTGTCATCCTTTTCGCTTTCAATAAGCTTTACGTCCATCTCTTTATATCTGCGCATAACAAAATGTGTTGCGGTAGAAGTAACCGAATCAATGGTTGCAAGCTCACGCGCTACAAAGCGCGATACCTCTTGTAAATTTTTACCCTTTACCACAACATTTAGGTCGTATCCGCCCGACATAAGATATACAGCCTCTACCTCAGGGTAAGAAGCTACTTTTTCTGCTACTTCTTCAAAACCTAAATCCGCCTTTGGCACAACATTAAGTTCTATTATTGCAGAAACACTCGTTGCATCTACCTTTTCCCAGTCAATCACAGTTTTATATCCACAGATTACTCCCTCTTTTTCCAAAGTGTCTATCTCGGCCGCGACTGCCTCGGGAGTTGATGCCATCATTACAGCAAGCTGCTCTACAGTGTAGCGAGCATTTGAGCCTAATAATTTTAAAAGTTCGTTTTTCATATATAAAACCTCCTGCGGTTTAGTGTTCTTTATAATCTATGTTATTATAATATAAAATAGATAATTCGTCAATAAAAAATAAAGTGTATTGAAATGCTATAAAATTTATGCTAAAATAATATGATTAAACTTTTGGCGGTGATTTTATGAGCGATCGTACAATAGCGGCTATTGCCACACCTTTAGGTGAAGGCGGTATTAGTGTTATACGTATATCGGGCGAGGATGCTATTACTGTTGCGCAAAAATGCTTTTTTGCCTTTTCCGGCGAAAAGCTATCAGACCTTAAAGGTTACCAAGCAGCTTACGGTAAAATAACCGATAATCTCGGCAACACACTTGACGACGCTGTCGCTCTTGTTTTTCGCGCTCCAAAAAGCTATACCGGCGAAAATACGGTAGAAATATCCTGCCACGGCGGTACTGTTGTTGCACGACAAATTTTACGCAGAGTGCTCGAATGTGGTGCTACACTTGCCACAGGCGGAGAATTTACAAAGCGCGCCTTTTTAAACGGCAAGTTGGACCTTACCAAAGCCGAAAGCGTAATGGGACTAATATCTGCCCGTAGTGATGCGGCGGCAAAAATTTCTCGTGGAGCACGCGAGGGACGCATAAGCCGCGATACGCAAGATATTTTAAATAAATTACTTGAAACTGCGGCATCGCTTGCGGCGTTTGCCGATTACCCCGACGAAGACATACCAAACCTAACGCAAGAAAATTTTGCAGAGCTTCTTAACGAGTGTACGTGCAAATGCGAAAAACTAATTTCGACCTATGATACGGGTCGTATAATCCGCGAAGGTATAAACTGCGCTATCGTAGGCAAGCCAAATGTTGGTAAATCCACCCTTATGAATTTGCTGTGCGGCTCTGACCGCTCGATTGTTACCGATATTGCGGGCACCACTCGTGACATTGTAGAAACCACCATTAATATAGGCGATGTTATCCTTAATCTTGCCGATACAGCAGGTATTCACGAAACTGATGACACAGTAGAAAAATTTGGTGTTACAAGGGCAAAAGAAAAAATCGATAATGCCGAGCTGCTTTTGGCTGTGTTTGATAACTCGGTGCCGCTTGACAATGATGATAAAGAATTGATACGTAGCATCAGCAACAAAAAGTGCATTGTAATACTTAATAAAACCGATCTTTCCCCTGCTTTTGACAAAGAAGATTTGGGCGATTTTGATATTATTGAAATCTCGGCAAAATCGGGTATCGGTTATAAAGAGCTTACAAAAGCTATAAATCACATTTGTAAAACCGACATGCTCTCTCCGGACGATACAGTACTCATTAACGAGCGTCAACGCGATTGCGTGTGTCGCGCTTTAGGTGCGGTACATGCCGCAAGCGAGGCTTTACTTTGCGGTATGACACTTGACGCGGTGGGTGTTTGTGTAGATGACGCTATCGCTTCACTTTTAGAGCTTACAGGCAAGCGTGTTACAAACGAAGTTTGTGATGAAATTTTTAAACGCTTCTGCGTTGGTAAATAAAAAATCAAAGAGGATTTTTATGATTAAAGAGTATTTGGCAGAACAATACGATATTGCCGTAATTGGTGGCGGACACGCGGGTATTGAGGCGGCTTTAGCCCCCGCAAGACTGGGGCTACAAACGGTAATGTTTACAATAAATCTTGACTGGGTGGGCAATATGCCCTGCAACCCGTCTATTGGCGGCACTGCAAAAGGTCATCTGGTGCGCGAGCTCGACGCTTTGGGCGGAGAAATGGGCAAGGCTGCCGATGCTACCACCCTGCAAAGCCGTATGCTTAACCGTGGTAAAGGTCCTGCGGTTTATTCACTGCGCGCACAAATAGACCGTCGAGCTTATTGTAGTTATATGAAAAGCTGTATCGAGCGTCAAGAAAATCTTGACGTGAAACAAGCTGAAATTGTACATATAGAAAAAAGAGAGGACGGCCTTTGGCACTGTATTACACGCCTTGGCGCCGATTACCCATGTAAATGTGTAATTCTTGCAACGGGTACTTTTTTGGGCGGCAGGGTTTATATAGGTGAAGTCAATTACGAAAGTGGTCCCGATGGCAACTTCCCCGCAACCGAGCTTTCTAATTCGCTTAAAAAATTAAACATTCCGCTTCGCCGTTTTAAGACAGGTACACCGGCACGTGTTGACCGCGCAAGTATTGATTTTTCAAAGCTTGAGGTTCAAGACGGCGACAACGAAACCGTACCCTTTAGTTTTTCGACCACCGAAAAGCCACAAAACAAGGTTGTGTGTCATATAGGCTACACCAACGACGAAACCAAAAAGGTAATTCTTGAAAACTTACATCGTTCACCACTTTATGCCGGCGATATTGAGGGTGTAGGCCCACGTTATTGTCCAAGCATTGAAGATAAAATTGTGCGTTTTGCCGACAAGCAACGTCACCAAATGTTTGTTGAGCCTTGTGGCGAAAACACCGAAGAGATGTATCTTCAGGGTATGTCATCTTCTTTACCCGAAGAGGTACAGCTTAAATTTTACCGCACAATTAAGGGACTTGAAAACGTAAAGGTTATGCGCACAGCCTACGCAATAGAATATGATTGCATAGACCCGTTAGCACTTTATGCCACACTCGAAATAAAAGAACAACCGGGCCTTTACGGCGCAGGGCAATTTAATGGTTCTTCAGGTTATGAAGAGGCCGCCGCACAGGGCTTTGTAGCCGGTGTTAATGCCGCTCATAAAATACTAGGCCGTGAGCCGCTTGTGCTTTCGCGTGCCTCATCATATATTGGCACGCTTATTGACGACCTTGTTACAAAAGGCTGCTCCGACCCATACCGTATGATGACTTCGCGTAGCGAATACCGATTACTTCTTCGTCAAGACAATGCCGACGAGCGACTAATGCCCACGGGTTACAGCATAGGTCTTGTAAGTGATTATGAATACAACCGATTTTTACAGCGCAAATTACAAAAAGAGCAAGAAATAGAGCGCATAAACAACACTTTTTTTGCACCAAGCAACGAGCTTAACGACCTGCTTGAAAGTCGCGGTACCGCCCCTCTTAATACCGGTTGTCGCCTTGCCGACCTTATCAAACGTCCTCAGCTTGACTATAAGTGCTTGGCACCGTTTGATAAAGAGCGACCCTCTCTACCCGATGATGTTTGCGAAAAGGTTGAAGTAGAAATTAAATACGAGGGTTATATCAGCCGTCAACAAGCACAGGTAGACGAAATGCTACGCCTTGAAAACAAGCTTTTACCTAAAGATTTTGATTACACTACCATCAAAGGCTTGCGACTTGAAGCCGCAGAAAAGCTTAATAAAATTAAACCCGAAAACATTGGTCAAGCATCTCGCATATCGGGCGTTAGCCCTGCCGATGTATCGGTGCTTTTAATATATCTTTCAAAATAGGAGTTATTATGATTAACTTTAATATTGAAAAAATTGTTCCCATTTGTGAAGAATTTGGCCTTACACTCGACGACACCGCAATTAATCGACTAAACACCTACGGCAATATGTTGGTAGAGTGGAACGAAAAAATGAATCTTACCGCCATAACCGAACCTGAAGAGGTGTTATACAAGCATTTTTTAGACTGCCTTTTGTTTTTTAAAAATGTAGATGTAAAGCAAAACGCTAAAATAATTGACGTGGGTACAGGCGCTGGCTTTCCGGGAATGGTGTTAAAAATCGCACGCCCCGATATAGAGCTTACCCTTATGGACGGATTAAATAAGCGACTTACCTTTTTAAACGCAGTGCTTGAAGCCCTTAATTTAGAGGCAAAAACCATTCATATGCGAGCAGAAGACGGCGGTAAAAACGCCGATTACCGCGAAAAATACGATATTGCTTGTGCAAGAGCGGTTGCAAATTTGCCCGTGCTATGCGAATATTGTATTCCATTTGTAAAAATAGACGGACAGTTTGTTGCAATGAAGGGCTCTGCCGCACAAGAAGAGCTTGATGCCGCAACTAACGCATACAAAATTCTCGGTTGTAAAAAGCCCTCAATTATATGCGAAAATTTGCGAAAAAATGAGGCTCGCGCCTTTATAATCGCAAAAAAGATTTCGCAAACTCCGCCAAAATATCCACGAATGGGTGGTAAAATAGCAAAAAGCGCCTTATAAAAAGGCGCTTTTTATTTTTTGTCGTCGTTTTTCCTCGACCGCTTTTGCTTTACATTTTTAAAATTTCGCGAGATAATATGCTTGCAAAAAGGAGTGACGATTATGCATACTTTCGCGGATAAAAAATTACTAATGTTGAAACCTGACGACATAGTTACAAACTCTAACCAGCCCCGAAAGCATTTTGATACATACGAACTACAATCGCTTGCCGACAGCATTTCTGCCAACGGTATAATCCAACCGCTTACCGTAAGAAAAAGTGACAGCGGAAAGTATTTGCTTATAGCGGGTGAACGCCGACTTCGCGCCGCAAAGATGGCGGGGCTTCGCAGAATTCCGTGCGTGCTGCACCGCACGAGCGATTTGGTGGCTTCGCTTTATGCCATTACCGAAAATATGCAACGGCAAGACCTGAATTATTTTGAGGAAGCAATTGCAATACAAACCCTAATAAACGATTTTCGTCTTACGCAAGCCGAGGTTGCAGTACAGCTTGGCATGGCCAACTCTACAGTAAGCAATAAACTGCGACTGCTTAAACTGTCGGATAATCTTCAGACACGATTATTATCTGCCAATCTTACCGAGCGTCACGCCAGAGCGCTTTTGCGTCTGCCGAATGACAAACGGGAAAGCACACTTGATAAAATAATAGCCGACGGACTAAACCTCGCTCAAACCGAGGCTTTGATTGAAAACATTCTAAACCCCGTCGTGTGCGACAACATTACAGAAAACACCGAGGCACAAAAGCCAATAAGAAAAGCCGCTATAGGCGACATTAAGCTTTTTTCAAACAGCCTTTCAAAACTACTTTGTACTATGCAAAATGCAGGCATTACCGCAAATTCTCGAAAGCGTGAAACCGATAGTTATGTTGAGTACAAGGTGCGTATATTTAAAAACTCGTCTCAAGCAACACAACTTAAAATATGTTAAAATTTGCTTTTGATACCTTTGTCCCCTTGGTATCACGGCAATTTTAAATATGTCTTGGTCCGTCCTCTGCACTGCGGACCAAGACGCCCACCATATTCATCCCCATAAACACAAACAACCTCTCTTGCGAGAGGTTGTTTGTGTTTTAGTTTTTATTTTCAAGTTCGGATACTCTTTTTTGTAAAATAGCTACGTTTTGAATCAGAGTTTTAATTTCACGATGTTGTTTTGATATAATCGAGGTAAGCGATACAACCATTAGCAAAATAAAGAATATAAACGCCATAAAAATTGCATTTATTGGCAAGGATACGCCTATTATATCGGCAATGGTTACCACCATCTGCGGAAAAGCCACCATTAAAAGCAAAACAACCGCCATAAACATCCACAAAAGTGAGTACTTTAAATTAAAACTTTTTTTGCGGAGCAAGACCAAAATCAAGACAAGATATGCCGCTATGGCAACAAGTAGTGATACTCGTAAAACTATATTCATTTTTTAGCACCGCCTTTGTATGTTATTCTATAAAGCAGAATTGCCAGAGAAACCTTTATCATATAATAAATTGACTTAAACGGGCTTATTGATGATACTCCGCCTTCTCGCTCACGCATTATAACCGGAGCCTCTACCACCTTGCCGCCACTCAAGGTAACCGCAACAATTGCTTCGGGTTCGGGATAATCGTCTGCGTATTCTTTTGAAAAAAACTCTATATATTTACGATTAGCAACTCTAAAGCCGCTTGTAACGTCCTTAACCTTTGCACCGCACACCATACGGATAAGTGCGCTCAAAAAGTTTATACCAAACCTGCGCATACCGCTTGACTGAAAGCCCTCTTTTGTAATAAAGCGAGAACCGACTACCATATCGGCACTTTCTTTTTCAAGCACTTCTATCATCCCGGAAATGTACTGTGGGTCGTGTTGGCCGTCGCCATCTATTTGCACGGCATAATCATAGCCGTTTCGGTACGCGTATATATAACCACTTTGCACACCTCCGCCGATTCCCAGATTGCAACACAAATCAATATAATTAAAATTGTTTTTTTTGCAAATCTCTGCTGTGTGGTCGGTTGAACAATCGTTTACTATCAAATAATCATAGTCTGGACAGTTGTTTTTAATGTCTGCTATAACACGCTCTATATTTTCACTTTCGTTATATGCAGGAATTATGATAAGAGTTTTCACGTGTTTTCCCCTCTTTTATACGTTATTGCTTTTTTCGCTATTGGAATAAAGCTTTGCAATAAATTTTGCGATAGGTCGCGGCCAAAATTTACAAAACATATCAAAATCTTCTTTTGATCTTTTGCTGTCACCAATTATTTCTGTCGTTGCCGATTCCTCGTGTATGCGGTGACACATAAGTGGTTTTGAATTGTAGACGAAAGAACCTTTTTTTCTTGACTGCATTTCCCATTGTTGCCAGTCAATATCGCTTAAGTAATCATTTGTAAATGGATTTTCGCCAACCATTTTTTGCACAAAGGTAACCGCAGGACAGCATATTGGACAACCCAAAGACAATATTCTGCGACGAACAAAACGGCTTGTCCAAAAAGCCCTTATTTTAAGCGGAGAAAGCATTAATTTTTTTATTTTAAGCAATGAATTATTATATATTTTTTCACCGTTTCTTAGTTCGCCATAACCGCTAAAATATATTATAGGATTCTTTGATTTATTTATATAATCAAGCATTTCTTCGGTATATGTCGGCTCGTATATATCGTCTTGGTGGGCAATGGTTATAAGTGGGGTGTTTGCTTTGCTATAAGCAAAATTCCAGTCGCCGCCAATACCTTTTTCGCCCTCGTTTATATATATAGGCAAATCATATTTTTGTGCAATGCTGGTTATATGCTCATTTGGGGTAGATGTGGCAATTAAAATGTTACTGCTTAATGTTTGTGCAATAAGCGATTTTACACACTCTTCTAAAAAAGCGCTTTCCTTATATGCACACAGCGCATAAGTATGATCGTTAGACGAATAACTCATTTTTATCTCCCCTTAAGCTTCATTCCTTTATAAATTACCGATATACAAACAGATATATGAACTATATAAGCTAAAATTATAGAAAAACTTACACCATTCATACCGAACAAATTTATAAACGGTCTTGAAAGAACCATAGATATTACAAGCGCCACCATACTGGCAACCGCACAAACCCATAGCTTGCGCATAATTATAAGAGTATTGGTGCACAGCCAGCTTATTACGTACATTGTTGTACAACCAACTATTCCGTACATAAGATATGTGTATGGCGCAAATTTTTTGCCAAACACCAAACCTACTGCAAACTCACCAAATAACGCAACTCCGACACAAACGACGGCGGCTATACCTATCAACAATACTAGATTTTTCAAAAGTCGCATTGTAAATTTTTTAATTTCACCGTCGTTATAGTATTCGGCAAGCTCTGTAAGCATTGGATTAAATATACTTGTGGCCAATATTTGCACTATCAAAAGTGGCGTAGCTATTGTTCCGTAATAACCCAACGCCTCTTTACCGCTTACCGCCTCTAAAGTTTGTCTTGGCACACTGGTTATTGCCGTAAAGGCTGCCGACGACAACACTGCAGGTAAACAAAATATCAAAAGAGTGAATATTGTTTCTTTTTTGAAGGTTGGCTTTATAGAACCGAATTGACGCGTAGCTCTTACGTCATATAACCACACTTCCAAAAGACTGATAATTCCCATTGCCAAAACCGCAATCAAAACATTGTTAAACAGTGCGATTGCTATTGAAAAGGCAATTACAGAGCTTATACCACGCAGGCAATAAGATATACAAACATAGTCCATTCTATAGTTCTTTTGATTTACTGCGTGTAACACATCGCTGAACGTTTCATTGAGCTTAAAAATCATATATAACATTATGCAAAGTATCGTCTCTAATGAGTATCCAAGCGCTATTACATATACTAAGCACAGTACCACAGCAATGACTGCCGTCACAATTCTAACACCAATATAATCCCCGTACGAATACTCATTTTTAACATCAGATATCTGGTACGTGCGCATATTATAACAAGAAATAGCAAAGAAAATATTTGTTACACTTATCGCTAACTGTAAAAGCCCCGCATTTTGTACCGAAGATTCTTCTGGAGAAAGGTGCACAACTAACAAAGACGAAATCAGCCATTGGCAAAAACAAAACACCAATGCGCCTATCATATTATATAACGCATTTTGAGATACGCTTAACTTTTTTGTTTTCTTCACTGAAGTCACCTGCTTTTCCATTAAGCCACTTTCTATTATTTTACCACGCAGCGTATGTTTTTTCAACATTACATTCAAAAAGCATAGCTTTCTGCCCGAAATCTATGCTTTTTAAAAACTATTCGTTGATTTGTAAATCCTCAAACGGACCGAAATCTAAAATATATGGCACATGATTTTTTTGCTTTTCGGGTGGAGGAATTTGCATATAATCACCAAACTTTCGAGTTAAGCATTCATGATTTTTGCCCGGAATCTTCACAGTTAGATACTCAAATTTCTTTTCTGCTAAAGGGAAAATTTCTGTGCGTTTCATCGAATTTTCCATTGGTGTTGTTCCAAAAAAGCATGATACCCATTCAGTTTCGGTATTATTAAATTTCAATGCACTCTTAAGATATTGTTTGTTAATAAATGCATGTGAAATGTTAAAAACTTTAAGGACTGCGTGTAATACCACACAAATCAATGAAACAATCGTTCTCTTCCATCCTTTTATAAACAAAACCGGATGACCAAATTCGCGCAAAATCTTAATCTTATGCCAAAAGAACACAGCGCGAAGTTGGCGTTTTCTTTTGCTTTTGTCATCTGCAACATTATCAAAAGGATAAATTGCAACATCAATACCCATATCAACATCGCAATCCTTGAAAATTTCCGGAACATTTCGTGTTCCCTTACGCTTGAATTCCATATTCAAAAACGGGAATTTTGCATCCTGACTTATTTCAAGAATTTCATACTTATCGGCATAATCTTTAAGTGCTATTTCCTTGAACTTTTCATAATCAGCGCGAAGCATACCTATGTCGATATCATCGTCCCACGGTATAAACCCGCCATGACGCTCAACGCCTATGGCACAACCGGCAAATATAAAATAATCCAAGTTATTTTCTTCGCAAATTTTTATGAAATCCTCCATAATAATGCACTGCGCCAATTGTAACTTTCTTAAAACTTTGGGATCGTATTGTTTACTCATTTATAACTCCCCACTTATTTATTTAATAAATCCTTTTTAATCTTGGTGGTAGAAATTTCGGGTGTTCTTGGTAGGTAAACAACTTCACAAAACTCTTTTAAAAAATCAAATTTGCCTTTCCAGTCATCGCCCATAACGAAGGTGTCAATATGATATTCTTTAACATCGGTTGCCTTTTGCTCCCAATTTTCTTCCGGAATAACCAAGTCAACGTAACGTATTGCCTCTAACAACGATTTACGTTCTTCATAAGAAAAGTAACACTTTTTTTGTTTTTCGTTCCAGTTAAATTCGTCTGTAGATAATACAACCACAAGATAGTCGCCCAATTCTTTTGCGCGTCTTAATAAATTTATATGTCCATAATGCAATAAATCAAATGTTCCGTATGTAATAACTCTTTTCATAATATCACCATCTAAAATATTTAAGTATTTTTGGCTTAATCTTATTTTAACCCTTCTTCAAAATCTTGGTATGGTCCAAAATCCAACACGTGTGGCATATGGTTTTTACGTTTTTCTTCCGGAGGAAGTGTCATATAATCTCCAAACATATAGTTAAGTGATTTTTCGAGATTTTTTGGAAAGGTCATTTTTATACCTTCAAAAGTTTCATACCTGACAGGAAATAAATCTTCTTTTTCAAAGTAGTTAGAATATTTATCGGTATCGCAAAAATATGCATATATTTTTGTGTCCTCATCATTGTACCTGCAACTTATGCTTTTGCACTTGTTATAAAGCCAATTATGAGAAACACAACAGACATTTAACAAAAACCAAACAATAGCAGTGACGCAGTGCACAATTTTGCGTTTTAAACCATAGTATGGCAAAACCGGAAATGGTATATGTTTTAAAATCAACAGCTTACTAAAAATCCATGCGCCCATCGCTTGCTTACGACGTGATTTTTCATCCGGAGCAGCATTGTCAAACGCATAAATGTCCAAAAATATTCCCAAAGGACATTTAATGTTTTTTAGCGATTCCTCTATAAAAACAGTATCATTTAACATTATTCGAGTAGTCATAAGTGGATAATTTTTAAACTCATCACCGTTTACTATTGTATATTTTTCAGCATAATCTCTCTTGAAAATTTCAATCATTTTATCATAATCTTTACGAAGAAGTCCAACATCTATGTCATCGTCCCAAGGAATAAATCCCTGATGGCGCAAAACACCAATTCCTGTACCTGCCAAACCAAAATACGTAAGATCGTTTTCTTCACAAACCTTAATAAAATCCTTTAAGATCATACATTGTATTGATTGCAGTTTGCTTAAAATCTCCGGTTCGTACTGCTTTCCCACTCGTTTTACACCCCATTTTCCTATTCTTGAAATAAATTATAACACAGTTTATTAAAATACGCAAGCATATACAAAATCAAAAAACGCACCATTTATAAATGATGCGTTTTAGACACTAATCTTTTTGTTTGCCGGAGCAAGCCAAACTTACAACTGCTATAAGTAGGCAGAACACTGCAACTGATATAAACAACACGTTCCAGTTACCATCACCAAGAATAAAGCCAAATAACATCGACTGTATTGCGGCTCCCATATATGCGGCAAAATCAAGCACGCCTGCCGCAGTACTTGAGAACACACGTCCACCAACATCTGCCGCAAAGGTCCAAACAACACCATTTATTGCATAAATGAAAAATCCAGCAAAAAACAGTAATACCATCATAATCACAAGCTGAAAGCCTTCCGGCTTTAAGAACATAAATCCAACTATACACGCCGCAGCACCAAGTCCGCTTACAACAGCCGCAAGGAGTCGGTTGTTAGGACAATACTTATCTGTAAGAGTTGGGATTATAAAGGTACCAATACCCATACCGATTGGCAAAACAATAGAAGTAAGTATACTACTTGTAGCTTCCATACCTCTGGTCGTAAGGTACTTGGGTATCCAAGTTGCAAGACCATATCTTGCAAGGCCCGATGCAAAAACAACAAATACCCAAACCAAGAAAAGCTTATTCTTTATAAGGTGCAAATAAGGATACAGTACTCCCTTTTCTTTAACAATGGCGACCATTTCGGTTTCTTTTTCGGCTTTATATTTATCCTCTTCCTCGTAATCCTTAAGACCTACCGACTTTGGTCCCTCTTTTGCAAATATGATATATATAACCAACATAAGCGCAGGGAACGCTATAGGTACAAAGAATGCCGATTTTGCACCGAGCGCAGGGAACAGCACAAAGCCCAAAACAACCATCAATTTTGCACCAACTTCGCCAAAGCCGGAAAACGCATTTGCAAAACCGGTTGCAAATCCACGCTTGTCACCGGGCCACCACGCAGTAAGTGACGATACGCCGGGTGACCACGCCATTGACTGAAAGAAACCGTTAAAGCCCCATATAATCGCCATAACCACAATAGAACTTCCCAATGATACACCCATGAAGATGTTTGCAATAATCGAAAGCAATACCGAAAGAATGATAAACCTGCGAATACCAACAATTTCGCCCAAACGACCATTAATAAGATGTCCTATACCGTAGGTCCAGAAAAGCACACTGCTCAAAATACCAAGCTCAGCTTCTGAAAAAGTTGTTATGTTTGAAATATTAAGTCGTGAACAGTAATGCGCGCAGTACAAAAGTGAAAAGAGCAACAAATATAACCATGCATTGCGTTTGAATTTTTTATATTCATCCGCTGTGTAACCGTATCTAAAATCTTTCATCGTACCGCTCCTTTAATTATCTATAAGTAGGGTCCAAGCGCTTTAAATCCGAAAAGCTGTCAATTTCAACTATATCATCAAAGGTACATTCACGAACCTCAACATTATAATTATCTAGACAATACTCAAGAGGAACCTGATCCCAATAACGTTCCTTACCGCCCGGCATTTCATAAACCTTTTTAATATCATCGCAGAGCTTTGCGCCTGCTTCTGCGTTCCAATAAGAAATACCGAACATATGATGACAATCATTGCCGCCTATTTTTACTTTGGTAATTACCTTGTTTTTGGTTTCAAAGCACCAGTCGTCAGTATAGTCGGTTGGAACACCAAGGTAATTTGAAATGTACTGATATTTGGTAATAAGCTTTGGATTAGAAAGCACCAAATCAGCCTCTAACATATATGCGTTTTGCATAAGCTCACGCACAAGAAGCGCCGAAGAAATATTATTTGCTTCATTGTAAAACGGATTTTCAATAAATTTAATGTTAGGATACTTATAAAGCAGTTGGTCGAATTGCTCGCCAAGGTATCCTCTTACGACATAAATTTCTTCAATGCCTGCCGCAACTACTGCATCAAGCAATGTATCTATCATTCTAATGCCGTTTACCCTTACCAATGGTTTTGGAGTGTTTAATGTAATTGGAACAAGTCGTGAGCCAAAGCCTGCCGCAATAAACAACGCGCGCTTTACACGGTAGGGTTCCATTGCGGCAACGCCTTCGTCGGTAACTGAACCTTCGCTTACAAATCCTTGTTCTGTAAGCTCCTTCATAGTTTTATTAATTGTTCCTAAAGAATAGCCTGTAGCCTCCTGCAATTTGCGTTGAGATGCCTTTGGTAATTCTATGACAGCGCTTAAAATGTCAAATTGTTTTCTTGTTAGTTCCATTTTTAACACTCCTGTTTGTTCATTTTACTTTTTGTTTTAATTCAATTTGAACATCCTCTTGCTTTAAAAAGAACAAGAAATGCGGAGCCTGCCTTTTTGTTCAAAAAAGCAAACCTCGCTATTAAATTAAAACAATTAAAATCATTTTTACGAACCAAGATGATTATACATTAAAAGATATAAAAAGTCAACATTATAAATTGAACGTTATAAAATTGAAAGCGGGAAGCTCTATTTGAACTTCCCGCCCTTGTCACATCAGAGTATTAAACCTCTTCTTCTACTAACTGCACTTCTTCTTCTGTTTCTTTAATACTTTTTTCTTCAAGATGTAGTTTGTCTGCAACTTTTTTCTTTGCTTTTCTCCAAAGCACTACTACCACTGCGCCTACCGCGATAACCACGCCGGCTACCGCTTGTATAGCATAAGTCATAACAGAGGGGTCAATGTATGCAGAAATTGGACTGATAATCATAATGTGTTTTCTCCTTTTTATTTGTTTTTAATAAGTTTACTTATAATGTATTTTGCGCCAACGGTGCCGCCTGTGCCAAGATTATAAAAATAACTTTCTCTCTCTTTTTCAATCTTATCTCTAAAAGAAGTGTCATCAAGCAGCGCGTTTACAGTATCGGAAAACTTTTGCGAAAGCTCGTCCTTTTCGAGTGCTACACCCAAAACATTGCGAAGCCGTATTTCCTGCGGAACTATGTTTATATTTTCATAATTCTCGTTTTCCATCTTGATTTTTGTATTAACAAACACAACAGGCTTTAATGTTGCAAAGCCAAACTCGATACCTATACCCGACCAATCGGTTACAAGAATATCCGAGCTGTAAACCGACGTGCTTGAACTAAAATCAAGTTCAAACTGAAGTCCATCGCCGATTTTATCGTTGTATTTCTCAACCAGCATCATCATTTTTTCGCGGTATCGCTTCATATATTCGGGGTGCGGACGAACAATGATTTTATTTTCACTACCATAAACCGAGTCGATTAACGTTTCGATACAGCTATCAAGAAGGTTGTCCTCTTGCCATGAGGGCGCAATAAGTATCTGTCTTCGACCGCCCTCACGCTTGGGCATTTCGCTGTATGAATTTATAAGTTGTTCAATAAGTGGATAACCAAATTCTACAAGAGTTTTTTCTTTCGTGCCGTATACCTTTTCGCTTGCCCTTACCTCTTGGGCGATATGTGGACCTGTACAGAAAACGGTATCAAAGTTGTCGAGCGAATGCTCTCGGAAGCCCATATGCATGCTGGATGGGTCGTGTGGAACAAAGATATATTCGATATCCTTTCGCATAAGCGAACGCTTGATGTAGTAATTATCAAGATCGGGCGTTGTCATCACAACAATATCAGCTTCAAGCTTCATCATAAGGGTTATCATTTTTTTAACACCTATATAATAAGGCTTAAGCTTGGGCTGCTCTTTTGCCTTTTCAAACACAATATCGTTTGGATCGTTAGTGATATAGTGTATTGAAACCGTAGTCTTTTTGAGCAAATACTCTATAATTTCAGCATAATATCTGTAAAAACCGCTACGCTCGGAATAAAAGACTAAGTGCTTGTTTCTTATACTGAAAAAGCGCTTGTAATCTTCCTTTTCGCGTTTGTGGTTTTCGTCCTTTTGAAAAGGCTTTTTATCGCCACCTAAACTCTGCAACGCAGCAAGTTCTTTACGGCTAGCCTCAAGAGCCTCGTAATCGACATATTTTTTAGGCGGAATTACCGCATTAAGAGCATAAAGCTGAACTATTGCCAAAAGATTGCTTGCAACCCAGTAAAGTGCAATGCCTGCAGGAACAAAAAAGCCCAAATAAAGCGAAAGGCCTACCGACAGCGCTAACATTCCCCACTGACTCACCTTGCTTTGCTCCGCCTGAAGCACGTTCGATTTGTTTTGTGCTATACTCAGCAGGTAGGATGAAAGTCCTGCAACAACTGGCACCGCGACAGTAATTCCCCAGACAACACTCGGGTTGTGCGACAAATTTATGCCTAAAAACATCAGGTCAAAATTTTGTATTTCCAACAACACAGACTGCATATCAACATTTGTAAACTGTGATGAAAGCGCTGCAAACTGATTATAGTATTCGGGATTTTTAATACTTTCAACGGCCGCTAATTGTATGGAGGATTCATATGTAGCAACACCCGTTATTTTAGAAGCCACATCATTTATCGCTAGGATAAGCTCCTCTGGTAAACGAAATAAATAATTAAACGGATTATAGATTACACCTACCACGCCCATAAGTAGCACAATCTGAATTATGAGCGGAACAAGACTTGCTAGCGGATTATACTTGTTCTTTTTATATAACTTTGATTCCTCGTCAGCAATTGTGTCGGCATCACCAAAAAATTTTGCTTTTATGCGGTTAAGTTCGGGCTGCATTTTAACCATTTTTATAGAGTTTTTTTGCACCCACACCGAAAGCGGCAAAATAATTATTTTTGTAATCAGCGTAAACACAATAATTGAGAGTCCATAGTTATGTATAAAGTTGTAACACCACTGCATAACAAAGCCTAACGGCAAGGCAATCCAACCGGTTAACGTGTCCATTTTGCGCCCTCCTTAAAATTCTCATATGATTATATCATAACACTCGCATTTTGTCTATATGCTTTCTTGACGAAATAGACGGCATATGATAGAATAAATGATATAATTGTCATAAAAGGAGTGTTTGTGTTGTCGATAATAAAACCAAAAAAGGTTTCTTACGGAAAAAAGCTTTTTTCTGCTTTGGCGGTATTCGTCTTTACTGTTTTTACAATTTTCTTCTTTAGTCCTTTAGAAATTTTTTTAGGAAATATAATCGAATTTAAATTTTCCGCTACCACGGCTACGATTATACTTTCCGTTTTTTCTTTTGGTGTTGCTGTCGCACTTTCCTGCGTAGTAAGTCTTTTGCCGGCAAAAGTGTTACGCCCAATAAATCTTTTTGTGTTTGCTTTGGGAGTTTGTACCTATTTGCAATCAATTCTGCTCAATGGTTCTATGGGCTCTCTCACCGGTGATGAACACATATATTCGTCAAAACTTATCTTATCAAATATTGCTGTTTGGATATTTGTTTTTGCTTTAATTTTCACGCTATGGATAATGTTGCAAAAAGCCAAAAAATCAAAGCTTCTTTTTACCGGTATGCGTTTTATTTCTATCGCACTCGTTGCAATGCAGCTTGTAGGATTTTTGTCCTTGTATCTAAACATCGACAAAAATGTTAACGATATGAAAAACAACTATTTCACCGATGCAGGCAAGCTTGAGGTTTCCGAAAACGAAAACACTATTTGCTTTATAATTGACACTTGCGACGGAGCACTGGTAGAACAAGCGCTTGAGGATTATCCCGATATGTTCGACGGCTTTAATGGATTTACCTATTTCCCAAATATGACTACCACACACAGCCGCACATATCCTAGTATACCATATTTGCTTTCGGGAGAAATTTGTTATTTTGATAAGCCGTACACACAGTATGTGAATGAAGCATTTGAAAAAAGTTCTTTTATCGAAGATATGGACAAGCTCGGTACCGATATTCGCGTTTATACCGAAGCGCAATACATAGGTGAAAGTGTTTTAGACAACATAGATAACCATCTTTCATACGATAGCTCGTCGCTTTCTTCAATGAATTTCTTAAGTTTTGTAAAGCAGGCAGCAAATGTTTCTGCATATCGCGGAATGCCTTATTTGTTCAAAAAGAACTTCGAATACACCTCTGCGTCAGTAAATGATGCTTCTATGAAAGCGCTTCCTAATAAGGCTGTTTTATTTGACGACGTTGGGTTTTGCTCCGATATAAAACAAAAAGGCATAAAGGTAAACAAAACATTCAATAAAACCTTTCGCATGTACCATATGTTTGGTACGCATCCGGGAGCGTCTATTAGTGCAGACGGTCAAAGCAAACCTGGTGTTTCTCAGATAGAGGCTACTCGCGGTTGTTTGTTCTTAATAGAGCAATATATAACACAAATGAAAAAGTCCGGCACATTTGATAATTCTACCATTATCATAACCGCCGATCACGGTTTTTCGTCTGCCAGCCAAGATCTTAACTTGCACAACGCAACCTCGTGTATAATGATGGTAAAGCCCGCAGGTACAAACGATGGCGAAACAATGAAAACCTCTCTGGCGCCCGTCTGTCACGAAGATTTGTTTGCAACAATTATTGAATCGCTTGGCGGCGACCACTCTAAATACGGACGAACAATCTGGGAGATTGGGGAAAACGAAGAACGCGAACGCAAATACTACCATACTACTTTGTTTAACGACCTTGACGGAGAGGTTGCTTTAAGAGAATATTCAATAACCGGCGATGCACGTGACCTTGAAAACTATCATCTAACCGGTAAATACTGGGATGTAAATTATTCCGAAAGAGCCGTTTCAAAACACAGACTCAATCAGGACAAAGAATAACAATAAACTAAACCCTGCTTACAATAGTAAGCAGGGTTTTATATATTCGCTAAAGCATTGGCCAAGTAACAACCATCAATGTTTTGTAAATCAAGGTTGTCGCTACCATCGCTAAAACCACTCCGTTATATACCGCTTGGTTTTTGGTTATAACAAATCCGGGGTTAGCAATCAACAATGCAAACGGAGCAAGCAACGGCACTAGGTACCGCTGATGACAACCATTTATTGTTCCGTGACCAACCGGTGTAAACGAAATATAAAGAGCAGTCGCAATCAGACACACCAACGCAAATTCGATTGCTATAACTATTATCGTAATTATTGTGTGGCCTTTAAATCTATTAGTTTCGTTTTTGTCTGTTAACGCACAGAAAATTAATGCCAATGCAAATATTACAGGACTTTTGCCGTCACCAAGATATGAGAAAAAGTTTATGCATTTGTTTGCATTAGCAGGAGATACATACTCCGCCAAAAACCTTAACAGTGTTTTGGTGTATTCGAGTGGATTACTAAAAATATAAGCGATTTGTTCCGACGGGTTAACAGCGCCCCCGCGCACATCTCCCGAGCCTGTCGCTGAGCTGTAAGCACGTAATAAGAACAATACAAACATCAACGCAAAAAAGGCCGCAAAAATTAAATAATAACGTCTTTTTTCGTTTTTGCTACTCCACCTCTTAAACATAAATATCGGCAAAAGCATCAATAGCACAAATATTTGTTTGGGAATTGCCGCCAAAACAAATGCACCGCACATAACAACCGTTTCCCAAACAGTTATTTCCTTTTCGGGCTGTTGTATTTCACTAACAAAATACGCCACTCCCAGCATCGAAAAACCTGTAACCCACGGGTCGTAAGAATAATTTGACGCCAATACAATATTGGTAGGCAAAAGTGCTATCACCGACAATATCATCTTGCCGCTTTTTAGCTTTTTTATTGCAAAATATACGGTCGTAGCATAAACAAGAAGCATACCAAACTGACCAATTACAAATTTTTCCCAAAAAGATGCGCCAAAAAGTCGGGCAACAGCAATAAGAATTCCAGCCGCTTTGTGTGGAAGGCTTGAAGAACTTTGCCTTGCGTATGTTACCGCTGCATCGTTTTCATTCATTGTGACAACCTTTTGCAAGCTAGGCTCAAGTGCATGAGAATCTGCTAAAGAAAAACCGATAGTATAACGCACGTTGTAGTCCGATTCCGAAAGATATGCCTCGTCATAAAACGAATTTTGAACAGCCCAATAATAGTGAGAATCCTCGTCTGAACTGTTGTGGCTAAAGGGCTCTGTAAAAATTATCAAACAACCTACCGCCAACACAATCATTGCAACAGCCCGCTCGGGCTTTGTCGCAAAATTTTTTCTTTCAAAAACAAAGATGACTATCGTAACAAAAACAATTGCAAAAGTACCAAAACTTGCTAAATTAAAGTTTCGTCCGATAGAGTCCGGACCAATAAACATACGCAAAACTATTTCTGCCAAAGCAGAAACCATCAAGGCCGAAACAAGCATTATTATAAGGGTGATAATTCTTGTTCTTTTATTTTTAAAACATGCAATAGATTTTTCTAATAAATTGAATTTCACGTCTGCAAAAAACATCACCGCAAACGCTATCGCCGAAAAGACTGCAACGGCAAAATATCGTCCAACACCTATTTTTAATGGGCGAGTGGCAGTAAGCGGAGCATTTTCATAAAAAAGCACCTTTTGTATAGGTGTATTCTCATCAAAATATATCCTTACATATTTTGCACCTATTTCGGCACAAGCCTCGATATCGTCTTTATAAAAACATATTTCAGTGGTTTGTAAATCAGAAAACGTTTCGTCAGTGGCAAACTCAACTTTGATTTTTGTATATGTATCTACCGCGCAAGTTAACTCTGCTTCTACCCCCCTGGCAACCGATTCTGTTGGCACTTTGTATTGTGCTACCTTGCCGGAGTCGGTTTGTTGTACGGTATCACTTTCAAAAACATTGTCGTATTGAAAAAAGGACGAGCCTTCAGGTTTTAAATATTGTAATGTAACAGATGGACACAACACCGCAAAAGCAATCAAAAACACCACTGCGCCGACAAGCGAGGAAAAGATTATTCTTTTTTTCATTCTTTCTCTTTAACCTTTCGAAGATTCACATCCATTATTTCGTGAATATGATCACCAAGTTCTACTGTGTGTTTGTTATCGCTTGTTTCAATAATTTCTAACACGTCAAAATAGATGTCGGTTTTTCTGCGCAATAGATTTTTTGGTATTTCTTTAGTTCCCCAAAGTGTGCAAACTACTATCTTGCTCTGAGATTTTGTGGCAATTTTAAGTGCACCGTTACGAATTGGCAATAATTCGCCACTAAGACTTACGTATCCTTCCGGAAAAATAGCTACCGAGTTGGTTTTTTCCTTAATAAGTTTTGTTGCATTGATTATAGTTTTTGCCGCTTCTCGATTGTTTTCACGGTCGATTGGCAAGCCGTTTAACTTGTGTAACGCTTTATAAATAAACGGATACAAATCACGAACCTCTCGCTTAGCAATAAAAGCAAGACGTGAATTTGGTACTGCGTAATAAATAATCGCCGGATCAAGATCGTGTATATGGTTGCACACCAGCAAAAACGGTTCGTCTTCTGGAATTTTGTCGATACCGGTCACATGTACCTTTACCCTAAGTATTGGTAGCGCTATCTGCAAAAACACTTTTACCAAAAAGCGAAAGAAATTGGTGTCGCGCGGAGGTTTGTTTAAATTAACGGTCAATATGCTTATAGCTAGCACTGCTATATGTAAAATTATTAACGCAACAAAGCTTGCTATAAGCACGACCGGAACTAGCCACCACGAATATTCTTGCTTAAAAAGCTCTAGTGGAATATCTAGCAACAGCGTTATCACTGCCGCTATAACTGCATATATTTTTAGCATAATTTTTCGCCTTTCAGTTTTGTTTTTGTACAATTTTATATTCATCATAAAAATTGTAATACGGACAGTTAAAGGTTTGCGAGGTTAAAAAACGTGACATTTCGTCCTCGTCTAATCGACAATCACAATAATACTCGTCATATTCGGCATCATAAATATAATTTGCGCAGCTTTCACAGTTTGTGGCTTTGTTTTTCACTTAATTGCCTCCTTGGTTATGGAGTAGTATTGTCTTCTGGATTAGTCGGTGCCGTCGGAGTATCGGTTGGTGGCGTAGCAGGTCCCTCCTCACCGGGAGTATCGGACGATTCAGGCGTTTTAGACGGAGTTTCTTCGCTACTGGTTTGCTCATCGCTTGATATATCGCTTGACGTATTTTCGTCACTAGAAGTACCATCCTCACTGCTTGTGTTTTCATCACTTGAGGTATCCTCTTCACTACTGGTATCGTCGTCACTTGGGGTATCCTCTTCGCTACTGGTTATATTAGATTCATTGTCATCGACAGGCTCACTCGGGGTTGTAACTTGAGGTGCTGAGTTTGTGCCCGCTGAAGGTCTTTTGCCCGTGGTTCCAGTCATTTCATAATACCAGTTATTTGTTTCGATTGGATGTTGTTCAATATACTGCTCCATAGTTAAATCGTCATATATCATTGAGTTCAACATTTTTGCAACGTAGCCGATATCATAGTATATTATAGAACCGTATCCGGTAGGACTCTTCATTAAAAATTCGCTTTGATGATCTGATGGTGGTAAGCGGTACTGCTCAAAGGTTGGGGAACTGAGCAATATGTTGGTAGCAAGACCAACAATATCAGTATAAGAAAGTGATGTTTCGCTACAGGGAATAAGCGCCTTTGCAAGCGATACATACTGTGTTTTTTTCATAGTAATCGCTTTGTTGAATAATTCCTGCATAACATGGCGTTGGCGGTCGGTACGACCAAAGTCATCGCGTGTTCCCCATACACTTGTACAGTGTCTGATACGTGCGTATGCCGTAGCCTGAACGCCGTTTAGCACCTGTTCGCCTGCGGTATGAATATAATAATCCTTGGCGTTAAGGCCCATTTCCCTGCAAATCTCATCCATACAGTTATTAAGATTTGGATTACCGTGACCCTTCCAGGTAAGCTCGTCCTTGGTTATGGTAGCATTAATTCCGCCTACTGCATCTATTATATCGGTCATACCGTAAAAGTTAACCGTTGCGTATTCCGATATGTCTAAATCAAAGGCCTGATTTATGGTTTTTATCGCGTGCTCAGGGCCCTTTGAATATGCTGAATTTATCTTTCCAAAATAACTTTTTCCCTGATACTCCATAGGAACCAGAGTATCACGCATAATAGAAAAAATCTTAACCTTTTTGGTATTGGTATTAAGACTTAATATCATAATACTGTCAGTATTACCTTTAAATACAGTTTCATCACGTGAGTCAACACCAAAAAGTGCTATATTTATAACGCCCTTTTCTTTAACGTCGGTAAAGCCTAATTGATTTGGGTCGGTTGTTATAGAATTATAATTATAGTTAAAATAGCTGAAAAACCAGCCAAGCAATATTGCAACAACCAAAATTACGCTTGTAAGGCTTATAAGCGCCGCTTTTTTTCCACGTGTAAGATGTTTCCACCACGCTTTAAAGCCTTTTTTATGCGAATTTGAGCTTATATCTTCAAAGGTATGTTTGCCCGCCTTAAGACTGGAGTCAGATACAATATCCTCGTATTCGTCTTGTTGCTTTTTCTGCATTGCGGCAATAATTTCCTCATATTTTTCATCAAAATTATAGTCAAAATTATCCTTTTCGTTCATACTGCACCACCATAATCATTTCTTTTTTAAAAAGGGCTTTTCTGTCAACAAGAATGTTGCTGTTGCCAGCACACACGCTATAAGCAACGACAGCACAAAATTTAATAATTGTGGCATTTGCCCCCCAAATATATGTGACAAAAATTGTTGCACCACAAACCCCCATAAATACAGACCATACGAAATATCGCCTGTTTTTCCCATGCGGTCTGAGCATTGCGGAATGGCAAACCAAACAGTAAACAAAATATATGGCCACAACAAAAGCATAGCCGGTTTTATTAAAAACGGAACAAAATATGCCGCTATAAGTAAGCAAGCCGCCACAGGCACTATCTTTATATTAAGTTCAATATGTTCGCGATATACATAGTAAAGCATACCTATGTAAAAAAACACACAAGGTCTTACCATAGCACCCAATAGACCCGGCAATTGTTTTTCAAAAATCAGAACTAATATTACTATCGGAATTGTATAACAAAATCTTTTTTTATCAAGTAGCTTTAATTTGTAAAAAATGTAACAAGCTATGTAACATGCAAATTCTACCGGTAAGGTCCACAACGCTCCGTTAACGGTTGTTCCGTATTTATTGGCCGTAAAAACACCGGGTAGATCATGAATAGGAAGCAGCAACCCGTTTAGCAGATATTTATATGTATTTATATTTGTAAAATAGTCTGTTAGAGATACCGTTGTTATACCAGCTCCCAAAACTATTGAAAGCACAACCACAAACCAAAGTGGGGGCATTAAGCGTATAAGTCTGGCTTTTATATAGTCAATGAATTTATCGGTACGAAAGATACTTTTTGAAATAAGATAACCGCTACAAAGGAAAAATAACGTTACACTTATTCCGCCTATCGATATTAAACCATTTGTATGTCTATCAATATAATCGGACCCCAAATTGCTACCGGATATGGCATATGAATGGGCAAAAATAACCATTACTGCCGCAACAAATCTCATAAGCTGAAGATTGTTGCTTCTTTTAACCGTTGTTTCGGAAAGTTTCATTTTAGCTACCCCAACATCGTTTTATATATTTCGCTTTTCTTAATACCGGTTACATTTGCTGCCTCTTTGGCAGCAGCAGATGCTGACAGTCCGTCATTTATTAGCCTCTTTGCAAGCTTTACAGCATCGTCAAGACAATAAACAACAGTTTCCTCTTTGGCCCCTTCAATAATCAAAACATATTCTCCGCGAGGCTCGTTTTCTTTGTAGAACTCTATTGCCTCGGAAAAGCTTGTCCTCATCACTGTTTCGTGAATTTTTGTGATTTCACGGACAATCGCAACATTGCGGTCGCCAAACACCTCGTACATATCAACAAGGGTGCGTATCAATTTGTGAGGTGCTTCGTAAAAAATCAAAGTGCGGCGTTCGGTTTTCACCTCTTCGAGATGCTTTTTTCTTGACGGCTTATTCACCGACAAAAAGCCTTCAAAGCAAAATCTACCGCTAGGCATTCCCGAAAGTGCAAGCGCCGTTGCAAACGCAGTAGGACCCGGCACCGATTCTACCGCAATGCCACGCTCGTGACATTCACGGATTAAATCTTCACCCGGGTCAGATATAGCAGGCATTCCTGCATCGGTAACTATTGCGCAAACCTCGCCCGAAAGCATTCTTTCAATAACGGTATTGCCACGCTCTTTTTTATTATGCTCAAAATATGCAACCATAGGTTTTGATATTCCAAGATGATTGAGTAGTTTTACTGTAACACGAGTGTCCTCTGCCGCAATAAAATCTACCTCACTAAGTATTCGCTTAGCACGGGGAGAAAAATCCTCAAGATTGCCTATAGGAGTACCCACTATATAAAGTTTTCCAGCCATTATAAATACGCTTCCTTATAGCTTCCGTAAATATCTATCATTTCTTCAGAAAAATTTCCGTTTCCGTCCTCGACGTAAAGGGTCGGTTCTATTGTAAGAGCTGTATTTGCACAACGCTTACCTTCAAGCAAAACCAACCACGGTGCCTGCCCCACACACTTACACACAAGGCGAAGTCTTTTGGGCTCTACCTTGTATTTACGCATAAGATCCATCATTTCAGCTAGTCGTTCGGGACGCTGACACATACAAAGCCTGCCGCCCGTTTGCAAAAGACGTGCCGATACAGAAATTATATCCTCGAGTGTGCATTCTACCTCGTGACGAGCCACACTTTTTACACCGTCGGGATTTTTTATTCCTGCACCGGGTGCCTTATATGGCGGATTACAGGTAACAAGCGTGTTGCATCCAAATGGCACCTTACCCTTTAAATTCTTTAGATCAGACAGTACGGGAATAAACTTTTCAAAACCAAAGTCTTGCTTGGTCATTTTTGCAAGCTCTATCGCCTCGTTTGAAATATCAACGCCGTATACCTCTTGGCAATTTCCGTCACGAAGCATTAAAAATGCAATTATGCCACAGCCTGTACCAAGGTCGACTGCTTTGTCGTTTTTTCTAGCTTTAGCAAAATGCTTAAGCAATACGGCGTCGGTACCAAATGTATGGTGCGGCGACACGTATAAAAACTTACCTTCGCCAATAGGCTCACGCTTTATGCTCTGGTCCATTTTACGCCCTGTGGGGTATCTTCAAGAATGATGCCCATTTCTTTTAGCTTGTCACGAATTTCGTCGGCTGTTTTGAAATCGCGATTTTTACGTGCTTCAGTACGCTCAGCAATAAGCTCTTCGATTTCGCTGTCAAGCGCTTCGGTTTTACGATTATACACAAGACCCAACACGCCTGTAAGCTCGTCGAATACATCAGCACAAGCAACAAGTGTTGCTTTGCCTGCACCGTTTGCAATAGCAGTGTTAATGTCACGAACAAGTGTAAATACTGCAGCGAGTGCGTCGGCTGTATTAAGGTCATCGTCCATAGCTGTTATAAATTCTTGCTTTCTTTCCTCGATAAATGCAGGAATTTCGCCGCCGTCAGCCGCACTTTGCAATGCGAAATCGATGTTATTGCGGCAGGTATAAAGACGTTCGAGTGCGTTTTTACCCTGCTCTATAATGTCAACGGAATAGTTAATCGGTCCGCGATACTGTGATGAAATCATAAGATAACGAATCGGCTCATAGCCATATTTTTCGGCAACGTCACGAACGGTAAAGAAATTACCGAGTGATTTTGACATTTTGTGATTATCAACATTTATAAAGCCGTTGTGCATCCAATAGTGAGCAAAATCACAGCCGTTTGCACACTCACTTTGCGCAATTTCATTTTCGTGGTGTGGGAATATAAGGTCAAGACCGCCGCAGTGAATATCGATTGTTTTACCAAGATATTTTTCTGCCATAGCAGAGCACTCGATATGCCAGCCGGGTCTGCCCTGTCCCCAAGGCGACTCCCAATATGGCTCGCCCGGTTTTGCGCCCTTCCAAAGACAAAAGTCCATTGGGTCTTCCTTTATATCATCGGTTGCAATACGCGCGCCTGCCTCGAGGTCCTCGAGTGGCTGATGCGAAAGCTTACCGTACTCGTCAAACTTTTTAGAACGGAAATATACGTCGCCGCCTGCAGTATATGCATAACCTTTTTCTACAAGCTCGCTTATAATTCGCCTAATTTCGTCAATATTTTCGGTAGCGCGCGGATGTGTGGTAGCCTCGCGAACGTTAAGTCCCTTTGCATCTACCCAAAATTCCTTTATAAAGCGCTCGGCAACCTCGGGTACCGTGATACCCTCTTCGTTCGCTTTTTTAATTAGCTTATCATCTATGTCGGTAAAGTTTTGAACAAAATTCACCTTATAGCCGCGCCATTCTAAATATCGACGCAATACGTCAAACACACAAAGCGGACGCGCATTACCAATATGGATATAGTTATAAACTGTAGGACCGCAAGCGTAAATTTTTACCTCGCCCGGTGTAATGGGTACGAGTTCGTCCTTTTGTCGTGTAAGTGTATTAAAAATTTTCATTTTGGATTACTCCTTTATTTTTGCTTCAAGTTCTTTAAGTTTTTTGTTAAGAGCATCAAGTTCAAGCTGAACTGGGTCTGGAATGTGAATTTGGTCAAGCGGTTGAGCCTCAACCTTTTTACCGTTTTGACGCACAACTCGCGCGGGAACACCCACAACGGTAGAATTTGGCGGAACATCTTTAAGCACAACGGCGCCTGCCGCTACGCGCGAATCGTCACCAATATTGATGGGACCCAAAACCTTTGAGCCTGCGCTTATCATAACGCGGTTACCAATGGTTGGGTGACGCTTGCCCACGTCTTTACCTGTACCACCCAAGGTTACACCTTGATAAATAAGTACGTCGTCGCCGATTTCGGTTGTCTCACCTATTACAATACCTGTACCGTGGTCTATAACTAAACGTCGACCAATTGTAGCGCCGGGGTGAATTTCTATGCCGGTTTTGCGTGCGGCTTTTTGCGAAATATAACGCGCTCTAAAGGAATGTCCTTTTAAATAATGCTTGTGTGCGCGACGGTACATTCTAATGGCTTTAAGACCGGGATACAGCAGAAAAATCTCTAAACTTGATTTTGCCGCAGGGTCTCGGTCTTTTATAGCCTTAATATCTTCTCTAAGTAGTTCAAACAATTGTACCAACTCCGTGGAAATTATTTTGATGTGTTAATGTAGCCCTTGCATTCGTTTAGGTATATAAGTCCTGAAATTACGCAAAGAACTGCCGAAATCCAGAACAATACCATTATTATTATATCGCATACGCCCTCGATTTGTGATAAACCAAAATCGCTGATAAGCGTGTAGGCAAATAATGCCACTACAAGTCCTACCATTTGACTGACAGTTTTAAGCTTGCCCCATATGTTTGCCGCTACAACAAGTCCTGCCTTTGCGGTAACAAGACGAAGCGATGACACCATAAACTCGCGGAATAAAACAATAAATACTATAGTTGTCATCTGCCAACCGTAGCTTCCTGTCTTTGCGCTATATAAGAACATAAAACCTAAGTAAGCCGAAGTGGTAAGCATCTTGTCGGCAAGAGGATCTAAAAACTTGCCAAAATCGGTAACAAGATTATACTTTCTTGCCATTTTTCCGTCAATCATATCGGTAAGAGATGCCAGTGCAAAAAGCACAAGTGACACAGCATAATGATAAGGAAAATCAATAAGCATTGTTGCCATAAAAATTGGTGTCGCAATCATTCTGCCAAGTGTTAATTTGTTTGGTGTATTCATATTTGTTCTCCTAACAAATCATATTCTATAATATCGTTTATCTGAACGTCGACAAAATCGCCAATTACCAGCGATTCTTTTGCCATAAAGAAAACCTTGCCATCTATTTCGGGGGCATCAGCGGCGCTGCGGCCGTAATAACATTTAATATAATCGTCCCAACCCTCGATTAGCACTCGCTGTATTGTGCCGATTTTTGCCTCGTTCTTAACCGAAGCTATATCAAGCTGAGTTTCCATTATATGCTCGGCACGGTCTTGCTTTACTTGCTGGTCAACTTGGTCGGGCATTTCGGCCGCGATTGTCCCCTCTTCTGCCGAGTAGGTAAAGCAGCCAAGTCGGTCAAACTGTGCCTTGCGCACAAAGTCGTGAAGCTCTTCATATTGTTGCTCGGTTTCACCCGGAAAACCGGTTATAAGGGTCGTGCGCAAAGTAATGTTTGGCACCGTAGCCCTAATTTTATTTACAAGCGCCAAAAGCGACTGACTGTCGCCACGGCGGTTCATTCGTTTTAATATTTCACCACAAGCGTGCTGAATAGGAATATCTAAATATTTAACAAGCTTTTCTTCGCGAGCAAGCAACTCTAAAAGCTCATCAGTAATACGCTCGGGGTAGGTATAAAGCGTTCTAATCCACTCGATACCCTCGATTTTACAAAGCTCTGCAAGCAATTCACAAAGACGGCTTTCACCGTAAATATCAGTGCCGTAGGCTGTAGTGTCTTGTGCTACAACAATAAGCTCACGAACTCCGCCTTGCGCTAATTCCTTTGCTTCGGCTACGCAGTCCTCTATGGTGCGGCTACGCATTCTACCACGTATTTTTGGAATAGCGCAATAGGTACAACAGTTATCACAGCCATCACCTATTTTAAGATAAGCAGTAAACGGCCATCCGCCTAAAATGCGCTTACCGTTTAGGTCCAAAGCCTCTTTTTCGCCATAGCTGTTTTGTGCCTTGCCCTCAATGGCATTTTTTACAATCTCGGCAATATTGCCGTTAGAGCCTAGCCCCACGCAAACGTCGGCCTCGGGAATTTCGGTAGTAACGTCGTCACGATAACGCTCGGCAAGACAGCCTGTAACGATAACCGCTTTACAGTTACCGTCCCGTTTATATTGTGCCGCTTCGAGAATATTTTCTATCGCTTCGCTTTTTGCATCCTCGATAAAACCACAGGTGTTAATAATTATTGCATCGGCCTCTGCCTCGGGCACGCCGATTTCGAAACCTGCTTGCTTTAGTGAATAAAGCATCTGTTCAGCGTCAACCTGATTTTTAGGACAACCAAGCGACACCATACTAATTTTATACATCAGTCTTCCTCGTAAAACTCAATCTCTTGTGTGTATTTTTTTATTGCGTCGCGCACCGCAGAGTACGAAAAACCTTTGCGAATAAGCGCGGCATACACTTTTTGTATATTTTCTTTTGTATCCATTTTTGTGCGATATTTTTTATCTATTATCGCAAGTATTTGTGAAAGCTCGTCAAATTCGGTATCTTCCAACACAAGCTTTATAACAGAGGCAGGTATTCCCTTGTTATATAACTTTGCGTAGGATTCACGCTTTGATATATTGGAATATGACATTTGCTCGGCTAAGCGCCGCGCTAATTTTTCGTCATCTACAAGACCCAGTTCTTTAAGTCTTGCTACGGCTCTTGCTGCGGCGGTACCACTGATACCGCCTGCAACAATTTTTTGATAAAGTGTTTTTTCGCTGTAATCGGCTCGGTCCAAAAACCAAAGACCTCTTGCCTTTGCACGAATGTAGTCCGACTCCTTTAAATGCTGCTGTAACATTTCGTCATCTATACAGTCATTTTCGTGAAGACATATACTGTTCCAATAATCAAGGTCAAAATTAAATGCCTTTGCATTATCAAAGCTTACCTTTACGGTATGCTTTTTGTCTTTTTTTATCTCGACAATTTTCATTAGTCGTCAACCGCTATATCAATATTTACCTTTTTGTGCTTAATTTCTGTTACGGGTTCAGCCTCTACAGGCATAATAACAGGCTCTTCGGCAGGCTTTTCTTTTTTGCCCTTCGCACTCATAATTTCAGCGTAGCGCTCACGAACCTTTTCTTCAATTTCTGCCGCAAATTCGGGATTGTCCTCCAAAAGCTGTTTTACGTTGTCACGGCCCTGACCAATACGGGTTTCTCCATAGTAGAACCACGCGCCCGAACGCTTGAGCACTTCGAGCTCGAGACCCATATCAACAATTTCTCCAACCTTTGAAATTCCTTTGCCGTAGATTACATCAAATTCAGCCTCACGGAAAGGTGGTGCTACCTTGTTTTTAACAACCTTTGCACGTGTACGTGAACCAATAATTTCGCTACCGTTTTTAAGTGTTTCAATCTTGCGAACATCTATACGAACGCTTGAATAAAACTTGAGCGCGCGACCGCCTGTTGTGGTTTCGGGGTTACCGTACATAACGCCGATTTTTTCACGCAACTGGTTAATAAAGATTGCGCTACAATTTGATTTTGAAAGAGCGCCTGTAAGCTTGCGCATTGCCTGTGACATAAGTCGTGCCAACTGGCCTACGTGGTTATCACCCATCTCGCCCTCGATTTCAGCGCGTGTGGTAAGTGCCGCAACCGAGTCAACAACGATAATATCAATAGCACCTGAACGAACGAGAGCTTCAGCAATTTCTAGTGCCTGCTCGCCGCTGTCGGGCTGAGAAACCAAAAGACTGTCAATATCTACACCAAGTGCTGCGGCATATACTGGGTCAAGTGCATGCTCAACGTCGATAAACGCGGCGGTGCCACCTTGCTTTTGAGCCTCGGCCACACAGTGAAGCGCAAGTGTAGTTTTACCCGAAGATTCAGGCCCGTAAATTTCAATAATTCTGCCTCTTGGAATACCGCCGATACCAAGCGCCATATCAAGCGCCATTGAGCCCGTTTTAATATGCTCTACGTTCATTGCGGCATTTTCGCCAAGGAGCATAACTGCGCCCTTGCCGTACTGCTTTTCTATTTGAGCCATTGCGGTTTGCAACGCTTTTTCTCTGCCCTCTGCAGATTTGTCGGTTCCAACTGATTTTGTTTGTTTTTCTTTTGCCATTTTTATTTCCTCCAAATAATTTATTTGGTTATATTATATCTGAATCGCTGTCCCAAAAACCACCCTGTCAATCTCACCGTAATCCTTGCGAACATCAATATTTACATATCCGTTTTCTTTCATTATGTCGGCAACCATACCTGCCTGATTTATGCCAACTTCAAATGCCAAAACTCCGTTTGGTGCAAGGTGCTTTTTATATTCCTTTGCAATGTGACGATAAAACGTTAGTCCGTCACTACCACCCTCAAGTGCGGTAGCAGGCTCAAACTTAACCTCGGGCTGTAGGGTATTCATATCTGTGTCGGTTATATATGGCGGATTGCTTACAATTAAATCATAAAATCCGTCAGCACCCTCGGTTTTAAGCACGTCACCCTTTACAATTTTAACATCGATATTGTTGTATTTTGCGTTTTTATTTGTAAAGCTTAATGCCTCGTCAAATTTCTCGACCAAGGTAACATCAGTTTCGGGGCATTCGCCCTTTACGGTTATTCCTATACAGCCTGATCCTGCACATAGGTCGAGCACACGTGCATAAGGTTTGTCCTTTATACTTTCAAGACAAACGTCAATAAGCGTTTCGGTGTCGCTACGTGGTATAAGTACGCCGGGTCCTACATAATATTCGCGACCAAAAAAGCTCCATTTGCCTATTATGTATTGTAATGGGTATCTTATAAGACGTTGCTTTATTATTGCAGTAAGATTGTTTTGCTGAAATTCGTTAAGCGGTTGAGTATATTTTGTAAGGATTTGTGCATTTGTATAACCGGTTATGTGCCTTATAATACATTTTGATTCAAACACATAGTCCTCAATTCCCGCCGCTTGCAACTGTTTTTTACAGTCGTTATATGCCTCAAATATTGTCATCGTTTTGTGTTTCTTCCTCTGTTGCTTGTTCTGTTGCTTCTACGGCAGGCTCGTCTTCTATTTCGTCACATGCTTTAAGCGCCGCTATAGCAATCTCTATCATATCATCTTCGGGTTCTTTTGTAGTAATGCGCTGCATCCACATACCCGGAGCCGATATAATCTTAGTAATTACGTTATCGTATTTACCACATATTTTAAGCACCTCATAGCCAATACCGCATATTATTGGCAGCATTAAAATTTTTGCTATTATCCAAAGCCAAGGTATGTCATACACGCTTGGAAAAATCATCTGAACTACGGTAGATACTATCATACTAACCAAGATCATAAGAATAAGAAATGATGTTCCGCAGCGCGGGTGAAAACGGCTCTGTTTTTTTACGTTTTCTACAGTAAGGGGTAAACCTGCTTCATAACAAAATATTGTTTTGTGCTCGGCACCGTGATAGGCGAATACGCGGTGTATGTCTTTCATAAAAGATATTCCCCACATATATGCAACTAAAACCGCAAGTTTAATGAGCTGCTCTATGCTAGAACGCACAATCTTTGAAAAAGGTGTGCCTATAAGCCATTCTATACCAGCTACGGCATAACGCGGAACACCCATAAAAAGCACTACCGCTAGTGCAATACCAAGCACTGAGCCTATTGTCATAACAATGGCCGTAATCGCCGACTCTTTTTTGGGATCTTGGGGTTTACCTTCTTCTAAGTCGGTAAATCCCGAAATGTCTGCCGATTTCATCATAGCCTTGTAGCCCTGTATCATAGTTTCGATATAGGTTACCACTCCTCGAAGCACGGGTAACTTAAGTATAGGGAATTTGTCCTTTATGCTTTTATCATTTACAAAACTAATATCGATGGTTTTATCTGGTTTTCGTACGGCAAGCGCTGTCTTTTTTTGAGGGTTTTTCATCATTATTCCTTCAATAAGTGCCTGACCGCCGATGGATGTGTACTTTGCCAAATTAAATATCTCCTTACGTGTTATTTTCCTCTGATTCGTCGATAGGAAGCGACTGTTGTTCATTTTCAAGTGGCTCAATTATTTCTTCTGTCGGTGCTTGCTCTTCTTCAGGTTCATATAAAGGCAATACTATGGTAACAGTTGTTCCTACACCCTCAGTAGATTCAATAAACAAAAGTCCCTGATGTTGTTTAATTATTTCATCAGCAACGGCAAGTCCAATACCGCTACCACGAACAGTTTTATTTGATTTAAAGAATTTTTCTTTTACTCGGTCAATATCTTCTGCCGGAATACCAACGCCTGTATCCTTAACAACTATACGCACACAGCCCTCTTCTCTGGTTTGTGCCACAAGCACAAGACCGCCTTTTTCGGTATATTTAACTGCGTTGTCAATAACGTTAATAAATACCTGTTTTAATCGATCGGGGTCTGCCATAACGATTGAGCTTTGTACAGGTGGCGTATATGAAAGTTCTATGCCCTGCTTTACAGCAAGCTCGGTGTACATATCTGATACCGTAAGTAATAGATGAGATACGTCGATAGGCTGAACATTGTTTACAATCATTCTACCCGACTGCATACGTGAAAAATCGAGCAAATCTTCTACAAGACCCGAAAGTCTGTCGGCCTCACTTAGTACTACGTCTAATCCACGCGCAACCAAATCCTCATCTGTTCCGAGCGACATTTTGGCCGTCTCACCCCAACCGCGTATAGCGGTAAGCGGCGTACGAAGCTCGTGAGAAACCGAAGATATAAAATCGTTTTTCATGGTTTCGGCTGTTTCGAGCTCGCTTGCCATATGGTTAATGGTTTGACCAAGTTCGCCTAATTCATCATTGCTTGAAACCTCAATACGCGCCTTAAAGTCACCGCCGGCAATTTTACGGGTAGTATTGCCCATATCGCGCAGTTTTACAACGATGGCCTTTATAAAAAACAATCCGGATAACGCACACAACCCCAAAACAAGCAATGTAATAACTACTATGAGTATAACAGTAATACCTATGCTTTTGTACGCCGATTTAAGAGAGGTTACCCACCGATACGCTCCCAAAGCCGTGCCCTTAGAGTCATAAACGATTTGTGTGCCTGCCATAATTTGCTCGCCGCCTGAGTTTTTTCCGCGGTAAATCGACATTCCCGATGAAGCAGCAATCGCACGTGAATACTCGACCGATACGTCGTCGGAAGGCTGAAAGCCTGTGGTAGAAACTATTACTCTACCTGTGCTGTCGATAATTTGTACCTCTATTTTATCCTTATGCTCAAATTCATCAGAAAGACTAATTGCAAGGTCGTAAAAGCTGTTTTTGTCGGCTGATGAAAGGTTTTCAAACCCTTGTGCATAGTCGGTGGCCTGTGATTGTACAGTATTGAATATAAGGGTAGTAAAAATGGTTGAAAGAATTATAGCAATTGCAATTACTGCCAAGGCAATAATCAAATAAACCCTAAAAAGCCATCGCATAGCAATGCTTTTGAAATGTAAATTAAAATCCACTGTACAATCCCACCTTTCTTAATAAATTTGTGTTACTTTAGTTAGCTGTTGTATCCCACTTATAGCCCATGCCCCACACGGTTACTATAAATTTTGGGTCAGATGCATCTTCCTCTATCTTCATACGAAGACGACGAATATTAACGTCAACAATTTTTTCTTCACCAAAGTAAGCATCGCCCCAAATTTTGTGAAGTATAACCGATCTGCTAATCGGCTCATCAGGGTTAGCAAAGAAATACTCCATTATTTGAAATTCAATTTGTGTAAGCTCTATGTTTTTGCCATCTTTTGAAAGTGTACGCGAGCGCAAGTCAAGTACAAATCTTCCTGATTCGAGCTGTGTAGAAGGCTTTGTAACGGCACCGGGCTTACTTTTGCTTACTCGACGATAAAGTGAATCCACACGAGCGAGTAGCTCGGTAGGGCTAAACGGCTTTGTAACGTAGTCGTCAGCGCCAATCATTAGTCCACTTATTTTGTCCATCTCTTGTGATTTTGCCGTAAGCATTATTATGCCTATTGAATCCGAACGGCTGCGAAGCTCTTTGCAAAGAGCAAATCCGTCCATACCCGGCATCATAACGTCAAGTAGTGCTATATCAAAACCCTCGGGGTCATTGTCATAAATTTCTAACGCCTCTTCGCCGCTGCCTGCTTCTACCGTTTCGTAGCCTACGCGTTTAAGGTTGATCGCCTCAAACTCGCGGATAGCCACTTCATCCTCTACAATAAGTATTCTTTTCATCTGCGGCACCTCCGTTAATTCACAAAATTAAATGTGTCTTTAATGTAATCAATAGTTATAGCAAAGGCCGAAGCGCCCTCGCCAAGCTCGACTACAAATACCATTGTGTCATTTCTTGCAACCTCGGTCTTGTTACCATGATCAAACTCTTTGCTTGCCCAATCATCTGCATCAACTGCAGTTACCGTGAACAACAATTTGCCCAAAACATTATTCTTGGAATCAAAATGGTAAAATTTTCGCTCGTGCTTATCTATATCCTTTTGCACGGCCAAATAACCAACCATTGAATTTGGAACAGCAAGGTAATAGCCGTCAACCGTATTCACAAGTGTAACAAGCTTTACCGACAGCTTTTCTCCGTTAAATGAGCACCAATTTGTATAATAAAGTTTTTCGTCGCTGTCGGTGGCATTTGGCAATTCCGATGCTACGGGAATTTCAATTATTCCGTCAGAATTAATGTCTTGTATCTTGAGTGATGCCGCACGAAGAGTGAGTATGTTTTCAAATGAGTTATCTGTGTCAAGCAGTGGATTTATAAGCTCGCCCTTTAAAACATACAACACCTCTGTTACCGAACCAACTCCCTTTATTTCATCAATATAAATTGCCTTTTGTCCGTTTGATAGGGTGGACAAAATTGGTTTTTCTACCGATTTTACGCTACCGTCCATAACGCAACCTGCTGTTTGCGCCATTTCACCATTCAAGTAGTTATATATCATCGCCTTATTGGTCTTTTCGGCGGTGTTAAGCAAGTGAACAAATATCTCACTTATTCCGTTACTGTCAAGGTCACAGCACATAAATGAAGTGTATGGCTGTAAAAGTTTTTGTGATAGTGTGTCTTCATCAAAGGTGAACACACCCAATTGCTTTTCGTTGTTGCCGTTTACCTCCCAGCCTATAAGTATTTCCTCAACGCCATCGTTATCAAGGTCACAAAAATCAACCATTTCAACACCGTTTGCTACTATAGTCTGGTCAGATACCGAACGCCACTTACCATCGCGCTGACAAATTATGTTTATGTGCATTGTTGTCATTTCGTCGTCGTTTGTGCTATAAAACACAAATGCCTCAAACACACCATCGCCATTAATATCTTCTTGAATTATGGCAGAACGGCGGTCGCCTGCCGACGGATATTTTAAGTCACAGTTTGTGCCAACGCTTTTATAAAGGGCGTCGGCAATAGGCGACATATCACCCGTGAGTTCGGGCGGAGATACCATATCTTTGGTATTATCAATAATATCGCAACCCGTAAATAACACGCATATAAACAATGCAATAATTATTGCAAGCATCTTTTTTACCATTATGGCATACGCCCCCTTTTACTAGATATTTATACATAATGCATTATATCACAATACTTATCAAAATAAAAGATATTTTTAATTAAATTTTAAATAAAATGATTGCAAGCAAAGACTTTTTATTGTATCATTTACTTAACAAACGAAATTTGGTGAAATTATGGACAATAAACGATTAGAACAACTGCTTCTTACAGTACAAAAACCGGGGCGATATTCAGGCGGCGAGGTAAACGAGGTTATAAAAGACAAATCAAAAATTGATGTTAGATTTGCCTTTTGTTTCCCCGACACCTATGAAATCGGTATGAGTCATCTCGGTATGAAAATATTATATTCACTCTTTAACTCGCGCGAGGATATCTGGTGCGAGCGTGTTTTTGCACCTTGGATAGATGCCCAAAAGGTTATGCGCGAAAACGATATTCCACTTTACGCACTTGAAAGCCGCGATTCGATACGTGACTTTGATTTTGTAGGCTTTACGCTTCAGTATGAATTATCGTACACAAATATTTTAACTATGTTAGATCTCGGTGGTATTCCGCTAAGGTCAAGCGATCGTGACGAATCTTACCCCATAATTGTAGCGGGCGGTCCTTGTACGTGTAATCCCGAGCCGTTGGCTGATTTTATAGATATGTTCTTTTTAGGCGAGGGCGAAAAGGTTGACCTCCAAGTTATTGACCTTTACAAAAAGATGAAAAACGACGGCAAAACCAAGGCCGAATTTTTACGTGAAGCCGCTAAAATACAAGGTGTGTATGTACCTTCACTTTATGATTTTTCGTATAATGAAGATGGCACTATTGCGGCTATAACACCCAAAGGTGACGCCCCCGCAGTTATTGAAAAGCGTATTGAAGAAAATCTTGATGAAACCTATTACCCAGACCGATTTGTAGTACCTTTTATTGAGGCAGTACACGACCGCGCAGTACAAGAGGTTTTTCGCGGTTGCATACGTGGGTGTCGTTTTTGCCAAGCGGGTTATATATATCGCCCCGTACGCGAAAAAAGCGCCTCGGTTGTAAACCGACAAGCTCGTGCGCTTTGTAAAAATACAGGCTTTGATGAGATGTCACTTTCGAGTTTGTCAACAAGCGATTATACTCATCTTGAAGAAATGCTCGACGAAATGCTAAGCTGGACCGAGTGTGATAAAATCAGCCTCTCTCTACCATCGCTTCGTATAGATAATTTCAGCGAAGAATTGATGCAAAAAATAAACCGACTTAAAAAAAGTGGTCTAACCTTTGCGCCCGAGGCGGGTACTCAGCGTCTTCGTGATGTTATAAACAAAAACATTACCGAGGACGATATACTCACTACCTGCGCTACGGCATTTCGTGGCGGATATACAGCGGTAAAGCTTTACTTTATGATGGGACTTCCTACCGAGACCGATGAGGATATTGTAGGCATTGCCGAGCTTGCTCAAAAAATAGTCGACCTTTATTACTCGCTACCCGAAAAACCAAAGGGCAAAGCAGTTAACGTATCGATAAGTGTCGCAAACTTTGTGCCAAAGCCACACACACCATTCCAATTTGAGCCGCAAATCACCCGTGAAGAGATGATTAGAAAACAAATGCTGCTTAAAGACAGTATAAAGAGCAAAAAAATCACCTTTAACTATCACGAAAACAAGACTAGCTTTTTAGAGGGCGTTTTTGCCCGAGGTGACCGACGTCTTGGTGCCGTAATCTATGCAGCGTACAAAAAAGGTTGTGGATTTGACGGTTGGGATGAGTGTTTTGAGCTTGAAAAATGGCTCGAAGCATTTGACGAATGTAATATAAATCCCTCTTTTTACGCTAACCGCACCCGCAGTTTTGACGAAATAACCCCTTGGGAGCATCTTGATTATCGCATTACCAAAGAATTTTTAATTCGCGAAAATATGGCAGCTCACGCAGAACGCACTACGCCCAATTGCCGAGAACAATGCGCCGGCTGTGGTGCTAATTCTTACGGAAGGGGTGTTTGCTTTGAAAAACGTTAGACTTTTTTACAAGCAAAATGATAGAATGAGGTTTATTTCTCACCTTGATATGACTCGTTTTATGGCGCGAGCCATACGTCGAGCAGAGCTTCCGGTATGGTACACCGAAGGCTTTAATCCACACCTTTATATGACCTTTGCGCTTCCACTTTCATTAGGTTTTGAAAGTGATTACAGCGTTTTGGATATTCGTGTTTTAGACGACGACTATGACATCTCTACAATTCCCGAAAAGCTTAACGCTGTTTGTCCGCCTTACATAAGATTTTTTGACGTAGCTGAGCCTATGAAAAAAGCCGGTGATGTTGCGGCGGCTGAGTTTAACATCACCTTTGATGATAACGGCGAGATCGCGGAAAACCTTAACGCATTTTTATGCCGCGGAAGCATTTTAGTGCTTAAGAAAACAAAAAAGGGCGGAGAAAAAGAGATAGAGGTCGGTGACAAAATCCACCACTTTTCACTCGAAAACGCTGATGGCAACACGGTTTTAAAAATTAAGCTTCCTGCAGGCAGTACCGAAAACCTTAACCCCGAACTATACTTAAACAAATTTTTTGAAGAAAGCGGAAAGTACTATTGCTACAAAATAAACCGCACAGGAATATTTGACACAAACGGAAAACCGTTTAAATAATTCACAATGCATAATGCATAATTATAAAAAACAAAAGACACTGCTTTGTTTAAAAGCAGTGTCTTTTTGGTATTTATATCAATCTCAATTTTTTTGCAACCTGTTCACCGTCTATACGTATATAGCTGTGTGACACTCCGTCAAAGCCTACCTGTATACGATGACCGTCAATTGTGGCATTTAAGGCATGCGCCGTTTCTGCGAGCATTTCAATATCGTCGTACACATAGCCATCTACAACCAATTCATTTATACGCTTAACGCGGCGATAGCATATGTAGTGCCCCAAATAATTTCCGTCTATCAATACACGATGCTTAACTTCGTTATCAACCACGCGCAATGCAATGCTATTTCCCGCAGTATTTATTTGTGGTTGTTCGGGTTGCCCTAGCTCATATTCCACCTGCTCTTCGGGTGGAATATTTTTTAATTTATATCCGTACCTTACACCGATTATAAGGTAATATAGCACCCAAATATGCACAACAAGATCTAATATTCCCGAAAAATCTTCTACCAAAACATATAGTCCTATCATGGCAATGCTGTCAAGTATAAATAACACCAGTGCCGCTATCATCCAGCCGTAGTGCTTTTTACTAAATACCCAACACAACAGATATATAACTAATGTTGCTACTACTATTCCAAAACCCACAAAAGCTACTTGACTGTATTCCGCAAGTAAGCCCATTGAAATAGCCGACAAATAATATGGAACTGTAGCAGAAAACAGTAGCATTGTGTCTGCTTTGGCCGCAAGCAACACAATATTTACCACGGTCAAAACAAGCATAAGCAGTAGGTTTGACCTTGCTATCTTGTACTGCTGCTGAGCGCTTGCTTTAGGATTTCTTGGTGTTTGATTATTTTGCATTTCAATTCCCCCTCGGGTAAAATTATACAAAACGGGTGAACTTTTATCAAGTTACAAATTTTTTACTTTTAAAGCAAAAAAAGACACTGCTTTAAACAAAGCAGTGTCTTTAAATTTTTGTCATTATGCATTAGTTTGAAAGGTCCTCTACAATAAGCTCGCGAACTGCAGGCTCTTCTGCGGGGGCTGCATCACGTACCGCAAAGAATTTTTCGGCAACCTGTGGGAAAAGTGCGTAGCTTAGTACGTCTTCATAAGACTTACCAATACCCTTTTCCTTCATTTCAGCCGCATATTTTTCGAGCTCAGGCTCTAATAAATCTGCAGGACGGCAGGTAATAACCTCGTCGTCACCGATAGCTTTCTTTCGAACTTCTTCGTTTACGGGAGCGGGCAATTTACCATATTCTCCACGAAGGAGCGCCTTTGATTCCTTTGGAACCATCTTATAGCGCTCGCCCGAGATAACGTTCATAACAGCCTGTGTACCAACAATCTGGCTTGTAGGAGTTACGAGTGGTGGATAACCAAAGTCTTTTTTAACTCTCGGAACCTCTGCAAGAACCTCGTAAAGCTTATCTTCTTTACCTGCCTGCTTCAATTGAGAAATTGTGTTAGAAAGCATACCGCCGGGTACCTGATAAATAAGGGTCTTTGCATCAACATTAAGCACCTTAGGGTCAAGTGTACCCTCAGCCTTCATCTTGTTAGCAACACCGCGGAAGTGTGTAGCAACGTCAGAAAGCTTTTCAAGGTCAAGACCTGTATCACGCTCGGTGCCCTGTAAAGTTGCAACAAGCGCCTCGGTAGCAGGGTTTGCAGTACCGTTACCAAAAGGAGAAAGCGCGCAGTCAACAATATCTACGCCGGCCTGTGTAGCCATAAGATAGGTCATATCGCCTGTACCTGTGGTATTGTGTGTATGAAGATGAATCGGAACCTTAACGCTTTCTTTAAGTTTTTTAACAAGTGAATAAGCATCGTAAGGGAGAAGCAAATTTGCCATATCCTTAATACAAATTACGTCAGCACCCATATTTTCGAGAGTCTTTGCGAGGTTTACAAAATACTCTTCATTATGAACAGGACTGATTGTATAGCTGATAGCAGGCTCACAAATACCGCCGTACTCTTTACAAGACTTAATAGCTTGCTCTAGGTTACGAGGGTCGTTAAGCGCATCAAAAATACGGATAACGTCAATGCCGTTTTCGATTGACTTTTTAACAAACATATCAACAACGTCGTCAGCATAGTGCTTGTAACCGAGGATATTCTGACCGCGGAAAAGCATCTGCAACTTGGTGTTTGGCATATGCTTCTTGATGGTGCGAAGTCTTTCCCATGGGTCTTCGTTAAGGAAGCGCATACAAGAGTCAAAGGTAGCGCCACCCCAACACTCTACCGACCAGTAACCGATTTTGTCAAGTCGCTCGAGAGCCGGAATCATATCCTCAATACGCATACGGGTAGCCGCCTGCGACTGATGAGCATCACGCAAAATGGTATCGGTAATATATAATGGTTTGTTAGCCATAATTTTATTCCTTTCTATGTTTAAAAAACATATAAACAACAATCTATAAATAGTCAGTCTATATAGTTTGGAGGAAATCGTTCACAGTGCCGTTTCGAAGTGAGCGGTGCTGTATTGCTTATACCGCCCCGAACAAAAAACGGTGCTGTGGGCGATTTAATCCACACTTAAGCTTAGCCTAAGAGAGAAATCAGTACACCTGCTGCAATTGCTGAGCCTATAACACCCGCAACGTTTGGTCCCATAGCGTGCATAAGAAGGAAGTTAGATGGGTTCGCCTTTTGACCAACCGACTGTGATACACGCGCGGCCATTGGTACTGCAGATACACCAGCCGAACCAATGAGTGGGTTAATCTTGTTCTTGGTAAATAGGTTCATAAACTTAGCAAACAATACACCTACAGCGGTAGCAACACCAAATGCCACAATGCCCATTGCAATGATTTCGATTGTAGGCATACGCAAAAGTGTAATTGCCTTACCACCTATATTGATTACGGTGTCGCGATTTGAATTAAGGAAGGTTTCGGCAGTAGCGGTAGCACCAACCGAGATACCAAGGAATATAGTTACAATATTCATAAGCTCGTTTTGAGCGGTTTTGCAAAGGCGCTCTGCAACGCCTGATTCTTTCCATAAGTTACCAAGCATTAAGCAACCAACAAGAGCCGTTGCATCAGGCACTAAGAGTGCTACAAATATTGTAACAACTATAGGAAATACTATCTTTTCGGTCTTGGTAGGCTGACGGAGCGGCTTCATAACGATTTCGCGCTCTTTCTTGGTTGTAAGAAGCTTCATAATAGGCGGTTGAATTACCGGAACCAATGCCATATATGAATACGCCGCAACCGCAATAGCACCTAAAAGATGCGGGGCTAAAATAGATGTTGTAAATATTGCAGTAGGACCATCAGCACCGCCAATAATACCTACCGAGCCGGCTTCTTGCTGAGTAAAGCCCAATAAGATACAGCCTATAAATGTTGCAAAAATACCAACCTGCGCAGCCGCGCCCAACAGCAAGCTCTTTGGATTAGAGATAAGCGGACCAAAGTCGGTCATAGCGCCTATACCTACAAATATAAGACATGGATAAATGCAGGTTTTAACGCCTATATAAAGATAATCTAAAAATCCACCGTTTGACATAATATGACCGTAGCTGTGATAATAAGGAGAGCCCTCAGTCATAAACTCGGTCCATAATTCGCCGTGATAAAGCCCTGCACCGGGTAGATTTGTAAGCAACATACCAAATGCGATACCAATAAGTAAAAGCGGTTCAAACTGTTTCTTTATCGCAAGATACAAAAGCAACAAAGATACTGCAATCATAACAAGGTTTTTCCAACCACCGTCAGCAAAGTTGCCAAAAAGCATATAAAAGCCTGTGGTTTGAAAAAACTCCCACAATTTATCTAAAAATCCCATTTCGTTTACTCCTTAACAAAGAGTGTTCTTATGCTATTGTGCAAAGAACGGCGCCTGTCTCGACTGCAGAACCCTTAGTTACAACTACATTTACAGTACCATCACATGGAGCCATAATTTCATTTTCCATCTTCATTGCTTCAAGAATGATAAGAACATCACCCTTTTTTACACTTGCCCCATTTGCTACTTTAATATCAAGAACATTACCGGGCATTGGTGCATTTACGGTTTCGCCGCCTGCGGGAGCTGCTGCAGGAGCCGAAGCAGGTGCAGGTGCTGCTGCTACAGCAGGAGCTGCCTTTACATCGGCTGCATCAATTGCTTCGAGTGTGATTTCATAAGCGGTTCCATTTACTGTTACTTTATAAGCTTTCATTTTTATTTACCTCTTTTTCAGTATTTTTGGTTTATAATTAAATTTTTTTGAATGAGATTACACGAAGGGCTGAAATATCTGTACCCATTTCTTCGGCGCAAGCCGCGGTTACCGCAGCAATAATCTCTTGACGGTTTTCGATTGTAGCATTTGTAGCCGCAGGAGCCACTGTCACCTCAGGCTTGCTATTGCTCTTGGCTGTTCTTGCAAAGAAAAGACCCATAACCTTACAAATAAGGATTATAAGAACAAGTCCCACAAAAACAACGCCTACGCCCATTACAACAACCATCCAGTCAGGTGTTGTCGACACCGTGTCGGTCGCTAATGCTAAATTTTTAATCATTTCCACTTATTTTGCACCTCCCAAAATGCAATGAAAATTGTTACGTAAATTGAGAAAATCCGATTCTCTCCCAATTATATTTATTATACAACATTAATTCAAGAAAAACAATACATATTTTGACATTTTTAAAAATTTATTATGTACTTTACCGCAATTTATGATTGCGGTTTAAATCCTTCACCGATTATCTCGCCCGCATCGCTTGTTACTATGAAGGCTTTAGGGTCGTTTTTACGCACAATATCGTGTACCGCTGACGTCTCGTGAATTCGCACAGTACACATAAGCATGATACGACTCTCACCCGTATAACCGCCGATAACCGACAGCCTTGTAACACCGCGCCCTACAGTATGATTTATTTGACGACAAATTGTATCTGGACTATTTGTAACTATATAAATAATCTTTCCTCTGTCGGCACCGTAAAGAAGTAAATCCATCATTCGAGTAGCGGCATACATAGCTACAATTGAGTAAAGTGCGCTTTCTGCGTTTTTATAAACAAGCGCATTGATCACTATGACAAACCCGTCTGCCATAAGAATTATTTTACCGACACTTAAATGACGGTGCCTGCGGTTTATAAGCTTTGCTATAATATCTATACCACCTGTTGTAGCGCCCCGAAGCAGTATAAGTGATAGTCCTAGACCCATTAAGATGCCGCCAAACATAGACGCAAGTATTCCGTCTGTTTTAAGCGGCGGTAATATTTTTGCCAAAATGTCAAGGCTTACAGACACAAGAGCTGTTACGAACGATGTTTTTAATATAAATACGCCGCCTAATTTGACGTATCCTAAAATTAAAACGGGTATATTAAATATAAAAAGCATTATTCCCGTAGGAATATCTGTCAGGTAATTTACAACCGTCGCAACACCTGTAAATCCGCCCGGAGATATTCCGTTTGGTGACAAAAACATATTTACCGCCGCTGAATACACGGCTGCACCTGCTATAAAAAGCATTAAATCTGTTGTAATTTTAAAAAATCTTTTTTTCACAATAATACCCCCGCACAAAATATTTTGTGCGGGGGTATTATTAATATTCGTATTTACCAAATCAACTGAAACAATTCATTGATTCTGTCGTTTTGCCCTGACAAATGCAAAAAACCAAACAGACATTCAAGCCCTGTTGCAGTGTGATACTCACCGTTTGTTGCGCTTTTGGGCGTATTTCCTGTATGAAAATTACGGCCACGCCTAAAAATCATCATTTCTTTCTCTGTTAGAACGCCTTCTATTTTTTTAAATGCCTCTGCCTGTGCCACGGCACTTACATATTTTACTGAAAACGCGTGAAGATCGCCTGAGGAACGATTTATCTCGGCAAGCTTGGTTCTTACAAGCAGTCCGTATACTGCGTCCCCGACAAACGCCAAAACCGATGGACTTAATAAATTTACATTATCCATAAATATTTCATACCTTTATAAAAACTTACTGTCGGGGACCTCTTGCGGTTCCCGTAAGCCTCGCTCACTTGGAGCGTGGCGCGCCTTACGACCGCGGCGCTTCGTTTTGCTCGCTTCATCGTCCACAGGACGCGCTCGCAACCTCACCTACAAACGCCAAAACCGACGGACTTAATAAATTAACGTTATCCATAAATTAACACCCTAGTCCATAAACTCAAATTCCACGTCATATACACTTACGGTATCGCCCTCTTGAATTCCTGCTTTGCGAAGCGCATCGATAATACCCGTCTGACGCATAACACGTTCAAAATATTGTAGTGATTCATAGTCTTCGGGGTTAACCTCGTTCATAACGTCCATAATCCAAGGCGCATCCTCAACAAAGTATACGTCATCACAAACTCGAATGTTAAAGCTACGCTTTTTAGGCGCGCTTAAATCAAGTTGTGGCTTTGGTTCAGGCTCGTAAACCTTTATTGCAGGAAGCTTAGCAAGCTCGGCCGCAACGTAATTTATAACCTCTCCGGTTCCCTCGGCAATAGCCGCCATAGCAGGAAAAAATTTATAACCTCGAGATTCAAAATACTCGGCATATTTTGCTGTTTCTTCCTCTTCAATTAGGTCGCACTTATTACCCACAACCACCTGCGGTCGTGTAGTTAATTCCTCGCTAAATGCTGATAGTTCTGTATTTATCTTATCAAAATCATCAATTGGGTCGCGGCCCTCACTACCCGAAATATCTATAACATGAACAAGCATTCTACAACGCTCAACATGGCGCAAAAACTCGTGACCAAGCCCCACACCTTCGCTAGCGCCTTCAATAAGACCGGGTATATCGGCCATTACAAACGAGCTGCCTTCACCCATACGGATTACACCCAGCACGGGAGTAAGGGTTGTAAAATGATAATTAGCAATGTTGGGTTTTGCGTCACTTACAACCGATAAAAAGGTAGATTTGCCAACGTTTGGAAAACCGATAAGTCCGACATCGGCCAGAAGCTTAAGCTCAAGCGTTACGTCAATTTCTTCACCGGGATTTCCGTTTTTTGCAAAACGCGGAATCTGACGGGTAGAGTTTGCAAAATGCTGATTGCCCCAACCGCCGTTACCGCCTTTGGCTATTACAACAGGCTCTTTGTCTGACAAATCGGCGATTATACGACCTGTTTCGGTTTCCTTTACAACCGTGCCGCGTGGCACCTTTATTAATAAAGGGGGTGCTGATTTGCCTGTGCAACGATCGGTTTTTCCGTCTTCGCCGTTTTCTGCGGTATATTTACGTTTATATCGAAAATCAGCAAGGGTAGACAAATTGTCGTCTACCTGAAAAACTATATTACCGCCCTTGCCACCGTCACCGCCGTCAGGACCACCTGCCGCAATATATTTTTCTCGATGAAAGGACACTGCACCATTTCCACCGTTACCGGCCTTTAAATGTATTTTTGCTATATCAACAAACATTTAATTATTCTTCCTCAAATTCTTCAAAATCCTCAAAATCTTCGTCGCTGAACTCCATTTCAGCGCTTATAACATTTTCGTATAGTTGCTGTGCGATTTCAAGGTCGCTTTCATTTACGTATATTTCCTGAACATTAAAGCCGCCGCCAAATACAATCTGCATTGCGTCTTCACTTTCGTCACAAGTAAACACTATTCCGTTATCACGCAAAACATCTTTGTATATTTCTGCCGCTACAATGTTGTCAACACTTGCCGCAAGAACAGGCTTTTTGACAATAAGCGCCTCCTCGGCCTCTTGTTTTGCCTTTAATTCCTCAGCTTCACGAAGTTCCTGCTCATAAGCTTCAAAGGTTTTTAGTTCTGCACCGCAAAGCACGCATATTTCAGCGTCGTTTTCACAAGCAAAACCGCATACATGACAATTTTTCATAATATCACCTTTTTCAATTTGTGTTCATAAGATTAAAAAAACCGAGCGACCGCACATAAAAGTTCGCCGCTCGGTTTAGATTTTAAATAATTATTGCTCCACAGCGTAGATGCTAACCTGCTTGCGGTCTCTACCTACGCGCTCAAACTTAACCTTACCGTCGATAAGTGCGAATAAAGTATCATCAGAGCCACGGCCAACGTTGTTGCCTGGGTGGATGTGTGTTCCTCTTTGGCGAACGAGTATGTTGCCTGCAAGAACGAACTGACCGTCTGCACGCTTAACACCAAGACGCTTTGACTCGCTGTCACGACCGTTCTTGGTTGAACCCATACCTTTTTTATGAGCGAACAACTGAATGTTTAGCTTTAACATTATCTACACCTCCGTAGTTATTTTAATTCGTTTGCTGTACTGTTTTGAAAGCTCGGTTAAATGAAGCTTAAGTCCCTCGAGCACTGCGATTGTTTTATCACTTGGAGCAATAACCTTGATACGCATTAAAGCGTCATCTACCGTTATGTCACACTTTTCTCCGATTATCTCGGTAATGGTGTTTGCTGTCATATATGCTGCGCTTGATACCGCCGAACATACAATCTTACCCTCAAAATCATCACAATCATTTGAGCTGTGACCCTTAATTTCAAAACCGTATAGGCTTTCATTTTTTGACAGAAATTTTACACTTGTCATACTAAAAATTAACCGATTTCGGTAATCTGTACCTTAGTGTAAGGCTGTCTGTGGCCCATTTTACGAGCGCTGCCCTTCTTTGGCTTGTAGGTAAATACGGTTACCTTTTTGCCCTTGCCGTTCTTAAGAACTGTGCCTTTTACAAAAGCGTCCTTAACGTAAGGCTTGCCAACCTTAAGGCTCTTGTCACTTACAGCAACGACCTTGTCGAAGGTTACTTCTGCGTCAACCTCTGCGTCAAGCTTTTCAACGTAGATAACGTCACCGTTTTCTACACGATACTGCTTACCGCCTGTTTCGATAATAGCGTACATTTTTCACACCTGCCTGATATTTTACAGTCTCGCTAAAGATAGGCGCGCACCCTCTTTTTAGGGCGCAACTTATAAAGCCCACAATATGCGGCTCAAACATTATACTGCAACAGTTGTCCTTTGTCAAGCAAAAATTTAATTTTGCAAAAATTTTGTTTACACATTTTATATATTGCAATTTTTGATTAATTGTGATATTATAAATATAATTATATTCACAAGAAAGAAGTTTCACCTATGGCAGAAATTATTACAAATGAAAAGAAAAAGGTTTTAAGCTGTATTCAGCCTAGCGGTATGCTCACCTTGGGCAACTATTTGGGTGCGCTTAAAAACTGGAAAAATATGCAAGAGGAATTTGACTGTACCTATGCTGTGGCCGACCTACACGCTATTACCGTGCGTCAGGAGCCTGCAAAATTACGTGCTCAAATTTATTCTACATACGCTATAATGTTAGCGTTAGGACTTGACCCCGAAAAGAGCACGCTGTTTATTCAGTCACATGTGGCCGAGCACACCGCACTTTCGTGGTTGCTTTCTTGCAATACGCAATTTGGCGAAATGTCACGTATGACACAGTTTAAGGATAAATCAGCAAAGCACGCAAACAATGTTAACGTTGGTCTTTTCTCATACCCTGTGCTTATGGCGGCAGATATTTTGCTTTATCAGCCGGACTTTGTTCCTGTAGGCGCCGACCAAAAGCAGCATCTTGAAATTGCGCGCGATATTGCAATTCGTTTTAACAACCTATACGGCGACGTATTTAAAATTCCCGAACCTTATATTCCAAAGGCGGGCGCGCGTGTTATGTCACTTCAGGACCCCGAAAAGAAAATGTCCAAGTCAGACGAAAATCCAAACGCTTGGGTTGCAATACTTGACGACAAGGATACTATTATTCGCAAATTTAAGCGCGCCGTAACCGACAGTGAAGCGTGCGTTCGTATGAATGATGCCCAGCCGGGCATTTCAAACCTTATCACCATTTACAGTTGTGTTACCGGTAAAACCGTAGCCGAGGTTGAAAAAGAATTTGAGGGTAAGGGTTACGGCGACTTTAAGCTTGCTGTTGGCGAGGCCGTTGCCGACGAGCTTGCTCCTATCAAGGCCGAATACGACCGTTTTATATCAGACAAAGCAGAGCTTGAACGCATTTTCCGTGAGGGCGATGCTCGTGCTGAGCGCGTTGCACGCAAGACCTATTTCAAAGCTATGAAAAAGGTTGGCTTTGTGCTATGATTTTTCCAAGTGAAAATCCAAGAATTAAAGCTTCGGTACAAAGCTTTATTGCCTCAGGCCGTATTCCCCACGCAATTATGATCGAGGGCGAAGCCGCCACTTTAAAAGACGATCTTGCAATGTATATAGCTACTGCGGCTGTATGCGAAGGCAACTCAAAGCCCTGTAGCAGTTGTTCGGGATGTCATTTGGCAGAGGTGGGCTCGCACCCCGACATAAGCCGTATTTCCGCACTCGAAGGCAAAAAGTTTTTGTCAGTCGCTCAAATTCGCGAGCTACGTGCCGACGCCTTTGTTAAAGCGCATCAGGCTCCTCATCGCGTTTTTATATTAGAGGACGCTCACCGTATGAACGAGCAGGCCCAAAATGCGCTGCTCAAGGTTCTTGAAGAGCCACCAAAAAATGTTATTTTTATACTTTTAACCCCTTCTAAAACACTTCTTCTTGATACTATTATTTCGCGTTGCGTATTGCTGTCAATGCTTGACACCGAGCAAGAAAGCTCTGAGCATTTTGATATTGCAAACGAATTTATAGATTTACTGCTTTGTGGCAGTGAATATGATATGCTCAAATTGCTTACACCATACGAAAAAAGCCGCACCGATGCAGAGGAATTTTTGAAAGACCTTTCATTGTGTATAGCAAGCCGACTCAAAAGCGGTTCGGCTCACGCCCGCGTGCTTGATAAGCTTTTTGACGATATTAAATATTACTTAGAGCTGTTGTCGACCAATATAAATATGTCGCTGCTTACTAGTTTAATTGTAAGCCGCTCTAAAGCTCTTATAAATTAAGTAACCCATAAAAGAGGTAAATTATGACACAGGTTATTTCAGTAAAATTTAAAGATAGCGGAAAAAACTATTTCTTTTCCCCCGACGGCAAAACCTACAAGTCGGGTGAAAGTGTTATAGTCGAAACTGCCAACGGACTGGCTTTTGGCACTGTTGCCGAAGGCAATCACGAGGTCGATGACGAGCGAGTTGTTCCACCGCTTAAAAAAGCGCTTCGCGTGGCAAACGAAAAGGATTTGCAGCGACTAAAAGAAAACAAGGCAAAAGAGTCCGATGCTTTTCGCATATGCGAGGAAAAAATTCTACAGCACAAGCTTGATATGAAGCTTGTACGCGTAGAATATTCCTTTGACGGAGGAAAGATTACATTCTTTTTCACCGCTGATGGCAGAGTAGATTTTCGTGAGCTTGTAAAAGATCTTGCAAATCAATTTCATTCACGTATTGAATTACGTCAGATTGGTGTACGTGATGAGGCTAAAATGTTGGGCGGTATTGGCATATGCGGTCAACCTTATTGCTGTAAAAGATTTTTAGATGACTTTTTACCGGTGTCTATCAAAATGGCAAAGGAACAAAATCTTTCACTCAATCCTACCAAAATTTCGGGTAGCTGTGGCCGCCTTATGTGTTGCCTTAACTACGAACAGGAATCTTACGAACACCTTAACTCAATAACTCCTTGGGTTGGCTCAACCGTAAAAACCGAGCAGGGTATTGGTATAGTAACCGATGTGAACCTCATTACAGGAAATCTCACCGTAAAGCCAAAAGAGGGCGAAGGCGCACCCTACAAGACCAACCGCAAGCACGTAAAAATTTTAACCTCTCACAAACCAAAAAAGAACGAAGACGATAACCAATAAAATTTCCCTTGCATTTTTGGTCGAATGTTGTTACAATTAAAGCAACAAGTTTTTTGTATGTTAAAACCTGTTTTATTCCACTTTGACGGAGGTGTAACCAATGGCTTACAAAATTACTGATGAATGCATCAGCTGTGGTGCTTGCGCAGGCGGTTGTCCTGTAGAGGCTATTGCTGAAGGCGACGGCAAATACGAAATCGACGCAGATGCTTGCATGGATTGCGGCGCATGTGCAGCAGGTTGCCCCGTAGAAGCTATCGTTGAAGGCTAATATTTAGTACTTAACAAAAGTAAGGTTCAACAAAATGTTGAACCTTTTCTTTTTTTATTTCTTAATTTTTTATTAAAAACAATTTACTTCAATTGTCATTTGCCGTATTTTATGTTATATTTTAAGCGAGGTGATTACTATCAACAAAACAAACAAGATATTAAGTGTTTTATTTTGCGTCATTATTTTGATAACGCTTTTTAACATAGAGGTTTTTGCGGCAACCGAATTTAAAAAGGGCAAGATAAACAGCAGTAGCGGTAGCACTACTATTTATTCTCTGGCGGGAACTACGGGTCACGAGGCAAATGCCGCCGATAAGGGAAAATCTCAAGCCCTGTGCACTCTTACCAACGGCACCGAAATCAGAATTTTAGCCGAAGAATTAGACGGCGACGGTGATATGTGGTATAAAATTTTATACGGCGACAGCTTTGAAAATACTGGTTACGCCTATAACACACGTGTAAGCATTGTATATGATTATGCTTTTGATGAAGATTTTGAAACAAATCTTCAAAACTTTCCTCAAAGCTATCACGCCGCTCTGCGAGCACTTCATGAAAAGCATCCAAATTGGAAATTTATGGCCCACGATATAAATATGTCCTTTAACGAGGCGGTTGAAGCACAGTACGGTGTTGATGATATTAAAAATTCTCGCAAATGGGTTGAGCTTAATTATGGCAGTGATAATTGGAAAGACGCACGCGGTTATAACGAACAAAACGGTAACTATGTTACGTTAGAAGCCCGCTGGACGTATGCATCACGCGCCGGCATAGAATATTTTATGGACCCACGCAATTCACTAAATGAAGATAAAATATTTGTTTTTATGCTTCAAGCCTACAACGAAGAAATGTATAACAAAAACGACCTTAAATCAGTTGTAAAGAATACATTTTTAGAAAAAGGATACGATAAAAACGGCGACGGCATATTAGAAACCGACGCATATCTTGATGATATTGTTCTTGCCGCACAAGGCAGCGGTGTCAGCCCATATGTACTTGCCGCCACCATTATAATAGAGCAAGGCGTACACGGGCAAAGCAATATGATATCGGGTAAATACACGGATTTTGAGGGGTATTATAACTTTTTCAACTTCTCGGCTTCAGGAAATACCGTAGAAGAAATCACCGAGTCGGCGCTTACCTACGCTAAACAAAACAATTGGAACAGCCGTACAGCCGCAATTGTAGGCGGTGCGCAGAAATACGCCGATGGATATATTTCTGTCGGTCAGGATACATATTATTATAAAGATTTCAACGTAGTAAATAAGGTTTGGTGGCATCAATATGCCTCTGCACTTTACGATGCGTGGACAAACGCCGCATATCTAAAAAAAGGCTTCTTGTCAAACGATGATGCGTCGATCATTTTTTCTATCCCGATTTACAGCGATTTGCCGAGCTTACCCTGTGCTCACCCCGACGCCGAGCCCTTGCCTCCACCAATTGATAATATATATGATATAAATTCTGACGGATACACCGACAACCGAGATTTTAGTATGCTTATGCAGTATATAAACGGTTGGGGTGTAGAGCCCAACCTTACCGTTGCTGATGTAAACAGTGACAATAAAATCAACAACAAGGATTGTGTCTTACTTATGCGATACATCAACGGTTGGGAAACAACACCATAAACAGAGAGCTCGGCTTTTAAAGGCCGAGCTCTTTATTTACGGTATCTACTATTTCTCTAATGGGCAAATCATTGTCTTGGGTGATAAGCTTTAGCAGTTTGTCTTGGGCTTGTTTTGAAAGCACGGGACCTGTTATGCGATAAAATTTATCACTTAACCAATCTATGCCTATGTTTTCTTTTGCCTCTCCGCGAGGCTCACATTCGCTTGATATATATGTATCGCCCTGTTTTGTTTTAATTTCTGCACGACAAATACGTTCTGCAGGAAAACGAGCGTCTAAATTGTCATCAACTTTAAAGTGGAGGCGGTTCATCATATCAATAACTACGCGGTCATTTAGGTTCTCCTCTAAAACTTGTGTAAAACCAAAATCACCGTGAACAATGGCCGAAGCCACGGGGTACGCAATGTTATATTGCGCTTCGTCCGCGGTTTTGGGGACAATTTTTGAAAGCATTGTCGCACGCTTAAAGGTATAAATAGTTGCGTTTTCAATATCACTTGGCAAAATACCGTGCTTGTTTATAAGCTCAAGGCACGCGTCAATCGCAGGATGCGCCCAACGACAACAAGGATACGGCTTAAAATACAAATCCATAACCTGATATTTTTGACCCAAATCATCAAGATAATGACGGTATTCGTCGGCTTCAAGCATGTGTTTGTTTCCGGTGAAACCGCATAACGTGTTAAGCACAGCCAACACACCAATCATAATGCCAAACGGAACGCCGTCTTTGTTCATAGATGGGTATTCAACACTACGAATACCCGGAACTAAAGGTGCATTAAACTCGGCAACAGATAGTGCGTTATTAAGCTGCTCTTTGCTAAATCCAAATACTCTGCCAACACCTGCGGCAACACCCACAGCGCCAAAGGTGCCGCTTGAATGCGCATAGTTATAATAATCCATAAGTGCGGCACCCATACGAACGGTGGTTTCGTACGCTACAAGTAAAGCCGTCAAAAACTCGTTGCGCGATATGTTTTTCTCATACGCGGCGGCAAGTATTGCGCCAACAAACGAGGTGCCGGGGTGTGCACGGGTTATATTGTGCCCATCGTCTATATCATACGCGTTTGACGAATGTCCCATAGCGGTTGAAGCACCCGCAAAGCTAAAACGTTCACCAGAGCCTATAACAGCAATATCTCCACTGCCAAAAACGCTTTTTGCAAGCTTTAAACCTGCGGCAAACTGCTCGCTTTTGCTGCCCACAATAAGCGCGCCAAACAGGTCGATCATACATCCTTTAAGGCGGTCTTGTACTTCATGAGGCAGGTCTTGCCATTTGGTGCCAAGTATATAGTTTTCTAATTTATAATCGGTTTTAAAATTCATAATATTAAAGCTTTATAAAATTATCACTCTTGGTTGTGGTAGCGGGTGGAGCAAAATCTAACTTGCGGTCGGCAATACCCAAAATGTCTTCGGGTTTAATCCAAGGCTTGTTTTGAATAGCGCTTGTCTCTTCGTGGGTAAGATAACCCTTGTATGCTGTAAGGCAGCGGCGAATAAATCCGTCACGCACGCAAGCTTCAACAAGACCGTTATTCATAATGTTAAGAAGAAGTGGTAATGTTTCAGCCGCCAAAGCCACAGATGTCGAGTGTGCAACCGCACCCGGAATATTACTTACGCAGTAGTGAACAACACCGTTTACTACGTAGCGTGGGTCGTCGTGGTGGGTTTCGTGGCTTGATTCAATAGCGCCCGGATCATCGTTAGAAATATCAACAAGCACACTGCCCGGCTCCATAGTTTTAAGCATTTCTTTATCAATGAGAAAGTCCTTGCGTTCTTTTGGCCACTTAACACAGTTAATAACCATATCAGTTTGAGGGAGAATTGCGGCAATTGCCTCTTTTGTGCAGAACATGGTGTCGATTTTTTGATTATAACGGTCAGAAAGCATACGAAGCACGCCTGCATTAATGTCCATAACGGTAACCTTAGCGCCCAAAGCATAAAGCACAGATAATGCGCCCTGACCTACTACACCGCCGCCAAGGATTAGCACGTTCATACCGGGGGCACCTGCAAAGCCGCCAACAAATTTACCCTTACCGCCGTTTATTGTAAGCATTGATTCAAGACCAAACAACGCGCCCTGCTTGCCTGCCGCTTCACAGTTTGGTGAGCCGTAACGGTGAGAGTCCTCTGCAGTAAGAGCAATACATTTTGATTTAAGAATTGCGTCTACTTCTTCGGGGTGACCTGCCGGATGAATACAGCAGTAAACCAACTGATTCTCACGAAGTAGGTCATATTCGCAGGGGAATAATTCCTTAACCTTTGCAAGGAAATCGCAACGTGCGTACATTTCTTCCATAGTGTCTACAATCTCGGCGCCTGCAGCCTCATACTTTTCGTTAGAAAAGCCCGAGCCCACGCCGCAGTCGCGCTGTGCAAGAACGGTATGACCTGCCGCTACAATAGATGCAACCTCAACAGGTGTGCAAATTACGCGGTTTTCGCCCTCTTTAATGTCCTTTAAAATACCAAATACCATTTTCGTTTCCTCCGATATATTAAAAATTAAAATTATAAACTATCTTCGCTATATTCGCCAAAGCCCTCGCCCAAAACCTCTTTTGCATCGGTTACTATAACAAAGCCTTTTGGGTCAAGCTCCATAACAGCCGCTTTAATGCGTGCTATTTTATTTGGACGCGCCGCACACATAAGCACGTTTTTAGAGTCGCCTGTAAACGCACCCCTACCGCTTATTATGGTAGCGCCAAGCTCCATATCCATAAGCTTTTGGCTTATATCATCGCTTTTATCACTAATAATATAGGCAAGCTTGGCATTTACCGAGCCATACACAACCATATCCATAGCGATGCTTGAAATATACATAGCCATTATTCCGTAAAGGGCGTTATCTAAACTACGAAAAGTAAGCGCATAAATGCAAATTACGGTAACGTCTATAATAAGACAAATTTTGCCGATAGATATGCTTTTAATAACGTATTTAAGCAATCTTGCCGCAAGCTCGGTACCGCCTGTGGTAGCGCTTTTAAGCATCATAATTCCAAGCGATATACCAAGCAGTACTCCGCCGTAAAGGCATGCAAGAAGCGGCTCGGTTTTTGGAAAATCAATAAGTGCGTTTAGCGTGTCAATCATAGCAGAGCTTACGGTTATGGCGTAAATGGTGGTAAAAAGTATTGACCAACCCTGTTTTTTAATGCCTATAATCATAAGCGGTATGTTCATTACAAACACCATAGTACCAATAGGAAGCGACGGTATAAAACGATTTATTACCTGCGCTATGCCTGTAAATCCGCCCATTGCAAGATTGTTGCTGTCAAAAAAGCAGACAAAGGCAAACGAATACAATAAGCAACCAACTGTGATTATAGCATAGTCTTTTATAATTTTCAAACCTTTACCTCGCATCTGTTTGCCCCCCTAAGTAAAAATTTACCGTCACCCATTATATGTTATACATTCACTCTTGTAAAATTGAAAAAACAATGGTATAATATAGAAAAGGCTCTATATTTTGGAGGTGATTAAATGACCATTTTAGAAATAGAATGTTTTTTGAGTATTTGCGAGCATAAAACCATAAGCCGTGCGGCTGAGGCACTATTTATTACACAGCCGTCACTTTCAAGTCGGCTTAAAACCTTAGAACGAGAATTGGGCGGCGAGCTTTTTGTACGCAAAAAGGGTGCCCGAGAAATGTCGCTTACCGATGCAGGCAAAGATTTTTATAAACTTGCGTTGCAATACGAAGAGCTTATTACAAAAATGGGCCAAATTTTCGGCAAACAAGTTACCAAGCTGCGCGTGTCATCCCTAAACAGCCTTGATACCTTTTTGTTGCCGCAGGTTTATGATTTGTTTTTGCAAAAGCACCCCGACATTGAGCTTGAAATACAAGACACCGAGTTGGCTGTTGCAAGCTTTAATATACATAAGGGTGACACCGACATCGCCTTTACCGCCGGCAAGACCAGCGACAAGGGCCTAAAGCAAACCTTGGCATTTTGCGAACCGATGATGGTGGTTTGTAATAAAAATATTAATATGCCTCGACCCGCAAACGCCCAAGAGCTACAAAAGCATCAAGAAGTATTTGTTGATTGGAGTAGCTCTTATACCAAATGGCACGATGATATCATAGGAAACTCACATCCAAAACTTACGGTTGCGATTATGTCACACATAAAGCAGTTTATCTCTCATAAAGAGTGCTGGGCAATTGTGCCTATAAGTGTGGCGCAGGGCCTGCTGCAAGACCAAAACATCAACTGTGTAAATGTTGATTTCAGCCTGCCTTACCGCGAAGTGTCGATTATTACTTCAGCAAAGGACGAAAACAATATATCAGTCAATCATTTTCTTGATTGCCTTAAAGAAATTGTTTCAAAATACCCTGAAATAGAAATAAAAATCACCTGAGTGTTCAGGTGATTTTTTGATTATTGTTATTCTGCTGTGCTTATATAAATTTCTTCGCAAGCAAGTTCGGCGTTTTTCAACAATTCAATGGCTTTTTCGACACCGTCAAGCAAAGTTTTATACATTTTTTCGTAATCGGGCATAACTAAATCCTCCTTATTATAATGTTTAAAAATATTGCTACAACGGCCATTGTTACAAAATAAAAAAGTGCGTAGCGAGAGCTACGCACCGAAAAACGCGTAACTCCGCTTGCGCCACACAAGTTTGCCATCTGCACGAGAAGTCAAATAAGGAGTAGCGTTTTTACCAAAGTAAAAACACTCCTCGTGCTATTATGGCTCTATTAAACTTATGTGGCTGTTGTTATGATATCACAAATTAAAATTATCGTCAAGTCATTCGACAAAACTTCTTAAATTATGGCATAAAAACAAAAAATCGGACGGGCAATGCCCGTCCCTAATTTATTTGTACTCAAAGTTTTTGTTTTCAATAAGTGCTTTTTTATATTTTGCAATATAGTATTTCGCCATATTTAGATTTTGTTCTGAATAGTTGCCGCATTCTATGGGGCTGGCACCCGGTATATCGCCCTCAAAGTTTATCACAAAATTGCACATATCAATTACTAAATCATAAACATCCTGCGAAACAAGGTCGCCAAACATTACAAGGTAGCAACCTGTACGACAGCCCATAGGTCCAAAGTACACAACGTCATCTTTTTGGTCACTGTTGCGTAAAAATGTTGCGCACAAATGCTCTATTGTATGAAGCGCGGGCACGTCTATTACCGGCTCGCGATTAGGCGCGGTTATGCGTAGATCAAAGGTGGTTACTACACAATCGCCCTTTTTATCGCGTCGCGAAACGTAAAGCCCCGATTCGAGTGTCAAGTGATTTATTTTAAAGCTTTCAATTTTATTCATATTTTATCTCCGGTTTAAAGGTAGGCATTAACTGTAACTTAAAGAGGTTCCATTTGTGTTTGTTGTCAATAAGCTCTTTTTTTGCCATATCATCAATTTCGCCTGTGCGAATATATCGGTCAAGCTCGGCATAGGTAAAGCCCAAATTTTCCTCGTCGGTTTTGCCGCAAAGGCCGTCAATCGGCACCTTGTCAACCAACACATCGGGCAGCCCCAACACTCTGCCGATTTCCTTAACCTCGGTAACGGTTAGGTTTGCCATTGGCGAAAAATCGCCCGCCGCATCGCCGTAGCGTGTTGAGTAACCAACCCAATCCTCCGATAAATTACAGGTGTTAACAACGCGTCCGTTTACCGACTGGCTTACGGCGTAAAGCACCGACATTCTGATGCGTGGCGGCAAATTAACACGCGATTGCACCGACACGTTAAGATTTTCTGGCATATTTTTAAGCACGCCCTCAACAGCATCCTTTACGTTTATTTCGTAATGCTTGATACCAAGGTGGTTCACAAGCAAATACGCCATATCAATATCGTGCTGCTCGCCCTGCGGCATAAGCACGCCGATAACTCGGTTGGCACCTAAAGCCTCTACGCAAAGTGCCGCCGCTACCGAGCTGTCCTTGCCACCCGATATACCAACAACTGCGTTACAGCCTTGACCGTTTTTTTCAAAAAAATCTTTAATCCACTGTACACATTCGTTTTTTATTTTTTGTGCATCAAACATTTTGCCACCGCCTTCATTTTTATTATATTATATCACAAATCAATACAAAAGCAACACCAACAAAAAACAAAATAGCTCTTGACCGACCGTTTCTTTACACGGTTTTTATCGGTCAAGAGCTATTTTTGTTCACTCTTGATATCTAACATCTTTTTGTTGTACCTCTACTTTCTTTGATTTGTTCTTTCGGTCACTCTTGTTTTCCTCGTTTTGCACTTTTGCTCTCTCGTAAAGCGAGACTCTCTTGAGGAACGAATTATAAAAAGAACATTTGCTATGTAAAACTCTTAAATACTTAATCATATTAAAGGCAGTTTGGTTTGTAATTTTTTATTATAAATATTCAATTTTGAAGTTAGTAAATTTGTTTTGTTGAATTATTGTGCCTTTAAAAACGATTAATTTTTAAGAGTATTTTACCGGAACATCGGGTATCACCCTTTCCTTTCTGTGTCTTTAATATATCATATTTAAACCGTGTTTTCAATTCGCATAGTTTATAAAATAATTTATAGCAAATTATTTAAAACATAGAATTTTTTTGTGCGCGGTTAAAAAATATTGACTGAACCCTAAAAATATGTTATTATATTTTTGTTGGTTGTTTTTAAAGCGAGGTTAATTGGGCCTCGCTTTTTGTTTTGCTTTTCTTGACAATGCTGTCTTTTCGTAATAAAATTAAAATATAATATTTTAAGGGGTTTTGTTATGAAAAAAATATTAGCGATAATTCTTTCATTATTACTTGTTTTTTGCTGCACCGCATGCGGTGATACTCAGGTTGAGGGATGGTACACCGAGGGTGAAATAACCATTAGCAAAAGACAGGCGCAAAAAATTATAAACGGCGAATTTACATCGCCGAAAAATGTTATTTTTATAATCGGTGACGGTATGGGGCCAAATGATATAACGCTTGCCGAAGAAAATGTGAACGGAGTATACGATTTTGGTCTTGTGTTAAACCAAATTGAAAACCACGGTCTTGCAATTACAAAATCTGCCAACGCCGAGGTTACCGACTCGGCAGCATCCGGCACAGCACTTGCTACCGGTGTAAAAACCAATAATGGTTATGTAGGTAAAGATATAGATGGTAACGACCTTAAAAATATAGCCGAAATTGCGCGCGAAGAGGGCAAAAGAGTAGGTATTATTACCGACGAAGACCTCTCAGGCGCTACACCTACCGCATTTGTTGTACACAATATTTCTCGCGAAAACTCCAAAGAGCTTGCCAACGCTATGGTCGAATTCAAGCCCGACGTGCTAATGTGCCAAAACTATACCAGCACCTCGGCGCTTCTCGAAGGTAACGCGCGCCAAATTTTTGACAACGAGTATCTTGTAGCAAAAGACTTCAGACGCTTTAAGGAAACGCTCGACACCGATCCCGATTGTGAAAAGGCATTCTTTGGCTTTTTGGACGGCTTCTCAACCGTGGCTTCATATAATCTTGCGCAGTGTGCCGAGGTGGCCTTTAAGCGACTTGAAAATGACAACGGATTTTTCTTGATGATTGAAAGCTCGGGCACCGATAAGTACGGTCACAAAAATAATTTGACGGGTAAATTAAACAGTGTTGTTACCCTTGACCGCACGGTTGCGGCAGCGCTCAAGTTTATGAAGAACAATCCTGACACATTACTTATAATCACATCCGACCACGAAACAGGCGGTGTAAAATTACCCGAAAGTGACAGCGACAAATTAAGCGATTTGCTTACCGTTACCGAGCACACCGCAACACCTGTACGTGTTTTTGCAGTCGGCAAAGGAACAGAATATTTTAAAGACAAAACAGTAGACAACACCGATATTGCAAAATTTATAATATCAGCCATCAAGGGCGAATAAAACAACAGCGAGGTGAATTTCACCTCGCTTTGCCTTTTGGTAATATTACAATTGTGTAGTTCGTTTCTGTGTAGTCATCGCCGGATAAATATGTAATATTGACGTTTCCTTTAGTATTGAAGTAACCGTCAACAACAAAATCAGCCGCAACAGGCGAAACGTTTTCTAATTTATATTCTTGATAATATTGCTCTTTATCGAATATATCTTGGGCAACGATATAATGTTCACCATCTCTGTAATCCGCACGTACAACATAACCATCTTTAGCCGCTAAAACATAATAAAATGTTTCTGAAATTTTGCTGTTTTCTAAATCAAAATAGGTAGCATAGTTAGTGGATAGCCCTGTTCCTGTTTGAACAGATATACCGATAACATCAGAACTCACTTTTTGCCGTTTGGGTTCTCGAGTTAAATTATCCTCATAATCTAAAATTTTACCTTTATAATCGGTGATTTCGTATGAGTAAGTTTTATTTGCTTGCTGTGTAATCGTTGAATGAGTAATTAAATAAGAGTCCCACAAATCATACCGACTGATATTTTTGATTGAGCCACAAAACATATCCATATGACCGCAATCTTCTTTATCAAAAACACCCTCTATGACTACATAATCGCCATTAAATTTTTGTGCTTCTTCGTATGAAATTGCTTTTTCACCAAGCTCAATCCAAATGGAATTGCCAACACCGTATTTTAAATCTTCTTTGCTGAGTGAAATACAATTGCCTTCAAATTCGAGATTGCCTACACCGATTACTCTAACAAGCTGACCGTCATATTTTTCGGGAGTAGCAATCAATTGAATCATAGTTACGTCTTTTGCATATTGATTAGCAGAGTTTGGTGTTTCGCTATAACCTGATTCAACAAGTTTGTTTTGATATATCTTTATACCAAACAATACAGCAAAAACAACTGCTAAGGTGATAAAAACGGAAAGAATAATTGTTATTACTTGTTTTTTGTTTTTCACAAAATCACCGCCTTTGTTTTATTATATCATATTTAATTTCAAAAGTAAATCTAGCGGTATATTTGTCCCACTATTACAGATAATAACAACACAATTTGTAATTTAAGGAGAAATGAATATATGAAAGCAACAGGAATAGTTCGTAGAATAGAGGAATGTGTTATAATAGGGCAAACCGCCCGAAACCCGCATAAACACTATGGTTTTCGCCGGTTTGCCCCACCCGACGCATTGGTGTCGAAATCGGGTTTTGGCGATTTTTTACATAACAAAAGCGAGGTGAAATTCACCTCGCTTTTTGCTATTAGTTATTTAAACATCAATTTTATAAACAAACCGCCCTGAACGGTTCTGTGACGAAATCCTTGCATATGCGAAGTGTCTGCATAGTACCAATCTGTCATAGGAACGCGGGTTCGCATGGTGTTATATGCAGCCCAAAGACTACCTACAAGGCAGTTAAAATCCTCATTGTTGTCCGCAAGGGAGGCCGCCCAAACAAGCCAATCGGATTTTGTATATTTTTCTCTGGAATCAAGCGGGACACCATAAGGTAAAAGTTCTTTTTTGTAGCGTTCGATTTCTCCTTTATAAAACTTTGTCGGGAAAAGATCCGTACCCCACAGTTTATCCCATATAGCGTTATATTTTAAAGAAAAAGTATCGGGTTGGTCAAACGCCAAGCGATAGCTTCCGTCGGCGTTCAGGGCTCTTTCTACCACCGATGCGGCATATTTTTTTGCCGTCGCCATCATGTGGGCGTATTTTTCGGTATCGCCAAGTCTTTCAAGAATACGAGCATATCCCGCGATACCCATAATTGCCTTGATAGAAAGGTTTACATTTTGAGAAAGATGGCCTGCAAAATCATCAGTGCAAAGTTGATTTTCGGGGTCAAGACCGTATTTAATCAGATACTCATTCCACTTATCGATTGTTTCCAGATGTTCCTTTGCAAAAGAAACATCATTATCAGCCTCGGCAATTGCGGCAAATAATATTATCATATTTCCGCATTCTTCAACAGGCATTTGATATTCTTTCTTTATTGCAAGAGCAGCGCGGTCCACACCATAAACTTGGCCGTTAAGTAATGGGTATTGACCCACATCGTGAGGAGCAAAATCACAGCACCATTCGTCCATAGCGGCATATTTCATAATTGGTCGAAGCATACCCTTAAGCAATTCGGTGTTATAAAGTAGGAATATCGGTGCAGATGGATAGGTGACATCTACAGTTCCCGCACATCCATTAGAAAAACACTCTTTAGAAATAAAGAGGTTATTACCTTCGTTATCGACAACCAACTTGTGCGCCGCCATTATTTGGCGTACGGAGAGAAGTAACAGTTCAGCATATTTTTTACCTCCCTTTAACTCCGCTTCCGTCTTTATTTTGTTTGAAAACTCGTTACAACGAGCAAGGACGGTTTCGTAATCTACCGCAGCCTCTGCAATAGCTGCCTCAATGGTTTTGCCGTCCTTTTTCCAGTATGCTTTCAGGTTTTCCCCGAAATACTGAATACTTTCTATGTCATCGTATGCAAATAAGAAAAGCGCATCGTTTTTAAGGTCTGCTTCTACTGTAACTGCATACATATCATTAAACACGGTGTGATCGACAACGCCCTTGCCCTTGACACCGAGGTATAAGTAACCCCAGTCAATACGAATATCGTCGCCGCTGCGCCATAGCACTTTTTGATTTCCGTTGCCCATACAAATAGCGGTAACACCGTCAACAGTTACGGGGTTTGCGATTGCTCTTCCCTCACCTTTGGTATTCAGCACCAACTCTTCACTTGCAATGAATTTAACCCTCACACTGTGTTCTTTGCCGTCAAGACTTTCAAAGTATGTTTTCGCATAAGCAATCGGACGAGAGACATAGTAAAGGTCTTCTATCAAAGTGGGGGATGTAAAATGAACGGTAAGGCGAATCGTATCATTTTTGTATGTAATAATCGTAGAATAAGCATCGATCTCGATGCTTTCAACCTTCATCGACGGTTTATTGGAATTGTTATTTTGTCCGAAAAAATGATATTCCACTTCATCAACGAAAACTCCGCCGTACATAGTGTTAGGCTTTCCGGTCCAGTGAACTGTGTTTTTCAATACAGAATCTTCTGCCCAAATGGAAAAATACGGATCAATGTTAATGATAGGCGTTGAGGGGGGGCGCATTTGCATAGGTAAAACCTCCTTGATATTTGTTTTCGATTATAGTATAATAAGTCATACGACTTATTACAATGTATATTTTAATTAATAAAGTGAGGAAAACAATTTGAGTGAGTATTTGAAGTCGTTTGTTGGTTTTGATAAAATGCCTTTTTATATTACATTAGCTGGTGTTACATATCCCAATCCAACTTATCATATCACAAGAATTTGCTCTAATGTATCGGTAATTGAATATATAACAGACGGAGATGGCTATGTAGTGATCGACGATAAAATACACCATGTGCGTAAGAATATGATTTATTTTCTCCCATCGGGGCAAAATCATAATTACTACAGTGACAGAAAAAATCCATTTCAAAAGATTTTTCTAAATGTTTCAGGAGATTTTTGCCAACATCTTATTTTTGCGTACGGCCTTTCGGGAAAGCATTTCTTTGACGCATATGACTTAAAACCTGTTTTTGAAAGAATTGTCAGTATTATTAGTTCGGATATGACGGATAGCGAAATGCAATCGGTATTACAGGGGCTTTTTGTTGAAATATTATCCAAACTCTCAACTGTTATAACCAAGACTACATATAGTGCAGAAGCACTTAAACTAAAAAACTATCTTGATTCAAATTTTCATCGAATTATATCAGCCAAAGAACTTTCAAAAACAATATTTCGTTCGCCTGATTACTGTCAAAAACTGTTCATTCGCGAATTTAACATTACTCCATACGCTTACCAAATTGAGCGAAAAATGCAAACAGCTAAATTGCTGCTTGTAAACACAAATATGTCTATAACCGAAATAGCAGAACAACTGGGATACAATGATATTCACTATTTTTCAAATCTGTTCCAAAAAAAGTGTGGGTACAGACCTTCAAGTTACAGAAAAGCAAGTAAGAATTATAATATTCTTTAAGAATAAATTCACGCAGTATAAATCTCCTCAAATTACAGATAATAACAACACAATTTGTAATTTAAGGAGAAACGTATATATGAAAGCAACAGGTATTGTGAGAAGAATCGACGATTTGGGAAGGGTTGTTATTCCCAAAGAAATCCGCCGCACTATGAGAATCAGAGAGGGAGACCCGTTAGAAATTTTTACAAGTAACGGTGAGGTTATTTTTAAAAAATATTCGCCTATGGGCGAGATGGTGTCGGCGGCGGCTGATTTGGCGGGTGCTTTATCGGCTGGATGTGAGTTGACTGTCGCAATTTGCGACCGCGACCATTGCATTGCGGTAGGCGGAGGCTCTAAAAAAGATTTGCTCGAAAAGGCGGTAAGTAGCGAGCTTGAAAAAATTTGTGAAGAACGACGTGTTTTTGTTAATAAGGATAGTGCCGAGATATTTGCACTTGACGGTGTAAATAAAAAAATTTGTGTCGCAGTACCCGTAATCGCCGCAGGTGATATAATTGGCTGCGTTGTATTGCTAGAAAGCGACAACACAACCGCCGCCACAGAGCACGATGTAAAACTAGCCGAGGTTGCGTCAAGATTTTTAAGTTCAAGAAGCGAATGATATTCGCTTCTTTTTTTACAATATTTTGCCCTATTGCAGTATAAAGTAATATAAATTTAATGTTGACTTTTAGTTACAATTTATATATAATAAATGAGTTAATTTTAACGAGATGTGGCTCAGTTTGGTAGAGCGCTGCGTTCGGGACGCAGAGGCCGCAGGTTCGAATCCTGTCATCTCGACCAAATAAAAAGAATCAACCTTTTGGTTGATTCTTTTTTTGCTGATATTTTTATTTTTACAGCAAAACAACGGAGTGAAAATCACTCCGTTGTTTTTTCTTAATCAAATTTATCGATTGGTAATTTAATTACGCCGTCTTCTACTGTGACGCCATCTTTACTGCTGTTGCTGTCCTCGGTGTCGGGGTCGCCTGTCGAAGCAGTGTCGCTTGGGGAGTTGTCCGCTGACTCGTCTTTGCTAACGTTTGTATCGCTAGAAGTTGTAGAAGATTGAGTGGCACCTGTAGAGTTGTTGTTTGATGACTGGTTGCCTTGTGTAGCACTATCATCAAAAACGTCTTCCTCAAGCTCTATGCCCGAGATTGTGTGCTCCGACGACGTTACAGTAGAACTGTCATTTTGATGTGTTTGTGTGTCTTGCTTGCACGCAACAAGTGCAAGCAAGAAAACCATACATAATAACAATGTTAATTTTTTTACCATTTTTTCACCTTTTAATTATCCCAGTAATAAGTGGTAAATTCATCATCTTCACCAGGGAACGGGTCAGGTCCTGTTGGGCTTGCAGTAATAATGTCGCAAAGCAAAACGTTAACTATTTCAATTTTTGCCTCTTCGAAAGGGCGATTGTTTTTAATATTCATTTGTAATTACCCCTTTCTTAAAGATTTTCGGCCGATTGACCAAGTCTAAAGAGTGCTAACGCTAACTCTACCATATTTGGATTAGTACTGTTTTGTTTTGAATATGCGTATGAGTTGACGCTATATGTAAGCGTTTGTATTACATTACCCTCGCCGTCACATAGTTCAAAAGTATATTCTGTACCAAAATCGGTAACCTTAATTTCATCGGTCATATAACCGCCGACAGTATCGTTGTAACTAAGCTCTGTTTTTGTGCCGCCAAACGGAGTTACATAAACCTTAACGGCTGTGTCTTCGGTCTTTTTGCTAACCTTAACAACAAGCCTATTTGTAACGTCAAACCAAACAGTAGCCGACTTGAACCCTGCGTCACCAGTGGTCGCACTTAAATTAAACACACTGTTTGTTTCTGTTGGTGTTGTGGTTGACGGTGAAACAAGACCTGTAATGCCGTCGGTTGCAAGATTATCGGTATTGTACTTGGTATACTTTTGAGCCGCAGCGCCGTAGTAAAGCATATCGGTAATAAACTGACAAAGCTTTGCATTGTCTGAGTTTGCATTCAAAAGATTTTGTGCGTTTGCCTTTATGCTGTAGTTGTCTTTTGTTTCTACACAAACATCGTGGAACAAAAGCTCGGCCTTAATGTTATCACTCATACGCTGTGGAGAAAGACCCGCAAAATCAAATACATACTGACTGCCAACCTTTTCACCAACAACGGTTATAGATAAATCGTCTATGGTGAAACGCATTTTAAGCGAACTTTCGGCAATGTTGTCTATGTTGGTTACGTCAACGGCGTATCTTATACCAAGATCTGCGCCAATGCTTACCTGTGCACTTGCAAAATCGCCAACATTTTCTAATTTATAAAGAGCGATAGGTTGTTGTCCTGTATAAGAAGAACTCTTATAGTAACGGAAACGATTTTGATCCGAAGCCTTGTTATAGCGTAAATACGCGCCGCCTTGACCCTGTATCACCGCATTGCCGTCGGCATCAATAGAAATGTTGTTATAATATTCTTCTTTATATAGCAAACTGTTTGTATCGCTCAGAGAACCAATATTAAATCCGCTCTGAGAACGAATATTATATGTACCGTCGGTATTTTTGGTTATTATAAATACTGCTGCCATATTGTTTGATGTTGCGGCAATTTTATTGCTGCTTATGGTAACGCCTAAATTATTGCTTGCAACATCAAGGTTGTCGGTAATTCCACCATTAAACGCTACTGAAGAACCCTCGTTAACGATAAGATACACACCCGTAAGGTCGTCAAGGCCTTCTGTTACCTTAACAAAATAATGGCTTGCGCTTTCCGTTATAGGTGGCTCTGTAACTGTAAACTGTGCATATAGTGTTACGTTTTTAGTAACTGCGTAGGTTGCCTTTGCAGCATATATTTTTGCAGAGTCGGTTTCGTTTTCTTGTTCTGCCCAACCATCAAAGGTGGTGTATTCATCTAACTCACCGCTGTATTCAGGGAGCTTGATAAATCCGCCGCTATAGGTAGAGTCGGTTCCAACCTCGGTACCATTTTCAACAAAGGTTACGGTATATGTTGGAAGAGCCTCAAAGTTAATTGTAATTACAACGTTGCTTGTTGGTGTTACAAAGAAGGTGTTACCCTCTCGTGTAACGGTAGCAGTACCGCTTGTAATGCTGTAGCCTGCAACAGTATAACCTTCGTTTGGTGTTGCGGAAATGGTTGTGCCGCTAACGGTCACTGTACCAAAGGTATCGTCGTTAGCATTGGCTGTTACTGTGTAGTCAAGAGTTACACCTGCGCTTGTAAAGTAATAGGTAGTAGCCGCTGTACGTTTGTAAAGGGTTAGCGCACCGCCTGTGCCAGTTGAATAACAAGCAAAACCGTATGTACCGTTCCGACGTAGGTTTTTGTTACCTGTATTGCCCGCGTTTACAAATTCGTAGGTCGAATTGCCCGAAACAGTCCAACGAGCATAGTTGCTTACAGTAGCCAAAAGTTGCGCTTTGTTGTCTGCACCTGTACCTGCGGCATATTTACCGGTCGACTCGTTATAAAGTGTATAATAGTCGCCGTCAGCGGTTACGGTCCAGATAAGTGATGCGTCAGGACTTGTGATACTGTTGCCGGAAACTGTTACGTCGGTGTAGCTAAGTCTGCTGCTTACAACTGCAGCTTTCATTGCGCCACCACTATAAACTATAAGATAATCACCCTCGGTAATAGCCTCTTCCCACTTTGTGAAAGTGTTGCTTTCGCCACTGCCGCCTGCTTGGGTGCGAGAGTAAAGCGCATAGAAAGTAACGTTGCTTGTAACAGCATAATTGCTACCTGCATTATAAACAGTAGGCTTGTCGGTGGTCTCGCCGTCAATTTCAGCCGCTACCCAACCTACAACGGTGTAATCGTCGCTTGTAAGAGCTGGAAGTGTTATGCTGTCGCCGCTATATGCAGTTTGTGTGGAGGTGGTAGCACCCATCTCTTTAAATGTAGCGGTATATCGTGTACGAGGAGCAAAGTTGATTTGAACTGTTACGTCAGCGTCAGTTTCTACCGTAAACTTGTTGCCGTTTTGTGTAACGGTAGCTGTGCCGCTAATAACCTCGTAGCCTACAACCTCATAGCCCTCGTTTGGTGTTGCGATAATGTAGTCGCCGCTTAACTCAACGCTACCGTAAGCTGTATTGTTTACGGTTGGTGTTATAACAGCTTCTGTTGTATCACCGCCGTCTGCCGGCTTTTGTGCAGTAAGTGTCATAGACTTGACACGTGTTGCGCTGTTAACGTGGCTAAAGGTAACGGTCTCACTTGGGGTTGTCAGCTCAAGAGTAATTGTTGTGCCGCTTGAGGTAACCGTTCCAAGACCACTGCTTGTAAGTGAGTTTGCCAAAAGTGTAGTATAGCTTGTGCCTGTAGTTGTAAATACTATCTTGCTTATGGGGTAAGCATATTCGGTTACTATTTCGTGACCTTTGTACCAACGGGTATGGTCTGAAATTGTTGTGTAGAACGTGCCTGAATATGTACCCTTATTAGTTGTAACGGTAACACCATTTTCGGACCAAATTTGTGCCGTTGTTCCTGTTTCGATGAAACTTCCGCTATTAAAGTTAATTGTTGCTTCTACTTCAACAGTTTCTCCACCACTGCTCACTTCGGAGGTGTCTACAACAGCGTATGTGCTAAAGTGAGAAATTTGAGCAGAAATTGTTGTTTCGGTTTTTTCAAGGGTTTCGAGTGTTTCTACCACACCGCTTTCGTCAATATAAACGATGTAGGTGTTATCTACGTTATATCCTGTAGGGATGTCAAGTGTTATTGTAAGTGGAGATTCGGGTTGTACTGCTGTGCCGCCGTTGGTAGCAGTGATTTCGTAAATCTTTTTAAATGCCATATCGGCGAGCGCTGTGTTAGCAGTCTCAAACGAATCGCCTGATGTTATTACAGTAGCTGTAACGACTGTATCTTCATCAAAAGCGCTTGAAGCGCCCGAGATTACAATATCGTCAGCATCAACGTATACCTTGTCACCGTCTTCGCTTGCAGAGCCGGGAACAACGTATGTGATAGAGTCTATCATACAACGATAGTTTGTGCCTGTTGTAAAGGTTATAGTTTTAGTTGATGTTGTATCAACCTCAACATCGGTGTAAGCACCGTTATCGGATGTTGTTGTTATTGCTTGTGACGTGCCGTTAACACTAACAGTCACAGTTTTTGCTTTGTAGCCCGCAACTTTAAAAATAACCTTGGTTACATCGGCGGGTACTGTCATACTGAAACTACCCACTGCGCTACTGGTGCCCATTTTTATAGCAGAATTACCTTTTTCATCGCGTGCGCCTGTATAGAATTTTGTGCCGCCTGTTATATTTAAGGTGTAGCCGCTAACGGTTTCGGTGTAGCTTGTTTTACTGCTACCGTCAGAGTGTGTTGCTTCGCCGTTAGCGCCAAGCTCAAACACAACATTTTTGCCTGTTGTACTTGGTGTGTCACCTGTGTTATCGTCGCCACTGCCTGTGCTACCATCAACGTCAGCACCGCCAGATGGGGTTGTGTAGCTTGTTGGAACAGCCTCGTTAAAGAGGTCAAAGCCAAGCTCCGGGTAGTCAACAAACACGTTACGTGTGCCTGTGATTGCTTCTACGGCGTCGTTACGACCAAGCTCCCAAGTGTCAACAGGGTCTTCCTCTAACCAATCAAGTAATAGGTCTTGGCTTTCTATAACACCGGCTGTACCGAAAATGCCGGTTGTGTTATAGCCAGAGCCTGTGTTGGTACATTCCCAACGAACGTATTGATAAAGAATAATACGTGCTACGTCGCCACGAAGGTCATAAGAACCAATGTTTGGATTAAAATATCCCGTGCTTTCGCCGTATGCTTTGTTGCTGCGGCTACCATTTTCGCTTGTAGCTGCAGGACGAAGCATCATAATATCATTTTCGCCGTTACCCGCAAGATCACCCTTACTGTTAGGCCAGGTGTGTTCGCGGTTCCAAGTGTCGCCGCCGTCCCAATCAGGACCAATAGCAGTACCAGAATAGAATGAAGATATTGTACTCGGACTACCACCGTTTTGACAGTCAGTATATTTGTACAACTCTCTTGTTCCGTCATAAGTAGTTTTGGTTGTATGGTTGCTTTCCATCAAATTGTGTAGCGCAGTATAAAGCGCGCTTGATGGTACACCACTTTCGGTGCTGCTGCCGCTTAGAGCTAACAGCTCTGACAAAGCAACATCGTTTTCAGTATAAAACGCTATAGCGTTTTCCGAAAGCTCGGTTGCTAATGTGCCTCTGGTACCCCAGTTGTAAATGTAGGTCGCTGCCTGTGCCGAAAAGCTGAGCCCAAAGAGCATGCTTACGCACATTACAAGTGACAAAATTACAGCTAAGGATTTTTTCATTGTAATTTTCATTTTGACATCCCCTTAATTTAAAAATAATAATACATAATATATTTTACCATAAGCTTTTTTCTTTTGCAATGTAAAACCAGTATAAATATACATAAAGTTACTTGTGTAATTTGTGCACTTTTTTGTAGTGTTTACATACAAAAGCAGCGAGGGATTAATCCCCCGCTGCTTTATTATCATTTGTTTCGTCTTTGTTAGAAGCGCTTTCCTCGGGCAAGATGGTGTCCGGTATATCTTGGTCCGGTGTGCCGCCCTCGGACGAACTATTCTCGCTTGAAGTGTTATCTCCCGACGAGTTGTCACTTGATGTGTTGTCGCTTGAGGTATCGCTCGAAGCATTATCGTCTGGCTCGGGTTCGGGCTCGGGCTTTGGCGGCTCGTAAGGCTTTATGTATTGATTAAAATAATCAAGCACACCCTGTGCTATAGCCCTTGCTTTTTGGGTGTTTATGCCTTCGCTTGAAATGCCCGCAAAATCTTGTGGGTTAGAGATAAATCCGTTTTCGGTAAGCACAACAGGACACGAGGTCACACGTGCAAGATAAAAATAGTGCCAACCCTTTTGGGTTTTGCTGTAAAATCCGCCCTGCACATTACGGTCGTAAACATATTTTGTAGCTTTGTCGGCAAATGCATTAAAGCAGAAAAAGCTACCACCCGATGCCGATGCACGAGTGCTTGAATCGTGGTGTATAGAGATGCAATAATCTGGCGCTGTGCGGCGCAAGAACTCACACCGCGCATCAGCCGACATAGAAACGTCTGATGTTCGGGTCATTATTACGGTAGCACCGTAAGACTCAAGCTCGGCCTTTAATTTAAACGCTAGTGACAAATTACGCTCGGCCTCGGGATAAACATCGGGTCTAAGGCCTGATGCTCCTATATCGCGGCCGCCGTGACCGGCATCTATAACTATTTTTATGCCGCTTAAATCATTCTTTGCGGTAATGCTTGGTGGATTTAAAAGGCTGAATACAAGCTGACCGCTTTTATTGTACTCGGCATTCCAGCCGTAAAATGCACCCTTAGATTTGAGATGAAGTCGCAGTATACAGCCGTTTTCTGACGGAATTATCTGCGCCGATGAAAACAGTGGATGGTCGCTAAAGGTAAAGTCGCCATCTATTGTTTTGGTGTAGAAAAACTTAATATCTACATAGGTATACGTAACGCTCGATATGGTGTAATCCTGCTTTGCGGGATTGGTATAGCTTTGTGGGCCAATCTCTACCGCAAAAGGTGCTCGCCACGCGGTGTCAAAGGTTAGTTTAGTATGCTTGCCGCTTATTTCATTAGAGGACAGGGCAATAGTATTGTGGTCGGGCAAGGTGCCCTCGTAAACCTTTGAAACTGTAACTCTTTCGGGGTCGGGGGAGTTTTTCTTGCTTATATATACTCGCTTGCCGCAACGAAGATTATAATAATTGTTGCCGCTGCTTGGGTCGTATACAATTCCGCCAACCTTATAATCCAATGTGCCTGCAGGAAGATAGCTGTTTGTAGGGCGAGAGCAGTCGTCGGTAGTGTTACCGTTAAAGGTTTCGGCCTGACTTGCCACAATCTCTACTATTTGCGGCTTGTCGAGCGCCTTATCACGAAGACAAATTATTGATGGCGAGGTATAACTGCGGGTAAGGCCTTGACAGGTGCCCGTAAATTTTACGCCGCCAAGATTAAGGTCCTCGTTATTGCCTGTAGGCAAAGTGAAACTGCCCGTAAAATTGGTGAATTCCTCGCCCTCTTTATAAGGCTGTGGTGTTAGATTGATAGTTTTTCCGTTAAAAGTAGCTGTAACCGAGCTTGAATCGATACGCGCAAAAGCAATAGCCACAAACGATGAGCCTGCCTCAAAGTTTTGCTTTTCGTATGGTGCGTATGCCTTTATGATGGTAAATGTATAGCGAATGATATAGGTCGTTTTCTCGCCGTCATAGTCAAACACGAACGAGTTGTTACCCGGTGCAAGCTCGACATCTATTGAAAAATCGCCGCTTTCGAGCCTTGCCACCTCGTTACCGTTGAGGGTAAGCGGTTTTGCGGGGTCACTGCTACCCGTTATGGCAAAATGCGACTCCGAAACGCTGACATCGGTCGACGAGGGCGAGGTTATAACAAGCGTGTTTTTTACCTCTTCGGGCTCGCTTTGAACAGAGGATAACGCAGACGAGGTAATGTCGGTATTTGCACTACCGTTTATGTGGGACATATAGCCGCTATCCATAAAAATATCTTTGGTGCTATCGGCCAAGGCAATCGCCAATACCACTGCCAACACGGCAGTAAGCAGCACTGATAGAGCTATTATAATTTGCGGTTTGTGTAGTTTATAAAAATTTTTCATTTATGTTCCCCGTGTAAATAAATTTAGATATTTTATTTTAGCATATCTTTTTATCATACGCAATATTGCAATTCTTAATTTTTATGTTAAAATGTGTTTGGTGATAGATTTGCAGATAGAAATTCACAAGGGTCAGGTAGACCTTTCGGGTGAACCAATTTTAAACGACATAAATTTAAATATAATCACAAACAGTCGCATTGGCCTTGTAGGCCGTAACGGCTGTGGTAAAACCACGCTGCTAAGGCTTCTTTGCGGCGAATTATCTCTTGCCAACACGGAGTCTGACGGCGGATTTATGGCAATAAGCGGCAATCCGCAAATAAGTGCGCTCAACCAAATGACATTTAGCGACGACAGCGTTACTCTTGTAGAAGAAATTCGTAGTGCGTACACCTACATTTTAAATTTAAAATCAGAGCTTGACAATGCCGAAAGGCAAATGAACACGGCTCCCGACGAAGATAATATAAAGCGTTATACCGATTTACTCGAAGCCTTTACGCGCGAGGGTGGATTTTACTTTGAAAAAGAGTATGAAGCGGCTATTAAAAAATTTGGCTTTACCGAGTCCCAAAAAAATAGACCTTTAAGCGAGTTTTCGGGCGGACAGCGTACTAAAATTGCCTTTTTAAAGCTACTGCTTTCAAAACCTGATTTACTGCTTTTAGACGAGCCGACCAACCACCTTGATATAGAGGCGGTTTCCTGGCTTGAGGATTATATCAAAAACTATAAAAAAGCCGTGCTTATTGTATCACACGACCGTATGTTCCTCGATAATACTGTAAACGAGATCTACGAAATAGAGCACGGTAAAACCACGCGATACGTAGGTAATTATTCACAATTTGTTGCACAAAAAAAGGTGCAACGCGCACAACAAGCCAAAGACTTTGAGGCTCAACAGGCAGAGATTGCCCGTATTCAAGCGACGGCCGACCGTTTTCGCTACAAAGCCACTAAGGCGGCCATGGCACAAAGCAAGCTAAAAGCCATTGAACGTATGGAAAAAATTGATGCTCCCGACAGTTATGACAACCGCACCTTTAAAGCAGGCCTTGAAGTATCTGTTCAAAGCGCAAAAGAGGTGCTGTCGGTAAACAACCTTACCATCGGCTTCGATGTGCCGCTAGCAACCTTGTCTTTTAATGTTTACCGTGGTGACCGCGTGGGAATTATAGGCGGTAACGGAATGGGCAAATCAACGCTTGTCAAAACCCTTGTTGGCAAGGTCCCTGCGCTTTCGGGTACATTTACCACCGGTGCATTGGTAAATGCAGGATATTTTGATCAGCAGATGGCTCAGATAAAGGGCAATGAAACTGTACTAGACAATATGATGTCGGCCTTCCCTGCTTTGAACGAATTTGAAGCGCGCAGTGCGCTGGGAGCGTTTTTATTTAGCGGTGAAGCCGTATTTAAAACAATAGATATGCTCTCGGGTGGCGAACGAGTGCGGCTGGCACTGTGTAAATTATTTAAAAAATCGCCCAATCTTTTAATACTTGACGAGCCTACAAATCATATGGATATAATCTCAAAAGAAACGCTTGAGGATATTTTGCTGTCATACAACGGCACGCTGATTTTTGTGTCACACGACCGTTACTTTGTGAAAAAGCTGGCCGACAGGCTTATTACTTTTGAAAACGGTAGTGCAAACGTGTGGGACTTTGGTTACGATGAATATATGCTACGTCAAGCAAAAGCCGAGGTTGTTACCGACACGCCTCAAAGGTCCGAAAAGAAAGAAAAAAAGACCTACACTACGCCGCTAAAAGAAAAAGCAAAACGAGAGCGGGCGCTAAAAAAAGCAGAAGACAAAATTGCCGAGCTTGAACAAAAATTAGAAGAGTTAAAGCTTGAACAACAAAATCCCGAAAATCTTTCCGATTATCAAAAATTATCAGAACTGCAAGAGTGTATCGACGCTTGCGAGGCACAACTACTTGAACAGATGGAAATTTGGGAAGAATTAGCATAAATTTTTTGGAGGTATTTATTATGAAAGACCAAAAATGCGCATATTGTATGGGTGGAGAATTGCTTGACAAGTTTGGCATTTTTATTTGTAACTTGTCTGTGAGCCAGCTTATTTTATTTAAAGAGCAGTCAAAACCCGGTCGTGTTATTGTGGCTTACAAAGACCACGTTAGCGAAATTGTTAACATCAGTGAAGAAGAAAGAAACGCTTTTATGGCAGATGTTTGCCGCGCGGCAAATGCAGTGCACAAGGCATTTAACCCTGATAAGGTAAACTATGGCGCTTATGGCGATACAGGTTGTCATTTGCACATGCACATTGTGCCAAAATACAACGGTGGTGACGAATGGGGCGGCGTATTCCAAATGAACCCCGGCAAAACCTACCTTACCGACGAGCAATACACCGAAATGATTGAAAAGATTAAGGCAAACCTATAAAACTAAAAAGCACCGATTAAATCGGTGCTTTTTAGTTTATATAAATCTTTCTACTATAAACACAACCACACAGGCTATTGTCGCTACTATCGGCAGTCCGCCGCCGGCGTAGGCTATAATCATAGAAGCCACAAATGCCGCGAGCGCCGACCACACACTTTCGGTAGCGCTAAGAATTGCCGGAAAGGTCATCACCGCAAGCGTTACAAACGGCACGTAATAAAGAAATGACTTGAAAAATTTGTTTGTAATCTTTTTCTTTATCAGAGCTAACGGCAACATACGTATAAGGTAGGTTACTGCCGCCATTATAAACATATAAATATAAATGCTATTCATACTGCTCCTCCTCATCTTTTATTGGGAAGAGGTATGCCGCCGCGCCCGCAATAACAAGAGTAAGTATTATCACCCTAAAGCCTGACGATATTTCTTTTAATATGGGTGTTACGGCAAACACAAGGCTTAAAAGCATAGATATCACAACCACACCCAGCAAAACCTTGTTGCTTTTGGTAGGCGGTACAATTATTGCAATAAACATACCGTAAAGCGCCACACCTAAGGCACTTAACACGCTTGCAGGCAAAATATCGCCAGAAAGGCAACCAAGCGCTGTGCCACCAACCCAACCCGGCCACGACGCCGCTATTAGACCGTAGCAGTATGCAGGCGGTACGTTTTCGTGCTCGTAGGCGCTTGATACACCAAACATTTCATCGGTAACGCCAAACGATATTAAATAACGGTGATAGGATTTCATTTTTGGATCAAATCGCTGTGAAAGCGACGACGACATAAGGCAATAACGCAAATTAACAACAAGCTGTGTAAGCGCCATCTCAATATATCCTGATCCTGCCGCGATTACCGAGAGCGCCGCAAATTGACCCGCAGAGGTAAGGTTTGTTGCCGATATTAAAATTGCTTCTAAAGAAGATAGTCCGCCGCTTTTGGCCGCTATACCAAAAGTAAAGGATACAGCTAGATAGCCTAAAAATATCGGTATGCCGTTTTTAAATCCTTTTTTAAATAATGTAAAGTTGCTCATATTATTCCTGACCTTTAATTGACTTTAAAAAAATAAGATAGTATAATGGTTTTGTTAATTTGGTGCAAAGATGTATCCGTATTGTTCACTTTGAGCCATAGATACGAAATCTGTGTCAGCCACAATTACGTGATCTATGAGCTGAACACCCACGCCCGAAAGCGTTTGTGCCGATTGCTTTGTCAAAGCAATATCGCAATCACTAGGGAGCGCAATTCCGTTTGGGTGATTGTGACAAAGCACTACCGCTGTGGCATTTGAGTCGAGCACCTTTTTAACAAGGTCGCGATTTGATATACCCACACTATCTAACGCGCCCTCGCTCAAAAAAGCAAAATCAAGCATACTGCCCTTTGCATCAAGGCACATAACACCGAGCTTTTCCTTTGTTTCGCCCAAAAAACAACCCAACACATATTTGCCTATACCGTCAAGGCTTTTAAAGGTTGGCTTTTGTTCGGATTTATCGTATATGTATCTTTGAGCTATAGGCATAATCAGCTTAAGCAGTACTGCACTTCGCTCACTTAGCCCCTTAAACAAAGCCAATTCCTCAACCGGCGCGTCAAGCACTGCGGCAACCGAGCCATATTTTTTTATCAGTTCGTGTGCGATGGGGTTTGTGTCGGCACGCTGTACGCAGTAAAACAATAGTATTTCTAAAATCTTGTGCGGCGGGGTATTTCTGTCAAACCCGTGCTGCAAGAATTCCTGTCTTATTCGGTCACGGTGACCGTCGTGTATATTACTCATTATTTTATACCTCTTTAAAAAGGATTTGTTATGAAACGTTTTACAATTACCAAAAACGATGCGAGTCTTCGTCTTGACAAGTTTATAACCAAGGTGTGTCCCACCTTGCCGCAAGGACTTATGTACAAATACATACGCACCAAGCGAATTAAAGTAAACGGCAAACGCGGCGAGATTTCTACCCGTCTTCAAGCCGGCGATGTGGTTGACGCATATATTAACGACGAATTTTTTGTTGAAGTTGCGCCTAAATACGACTTTTTAAGTTCGCCCGCACGACTTAATATTGTTTATGAAGACCAAAATATTTTACTAGTTGACAAAGAACAGGGTGTACTGGTTCACCCCGACAAAAACGAATACCGTGACACACTTATAGGTAGAATTCAGCACTATTTATACGATAAAGGCGAGTATAAGCCCGACGAGGAAAACAGCTTTAAGCCGTCACTCGCAAACCGCATTGACCGTAATACCGGCGGTATTGTTATTGCGGCAAAAAATGCTGAAGCGCTTCGTATTCTTTGTGACAAAATCAAGGATCGCGAAATCGATAAACGCTACTTGGCGGTAATTCACGGCGTACCTAAAAAGAAAAGCCAGACACTCGAAGGGTATCTAGAAAAGAATGAAGATAAAAACAAGGTTTTCCTAAGTAGCAGAAAAAACGATAATAACCTTACTATAAAAACCCGCTATACAACCCTTGCTTCTAAAAACGGGTTGTCGCTTATTGAGGTAGAGCTTATCACCGGTCGCACCCATCAAATACGCGCTCATATGGCATCAATCGGTCACGCGCTACTTGGCGACGGAAAATACGGCAAGCTCGCAAACGATAAAAAGCTGGGCTTTGACAAGCAGGCATTATATTCTTATAAATTGACATTTGATTTTACCACAGACGGCGGCATTTTGCAATACCTTGACGGCAAAACCTTTACCGTAAAGCGTGTATGGTTTGCCGAGCAATTATTTGACGATGCATACAAAAAAATTTTTAAAAATTAAAAAAGTATATTATCATTCCTTTCGGTTAAAAATATTACGGGAGGAATGATTTTTATGAAAAAAATAATTGCTTTTATTGTTGCTTTAGTTTTTATGCTTTCACTTACCGCATGCGGAAGAACAATGGACAACATTACAAGTGATATGGAGTCTATGGGTGAATCAGTAGTAAGCGGTACCGAAAGTGTAATTGACAAAGGCAAAGATGCCATAAGCGACGACGACCAAAAATCTATGAATCTTATGGCAGGCATTACCGCAAACGAAGCTACCGAGGCCGCTCTTAAACACGCAGGATTAGATAAATCTCAGGTTCGCGATATAGATGTTGACCTTGACCGCGATAACGGCAGACTTATCTACGAAGTGGATTTTAACTCGGGCAACACCGAATACGACTACGACATCAATGCCGAAACCGGCGAGGTTATTTCGGCCGACAAAAGCAAAGACTAAAACAAAAAGCACGGTTTTCCGTGCTTTTTGTTGCTATTATTAAAAAAGTGTGTTATTATATACTCAGTTTTTAAAAGGATGTAATAGTTATGAAAAAATTGTTTTGTTTAATGTTATGTATAGGTTTGTGTTTTTCGTTTGTAGGTTGCGGCAGAGTTGGCGACCACTCGGGCGAATACAGAATTTTAGAACTTACCGAGAACAAAATCCCCGATGACCGCGAATTTGCTGTAGTAGATAAAGACGGTGACGAAATACTTACCAATGCCGACGTAGAAAAGGTGCTTGTTGTTTTTGAAAAATCTAAGGACCGTTACCTTGAATTACGCCTTACCAAAGATGGTGCTAAAAAACTAAAAAAAGCACTAAAACCTAAAGATGCCGAGCTTTCTATTACACTCAGCGGCGAAAAAATTGCAGGTCCCGTAATTGCTGATGACGTTGAAGAAAACAGCGCGATAGTTTTAGGTGAATACGAGGACGTAATGGATTGGTTTAACGCAATTACATAAAGATTAAAACCTCAGTTGTCAAAAAAGACGACTGAGGTTTTTTATCAATGCTTTTTTACACTGCTGTTACGTATTTTTTTAATTTTTATTCTTGATACAATTATGATGATTATCATCAGAACTATAAAAGGCCATGTCATATAAATTACAATTGCTAAAATAATATTTGGTCCTGTGTCTATCTCTGAATTAAATTCATTGCCCGATAGCGTTAACTGCACTTGCGCTTCTTTGTTTGCTCTACTTTTAATCTTTGCCGCTTCGCTGACCGAAATCACGTTCCCGTTTTTATCTAAATATGCCATTTTTGCATATTTGTATTTTTCTCGGCAATAGTCAAAATCGTATTTACTCTCACGTTCTAATGGGGAATTATATTCCGTGCGAAAAAAATACGATTTCATTTCTATCAAATCATCTTTTATTTCTAAAAGTTTCTTTTCTGTTTCGCTTCCGACTGTTACGTCACATTCATATTGTCGATTTCCATCTTGTCTTTGATAACTGTTGTCGAACCGCTGTAAAAAATCTTTATTTTTAATATAATCATCATCGCTTATACAAAAAGAAAACGTATAAGTAGGTTGTATACTGGAGTCTGCATCAACAATATGAAATGTATAACTTACGAAGCCGTCTTCACAGTAGTTTACAATTCCGCTGTTTTCGGATATGCCATATTTTTCGCCATTACTTTCATTGTATACAACATATCCCTCGTCGGCAGACGAGATGGGCATCAATAAATCTATATATGCTGTTCCCTCAGGTATTTTTTTACTGTCAATCAAAACCTGAAACCACCTATCCGGCATCCACGCGCTAACGGTCGCTGATGAAAAACAAAAAATGATTAACAGCGCCAAAAACATTGTTTTTATTGCCTTATTTTCGCAAGCAAACCTCACGCTCTTCACTATCTTCAACTCCTGCTTGTTTTTTTGCCTTTATATCCTTTATAAGCCAGGGTAAATATGCAACAAAATAAAGGAAGGTTATTGCCGCCGCCATAATAAGTATTCTAAGTACAAAGTTAGGTGGCAAAATGTCTAATATAGAAGGTGTTGATTCGGGGCGAGCCATAAACAAGTAATTGGCTCCAGGTCCAATAATCACATTTGAAAAATATGCTATCACTGCCAAAATCACAAGCGCCACATATGATTTTATGGCTGATTTTACGGTAGGTCGCATTTTGTGAACAAAAATCATATAAAAAATTGCAACGTAACCAAGCGTATGCTCTAACCAGAACTGATAAAATCTAAATCTTGTAGGTCCTGTATATGTAATTACCGTGGGTGTTATAAGCGCAAAAACTGAGCCGGCAAGCAACCAAAAGTACGAAATGTCAAAAAGCGTTTGTGATTTTCCTATTACCATATAGCTGCAAAAAACAACTGCCCAACCGCAAACCGAAATAGGCAAATGGTCAACAGGATTAGGTCCAAGTGACGGCACTGCAATAAGTCGCCAATAATATGACATTTCAGAGCATATAAGCGCAAAAGCCAAAATATATCTAAAAGCGGTATCACACTTGGAATCTCGTATCTTGTCACCAAATTTTGCAATAAGCAAAATTACGCCTATCATTATTATAATTGGCACAAAATGTGTAATAGTAAAGTTTGAAAATTCAACCTTTTCGCCCTGCCCCAAAAAATAATTTAAAAATTTCTTCATCCTATATTCCCCTTGAAAAAAGTTAATTAAAAAGTGCAATTACAATAAACACCGCACACAGTATGATATAAAGAATCATACCTGCATTTTTATAAACGGTTTTAACAGCCGCGCCCTGCGGCAATTGGTTTTCTGCAGGTTTCCACACTAATTTTCTTAAAGATAATATAAATAGAATAAGTCCCAAAATTGAAAGACCCATAAGCGCAAATGCATAAACAAGCATTATCAAAAGACCCGGTAACACTTCTAGGATTAAGGTCATAGCCTCTTCATTTGTTGCCGCACTTATGCTTGAAATTTTATCTAAATCTACAATTGATAAAATCCAAGGTGCTATAACCGCTCCCATAAAATTAACTATTGCGTGCATAAGCACGGTGTAACGCAGTTTGCCTGTACGCAAATAAATATATGCAAATATAACGCCTATACCAAACGCATAGAAAAACTGAAAAAGGTTTTGATGTAGTAGGCCAAACGTAAGCCCCGAAAGTAGCACCGTGAGTTTTTCGCCATATTGACGGGTTCGGTCAATCAACTGTTTTCTAAAAACAAATTCCTCAAGAATAGGCGCCAAAATTACCATAACAACCACTTTAAGTGGATTGTTATCGGTAGCGTATTCGTCGAGTGCGTTTTGTGCCTTGCCGCCCGACAATATTGCAGAAAGCGTAGTGCCTATTATGTTGCCGGTATACATTACAAAAAACACAATAGGCAACACTGTTAAAAATTTTCCTATCTTAAGGCTGTGCTCTTCAGGCTTTTGCGCGGGAATTTTTTTCATAATAAGTAGCCCTGACGGAATAGCAAATAAGTAAATCGGTGCAAAGCTAGATATCCAAAATCCCCAAGACGACGTAGAAAACCAGTTGTCTTCGCCCCAAATCAGCTTTGGAACAACAATACAAATCGCCTGCGTCACAAAGGCCACAACCAAAATTACACTAAGAGCAAAGCCTATTCTTGAAAATATTTTTCTTTCACTTTTAAAATCGTAATTAATATCGTCCATTTAAAAATCCCTTTTTTATTATATTTTGCTTAAAAGCACTACCGTTTCCACAGTTGTCCCTTTAGGTAGGGAGTCTACCAAGGTGTTTGATATATAGGAATTTGGTTAAACTCTATAAAGCCAATTCCTATTCTATAATTCTCCATCTCATAGATTTAGCAATTGCATACGAACCTTTTTTTACTTCTTCCATATTGATGTAAACATCGTCCGACCAAATAATCCAATTTTGGTCATCAAACATAACAGTAGTATCTGTCATATCCCATTGATTATCTTTTATTTGCCACTCTAAAAGGCCCTCGAATTCCAATTCTACAACAGCATCCCAAATACTGGTGACAAGTATTTTGACTACTAATTTTGTTTGCTCAGGATTAAAAGAATGTCCATGTTCTATCTTTGATATTCCATTATTTATATACTGGACACCGATGATATACCCATCGTGCAGTGAGTTGACCTTCTCAAGAAAGTAATGAATATCTTCGTTTGATGTTATGGAGTTATACACCGCTCGTCCTCCTTCGTTAAAATCAAGTTTGTCTGTCAGTTGGCTTTTGCTTGCAAATCCTTTGTATGAACCGAAATACGGATATAATCGTCGGCCTTTTCCCTACTCAAACAAACAACACTTTCGACATGCTCGGTGTGGGGGAACATATCGACAGGTTGTATTCGCCTTACTTTATATCCTTTGCGGGTAAGAAATGATAAATCTCTTGCTTGCGTTTCTGGGTTGCAGGATATGTAAACTATTTTTTTAGGTGAAAGCGTTACAAGCGAACGCAAGAATTCAAGACTTGCTCCCGCACGTGGCGGATCCATTATAACTGTGTCGAACTTTTCGCCATTTTCTGCCGCACGCACCATAAATTTACCCGCATCATCACAGATAAACTCAATATTTTCTACGCCGTTTAGCTTTGCGTTGGTTACGGCATCCTTTACGGCGTCAGGATTAAGCTCGACACCGACTACACTTTTTGCGTTTTTAGAAGCAATCATTCCTATTGTTCCCGTGCCGCAGTAGGCATCAAGCACAGTTTCGTTACCCGTAAGCGCGGCAAATTCCATTGCCTTACCGTAAAGCACCTCGGTTTGAATAGGATTTATCTGATAAAAAGCCTTTGGTGAAATTCTAAATTTAAGTCCACATAAATGTTCTTCAATGTATCCGTCTCCATAAAGCACTCGGCTTTGCTCACCAAGCACAAGACTTGTGCGCTTGTTGTTTACGTTTTGCACTATTGTGGTAATTTCGGGGTGGCGACTAAGCAACGCATTTACAAATTGTGACTCTTTTGGAAAATCCATAACCGCAGTAACCAGCACCACCATTATTTCACCACTTGCAAAACCGCGTTTTATAAGCACGTGACGTAAAAATCCTTTCATTGTTACGTCATTAAAAGCTCTCATTTTAAAACTTTTTAAAAGCTTTCTTATAGTAACAATAATCTCGTCTGCCTTTTGGTCTTCTATCATACAGCTATCTACAGGAACAATATTATGTGTAGAAGACTGATACACGCCAGAAATTATTTCTTTGCCACGTTCGCCAAATGCCGCCTGCACCTTATTGCGATAGTGATAGGGATTTTCCATACCGATAATCTCGCAAACGTGATGATAACGACCAAGCAGTTTTATTACCTTAACCTGCTTAAAGCTTAACTGTTTTTCATAACTCAGATTTTGAAGCTGACAACCGCCGCACTTTTTACGGTGGGGACATTGTGGCTTTTTATCGTTTTCTGTTTTGATATGTTTTTTTATATTTGCCTGCATATCAAGCTCCTCTTTCAAAAAGTGCGACAGTTTCTACGTGTGCTGTGCGAGGAAACAAATCAAACGGAGTGTATTCACGCAGTTTATAACCCATATTTTGTAAAATCGCCGTATCGCGAGCAAGGGTCGCAACGTCGCAAGAAACATATACTATTCTTTCGGGTGAAAAATCCTTTGCAACGGTGCTAAGCAGTTGCTCGTCGCAGCCCTTTCTTGGGGGGTCCAGTATTACAACATCTGCCGTAGTGCCCTCGTGTTTTAATTGCTCGGCAGCTTTGGTTGCATCTCCACACAAAAATCTTGCATTATTAATGCCATTTTCTTTAGCGTTTATATTGGCGTCACGTACTGCCGCCTCAACTATTTCAACGCCTGTAACACTTTTGGCGAATTTTGCCATAGAAAGACCAATTGTACCCGCACCACAGTAAAGGTCTATAATATTTTTTTGGTCAGGAGATGCGTATTCTTGTGCTTTTTCATAAAGTCGCTCTGCCATATCGTGATTAACCTGATAAAAAGAATGTGGCGATATACGCACCTTTACACCGCAAAGTATATCAAATATGTACTCTCTACCATAAAGCAGAATGTTTTCGTCACCCAAAACAACGTTAGTCTTTTTGGTATTGATATTTAAAATCACACTTTTAAGGTTGTCACCTATTTGATTTTTAAGCTCATCTATAAGTTCCGCACTATGCGGAAGTTCTTTTCCGTTGACAACAACTCCAACCATTAATTCATTGGTATTTTTACCCTGACGCAGATAAAAATGGCGCAATAGACCCGTATGAGTTTCTTCGTTATAAACAGAAATATTATGCCTTTTTATAAAATTAGTAAATATATTTCCCGCTATGCAAAAAACCTCGGGGTGCAATAGGCAGTCGCCGCAAGGAATAACCCTATGAGAATGTCTTGAATAAAATCCGATTTCTCTATCCTGCGATATGGGATAAAGCGCCTTGTTGCGATAACGATTTGGACTGTCGGCACAAATTATCGGCCGACTACAAAAATCCACCTTGCCAATTCTTTGCATAGTTTGTGTAACACGATTTTGTTTAAGCTCGGCTTCGTGTTCATATTGTATATGACGCAGTGTGCAACCGCCACAACGCGAAAAGGCACCGCAATCAATAGCGGTGCGGTTTTTTGACGGTGATATAATTTCATTACACTTTGCAAACGCATAGTGTTTGTTAACTTTTAATACGTGTGCTTTTATAACATCGCCGACAGCAGTAAGAGGTACAAAAACCGCCATACCCTCATACCTGCCAACGCCACTTCCTTCGTGCGTTATGTCGGTGATTTCAAGCTCAATTGTATCATTCTTCCTCATTTACGCCTCTAAAGTTTGTAAAATTTTGTTCGAGCGAGCCTTCATCAAATAATGAGTATCCGCGACGACAGTCGTAACCGAACGTATCATCTGCATTAAGCGGTATCTCGTTTATTAAAACAGTATTGTCGTTAAGCCACAATGCTTCAACCTCGTCGATTCCTGTTTGCCAAAAAATATTGTGCGAATCGTCGCCGTTTAATATTTCGCCGCGCACAGCAACACCAAGATTGTTTTTTACGACGTATATGTTTAGTGTTTTTTCTCCCGAAGGAGATACGTTTGAACTTTTTAAGCTACCTGTGGGAAGTTCGGCAATGTTGGTAAAAAGGCCTCCCTTTACCGCAAAAATCAATTCAACAATAACAACCAATGCGGTGATAACATATAAAAGTTTAAATCCTATGTTTCTCATAAAACCACCCTTTTAAAACTCATCCGTGCTATAGCTGGGCGTGCTTGACGCATTAAAACGGTCAACGTCACGGTTATATGCCGTTATAGCAAACCTACAGTGAACACAGTATGATGCAGCAAAGTACGGTACCGTAAAAACAAGCGGAGCAACAAACAAAGAAATCACTATCCATCCGGCAAAGCTCAAAACAAGTCCAAAAAAGTCGCCGCCTGTTCTTTTTGAGATTATAGACGACATATTAACCGCCTCGGCAGAATCGATGTCATCGCTGGCAACGAATATAAACGGTGCCAAATAAAACCTAAGCATAATGAACACAAGCACAAAGCTAGAAAAAATCGCAATTACCGAATTAAGCGCCCATAAATTAGATGCCCATATAGGAAGTGACATACCAAGAGCCTCATAAAAAGCGTCGTTTGATAAAACCCATACTACTATACAAGGTGAAAAGGTTACCAACGCTGTAATTACAAGTCGCAAAAATATTAAAAAAGTAAAATGCAATGCTCTTTTATACTCGTCAAGGCTGGAAAAGTACTTAAATATTATAAGCACGCTGTCGCGACCTTCCCATATTAAGCGTCTGAAATAATAAAGCACGCCTAATGTAAGGGGTGATAATGCGAAAATTGCAATTAAAACAAGGGTTATTATATATCCCGTTAAATCAGCAAATACTGATACCATCGACGCAATAAGTCCGCCTATACAATATATAAATAAAAGCAAGCAAGAAACAGCGATTGCCGTTAAATAACACGGTGATAGTGCATTTTTTGCCGTTTGTTTTACAACCGGACTTGGTGCTAGCATACAAATACCTCCTAATATTTTGATAATATTCTATCAAAAAGCAAACAAAAAGATATTACAAAACTTTTAATTTTGCAAAGTTAGCCATAAGCTTTTTGGTACCCACGGTATCAAAAGCAATTTCAAGTAAAGTATCGCTACCCATTGGCGACACAGAAAGTATTAGTCCCTCGCCAAAGGTCTTGTGTTCTACACGCTGACCCGCGATGTAACTACTGCTTTGAGTAGGTTGTGGCCTTGAAGCTGCCGAATAACTGCCAAACGAGCCGGCAGGTCTTGTATATGAAGCGGCGTTGACTGACGTGTGAGCAGAATACGACGTATAAGAAGATCCGTAAGAATGCCCGTAAGACATTTGAGGAACTTTTTTTGACATATTGCAAAACTCATCGGGTATTTCTTTTAAAAATCTTGACGGAACGTTACGATTGGTCGAGCCAAATACCATACGCGTTACAGCATTTGATATCAAGAGATTGCGTTTTGCGCGGGTGATAGCAACATACATAAGTCGGCGTTCTTCTTCTATTTCGCTGTTTCCGCCATAAATTGACTGATTACCTGGGAAAACGCCCTCTTCAAGACCTATAAGATACACCTTTTCAAACTCTAGTCCCTTTGCCGAGTGTATTGTCATAAGGGTTACCTTATCCTCGTTGTCGTTCATAGCGTCGATATCACTTACAAGTGCAATTTCTTCTAAAAACGCAGATAAATTGGGGTCATCGTTTTCGAGCTCGTATTGTTTTACGGTGTTTACAAACTCGTCTACGTTTTGAAGTCGGTCGGCATTTTTAGGGTCTGCATCGGTCATAAGACTTAGGCGATAACCTGTTTTTTCAAGCATTTCAATAAGCAACTCACTCATTGGTAATTGCTCGGCGCTATTTGATAAATCCATTATCATATTGCAAAATTCTTTAAGCTTACCCGCTGCGCGAGAAAGCGGTGCATATTGGTCTGCGCACATTAATGTTTCAAACAAACTTTGCCCCAACTGACGAGAAATTTCTGCCGCATGATTAAGTGTTGTGTCGCCTATGCCTCGCTTGGGCTCGTTAATGATACGGCGCAAACGAATATCATCGTTTGTATTGTTAATAAGATTTAGGTATGCCAATACATCACGAATTTCTTTTCGCTCATAAAATCGCATACCGCCTATAACACGGTATGATATACCGCTACGAGCAAAAACATTTTCTATCGCTGCAGATTGAGCGTTTATGCGATAAAGAACCGCATGGTCAGAAAATTTGGCGCCGCTGTGTACACTTTCAAGAATCTGGTCGGCTACATATTTTGCCTCATCGCGTTCGTCGGCCGCGGTGTAAAGTTTAATTAAATCTCCGTCGCCCTTGTCGGTCCAAAGATTTTTACCCTTTCGACCGCGATTATTGGCAATTACTGCGTTGGCGGCATTTAAAATATTGCCTACCGAACGATAATTTTGCTCAAGGCGGATTAATTTGGCGTTTTCGTAATCGTCTTCAAAGTTAAGTATATTTTCAATTGTTGCACCGCGGAAACGGTATATGCTTTGATCGTCATCTCCCACAACACATAAATTACCGTGAATTGACGCCAATTGATGCACCAATTCATATTGTGCGTGGTTGGTGTCTTGATATTCGTCCACCATTATGTATTTGAATTTACTACCGTAATATTCCAATACGTCAGGATTTTCTTTAAAAAGCTGTACACAATAATTTATCATATCGTCAAAATCCATTGCATCGGCGTCACGCATACGCTTTTGATAAATGTTGTAAAGCTTTGCTATAACTTGTTGGCGGTAATCGTTACCCGCGGTTTCAAGATACTCTTTTGGTGTAATAAGAGAGTCCTTGGCTGCAGAAATAGCGGATAAAACCAATTTTACGGGAAACATTTTGTCGTCGATACCATTGTCCTTCATAATGTTTTTTATAAGGCGTTTTTGGTCGTCGGTATCATATACCGTAAAGTGTGATGTAAAACCGATGCGCTCAGCATTTATACGCAAAATTTTTCCGCAAATACTATGAAACGTACCTGCCCAAAGATTTTCGCCACCTTGACCCAGTTTTGCGTTTATACGCTCTTTTAGTTCGTTTGCCGCCTTGTTGGTAAAGGTTATGGCAAGTATCTCCCAAGGGCGCGGCGCATCAACCGAAAAAACACCACGCGGCAAATTATCGGTTTCGTTATTTAAATAAGCCTTAGCGGCGATAATATCGTCATTAGTAAAAAAAGGAACATAGTCACTGCTGTATGCGTCGCCGTATTTTACAAGGTTTGCGATGCGGTTTACAAGCACAGTAGTTTTACCGCTACCAGCGCCTGCAAGCACAAGTACCGCCCCTTTTGTTGTAGTAACCGCTTCAAACTGACGGTCGTTCATAAAGCCGAAATCTTTTTTTACAAGCTCTCGGCGAAGATTTAAAAATTGCTCTGTCATATTATTTCCTATTTCTTTGCTGTAGAATCATAGTGAAATTGCGAGGTTTGGCGTAAAAGCTCTGCGTGAGAATCGGTATGAGCTACCATAACCAACGGTTTTGTAAGGTCCAGACTGAACACGCCCATTATTGATTTGGCGTTTACAATATATTTACCCGAAAGAAGTTCTATATCATAAGGCTTTTCATTTGCTATATCTACAAATTTTTTTACTGCTTCAAAATTTTTTAAAATAATTGTTTTTTCTAACATTTTTTACACTTCCATTTTAAAGTAGGTATAACCCCGAGTCGAGCAGCGCAAATTCATATTTTCCCGATTTGACATAAGAATGTACGCCCTCTTCAAAGGTATAAACCTCATCGACCGAGTAATTGTCGAGGTCGACCTTTACAATATTGTTTGAGCCAAAATTGCACACATAAGCGAAGTTATTCTCGACAAAAATGTTTTTTGGCTTATTAAACGGCGAGCTTTTTCCGCCTATGCGAAGCTCTACCCGCAATGTATTTATATTAAAACGTATTAAAACATTTGTGTCGGCAAAGCTTGCCCAGATGCTGTTTTTATATAGTGCTATGCTGGTTGGCAGCTCGTCGCGATACTTTAACTCACCTGCAATATTGATAAGTCCATCGCTATCAATTATATACACCTGTCCGTTTTCATCACACAAAAACAGCCTTCCGTTTGGTAAAATAATAGATTTTAAGCAAACAAAATTTTGGCTTAGCTTAAGCGCCGCAGAATAATTGCCACCAAATTTTATATTCCAAAAAACCATCTCGCTTACATCGCTCATTGTAGAGTTTTCAAAAGACAGCATTTTGTACCAAACAACGTCACCGTCATCAATAACCGCCTTTTGATACGGAAATATAATTCCGTCACTTTTGGGTAATACCTCATAAATTTTGCCGTCAAATATTTGTTTCACACTTTTCAGTCCTTTGTTATATCTTTAACACGCCGTCATCAATCATACATTGTACGGCAAGCAATACTCCTGTTTTTGCGCTGTGGTAGTTAAGACCGCCCTGCATCCACGCGGCATACGGCTCGCGTAGTGGTGCATCGGCAGAAAGCTCGATAGAAGAACCTAATGTAAATGCGCCTGCCGCCATAATAACCTGATCGTCGTAGCCCGGCATATCAGACGGCTCGGGGCGAACAAACGAATCAACAGGGGCTCCCGACTGCATACCACGACAAAACGAAATTAACGCCTCGGGTTTATTTAAAATAACACTTTGAATAATATCTGCTCGCTTTTCGTCTACGGTCGGACTAACCGTGTAGCCAAGATCCTCGAGCAACGCCGAAGCAAAAACGGCTGTTTTTAGCGCCTCGCCTGTTACGTGCGGCGCCGCAAAAAGACCCATATAAAGCTCGCGGTTGTGGCCGAGTGATGCACCAACCTCGCGACCAACGCCCGGCGCTGTCATACGCCCTGCGCACATTTCAACATACTCTCGCTTGCCTGCAATATAACCACCCGTTGGTGCAATACCGCCGCCTGCATTTTTTATAAGCGAGCCCGCAATAATATCAGCACCGACCTCGGTTGGTTCTCGGGTTTCTACAAATTCACCGTAACAGTTATCCACCATAATAACTGTGTTTGGGGATACCTCGCGCACAGTGGCACAAAGCTCTTCAATTTTATTGATCGCAAGACTTGGTCTAAGACTATATCCGCGAGAGCGCTGTATATACGCCATTTTATAGTTGCCCCAAGCAAGCTCGGCGCGAATAGCATTTATGTCAGGTGTGCCGTCAGGCAGTAAATCTACCTGATGATATTCGACACCAAAATCTGTAAGTGAGCCGTCAGTGTGACCTTCAAAGCCAAAAACACCGATTATTGTGTCATAAGGTCTGCCTGTAAGTACAAGCACCTTATCTCCGGGACGCAATATACCAAAAAGTGCAACCGTAAGCGTATGTGTGCCCGAAGCAAAGCTGTGGCGGACTATAGCATCCTCAGCACCCATACAGTCGGCAAAAACCTGATCTAACGTATCACGCCCAACGTCGCCGTAGCCATAACCTGTCGATGTACCAAGATGCATTTCACTGACACGGTTCTTAATAAATGCATTAAGCACCTTTGTTTGATTGTATTCAGTAACGCTATCTATATTTTCAAAGCTTTTTTTAGCCTTTTGCTCGGCTTTAACACTTAATTGTTCAAGCTTTTGGTTAAATTTAAAGTAATTCAAGCTTTTTTCCTCCAATAACCTGCATCATAAACGTGGTTAAAATTGTTTTTTAAATAAAATGGCATAATGCTTTTTTCACACACAGCAACCGCAGTAACGCCATATTGTGATAAAAGTCCTCTAAGCGCTACCGTCCCCATACCCTTTTGGTGCGAGGCGATGCCATTTATAAGCACTGCTTGTCCGTCACAAATACCGATAGCGGCGCACTTGTCCTTTATTGCAAAATATTTTAAAGCTCCGTGATTAAGCCGATGACAAAAATCTACCGCAAAGTACTCATATTGCGGCAATTCCAAGCCTTTAACATTTAGTAGCTTATAAATTTTTTCACTGTTTAAAACGTCTGAGACGATATCACTTTTAAAGTTATTTTCGCTTTTCATAACACAAACCTCGTGATATGACTGCCCAAAAAGCTGTGTTAATGTATTTGAATCAGAAAATACCGACATTGGTGAAATAACACCAATAAATTCACGCAATTCTTCTATGTTGGCGTGTGCGTTATAAATCACCATATTGCCTTCCATCATAGAAATTACAGCCTTATCGGTGTCTTGTACCCAAAACAGTGCAATGTCGCCATACGCATTATAAGTACAGTTGATTTTTACAACCTCGGCAAGCGGAAAATTGAGTTGTGGTATTTCTTTTACCAATGAAATCATAGCTCTCCGCCCGCAATTTTGTTTATCATATACTTTGTAAGGTCGCGCACTGCAACAACATCACTCATATTGCAAGTAGACCCTGCAGTATGGATGTATCGGCAAGGAACCGATAATGCCACCGTACGAACACCGCCACGGCTTAGGTGAATAGCGCCTGCATTGTTACCGCCTGCAACGGCACACTTGCTTTGTGCCTTTATACCGCTGTTTAAAGCAGCATTATAATACTCGCGGTCGTAGCTCGTAGCGCCATCCATAAATGATACTACCGCGCCCTCGCCTTGACGGCACACCTGTTTTGCCACCGCTACACCTGCAACATCGGCAGCTGTTGTACCGTCTATCACTATTGCCGCATCGGGCTTTGCCGTAAACGCTGCTACCTTTGCACCACGAAGACCAACCTCTTCTTGCGTGGAAAAGCTTGCATAAAAATCAAACTCTGAATCCTGTTTTAAAAGGTTAATTAAAACCGCACAGCCTACACGGTCATCAAGCGCTTTTGACAAAATCTTATCGCCTATTACGGTAAAATCGCTACACATAACAGCGCAGTCACCCACAGATAGTAACTTTTCGGCCTCTTCTTTTGAAGATACGCCCAAATCGATATATAAACTGTCAGCACTCGGCAACTTTTTACGCTCATCACCGTCGCACAGGTGAACAGGCTTTCCGCCAATTACACCGAGTGTATTTCCGTTTATAAGCACTTTACGGAACATTAGCGCCGCTGTATCAATGCCACCAACTGTAGAAAAACGCAAAAAACCGTTGTCTTCTATATGAGTAATAATAAGTCCGACCTCGTCGAGATGTGCATCTATAAGCACCTTTTTTTGCGGTGTATTTTTACCCTTTTTAAAGGCGATTATGTTACCTAGGTTATCCACCCTGTATTCGCAATAATCTTTAATTTGTGAAATCACAAATTGGCGCACGGTACCCTCATCGCCCGAGGTGCCGTCTAACATACAAAGCTGTTTTAATAGTTCTATCATTATGCGTTACCCCCTAAAATATGCTTTTCGAGAAGGTCGCACACGTTTTTTATATCTTTAACGTCAATTATTTCAACATCGCTGTGCATATTGCGAAGCGGAATTGACACAAGTCCAGTTTTTACACCGCTTTTTGAAATTGAAATAACATCACCGTTTGTACCGGTTTTTCCTCCCATTACCTCTGTCTGATAAGAAAGATTGTTACCTTTAGCAACCGACACAAGCTTTTTTGATATACCCCTATCGAGTACAGGTGACATACCTATCATGGCACCCCCGCCAAGCTTTCCGCAATCATTGCTTGGCACATCGGGTGCGTCAGCAAACGAAACGTCTATCACTATTGCCTCGTCGGGAGAAATATCAAATGACGCTGTCTGAGCGCCTCTACAACCAAGTTCTTCTTGATCGGTAAAGGCAAACACAATATTAAACGGCAATTTCTTATCACATAATCTCTCTGCCAATTCCAACAAGCACACTACACCTGCACGGTTGTCAAGACTTTTGCCTACTATGCGACTACCGCATAAGTCGGCAGCCTTTGTATTAAAGGTTACAAAATCACCGATAGATATAACCTCTTTTGCTTTTTCGCCCAAAAGAGTATCGATTTTCAAAGCGGATATGTCGTCATATTCCTTTGGCCCACCAAGGTGTGGCGGAGTAGCGCAAAATACGCCCGTTACTTTTTCTTTGCCGTGAACGGTTACCGTGCGTGCAGGAAGTGAACGCAAATCAATACCGCCACAATTTTTAACAGTCAAAAATCCGTTCGCATCAATATCGGTTACAACAAAACCAACCTCATCAATATGAGCCTCAAGCATAAGAGTGTGGTTACTGTCACTCTCTATTTTACCCACGACAGTAATGCCGTTTTGGATAGCTTTTACGTGTTTTGAAAGTTTTTTATACGCAATATCGGAAGCCTCGGTTATATTACCTATGCTTACTGCGTTTGACAGTTCAAATAAGGTTTCTTTAATATTCATTACAGTTCGTTCACCAGTTGTTTAAAATGATTGCCTCTTGCTACAAAATTAGGATATTTATCAAAGCTTGCGCACGCAGGCGAGAGGGTTACTATATCTCCGCTTTGTGCGGTTTTATGAGCAAGAGCTACGGCCTCGGCAATATCTTCTACTCGCACGATTTGGGGAGAAGAATCATAACCCGCATAATTAATTAAGCAGTTTTCAATCTTGTCGGCTGTGTCACCACAAAGGTAAAGTGTTTTTACACGGTCTACAAGGTAAGGCATAAGCGGCTCAAACGGTATATGCTTGTCATATCCGCCCGCAATAAGAATAACCTTTTGGTCAAAAGCTTTAAGGCCCGCAATGGTTCTTGTAGGACTTGAAGCGATAGAGTCGTTATAATATTTAACACCGTCTACCTCTCGCACAAATTCTATTCTGTGCTCAACACCGCCAAATTCACGGGCAACCTTTTTAATGTTGTCAACACCTACATAACCCCAAACAGCCGCAATGGCGGTAAGGTAGTTTTCTACGTTGTGGTCGCCCAAAATGCGAATGTCTTTTCGGTCAACTACAGGAACATCTATACCGCGGTATGCCATATGAAGCACGCCGTCTGTGTCAAGCCAAGCGCCGTTATTAAGACGTCGGCTCATACTAAAACCTAAACTTTGTCCTCGAACATCCTTGCGGAATTCCTCGGTAATATCGTTGTCGCGATTAAGAATGGTACGCGAAAAAGCATTTTGGTGAAGCAGTATGTTTTTCTTTGCCTGCACGTATTCGTCCATATCCTTGTGCACGTCAAGATGGTTTGGTGCCACATTGGTAACAACCGCAACATCGGGACTTTTACGCATAGAGATAAGCTGGAAAGAAGAAAGCTCTGCTACAACAAAATCTTCGGCAGTAATATTTTCAATTTCGGGAAGCAGAGGTGTGCCGATATTGCCGCCAACAAATACACGCTTGCCCTCGGCTTCAAGCATTTTTGCAATTAAAGTAGTGGTTGTGGTCTTGCCGTCGGAGCCTGTTACCGCAAAAATAGTAGCAGGGCAAAGGTCAAAGAAAACCTCCATTTCACTTGTAACTGCAATGCCGCGTTTGCGCGCACGCTCTAGCTCGGGTAGGTGAAAATTCATACCCGGTGTACGGAATATAATATCTACCTCAAGATTTTCTAGATAGCCGTCGCCAAGCTTAAGCTCGGCTCCTGCGGCCTCAAGCTCGTCAGCAATATTGCCTATAAGCTCACGCTCGCGGCGGTCACAAGCAATAACGCGCGCACCCTGCTTTAAAAAATTTAAGATAAGCGGAGTGTTGCTGACGCCTATACCGCACATAGCGATTTTTTTACCCTTTAATTGACTAAAAAACTGCTTAAAATCCATAAAGCGTTCCTCCAAAATCAGTCCATAATTTGTTCGGCGGCGCTATCGTCGCCATACATATCCATTGTAGGATCAAGTTTTTTCATCTCTATAAATTCTTCAAGCGTCACACCAAGCTCGTTAATTTGCTTTGCATTGTTAATGCCAACAAAACGCCAATGCCAAGATTCGTATATAACGCCCGTAATGTGCTGTTTATCTTTTGGATAACGGAGTATAAAACCGTAATCCTCGGCATTTTCACACATCCAGGTGTACATTGGCGTGGTTTCAAATGTGTCGCTTGCCATATTAAAATCGGCGCAAAGACCTGTGTTGTGTTCGCTCGTTCCCGGACGTGCTACAACGGTAGCCGCCTTTTCTTCGTCACCGCCCACGCGATTAACTTGTTTTTGGAAAAGGTCATTTTGTATAGCGTAACTGCGGAATGGTGACCAAACCCTTAAATCTACGCCGTCGGCTTGAGCTGCCGCTACCATAGCTGTGACGTATGGATATACGTCTTTGTGTATCTGAGTTACGTAATTATTGTTGCGATACTGCGGGTCAATCTCTACAAGATATTCACGCACCTTGGTATCGTAATCGTCGGGCAAAGCATGCTCGCCGTTAATAAGAAGCAATCTTCCAAAATTTGCGTCAAGTTCTGCACCTGTGGGGGTAACAAAAATTTCAGGCTCTGAGGGTGTCTCTTCTTTTTGAGAAGAGCTGTTGTCAGGTTTAGATGGGTTTTGTTCGCTCGAAACATAAGTTATGTCTGACGAATTGTTGTTTACATTTGAATCGCTTTTAATTACCGCGACTATTACGGCAATAAGCGCTATAAGCACCGCTAGCAACGCCGCAAGCAGCGCTATAAATATTCTGCGGCGAATAATCGCCTTTTTTCGTCTTTCGGTCATTTATATTCCTTCTTTGTTATTCATCCAGTTTAAGTACTGCCATAAATGCGTCCTTTGGAACTTCAACAGAACCTAACTTACGCATCTTCTTTTTACCTTCTTTTTGCTTTTCAAGAAGCTTCTTTTTACGGGTTATGTCACCGCCATAGCATTTTGCAAGTACGTCTTTTCGCATAGCCTTTACGGTTTCACGGGCAATGATTTTGCCGCCTACTGCTACTTGAACAGGAACCTCAAAAAGTTGTCTTGGAATGTACTCTTTTAGTTTTTCGGCAATGCGGCGCGCACGCGCATAAGAATTTGACGTGTGCACAATAAACGAAAGCGCGTCTACCGTGTCGCCTGCAAGCATAACATCAAGCTTAACTAGGCTTGATTTTTGATAGCCTGCGGTTTCGTAGTCGTAGCTGGCATACCCTTTTGTGCGACTCTTTAACGCATCAAAAAAGTCGTAAACTATTTCACCCATTGGCAACACATAATGAATATCTACACGGTCGCCCATATAGGTCATTCCCTTGTAATCGCCTCGTCGTTCTTCGCAAAGCTGCATTATTGTTCCAACGTAATCGCTTGGTGAATATATATGCACATTTGCAACGGGCTCAAGTGCTTCGGAAATAACGGCAGGATCGGGGTAGTTAGTAGGATTATCTACAAATATTCTATCCCCGTTTGTCAACACAAATTCGTACTGCACACTGGGGGCTGTAGTAATAATATCAAGATTATATTCTCGCTCAAGTCGTTCCTCGAGTATTTCCATATGCAACAATCCCAAAAATCCGCAACGGAAGCCAAAGCCTAATGCCTGTGAGGTTTCGGGTTCAAAGAGCAGAGACGCATCGTTAAGCTGTAGCTTTTCGAGTGCTTCGCGCAGGTCGGGATATTTTGCGCCGTCGGCAGGGTAAATTCCGCAGAACACAACCGGCTTGGCGGCGCGATAACCGGGTAATGCCTCATCGGCGGGGCGGTTTACAAGCGTTATGGTATCACCAACGCGTGCTTCACTTACGGTCTTAATGGATGCCGCAAGGTAACCAACCTCGCCTGCCTCTAACACATCACAGGTTTCGTAGCATGTAGCACGCTTGCGGCCAAGCTCTACAACGTCAAACTCGGCTCCTGTTGCCATCATTTTGATTTTGTCGCCACTCTTTATTTTTCCTGATACAACACGGAAATAAACGATAACTCCTTTGTATGGGTCGTAGTAAGAGTCAAAAATAAGTGCCTTAAGCGGCGCTTCGCGGTCACCCTTTGGTGCGGGAACACCGTCAACTATTGTTTCTAAAACCTGCTCTACGTTAATACCTGTTTTTGCCGAAATAAGCGGCGCTTCGTCGGCAGGAATACCGATAATATCTTCAATCTCAGTCTTTATCCTATCGGGCTCGGCAGAGGGAAGATCAATTTTGTTTATAACAGGTAAAATTTCAAGACCGTGATCAACCGCCAAGTAGGTGTTGGCTAAAGTCTGCGCCTCAATACCCTGTGAAGCATCAACGACAAGTATTGCGCCCTCGCAAGCCGCAAGCGAACGTGATACCTCATAATTAAAGTCAACGTGTCCGGGAGTGTCAATTAGATTAAGCTCATACTCCTTACCGTCTTTAGCGGTATAGTAAAGCGTTACGGCATGCGCCTTTATGGTAATACCGCGCTCGCGCTCGAGATCCATACTGTCAAGTATTTGCTCTTCCATATCGCGCTCGGCTACCGACTGAGTAAGCTCGAGCAAGCGGTCGGCAAGGGTTGACTTGCCGTGATCTATGTGCGCTACTATGCAAAAATTTCTAATGTTTTCAAGTGGAAATGACAAGGCATATTTCTCCTTATAATAATTATAATTATACATAATGCATTATAACACAGCGATATGTGAATTGCAAGGCAAAGTGAGCATTTACTTATTAAGATTTTTGGTGTATAATTTTGTTGTAAGGGTGGTGATACCGTGACACGCGCTGAATATTTAGCCGAAATTTTGACTCAGTATGACGTTGTTCGGGTCTTGTCAAATAAAAACGATGCGGAGATTTTACGGATAAGACACAAAAAATTCAATCGCGACATTGTGCTTCGTAGTTATTTAAAACCTGTTTTAGCTTATAAAAAATTAAAAAGCATCACCCACCGCAATATACCAACGGTGTATGACACTTTAAATTTTGATGACGGACAAATTGTTTTAGAGGAGTTTATTGACGGTATTACCGTAGCCGAGGTTTTAGAGCAGGGCAAATACACCTACCACGGCGCCAAAAAGATTATTTTAGCAGTATGTGATGCGTTGCTCGTTTTGCGTGATATGGATATTGTTCACCGCGATATAAAGCCCGAAAATATTATGGTAACACGTAGCGGCGACGTACAGCTCATTGACTTTAATGCCGCACGAATACATAAAAACGAAAAGCAAAAGGACACTGTGATTTTGGGCACTATAGGCTACGCCCCACCCGAACAGTACGGAATTTCTCAAAGCGATGAAAAAAGCGATATATATTCGCTTGGTGTGTTGCTTAACGTAATGCTCACGGGTACTCACCCCAGCCGGCAACTTGCTCGCGGAAAAGCAGGTAAAATAGTGCTAAAATGCACACAAATAGACCCGAATCATAGATTTGATAATATTGAATCTTTAATTGTAAAATTATAAAATAATCGGCACGGAACGATCCGTGCCGATTACTTTTTTAAAAATTTCCTTTTATTTTTAATACTCAACCTTAAACTTCACTGTCGTTGTTGTACCGCATGCATCGCAGTAATAGGTTTCGCTTACTGGATAATTATACTCTGGTCCCGCCATACCAAGTGCGCCGTGTTCGCGACAACTTTTACACACAGGATAATATGTAACCATCACGCCCCTATCGCCTATAGTTGTTGCGTTTGAAACCACACAATTTTGAATATGTAATATATCAAGCGCATCATATGTATACCAAGTATTTGCCTTCAATCCGCCATCATCGTTATCTTCTTTACCACCACAACTGAAAAAATTAGAGGCAACTACAAGTGAAACTACTATTATAGCAATTTTTTTCCAATTAATTTTTAAAAATTCAATAACCTTTTCTAAAAGAACGTTGTTTGTTTCTTCCATATTATTATCTCCTTTTATTAGCTATATCCCAACACCACATATACACGCATAGCGGTTGTTACGCCTTGGTCTTTTAATATTTTACATGTTTTTGTACTTATATCTACCTCAACCGACAATATGCCCGGTTCAGTATGATTAGGAAGTTCCCTCTTGTTTGGATAATAAGTTCCATCAAAAGTAAGAACATATTTTGTATTTGAACCCTCTACAGCGGTGCAGGTAACATTATAATCTTTATAAATAATATCTATTATTTCGCCGTAATTTTCGCTGTAATTTAAGTTTTCCCATACTTTTAATTCGCAAAAAACATCAACAGCAATTTGTTTTAAATGTGAGATTTCTACCATTTCGTATATGTTATCAGTTATAGAACTTTTTAATGCTTCAATCTCACCATCGTTAAATATAACTTCGTTACTACCAACAGTCACTTTGCCAAATAAAGAAACTTTAATATCTGCAATTCCGTCGTAACTATTGTGATCTATCGTGTCGCTATGACTTGTGTAGTAATAGTATACATCGTTTATATATTTGCCGTCTTCTTGGAAGGTGTAACTATCTAAATTCCAACCGCCAAGTCCTAATTCCTCAAATTTTTCAAAAGTTTTTCCGCTTAATTGATTTATAACATCATTTCTTATATTGTTTACCCTAATGCTGTGTACAACAACAAAGATAATTATAGCAACGCCAACCGCACCCACAATCAAGGTAACCTTTTTCCAATTTGTTTTTAAAAAATCAATGCATTTTTTTAAAAACGCTTTTTCTTTAAATTTTTCTAAAATTTCTTTTGTTTCGCTTTTCATATTTTTGTCCTCCATATGTTTCATGTAAAATAATATAGCATTTTTAATGCTTGTTGTCAACTTTTAATTCTTATGGTTTATTCATAATTAATGCTTATTGAATTAAAATATAATCAGTAGCAGTGAGGTGATTGTTATGGATAAAACTATAAATTATGTCGCGCTGGGTGGTAGAATTCGCGCAGCACGAAAGCAACACGGCTTAAGTCAGGAAAAATTGGGCGAAATTTGCCAAATCTCGACAGCGCACGTAGGTCACATTGAGCGCGGTACACGAATACCCTCGCTTGAAACGCTTTACAAAATATCAAAAGAACTGAATGTCAGCATGGATTATCTGTTTTTTGATTCGCAAAACGATATGAACACTGTGTTTAAAGGAATCTCCGCCCAGCTGGCCGACAAGGACGGAGAGAAAGTTAAAATCTTTTTATCCACAGTTAAAGCCCTTGCAGATAAAATTGATGATCTTTAACCTTCGATAAGTATTATAAATGTTTAGGTCAATTTTGTCCTAAGCGCTCAGCTTAATTTTTAAAATATTTTTAAAAGTTGACTGTAAGCATTATTTATGATAAAATTTTGCCAAAAAGAAGGGATTAGATATGAAAAAAGACACCTCCGAAATGCTAAAAGAACTTGAAAACTGTTCCGATTTCAAAGAATTTTTCAACGAAAATCAAGAGAATATAACAAAAACAGAGCTATGCGAAAATCTCGAAGCTCTGCTTAAAAAATACAATATTAAAAAATCAGAAGCGGTAAAATCCTCTGAAATCAATGAAATTTATGCCTATCAAATTTTTGCGGGCAGCCGTATGCCCGACCGCTCAAAGCTGTTGTGCATAGCAATCGGTATGCAGTTGCCACTTGATGAGGTTCAACTGCTGCTGCGCCGCTCGGGATATGCACCGCTTTATGTAAAAAACCCCTTCGACTGCATAATTGCGTTTGGTATACATAAAGGTTATAACCTTATTAAAATTAACGGCCTGCTATACGAGTACGGCCTTGAAACATTGGGTTGATATATTATGAAAAAATGTCCGTATTGCTCGGCCGAAATTTTAGATGATGCCGAGTTTTGTTTATACTGTATGCGGCAGTTGAGCGATAAAACCGCAGTTAAAAACAAAACCCTAAAGCCATATTGGCCATTTGCTTTAATCGGGACGTTATTGGCGTTGCTCACTTGCGCAATAATACTGTTGATACTTAACGGCGGCAAAAATACTCCTTCAGGTCATTCCTCAATCAACAAAAATTCGACTATGATTTTATCCTCGTTAAACCCGCCTACATCGGAGGAAAACATAGAAATTAATAGCGAAAACATATCGGGCGAAAACCAAACGTTTAACAACAATTCGGTCGAAGCGAGTACTCCCCATACAAATAAAAACGATTTTGATAGTGCTCATACCGAAAGCACCACAAACGAAAATTCTTCGACTACTGATGACGGAAAAACCGATGACCCCCCGTCTTCACCCATAATTGACAACTCATCAAACGGTGAGCGGGTAGATGAAAGCTCCTCTGAGCAAGCCTCGTCAACACCTACCCCTAGCAAGAAAGAAGAGCCTACCAAGCCGACCTGGGAAGTAAAAGCAGTTGACGGCGGGGTTGAAATTACCGGAATTGAAAATTACAACGCTACCGGCAGTTATGAAGTTCCCTCACAAATTGACGGTAAAACAGTTATCGGTATTGGTTTGCAGGCCTTTTACTATGAGCAGGATTTAAAAAGCATAACCTTGCCCGATACACTAAAATATATAGACGAACAGGCCTTTGCAAACTGCAATTCGCTTACCGAGATAATCATTCCCGCAAACGTTACGGAGATTAAGAGCAACGCATTTATGTCTTGCCGTCAGCTCACACGCGTATATATTAAGTCTGGCAAAGTAACCATCGCAAACTATGCCTTTTCCAATTCGTATCAGCGAAATGTAACGCTGACGATATATGCTCCCTCGTCGGTTATGGATAAATTTACCGCTTTGTCATACGACGCCGAATATGTTGAATGGAATGGATAGTACTTATAATTTGTAACAATAAAAACGGAAAGCCCCCACATCTTTCACCTGTGGGGGCCATAATTCATTTATTAAGTTTTAACTGTACATCGGACTCACCGTCTGTATATTTTAGTTTTTGAAAATAAAACTAACTAAACTTTCGGACTCATTCCTTTGCTTATTTATAGTTTTGAGTTAAAAATTAACTAAACCTTCGGACTCACGCCTCTACTAAAATATAGTTTTGAATTGAAAACTACTTAAACCTTTGGACTCAGTCCTTTACTTAAATATAGTCTTTGGGTTTACAGGTTTACCTGTACATTGGACTCACGCCTTTCAAATTATTTTTTTAAATTTGCTGGTGGAGTTTCCCTCATAGCGTTTTACCGCTCCTTTCTTTTCTCTTCGTCTATATTATATGCTAATATCTACAATTTGTCAACAAAAAGTTGATAACTTTTATTTATTTTGTATAAAGAACTAAAATTTAAGAGCCGTTTTTGATAATTTACACAAAAGGAAAAGTATTCTATTGACTGAAAGCAAATTTTGGGGTAAAATAGATATGTTGCGAAAAAGATTGGAGGCATAAAAAATGAGCGAAGAAATCAAAAACGAAGAATACAATCCCGATATAGTTTCACTTGTTGACGACGAGGGAAAGGAATATAATTTTGAGGTTTTGGACGCAATCGAAACCGACGAAGCAAGATATTTAGCGCTTCTTCCGGTGTATGACGATCCAAAAGCGATGCTCGATGATTCGGGCGAGCTTGTAATCGTAAAGGTTGGCGAAGACGACGGCGAGGAATATTTCTATGAAATTGAAAATGACGATGAGTATGAAATGGTAGCCGACGCATTTGTTGACCGACTTCAAGACCGTTTTGAAGTAGACGAGAAGTAACCGACAACTCGTTGTCGGTTACTAATGGAGAGTTGAAAATGGAAAATTATTGTGTGCCTTCGGCACTAATATAACATTTTCGCCTTGCGAAACATATTAATTTTCAACTTTCAACTTTCAATTTTCAATTGTTACGTTCTGCCTTGTGCGTGTATCGAGGCTTATATAACCCTACAAGATAATAAAAAGGGATTTCTGCTCAGGCGGCGGGTTTGCAGACCTCCCGCGGCGGTGCCGAGTTCGGAAGAAGGGAGCGCGAAACCGCTTGGCGAAAACCCACCTGAAATTAAGTTCAGGTTATCATTAAGCCGTTACGGCAAGGCGGAACGAAAGATTTTTAAAATTTAGCAAAAATTTTCTTGACTTATCAAAAAAAAGTAATATAATAAGTATTGCTCAATTAAATATTGGGGAATTGTGTAACGGTAGCACGACAGACTCTGACTCTGTTTGTTGGGGTTCGAATCCCTATTCCCCAGCCAAAATCGACAAATCTCGACAGAGGTTTGTCGATTTACTTTTTACCTCTTCACTCTTCACTTTTCTCTTTAAGTCGATTTTGGCAAGTAATAAGTAATAGTGAATAGTGAAGAAGTATTTTGCAAGGCTTTGCCTTGCTTTTTTAATTTATAGAAAGTATAATAAATGTGAAAGGTGGGTTTATTATGACCGAGAGTCCTTTAATTATAAAATCAAAAGAATTTGCACTTACTGTTATAAAAGTGTGTAAGGAATTAAGAAACGTAAAATGTGAAAGCGCTTTGATAAATCAGTTTTTGCGTTCAGGAACAAGTATTGGTGCAAATATTAGAGAGGCATTTTATGCACACGGAAAGGCAGATTTCGTTGCAAAACTTCAAATCGCACTTAAGGAATGTAGCGAGAACGAGTATTGGATTGAACTGCTAATTGAAAGCGGATATTATAATGATAAAGAATTACTTAATAAATGTGTTGAAATAAAACGAATATTAATCGCCTCTATCAACACCGCAAAGGAGAATAACAAATGACAATTCGTGAAATATGCGACATATTAAAGTCAGAGTTATTTAACAATAATTTTGAGTATGGTTTTATATTGGATGGAAAAAAGTATAAACCAAATATGAAAAACGGCTTTGATAATGAATATTATTGTCTTTCAAAAACGATTTATCTGATTCAAGAACCGCAATTAACAATACGAGAAAAAATTGGAACTTGCATAGACATTGTTTTAGTAATGAAGTGGATGCTTACTAAACTAAGTATTCCAAGTAAAATATGGCTAATATACAATAAGCACAAAAACAAGGCACATACAATACTTACATTTCTTGCGGAAAATAAAATTATATATTTAGAACTTACACCGCAATCTTCTAAAGAGTGGTACGGTCAAGAAATCATATATTTGAGCGAACAAGAATTTTGTCAAGAATATGAAAAAATGGGATATGATATTTTTGATGTGACAGACTTAATTGTAATTGGACAGCAACCACATTTCTTGTTAAACAAATTAAATTAATAATTTCCAACATATTGATAAGAAACGGTATTTTATAGCTATAAAATATGCAGGAGTTCGAACACATAGCTAAAAAAATAAAACAACTTCGAATTTGTACTATCTTTCCAAAAATAAAGCACCAACCCTTGTGGTTGGTGCTTTATTTTTTGTTTGTATTTATATAGGGATTCGAACAAGGAGGGAGCGTAAGCGGAAGAAAACAGTCCGGTGGACTGTTTTCGCCGACGTGGGCAAGCCGCTTGCGGCGCGATAGGCGCGTTGCGCCGGAAAAATCCCATTAAGACTTTATCCTTTATCCTAACAAGAATTCGAGACGCTTTTATTCATTGCAACGATTCGTTTAATGTGATATAATAGTGCCAAGGGAGTGAGATTATGAACGTACAAATTTCTGCCTTACTTACAAAAGTAATTTTAATGTTGTTTTTGGTTGTTTTGGCAAGCTTACTTATATTTGGTATTATTCGCCTGGTTCGTTTGTTCCAAAAATTAAAAGAGCTTAACCGTCCAGAAATCATTAAATACTATTTTTTGATGATATTTTGCCTTTTTGTAATGATACCATCGTGGATTTTTAATATAGGTTGGTACCGATTAATACTAACTTTTTTGGCTTTTCCCGTTATCCATTATGTTTTATTTGCGATTATCAACGGAAAGGCTATGTTAAAGCTGTTTCTCTCCAAAAAATTAAAAATTTACACTCTGCTTTCGTATGTGACATACATAATTTTTTATCTTTCTTTTCCTGACGGCGGCGACTACGGACCAATGTATGTATTCTTTGGCTTAATCAATAACAATAACGCTGCAAAAATTGCCGGTGCGCTGTGCTTGATAAGCATCATTGCGCATATAATAATCGCGATTTTGCAACTAATTGAAATCGGGAAGATAAAATCAAACGAGAGTTTAACCAATCAATAAAAATTACAAAGCGCTTTTATTATACTTCCATTAATTTAAAAGGGTGTGTATATATGAAAAATCAGCGAAAAATCATTGTCGTAGGCATCATTAGCAATATAATTCTCTCTGTTTTGTATGCGATTTGCTCGTGGTTTGCGTCTGTTTTCGGCCTGCTGTTTTTGACAGCCTTGTCATCTAACAACTGGTCTGTATTATTGGTGTTTCAACTAATAGCTTGCATACTGCTTGTTGCCACTCCTATTTTCAGCATTGTCGGAATTGTTTTATCTGTCATTATGCGAAAAAAAGAAAAGTTTACATTTTCTTTTTTAATACAGTTTTTGCCGTTCCTAACTTGTGGATTTTCAATTTTTCTTACAGTGATATGTATGATTTTCGGAAATCCATAACATTATATGTTATTGGTTTATATTAAGATATACTCCCGCTTTCCTCCCAAACAAATCTTTGGGCTCGTCAGGCTTTACGGCGAAAATTTTATTCTTGCTATAAACAATTGCGAACGCAAAATCGTTACCAAGCTTTTCTGACAGATCCGCTTTTACTTTTTTGTAAAGCGGGTCTTTTATTTTTAAAGTGTCGGGTATATGCTTTTCGCAGCCTGAGCACAGCAAATCGCAAACAATTTTTTCGCGTAAAATTTCGCTGTTGCATTTATCTTTGAAAAAATCGTAAAGCTTTTTTGTATACAACGATAAACTTAATTTATTGCCACAAACCTCGTTGCCAAATTCAAAAAACAAGTCAAACGGTTCAATTTTAATTTCGTTTATTAAATAGTCGAGAGTTAGCAAAAATCTACCACTGTTATAAAGTCGCTCTAATGCATCCTCACAATTTTTTAATTGCAAAATCTCGTTAGCGTTAAGCCACGGGGTAGAGGTAACCTCATAGGGTGGTTTAGCGCTGTATTCGCAAGGGTATTTGTCTTGGTGGTCACGCATATCCGAGCCGTAAAGTAGCTTTAAAAACCCCATTTGTAGCATATGAGCGTGTAGGTTATAACCAATATTAAAGCTATTTTTAAAGCTCAATAAATCCTCGCCCGTAAGCCCTGCGATAAGGTCAATATGTATGTGCATATTATTAAAGCCGAGCAGCGTTTTTATGTTTTTAATTAGTTTTTGCGTGTCGGTTTTACGGTTTATACGCTTTAGCGTTTCCTCGTTAAAGGACTGCATCCCAATTTCAAGCTGAACTGAGCGCTGCGGCATTTGAGATAAAATAGCAAGCGTTTCGGGGTGTAAAATATCGCCCGCAATTTCAAAATGAAAACAAACGCCGTCGGGTATTTTTGTGCCGTAATTTTCTTTAATGAAAAGCAAAATCTCGTTGGCACGTTTATAATTTGCATTAAAAGTGCGGTCAACAAATTTTATGGTTTTTGTTCCCGAATTTGCAAGCAAAATAATGTTTTGCTTTGTGGTATCCATATCAAAAAAGCGCAGACCACCGCATCTGCCCGACAAGCAAAAAGCACAGCGGTAAGGGCAACCGCGAGAGGTTTCGATATAACAAATTCTGCCGTTTAGGCTGTCAAAAAACTCTTGTGAATAGGGGCTTGGCGGCGTTGCGGTATATACTGCTTCAGGATTAGATAAAATCTCATTGTTTTTGCGGTATGTTAAACCGTCAACGCAGTCAAGGTTACGCTCTGAATTGATGGCATCAACAAGCTTTGGAAAATTAAATTCACCCTCACCCGACAACACAAAATCTATATAATCATATTTATTTAAAATATCGTCAGCGCGGTAGGCTACCTCGGGACCGCCAAGTATAATTTTTGCGTTATACTTTTCTTTTAGTTTTCTGCAAACATAAAGGGTTTGTTCTACGTTCCATATATAGCACGAAAAGGCGTAGATATCGGCAGTTGGTATGCCTGCTATAAATTTATCGAGGTCGGCATTTATTGTGCTTTCAACCACAACTGCATCAATATCTGATTTGCAAAATTCGCGCACACCGGCAAGCAGACACCAAGGCGATAAAGATGCGTGTATATATTTAGAATTAAGACAGGCTATTACAAGTTTCATTTTGCCACCCCCAAAAATCATATTAAATTTATTATATTCTATTTTTCGTTTTTGCACAACAAAAACATAGCATTTTGCATTGACAAAATACGTGTACATATATTATAATAATTAATACAGTATAATGCTTTTACATAACTGACGGGTTTTGCGAGTTTACGCATAGGGAATGTAAAAGATTTTTAATGCCGACCGTCTGGGCAAGTCAGTTATTAAAGGCTGATTTGCTCTTTTTTTACGGCAATAACGGAGGAATATATATGACACACGAAAATTGGAACGGATTTAAAGCGGGCGTATGGCAAACGCAAATTAACGTGCGCGACTTTATTCAGGCTAACTATACCGAGTATACGGGTGATGATTCTTTCTTGTCGGGCGCTACCGAGCGAACTCAAGCACTTATGAAAAAGGTGCAGGCGCTTTTTGCGCTTGAGCGTCAGTTTGGCGGTGTGCTTGATATTGACACTGCAACCGTATCTTCGCTTACCACCTTTTCACCCGGTTACATAGATAAAGACAACGAAATTATTGTTGGTATGCAAACCAACCGCCCACTAAAGCGTGGCGTTAGCCCGTTTGGCGGCATACGTATGGCGCGTCAGGCTTGCGAGGCTTACGGCTACAAGCTTTCCGAAACAATTGAGGATGAATTTCGTTTCCGCACCACACACAACGAGGGTGTTTTCCGCGCATATACCGACGAAATGCGTCTTGCGCGCCGTTGTCACGTAATCACGGGCCTGCCCGACGCTTACGGTCGCGGTCGTATTATTGGTGACTACCGCCGTGTAGCGCTTTACGGCGTGGACAAGCTTATTGAAGAAAAGCAAAAAGACAAAGCCGCTATGGCCGAAAAGCCCTTTGTTACAGAGAACATCAAGCTTAGCAGCGAGCTTTTTAAACAAATAAACTTTCTTGGCAAGCTAAAAGAGATGGCTGCTATGTACGGCTTTGATATAAGCGGCCCCGCACGCGACACACGCGAGGCAATACAGTGGACGTACTTTGCGTACCTTGCCGCTATAAAAGAGCAAAACGGCGCGGCAATGTCTTTGGGCCGTGTGGCAACATTTTTTGATATTTATATAGAACGCGACATCAAAAACGGCACCCTTACCGAAGAGGGCGCACAAGAGCTGTTTGACGATTTTGTAATAAAGCTTCGTATAGCGCGTCATTTGCGTACACCCGAATATAACGAGCTTTTCGGCGGCGACCCAATGTGGATTACCGAGGCTGTCGGCGGTATGGGCGAAGACGGCAGAACCCTTGTTAGTAAAAGCAGTTTCCGCATGCTTAACACACTTTATACTCTTGGCTCTTCACCAGAGCCTAACCTTACCGTTCTTTGGTCAAAGCAGTTGCCCGACGGCTTTAAAAAGTTCTGCGCAAAGGTTTCAAAGGATACCGACTCTATCCAGTATGAAAACGACGATTTAATGCGCCCGATTTACGGTGACGACTACGCTATCGCTTGTTGTGTATCGGCAATGAAACTTGGCAAGCAGATGCAGTTCTTTGGCGCGCGTTGCAACTTGGCAAAGCTTTTAAATATTGCGCTTAACGGCGGTTACGACGCTATGAGCGGCATACACATTGGTCCTCAAATGAAGCCTATATCGAGCGAAACACTCGACTTTGACTCTGTTATGGAGCGTTATGATATTTATATTCAGTGGCTTTCACAGTTGTATGTAAAAACTATGAACGTTATCCACTATATGCACGATGAATACTGCTACGAAAAGGTGCAGATGGCGCTTCACGATACCGACGTTGAACGCCTTATGGCGTTTGGTATAGCAGGTCTTTCGGTTGTTGCCGATTCGCTTAGTGCTATCAAGTACGGCTGTGTTAAACCGATAAGAAACGCCGAAGGCTTTATTGTTGATTATGATACAACCGGCGATTTCCCCAAATTTGGTAACGACGACGACCGCGTTGACTCTTTGGCACAAGATATGACCCACCGCTTTATTGAGGCTCTTCGTAAGACCGAAACATATCGTGGTGCTGTGCATACATTGTCTGTTCTTACCATTACTTCAAACGTTATGTACGGTAAAAACACAGGCGCTACCCCCGACGGCAGAAAAGCGGGCGAACCGTTTGCCCCAGGTGCTAACCCAATGCACAATCGCGAAGAAAACGGCGCATTGGCATCACTTAACTCGGTTGCAAAAATCAGTTACGACGACTGCCGTGATGGTGTTTCAAACACATTCTCTATCACGCCTGAGGCACTTGGCAAAACCGACGAGGAACGCATTGACAATCTTGTCACCATTCTTGACGGATATTTTGCAAAGAAGGCACACCACATAAACGTAAACGTGCTTAATCGCGAAACACTGATGGATGCTTACGAAAACCCCGACAAGTACCCCAACCTTACCATTCGTGTATCGGGTTATGCTGTTAACTTTAACAAGCTCTCACGCGAGCATCAACGCGAGGTTATCAGCCGCACCTTCCACACAGTATTATGATAAAAGGTAAAATACATTCCTTACAATCTCTTGGCACGGTAGATGGCCCCGGTATTCGCTTTGTGGTGTTTATGCAAGGGTGTAACCTGCGTTGCGGTTGCTGCCATAACCCTGACACTTGGGAAATTAATGGTGGCACCGAATACACCCCCGAGCAGATACTCCAAAAGGTTTTGCGCTGTAAAGAATATTTTGGCAAAACGGGTGGTATTACCATTTCGGGTGGCGAGCCGCTGTTGCAAAGTGAATTTTGCTATGAGCTGTTTTCGCTATGTCACAAAGAGGGCGTTAACACCTGCCTTGATACATCGGGTAGTGTTTTAAACGACGGTGTCAAAAAACTGCTCACCGTGACCGACCGAGTGCTACTTGATATTAAGTATACAAACGACGCTGATTACCTTGAACACGTAGGCTGCAGTATAGAAAAACCGCTTGAGTTTTTGGCATATTTGCAAACGCAAAAAATCCCCGTTACTCTGCGTCAGGTAATAATACCCACCCTTACCGATAACGAGGAAAACGTTGTGTTTTTAAATGGGCTTGCCGAAAAGTATTCTGTTGTTGATAAAATCGAACTTTTACCATTTAGAAAAATTTGTCAGACAAAGTATGATAATATGGGACTGCAGTTTAAATTTGGGCATTTACCCGAACCAACACAAGACAAAATGCAAGAACTTAATAAACTAATAAAAAGCGAGGATTAATCCTCGCTTTTTTTTTTGACAGCACGATTTTATTCACATACTTTTTAAACTTTTGTCAACAAATTTTTTTACCCTTACCTGTAATCCAACAAAAAACTATACCTATTATAAAAAGCATAAAATATTATATTGTGTTTTTGAGTCCACGATGTTAAAATGATTGTGCAATTTTGTTTTGAGGTGATTGTTATGTCAAAATACTTTAAATGCACAACAAACAAAAATCCACTCGAATACACCTGCGGCGAAAAAATCATCTTTACAGTTTCCGCTCGAGATAACCGTATCGACACTGCTTGTCGCTACGTTAAGTGGGTGCTCGACGGCGATGACGGTCAACACTCTGAAGGATTTGATGCATGTTGGGGCGGTCACCCAATAGTAATTGAAACCACACTAGATAAGCCCGGCTTTGCCCGACTTACCTGCACAGCTTTTAGTGATGATAATGCACCACTGCCCGATTTTGCGCCGATTGACGTATCGGCAGGTGCCGACGTTGATAAGCTTTGCCTTCTTGATACTGTACCCGACGATTTTGACCAATACTGGTCCGAGCTAAAAGCTATGGTAGACGGCTTTAACTGTGAGCTTGTTTCGAACGAAGAGGTTACCTCCGGTGTGCCCGAGGGCATAAAGTGTTACGATATTAGAATATCTACCCCCGAGGGTCGTAATGCGTCGGGATATCTCTCTATCCCTCAAAAGTCAGGCAAATACCCCATACACGTTACCTTTTTAGGCTATGGCGTTGCAGGTGCTTGGGCTGTGCACGACCCCGACGCAATATCGCTTTGCCTTAATGCGCACGGTATTGAAAACGGACTTTGTCACACCGAAAGCGCACTAAAATATAAGGACGAGCTACAAAATTACGGTTTTAGCAAAGAAGAAAACGCATCTAATATGACAACATATTGGCGCAATATGATGCTTCGCGACCTTGTGGCGCTAAAGTATTTAAAAACATTACCCCAATGGGACGGCGAAAACCTAAGCGTATCGGGCGGAAGTCAAGGCGCTTTTCAGTCAACTATAATGGCATCGGTTGACTCCGACGTAACTTTTTTGGATATACAAGTGCCGTGGTTTTGCAATATGCGTGCCGAACAGCACGGATTTATGAAAGGGGTACGTCCCGAATTTGCCGAAGGGCTTAGGTATTTTGACACAGTGGCGCACGGTATGCGTGTAAAATGCCCCGTAAAAATGATTATAGGCCTTGGTGATTACACCTGCCCACCGGCAAGTACTATGACACTTTACAATGCCTTTAACTGCGAAAAAACGCTTGAGATAGTACAGGGTATGCCACATTCGCTTGCTTTGCCGCCTGAGGACGAGCATTTTTATAAAAGCAACGTCGAAATAAAGCCCGGCAGGTACCGTCATTTCAAAGGTAACGAGTACGAGGTTTTAGGCACCGCGCTCGACAGCGAAAATTGTCAAGATGTAGTGCTTTACAAAGCTCTTTACGGTGAACAAAAGCTTTGGGTAAGACCGTTACATATGTTTAGCGAGCACGTATATAAAAACGGAAAATTTGTAAAGAGATTTGAATATATAGATTAATAAAAAACGAGAGCAAGAATATAAGGATTATTTCCTTTTACTCTTGCTCTTTTTACATTTTAATCTTTTGTTTCGTCGGTGTCTACGTATATGTCCTCGCACGCTTTTTGAGCATCTATCAACAAATTTATTGCTTTTTCGACACCGTCAAGCAAGGTTAAGTACAACAGCTTATAGTCGGGCATAAAAGCACCCCCTTTTATAACAAAATAATTTTTGTTACAACGGCCATTGTACAAAATAAAAAAGTGCGCAGCCAAGAGCTACGCACCGAAAAACACATAACTCTTGATTACTGCGACGTAACAACGACAAATCACAAGAGACTGTCATTTGAGAAATGTGTTTTTTCAAAAATGAACACAAATCTCCCGTAATTTTGTCGTATTAAGTTGTTACGTCGCACGATTATATTACCATAAATAAAAAATACCGTCAAGACTTTCGACAAAACATTTTAAAATTACAAAAAAAGCGACCGTTTTTGCGGTCGCTTTTAAGTATTTATACTATTATTTCACCGTAAAAGGTTATATGACTTACTTCGCCACTAGCGTTAAATTCCAAATATCCACAGTTGTAAAAATCGCCCAAGAGATATTCGTCTTTTTCGGTCAATTCATCGTCGCTTACGGTAACCTTGCCATTTTTGTCAAAAACTATTACCGAATTAAAGCTAATGTCCTTAGCCGCTTTAAGCTCCCATAATTTGAAGTTGTCTTTGGCGTCGGCGTCATAGTCGTGTGACGAAACGGTAAGTATACCGTCTTGAAAATTAAGAACATAAAGGTACGGCTGCATAATATCAATATACTGCCTTCCTGCTTCGTGCACACTAGGCGCCTTAGCGCCCTCGTTTACACTTACTGTTACTTTTTCTTCGCCCTTGGTTATGATGTAGATTTTGTCTTTATACAAAACGTTTTGGTCTGTGCAGCCAATAAGTACCACGACAAGCATTAACGAGATTATATATGTGATTTTTGTCTTCATAATATTCCCCTACTTTAGTATTCTAAGTCCCTTGGGGTAGTGGTTTTTGGCAATTCCGTTTGACACCTTGGCGCCGCCTACGGCTACACCGCAAACGGTAACTGCTGCCCAGCCGTTTGGCAGGTTGCATTTTATTTCTTCACCGTGAAGGTATTTTATTATATCCTCACCGTTTGGGTCAAGGTCAATTTTGCGTTTAAAGCTGTCCCCATACGCCATAAACAGTTGGTGGTGTGGCAAAACGTAGTTTTTTTTGATTTCGCCTATTGTTACGCCACACATAAAGGCGGTACCCTTTTTAATTTCGATATCACCGCTATAAAAAACAGGAGTGTCGCCGTAAAAAGTTATATCGTCTTTATTGTAATTTTTGAGCGTATCGTCAAGAAAATCGGTTAAAACGGGGTTTAATTTAACATTTTGCTTTTTAGATTGTTTATAAGCTGTAGCTTTTTCGCCATTGTGACGAAGAACTGCCATAAACTGACCCTCGCCACGAGAGGTGTGTGGGTAAAAACGACGGGCAAAACTTATATTTTTACACTCGCATCCGTCAAAGCATATACCGTCTTGTGATGCCGCTTGTACCGCCTCTTTTACAGGTACAATTTCAAAATCGGGGTGCCGCTTTAAAAATGCGTCTATTTGCATTTCGTTTTCTTCGAGCGAAAAGGTACAGGTAGCGTAAATTATTGTACCACCCGAGCGCAAACACTTTACTGCATTATCTAAAATACCGCTTTGTCGCTCGGCACACATTTTTACGTTTTCGCGGCTCCACTCGTCAATGGCTATGGGCTCTTTGCGAAACATTCCCTCGCCCGAGCAAGGAGCATCTACCATGATAGTATCAAAGGTATCGGGGAACGTATCAGCAAGGCGAGCTGTATCCATACAGGTGGTAACACAGTTTTTATGGCCCAATCGCTCTATATTACCGGTAAGAATTTTACAGCGCGAAGGTATAATCTCGTTTGAAACAAGAAGTCCTTTTTCGCCTAATTTGTTTTTTAACTGCGTGCTTTTGCCACCGGGGGCGGCGCACATATCAAGCACATTTGTGTTTTCTTCTATATCGATACATTCAGCCGGTGCCATAGCGGCAGGCTCTTGCACGTAAATTAGCCCCGCATGATGAAACGGGTGGTTTCCAACCTTTTCATAGTCAAGATAATATCCGCCCTCTACATAGGGGATTTTTTCTTTTCCAAAGGGATTTATCTTTTCAAAATCATCAATTGATATTTTAGATTTATTTACACGAAATGCCTTTACGGGCGGCTCGCTTAACGAAGCGCAAAAATCACTAAAGCCGTCGCCTAAAAGCGCTTTCATTCTATTTTCAAATTCAAGTGGTAACTGTTTCATATTATAATTCCATTTCACTATATAGCATACACATAGCTATACTTGTAATAGCCGCTGTTTCGGTACGTAAAATACGACTGCCTAAGGATATAACCTTGCCGCCTATAGATAACGCGGTATCAACCTCTTTTTCCTCAAAGCCACCTTCGGGACCGATTATGATGCCTACATTCATTCCGTTTTTTATCTCTGATAATGCGGTTTTTGTAGCCGACATACCCTCGGCACACTCGTAAGGCACAAGCAGCAAATCAAGGTCCTTTGCCCTTTCTATAAATTCTTTATATGATATTATGTCACAAACCTCGGGCACGCTTGTGCGCTTGCTTTGCTTGGCGGCGGCTGTGGCAATTGCCTGCCAACGCTCTTGCTTGCTCTTTTTCTTTTTATCGTCAATTTTTACAATGCTTCGCTTCATAGAAACGGGGGTAACGGTTGTAACACCAAGCTCTACCGCTTTTTGAATAATTAGTTCTAATTTATCACTTTTGGGCAGTCCTTGAAACAGGTGAATTTTTATAGGCAGGTTAGTGCTTTGATAGTTTTTTTCTATTATTTTTACAACAACTGTGTCGCTTTCAAAGCTTTCTATTTCACATAGGTCGCTTATATCGTTACAGCTCACCAAAAACTGCTCGCCAACCGTCATACGTAAAACATTTTTTATATGTTTATAATCGTCACCCATTATAAAATAACGATTTTCTTTTTTGTTGTCAGCGTTTACAAAAAAATTATACATACAAGCACCCACCTTTTTTGTTATTATATCAAAAAATATTGCTGTTTACAATATTGATTATTAAAGTATATTGTGCTAAAATTCAAGTAAAGGTTGGTGGTATTGTGGATATCTCAAAAATCGACAAAAATTTTAAGGTAGAAAGCAAAATCGAACGCGAAGGTCTTACCTTTTATGACATAGACGAGACGCCCTTTAAAATATACGGTGTTTTTCGCGAAGGTGAGCATTATGTTCGTATGCCAACCGATACTGCGAAAAGTGTGAGTGAAAGAGTAGTTTCACTTTACAGACATTCTGCAGGCGGTAGAGTTCGTTTTGTAACAAATAGCCCATACGTTGCGGTTAGTATAAAGCTTGACCGCGTGTATAAAATGTCACACTTTGCTTTTACGGGAAGTATTGGCTGTGATGTGTATTCAGGCACAAGATATATCGGAACGGTAGTTCCCCCTACAAACGTTACTAATGAATATGAGGGTGTTATTGATGTTCCGTTTAATGACGAACGCGAATACACCATAAATATGCCGCTTTACAGCGAAACCGATAAAATGTATATAGGCATTAAAGAAGGCAGCATATTAAAGGCGGCTCCCGATTACGAAATAAAAAAACCAATAGTGTATTATGGCTCGTCTATAACGCAAGGCGGATGCGCCAGTAGACCCGGTAATGCATACCAAAGCATTATTTCGCGCGAGCTTAACGCTGACTTTATAAATCTTGGTTTTTCGGGCAGCGCACTTGCCGAAGACGAAATGGCAGAGTACATAGCAAACCTTGATATGAGCGCATTTGTTTACGACTATGACCACAACGCACCAAATCTTGAGCACTATAAAAACACCCACGAAAAATTTTTTAAAACCATAAGAAAAACACAGCCCGACCTGCCTATCCTTATGATGACAAGACCCGAGTATTACCTTGACGAAGACGAAAGCGCACGTTTACAGGTTATGCTTAACACTTATAACAACGCTATAGCGGCGGGCGATAAGAATGTTTATTACATAAAGGGCCCCGACCTTATAGAATCGGTACGTGAATTCGCACTTGTAGACGGCGGTCACCCTAACGACAGCGGCTTTGTAAGTATGGCGCGCGTGGTAGGAAGCAAACTAAAAGAAATTTTTAAATAAAGGAATATACCTATGGACTTTACAAAAATCGACAAAAATATGAAGGTTGAAACCAAAATAGAGCGAGAGGGTTTAACCTTTTACGATATAGATGAGGCGCCCTTTAAAATTCACGGTGTTTTTCGCGAGGGGGACCGATACGTTCGTATGCCTCGAGATTTTGCCGAAAGCATCAACGACAGCATCCGTTGGCTTAACGGTCACACCTCGGGCGGCAGAATACGTTTTGTTACCGACAGTCCGTATATTGCGCTCAAATTACAAATAGGCGGACAAAGCAAATTCTCATTTTTTTCGGTCACGGGAATTATGGGATGCGATGTTTATTCAGGCAAGCGCTATTACGGTACAATTATACCGCCGCTTGACACCACCACCGAATATGAAAACGTTGTGGACATTCCCGACCCTTGCGAGCGAGAATATACAATAAATATGCCGATTTATTCCTGTGTATATAAAATATATCTCGGCATAAAAGAGGGTAGCACACTAAAGCCTGCGGATGATTATAAAATTACAAAGCCTATAGTGTTTTATGGCTCGTCGATAACACAAGGCGGATGCGCCAGCAGACCGGGCAGCACCTACCCCGCGCAAATTTCACGTGCACTCGACTGCGATTTTATAAACCTTGGCTTTGCGGGTAGCGCTAAGGGCGAAGAAGAGGTTGCACGATATATAGCAACGCTTGATATGACAGCCTTTTGCTATGATTACGACCACAACGCAAATTCGCTTAAGGAATATAAAGAAACTCACGAAAAGTTCTTCAATATTATAAGGAAAGCAAACCCCGATTTACCCATAATTATGACAACGCGCCCTAAAAAGCATCTTACAGATGAAGAAACCGAGCGTATAAACGTTATGATGCAGACCTATAAAAACGCAATTGCTGCGGGCGATAAAAACGTTTATTACATAAAAGGCTGTGATTTGCTTGAAGACTCGGTTGCCGAGGTTTCGCTTATAGAAAACTGCCACCCAAACGATTGCGGTTTTGCAAGTATGGCGAAAGCATACAGCAAAAAATTAAAAGAAATATTAGCATAAAATTAAGCCACGGATAATCCGTGGCTTAATTTTATAACTTAATTTTCGCAAGACCTGCTTCTGACGTTTCTTTGTAACGGGAAGACAGATCAAGTCCCGTTTCTTTCATAGTGTGTATTACGTGGTCGAGCGATATTTTACGGCTGTTCCACAAAAAGCTTGAAAGATTCACCGCGTTTATAGCACGCATTGCCGCAACGGCGTTGCGCTCGATACAAGGTATTTGCACAAGGCCGCAAATTGGATCACAGGTAAGACCTAAATGATGCTCTATCGCAATCTCGGCGGCGTACTCAATCTTGTCAATGGTCAGGTCAAAAAGTTCGGCCAGTGCGGCTGATGCCATAGCGCAAGCCGAACCAATCTCTGCCTGACAACCACATTCGGCGCCCGATATTGACGCATTGGTTTTGATAAGATTGCCTATAAGACCTGCTGTCATAAGTGCGTGGTAAATTTCCTCATCGGTAAAGCCTGATTTTTGCTGATGATAGTAAAGCGTTGCAGGCAACACGCCTGCCGCACCACAGGTTGGCGCTGTAACAATTGTTTCACCTGCGGCATTTTGCTCGCTTACAGCAAATGCATAGGCACAAACCATACGGTTTTGTCGGGTTTCGGCTGTTTCGTCTATATGCTGGCTACTAAATAGTGTTTTTGCTTTTTTCTGAACCTCAAGGCCACCCGGCAACACACCTTCGTCGTTAAGACCGTTTTTAATTGACTGCTTCATAGCGGCCCATATAGTTGCCATATGCTCTTTTAATCCCTGACCCTCAAACTCCAATGCGTACTGCCATAGTTTTATGGAATGTTCTTCACAATAGTCGGCAATGTCGGTGAATTTGTCGTGGGGATAAACAGTCTCCAATTTTTCAGGGGACATATTTTCAAACTCGATATATCCACCGCCCACGCTGAAAACTCTGGTTCTTGCAATTTCTTTACCGTCTTTAAAGGCAATAAGTGTCATTGTGTTGGGATGGGGAATATTGTTGTCTTCCATATTGAACTCTATTTCGCAAGAAGTGGGAGCAAAGGTTTTAACTATTACGGTATCGGTGCCGTGACCCTTGCCCGTTTTTGCAAGCGAACCAAAAAGTATTGCCTTAAAACTGTCGGCAGAGCCGTTTTGTTCTTTAAAAATTTTACAAGCGCGCTCGGGACCTATTGTGTGCGAGCTTGACGGTCCGCGACCAATTTTGTAAATTTCTTTAATAGAAGTCATGCCTGACATATTTTCACCTCAATAATTAATACAACAACATTATAATATTAAATACCCAATTTATCAAGGTCCAAAATATAAAATTATTCTTGTAAAAGCTAAAAAACACTTGACTTTATGGCACTTTTTTGGTATAATCGTTCTACCTCTGCAAAGGTCGAAATGACCTTATCAACGCAGTTATACAACATACTGTAGTGTGCTTTCTAAGAGCTCGCAATATGTGGGCTTTTGGTACAGTTTGATGTGTGCTGTAATGAGGGAGGCAATCTCGGATTTTCCGAGAAAAAAATATTTCCGTAAAGCGGGAGGTGCCGTTATGAGAGTAAAAATTACACTCGCTTGTACAGAATGCAAGCAACGCAACTACAACACAATGAAAAACAAGAAAAATGACCCTGACAGACTTGAAATGAACAAGTACTGCAGATTCTGCAGAAAGCACACCGTGCACAAGGAAACAAAGTAAGGAGGGTAATATGATGAAAACTGTCAATAGAATTTGTCAGATTCTTTCGGTTATCTTCGCAGCTGTTTCTTTAGTACTTTTCTTCACTGCCTTTGCTACAATTTCTACCCCAAGTGGAGATACAACAATGGTTGGTGCAGCCCTCGGTTTTGGTGCTAAGACCGAAATTGCAGGTGTAGAGTACGATATGGCAAGATCGGCAGACATTTTGTTCTGCTTCTGGCTTACAGTAATCGGTCTTGTGCTCAGCGTTTTCTCATTCAAGTCAAAAAAGGTACGCTACGTAGCACCTGCAGTAGGATTGGGCACCGGCATTTATATGTTGGTAATCGCCCTCAGCAACGCTACTAAGTTTGTTGATGCTCGTCCCCTTACCACCGCACTTGGTGTTTTAGGTATTGAGTACACAAGCTCTGTATTGCTCACCGCTATTGCACTTTTGCTTTTCGCAGTAGCAGCTATCGCGTATTTACTTATTGACGATTATATTGAGGTAATGCAGTCAAAGGGTACTAAGCGCACTATCGCAAAGCGTGTAATCGGTTTCTTAAAGGATTACAAGAGCGAAATTAAAAAGATAGTATGGCCAGGCCTTAATGATGTTGTTAAAAACACATTAATCGTTCTTGTTATGTGCCTTATTATCGGTGCGTTTATTTGGCTTCTTGACCTTGGCCTTGGCAAACTCATAGAGCTTATCCTTTGATAAGTATTTAGGAGGTTAGCAATTATGGCTGAAAACAGCGAAGCAAGATGGTATGTCGTACACACCTATTCAGGTTATGAAAACAAGGTTGCGACTGACCTTGCAACTGTAGTTGAAAATCGCGGTATGCAGGATTTAATTCAGGATATTAAAATCCCGATGGAAACCGTTACCGAGATTAAAGACGACAAGGTTCGCGAGGTTGAAAGAAAAATTTTTCCGGGATATGTTTTAATCAAGATGATTGTTACCGACGACAGCTGGTATGTTGTAAGAAACATACGTGGTTGTACAGGTTTTGTAGGTCCGGCTTCTAAGCCCGTTCCTCTTACCGATGCTGAGGTTGCAGCTCTTGGCGTTGAAAAGCACAGCGTTGAGGTTGGCTACAGTGAGGGTGACACCGTCAAGATTATAAGCGGTCCTCTTGAAGGCTACAGCGGCGTTATCAAATCAATTGATTTGGCAAACAACAACGTTTGCGTTGTGCTTTCAATGTTTGGTAGAGAAACACCGGTTGAGCTCGAACTCGATCAGATCTCTCTCAATGATTAAGTGTTAATACGCAGAAATGCTTATTAACTTCCGGCATATAGATTTTTTTACGGTCAAGGTTAACCGTCTGTAAAAATGTGAGCATCTATATGTCACGGTGGGAGGAGCGCGTATATGAGCGTTCCGCCAAGTGTTACTTTAGCAAAGCAAAAGGCTTTGACTAAACACGGTTACCACGAATAATGGAGGTGCTATTATGGCTCAGAAAATTACAGGTTATATTAAATTACAGATTCCTGCAGGTAAAGCAACACCAGCTCCACCGGTAGGTCCTGCACTCGGTCAGCATGGTGTTAACATCATGGAGTTTACCAAAGCATTCAACGAAAGAACCAAGAACGACGTAGGTATGATTATACCTGTTGTTATTACTGTTTACGCAGACCGTTCTTTCAGTTTTATTACCAAGACCCCACCAGCAGCTGTTCTTATCAAGAAAGCAGCCGGTATTGAAACCGCATCGGGTACTCCTAATAAAACAAAGGTTGCTAAGATTACAAGCGAACAGGTTAGAAAAATCGCAGAAACTAAGATGCCCGACCTTAATGCAGCAAGCATTGAAGCCGCAATGAGCATGATTGCCGGTACAGCTCGCAGCATGGGCGTTGAAGTTGTAGATTAAGAGGTAAACGACTATGAAACACGGAAAGAAATATAATGACGTTGCAAAGCTTATCGAAGCTGGTAAGTTTTATGACGTTGAAGAAGCAGTAGCAGTAGCAGTTAAGACCGCTTCTGCAAAATTTGATGAAACCGTTGAACTTCACGTTCGCCTCGGTGTTGACTCACGTCACGCTGACCAGCAGGTTAGAGGCGCTGTTGTTCTTCCAAACGGTACAGGTAAAACTGTAAGAACTCTCGTTCTTGCAAAGGGCGACAAGGCTGAAGCTGCTACAGCAGCAGGTTCTGACTATGTTGGCGCTGAAGATATGGTAGAAAAGATCCAGAAAGAAAACTGGATGGATTTTGACGTAGTTATCGCTACCCCTGATATGATGGGTATGGTAGGTCGTCTTGGTAAGGTTCTTGGTCCTCGTGGTCTTATGCCTTCACCAAAGGCTGGTACTGTTACACCTGACGTTGCTAAGGCTGTTACCGAAGCAAAGGCTGGTAAGATTGAGTACCGTCTTGACAAAACCAATATCATTCACTGCCCAATCGGTAAGGTATCTTTTGGTCCTGAAAAGCTCCAAGAAAACCTTGATGCACTTATGGGTGCTATCATCAAGGCTAAGCCAGCCGCTACCAAGGGTCAGTACGTAAAATCTTGCACAGTGGCTACCACAATGGGTCCTGGCGTTAAGATTAACGTTGCACGTTTTGGCGTATAATTAAAAGCTGTCCTTCGGGACAGCTTTGTTTTTTTATTAAAAGGAGAATTGAATGATATATAACGAAATAAAAAGGAACAAAGCTATACATAATTATATTAAAGCAGCAGACGCTTCTTTGGAAGCGCTTGGATTTACCGAGCATAGCTTTGCACACGTAACAGCAGTTGCTGAAAAAGCGGGCTATATACTCCAAACCTTAGGCTATGATGACCGCACTATAGAGCTTGTAAAAATAGCGGGCTATCTGCACGATATAGGCAACCTTGTAAACCGTATAGAGCATAGCCAAAGCGGTGCAGTTATGGCTTTTAGAATACTTGACAAATTAGGATTTCCATCAGAAGAAATTGCAGATATTGTTACAGCGATTGGTAATCACGACGAAGGCACGGGTGTGCCTGTAAGTGAATTTGCCGCAGCGCTTATTTTGGCCGACAAATCCGACGTTCGCCGTAACCGTGTACGCGATATGAAGGATATTGCCCATGACATTCACGACAGGGTAAATTATTCGGTTACTGCGGCAGAGCTTACTATAAGCGACGATAAAAAGTCCATTACGCTAAATCTTACAATAGACACCGAATATAGCTCGGTTATGGATTATTTTGAAATTTTTATGGAGCGTATGATTTTGTGCCGCAAGGCCGCAGAAAAGCTTGGACTGCAATTTAAACTCATAATAAATGAGTTGCAATTATTATAAAAAAAGCAAGACTTAATTAAGTCTTGCTTTTTTATATTACGCATTATGCATTGTGCATTAGTTTTTAAGGCTTTGCATTGGCGCGGGGATTCGTCCGCCGCGATTAATAAATTTTGCAGGACTTGCGTTTAGATTTACATCCATTATAGGACCTTCACCCAAAAGTCCGCCAAAATTTAGCTCTTCGCCCGCTTTTTTACCAATAGCAGGTATTACACGAACAGCGGTGGTTTTGGAGTTTACCATACCAATAGCCGCTTCGTCAGCGATGATTGCCGAGATAACCTCTGACGGTGTGTCGCCAGGAATTACCACCATATCAAGACCTACCGAGCAAACGGCGGTCATTGCCTCTAACTTTTCTATTTTAAGGTCGCCACTGCGTGCCGCCGCGATCATACCCTCGTCTTCAGACACAGGAATAAACGCACCCGAAAGCCCACCAACCGAGTTACACGCCATAACGCCGCCCTTTTTAACAGCATCGTTAAGCATTGCAAGCGCGGCGGTAGTACCATGTGTACCGCATACGCCAAGGCCTATTTCCTCAAGTATCCTTGCCACCGAGTCACCAACGGCTGGGGTAGGTGCCAAAGATAAATCAACTATACCAAAAGGCACGCCCAAGCGACGAGCCGCCTCACTTCCTACCAACTGACCAACACGTGTAATTTTAAACGCAGTACGCTTGATGGTTTCGGCAACGGCGCCCAAATCGCCGTTACATTTTTTAAGCGCGGCATAAACAACACCGGGGCCTGATACACCCACGTGAATAACACAGTCAGGCTCGCCTACACCGTGGAATGCACCAGCCATAAAAGGATTATCCTCGGGCGCATTACAAAAAACTACCAGCTTTGCAGGACCTATACAGTCGCGGTCGGCTGTAAGAGTGGCACTCTCCTTTACAATCTCACCCATAAGCTTTACAGCGTCCATATTAATGCCGGCTTTGGTAGAGCCAATGTTAACCGATGAGCAAATATTTGTGGTTTCATTAAGTGCACGTGGAATAGATTTTATAAGCTCTACGTCGCCTGCCGAAAAGCCTTTTTGCACAAGGGCTGAATAACCGCCTATAAAGTTAACGCCTACGGTATCGGCCGCACGCTGAAGCGCGTGAGCATACTTTACGGGGTCGCCGCCCGACACAGCCACAAGCATAGAAATAGGTGTTACAGAAATTCGCTTGTTAATAATCGGGATGCCGTATTCGGCCTCGATGTCCTCGCCCGTCTTTACAAGATTACCTGCAAGGCACACAATTTTGTTATAAACCTTTTCGCAAGAAACATCGATGTCACTATCGGCGCAATCAAGCAGTGAAATACCCATTGTGATTGTGCGGATATCAAGATTTTCTTGCTTTATCATATTTATGGTTTCTAAAATATCGTTAAGATTAAGCATTACTTTTCACCTTAAATTCTATGCATAGAGTTAAAAATGTCTTCGTGCATAACGTGAATTTCCAAATTCATACTTTTGCCTAAAGCCTGCATTTTTTCTGAAAATTCTTTAAAATTACAATTAAGACCCGAAATGTCAGTAAGCATAACCATTACAAACATATCCTGTAAAACAGACTGTGTAATATCAATAATATTAACATTATACTCGGCACATGCGGCACTTACACTTGCGGTAATACCAACGGTGTCTTTGCCCATAACTGAAATTACTGTTTTTTTCATAAGTATTTACCTCGCATTTTTGGATTAAAAATATTATACATCAGCAAATTGCTATAAGCAAGTAAAAACTAATATAAATACCTTTGATTATTTATATTTGATTAATATTTGCCGTTATGGTTATAACCTGTAATCTAATTTACCACAATTTAACCACATAATAAAAAAGCATCGTTCCTATTCGGAGCGATGCTTTTTTATTATAACTGCTCGTTTTCAGTGCCCGCTTCATATTGCGGAACATATGAAATTTCGCGGTAAAACGCTGCCTGTGCTGCCTCTTGATAGGGTGTTAAGAAAAGTAAACCGCCTATAAGCGCACCAAAAGAAACAATCACCCATAAAACAAATCCGGCAACGCCAATCATTACAAGCGGTAACAACACAAACATTGGCAGCACACACAAGAACATCCAACCAATAAAGCTAAATCTTAAACAAAAGAGTCGCCATTTGTTACCGTTCATAATTCGACGTGATTCAGTAATTGCTTGGTTTACCGTCATTTCGGGATGCTCGGATAATATATACGGTGTCATTGCGTAGCTGTAAGCTTTTATTATACCCGGTATTATGAACAATAATGTCCACAAAAAGATATACAGCGCCATAAGTAAATCCATACAAATACCATCGCCCAAACGGTTAAAACAAGAAAAAAGATCAGAAAATGCTGCCGGCTTGCGATCTATGAGATTTAAATTAAATCTTGCGTATCCAAGCTTGGCCGCACCGCCTATAATAAGCAATGCCAATGCCCATATTGCAAGCAAAGCTCCAAGTGACAGTATAATAGGAACTATAAGTTCAAGAGCTTCGCCTAGCGGTAATTCATTAAGTGTATTGGTTGACGAATTATCATTGCTTGAAAAATTAACCGAACCGCCCGATGTTGTTCCGCCAATAATCGACGCCACAAAACCAGTTAGCACAGCCACTTTCCAGTTGCCAAATAGAGCATCTCTTGCTATTTTTCTAAAATCTGATGCGTATTTCATTTTATTCCCTCCCAAAAGGCATATTTTAATTGTATTCTACACCCTATAAACAACAATGTCAAGAAAAAACAAATCCCCGACCATACGGTCGGGGATTAAAATTTTAGTAAAACTTAAATTACTTAAGCTCAACCTTTGCGCCAACTTCTTCAAGTTTAGCCTTGATAGCTTCAGCGTCTTCTTTGCTTGCAGCTTCCTTAAGGGTCTTAGGAGCGCCATCAACAAGTGCCTTTGCTTCTGCAAGGCCAAGACCTGTGATTTCGCGAACTGCCTTAATAACCTTAATCTTTTCAGCGCCTGCTTCTGCAAGAACAACGTCGAATTCTGTCTTTTCTTCAACAGCTGCTGCTGCGCCTGCTGCTGGAGCTGCTACTGCTACTGCAGCTGCTGCAGATACGCCAAACTCCTCTTCTACTGCTTTAACGAGCTCAGAAAGCTCAAGAACGGTAAGAGTCTTTAACTCTTCAATCATAGCTGTAATCTTTTCAGATGCCATTTTAGTTTCCTCCAATAAATGTTTTTAGTTTAGTTTAAATTTAAATTATTCTGCTGCTTCTTCAGCGGCTGGCTCACCGTCTTTATCAACGATAGCCTGTACAGCACGTGCAAATGCTGCGATAGGTGCCTGGAAGGCACTGAGAACTGTTGCAAGAAGTACTTCTCTGCTTGGAAGCTTTGCAAGTTCTGCGATGGTTTCAACACTTACAACTTTGCCATCAAGGAAGCCTGACTTAACGTTGAAGTTATCGTGGCTGTCGGCAAATTTGCAAAGTATTCTTGCTGCTGCGGTGTAATCGTCGTTAGCGATTGCGATAGCAGTTGTGCCCTCACATACGTTTGCGATATCACCAAGGTCTGTACCTTCAACTGCGCGCTTTAAGATAGAGTTCTTAACTACAAAGTACTGTACGCCAGCTTCACGAAGCTCTTTACGAAGAGCTGTATCGTCAGCAACGTTGATACCCTTGTAATCAACAACAACACCGGTAAGAGCGGCGCCGAGTTTTTCGGAGAGCTCAGCAACAGCTTGCTTTTTTGCTTCTAAAACCTTTGCGTTTGGCAATGTGTTCACCTCCGAGTGAAAATAAAAAATGTCCACCCAAGGACACAAGGGTAGACATGAAAACTTTATAACAAAACGTTTCACGCTCACCTCGGTAGGCGTTAAACTTACGGCAAATGCCACCTACTGTCTTTGGATTGCTAAAACATTATACACAAATAGGTATTGTTTGTCAAGTAAAATTTTAATCTTTTTGTAAATTTACTCCGGAATAATAATGAAGTAGAATTTCTTCATAATTACTTCCTTGTTTTGCCATATAGTCGGCGCCCGTTTGACTCATTCCAACACCGTGGCCGTAACCTTTTACGTTAAACGTGAATGTGTCTTCGTTAAATTTAATTTCAAAATTTGATGAACGCAGCTTTAAAAGCTGGCACAGCTTTGAGCCCGAAATAATTTGACCGCAATATTTTAATTCCTTAACATATCCGTTGTCGTTGGTTTTTATATTGGTAAAATAGTTCTTTGGCTCTCCCGATGCCGACTTTATTTCTTTTAATTTTTCGGTTATTTCTTCGGCGGTAAATGTCACCTCACTTAAATAACCGTCACATAGGCAGTCGCCTATACTGTCAACCGATTTAAGATATGGTAAATCCTTGCTCCACACGTCTGCGCAACTGTTGGTTTTTCCGGAAGATATTGCGTGAAAAGCGGCAAGGATTGGTTTGTTTTGGTATACAAGGATTTGTCCTTCGACCGCCTTTATACATTCGTCAATTTTTTTTGTATATTCTTCTGCCTTTTCACCCCAACGCTCAGCAGCCTCTTGACGAGTTATAAAGCATTGCGCAACCATTGGGTCTGCAGATATATCATAATCTCCGTTTGCGCCTTCTTTTTTATAAAGCGCGTAGGTATATGCCGCTACAGCCTGCGCTTTTAACGCCTCTTTTTCATAGAGGGCGGGCATTTCTGCGGCCACCACGCCAAACACATAATCGTTTACATCAAATTCATAGATTTGTTCATTCTTTAAAACTTTTATTGTTTCTTGCGGCTCATCCTTTTCGTACAAAACATTTTCTTGTGGCTTGGCAGTAGTAATTACTGTACTGTTTTCTGTATTTAGCGAAGAAAGCGGTATTGCCAGCATTGAAAACACAACGATTATCGCTACTATAAATGTTCCTTTCATAATTCACCTGCTTTAATTTTATTGACTTTTTATTGTTATATATATAAAATATATGTTGTGTAATTACATTAAATTCTTTGAGGTGACAGTTATGAAGCATCGCCACATAATTAACCTTTTGTGGATCGCTCTTCCAATATGCGTAATACTAAAATTAATACAGTTTGTGTTTACAATTGATAGCACAACGGGATTTATTAAACAACAGTATAAAGATATCAGCACACTTATAACCCTTGTTATTTTAGCGGCAGTTGCCGCTATGTGTGTTTTGGCATACTTTGCTGAAGGCGTTTCAAAAAAGCAGGGCGAATTACGCCCCATACTTGCGGTAACCGGCGTTTTAACGGGCGGTATGTTTATTTACGAAACGGTGTCGGGCTTGTCGTCACTTGGTAATTGGTATAGTATATTATTGGTGCTGTTAAGCCTTCTCTCTGCTTTTGTTTTTGTTGCTTTTGGCTTAAAAAATATATACCCTTACAATTTTCCGTCATTACTATTGGCAGTGCCCGTGGTATATTATGTCGTAAAGCTCATAAGCCTCTTTACAAGCACGTCAGAGCTGTCTCTCGTAACCGAAAATATTTTCTTGCTGTTTACAAATAGCGCTCTACTGTGGTTTTTGTTTGAGTTTGCAAATTATGAAAATGAATTAAGCGACCCAAAAAAAAGCCACAAAAAGATTTTTGCTTGCGGAATAACCGCCGTTATGCTATGCGTAATCACATCGCTACCAAAATTGATTTTACTTATTAGTAATAAGTCGGACGTATTGCGCGGTGATGTTTCAGCATCATTGCTTATGCTTTCTCAAGCAATATTTATTTTGTCATATATAGTTGGAATTTTTCACAAGAAAGATAACGACCCATCAAAGCCCGCTTCAAAACATTCGGCATAAGGCGTATGGGGCAACCGTTTTAGATTGACAAAATTTACTTTTAGGTATATAATCTTCTTTAGTATTGAATTTTGAAATTTGGCTATACTTTAAAAAGAGTCATATATTTAGCATTTTCTCTATTTTCAAAAGACGGGAGTGCCGTGTTTGGATAAATTTGTTATAAACGGAGGCAAGGCCTTAAGTGGCACCGTGCACATAAGCGGCGCTAAAAATGCTGCTGTTGCAATATTGCCCGCAGTGCTGCTTGCAAACGAGCCTTGCACCATTGAAAATTTACCTGAAATATCCGACGTTGCGACCCTGCTTCGCGCTATAAAGCAATTGGGCGCAGAGGTTCGCAGTATAAATAAATCAACCGTAGAAATTGACCCTACGCCTATAAATTCCTTTGTCATTGATAAAAAAATGGCAGAGGGTATGCGTGCGTCCAGTTATTTTTTGGGTGCGCTTTTAGGTCGCTGCAACCGTGCGCGCGTAGCGCCTCCGGGAGGATGCGATTTTGGCGTAAGGCCCATCGACCAGCACATCAAAGGCTTCGAGGCACTTGGTGCCAAGGTTATAATCGAAAACGGTATGGTAGATGCCAGAGCCGCCGCGCTTCGAGGATGCTCGGTGTATCTTGACGTGGTATCGGTGGGTGCTACCATAAACATTATGTTAGCCGCAGTAAAGGCGAGGGGACTTACCGTTATTGAAAATGCCGCACGAGAGCCGCACATAGTTGACCTTGCAAACTTTCTTAACTCTATGGGCGCAAATATTATGGGTGCAGGTACCAATGTAATTAAAATTCGCGGAGTAGAGTGCCTACACGGCACCACATATAGCATTATTCCCGACCAAATAGAAGCCGGCACCTATATGGTTGCCGCCGCAGCCACGGGCGGTGACGTGCTAATAGAAAACGTAATACCTAAGCATCTTGAGTCAATTATTGCAAAGCTGGTTGAGGCCGGTGCTGAAATCACCGAATACGACGAGGCTGTTCGGGTTAAAATGACCGGCAGACCAAAAAAATGCAATGTAAAAACCATGCCTCATCCAGGTTTTCCGACTGATATGCAACCTCAAATTGCAACCTTATTGGCTATTGCCGATGGTACCAGTATTGTAACCGAAGGTGTTTGGGATAACCGTTTTAGATATGTTGAACAGCTTATTGGTATGGGCGCTAAAATTCAGGTTGACGGTAAGATGGCGGTTATAACAGGTGTAGAAAAACTTACTCCTGCTCCTGTAAAAGCAGTTGACCTTCGAGCCGGTGCCGCAATGATTATTGCAGGTCTTATGGCCGAGGGTATTACCGAGGTTGAAAACACCATTTACATTGACCGTGGATATGAAAACGTTGCTGAAAAATTCCAAAAACTCGGTGCCGAGATTAAGCGAGTTCCTGTTTTAAGTAAAGAAGCAAACTTAAAAAATGCATAATATAATGGCGGCTTTAAAAGCCGCCATACTTATATAATACGAAAGGAGAATGGTTTATGGCTCGTCTGTGTACGCTTGCAAGCGGTTCTACCGGAAACAGTACATACTTAACCACAACCGACGGTGATATACTTATTGATGCAGGCATATCAGCAAAAGGCTTGATGAGCGCTATAGAACAGGTAGGTGATTTGTCACGCTTGCGCGCTGTGGCTATAACCCATACTCATACCGATCACATAAAGGGTCTAAAAACGTTTTTAAAAAAGGTAAACGTTCCTCTAATAGCTTCTTGTGCAACATTAGAAACACTCACTCAAGGTGACCTTATTCCTCAAAGTACAAAAACCATTTGCGCAGACAACGGTGTGATAACATTAGGCAATATAACGATAGATTTTTTTGCAACCAGTCACGATGCAACGGGTTCGGGCGGATATGTTGTTACTTTGCCCGACGGCAAACGTGCCGCCGTTTGTACAGACTTGGGTATTGTTACCGACACGGTAAGGCAAAAGCTGCTTGGCTGTAACGCGGTGCTTATTGAGTCTAACCACGACGTAGAAATGCTTCGTCGCGGACCGTATCCCGCAGAGCTTAAATTAAGAATACTTTCTGACCTAGGCCATCTTTCTAATAGTGCTTGTGCTACAGAGCTGCCCGCTTTGTTAAAAAGCGGTACCTCTCGCATTATTTTGGGCCACATAAGCGCCGAAAACAACACGCCCTTACTCGCACGGCAATCGGCAGCGGCGACACTTACTCAGATTGGCGCAAAAGAGGGTATAGACTATATTCTTGAAACAGCCAAACCAAAAACAATAGGAGTGACGGTATTTTGATAAAAATTACTCTTATAACACTCGGAAAGCTCAAAGAAAAATATCTGCGTGATGCAATTGATGAATACGCAAAACGCTTGTCGCGTTACTGCAAGCTCGACGTTGTAGAGCTCACACCTGTTTCGTTACCCGACAATCCCTCGCAAACCGAGGTTGACGTGGCGCTTAACAAAGAGGCCGAAATGATAGAAAAGCGCATCCCCGATGGTAGTATTGTTACTGCGCTTTGCGTTGAGGGAAAAAGCTTTTCAAGCGAGGATTTGGCCGATTTTGTCGAAAAAAACACCAACAGCGGCAAAAATATGTGCTTTATTATTGGTAGCTCGTACGGGTTAAGCAGTAGCGTAAAGCAAAGAGCAAGCTTAAAATTGTCGCTGTCTGCAATGACCTTTCCACATCAGCTTTTTAGGGTTATGCTACTTGAACAGATCTATCGTGCGTTTAAAATAAACGAAGGCTCGACATACCACAAATAACAGTTTAATTTCTTGACTTTTATATTTTGTTTATGTATAATAATTTTTGCCGATTTGACGATGCAAATCATTATATTTGTTTTACAATATGCGGGTATGGCGGAATAGGCAGACGCGTTAGATTCAGGTTCTAATGGTCGCAAGGCTGTGCAGGTTCAAGTCCTGTTACCCGCACCAAAAAGACGATTGCTTTTGCAATCGTCTTTTTTTATGCTTCTATCTCCGGAAAACAATCTTCCTTTTATTGTGTGTTCATTCCTATATAATTCTATACTTTTATATAATTTATGTCAAGATTATGCATATAAAAGAAACCACGCTATATGCTATCCGTAAATAGTGTAGCGTGATCTTTTTTGTTATCTCTTATATCCACATTCACAGCGGTCGATGCTGTCGGGCAATATTTTGCCGCAAGCCATACAGCGCCAAGAGCCGTCGGGAATTTCGGGTAGTGGAGCGTTATATTCGGCCTCTTCGGCTTCTTTTTGTTGAAGTTTAGCTTCTTTTTTTGCTTGCTTTTTGGCTTTGCGCTCTTCGATATAAGGTGTTATATCTATATCTTCACCCTTTTTGTTAAAAACCAAAAGCAAAAGCCCTATCCAAAACAGAATATTTGCAACCCTGCCCAAAATTACTCCGTCGTTTAAAATTTGTCTAAGTTGATCAAGAAAAATATTTGTTGTTCCAAAATATTCTATCGCACTTACCGTTTCATAAACAGGCGTTATTATCGCAATTCCGACTATGTTTAAAATAATTCCCACTTTAAACAAAGATATGTTTTTAAAATTTGACAGCGAACCGACAAAACACAACGCCTTTGCTGTTATTAAAACAATCATATTTATTAACGTAAATACAATTGTTAGTGGCATTTCACCAATCCATTTTAAATACATAAAAGCAAATTTAATATCACTAAAAGCCAGATAAATTGGCGAAACAATCCAAATTAAAAAAGCCGCAGGAATTATAAAAGACTTAAATTTGTAGTTATAATATAGCGTTAATAAATATATCAACACCAAAGCAACAGGCAAAAATGTTAAAAAGGTAAACCACGGAAAATCTTGGTATATTGATATGTAACCAAAAAACTCGCACAAAGGCTTTATCATATAAACAACACTAAAAATTATTACCAAGATATTTTTTGTTTTGTTTTTAAATATGTAGCTTATCATTCTTTTGTCCCCCTTTTATTTTAGTCTATAGTGAATAGTGCACTTTGTCAAGTAACAAATGTGTAACAAAACTTAAGCACCTGCTATAGAGGTATAGCAGGTGCTTTATTTTTTTGTAAACTGTGCATTGATTACAGAGTTAGACTTGGCGCTGTGTAAACACGGGTTGCTAACTCTTGGTCAAGAAGGTAAAGGCTCTTTGGGTCGTCGCCAAACAGCTTATATTTATTTACAAGCTTGTCGGCATTTTCCTCTTCCTCAAGCTGTTCTTTTACAAACCAGTCGAGGAATTGCATTGTGCGAAAATCCTTTACGCTGTAAGCCGCATCATAAATTGTATGAATTAAGTTTGTCACATAACGCTCGTGCTCGGCACCGGTAAGTAATGGGTCAAGGTGATTTTCAAAAACTTTGTCGGGTTGGTCTATTGCCTTAAGTGTAACCTTTACGCCGTTGCTTTGCAAATATTTTAAGAAAAGTAGTGCGTGGTCGCGTTCTTCTTGTGCTTGAATGGTGTACCAGTTACCAAACCCATCAAGGTCATTGTCTATATAATAATTTGCTATGTCAAGATATAAATATGCGCTGTAAAATTCTTTGTTTATTTGGTCGTTAAGTAGCTCTATTACTTTTGAATTTAGCATTTTAATCCCTTTCTTTCTCGATTTTTCTTATTTCTTCAGTTTGTGCGTTTATGTCGTATGAGTATTCTAGATTTCCGCTTTCAAAATCAATCTCCCAATAAGTGCCGCCGCGCTCGCGGTCAAGCTCGGCCTCTAAATCGCGGACGTCGCTTTTTGCAAGTCCTGCATGATTGAGCGCTAATTCTATAGCACGATCACGGGTGATGGTTTCGGTTTTAGATTCGGTTGTATTATTTGCATCTGAATTAACGGTATCGCTTTGTGAATTTGATTGTGTTTTAGGTTGTTCGTTAGCTTTGCCGCTATCATTATTGCAGGCAGAAAGCACAAAAACAAAAGCCAACACAAAAAATACTGTAAGTAGCTTTTTCATTATGTTTTTCCTCCTGTAATATTTTACAAAAAAGGAGAGTCGTTTTTTGACTCCCCCTTTTAAATTTCTTAATTATTTAAAATAACGAGCGAGGAGTCCCTCAAATGCCTTGCCATGTCTTGCTTCGTCACGTGCCATTTCGTGAACGGTATCATGAATAGCATCAAGACCGAGTTCCTTTGCAAGCTTAGCAAGTTCAAATTTACCGAGTGTAGCGCCGTTTTCAGCATCAACACGCATTTCAAGATTTTTCTTGGTAGAGTCGGTAAGCACTTCGCCGAGTAATTCTGCAAACTTTGCAGCGTGCTCTGCCTCTTCAAGTGCTGCTTTTTCCCAGTAAAGACCAATTTCCGGATAACCTTCACGGTGAGCAACTCTTGACATAGCGAGGTACATACCTACCTCTGAGCACTCGCCGTTGAAATTTTCACGAAGACCGTCAATAATTCTCTGGTCAACACCCTTTGCAATACCTACAACGTGCTCAGCCGCCCAGGTCTTTTCACCTGCTTGTTCCTGGAACTTAGCTGCAGGAGCCTTACAAATTGGGCAAGCGTCTGGTGCTGCGTCACCTTCATGAGTGTAACCACAAATCATACATACATACTTTTTCATTTTAAAATCCTCCAAAATTGTTTTAATTATTTATATTTATTGCTTTTGGCAATTTTTACATAAACCGTATACCACACATACGCTGGTCTCGGGCGCAAAGCCATCAAATTTAGCAATGCTGTTTAATTTATCGTCTTTTACCCTTGAATCAATAATTGCGCCACAGCATTTACAGTGTAAGTGCAGGTGAAAGCTTTTGTCTCCGTCAAAGTGCTCCTTGCCATCGCCGACAGTAACACTCAGTATCTCGCCACTTTCAACAAGACTAGCAAGATTACGGTAAACAGTACCTAAACTTATGTTTGGTATTACCTCACGGACTCCTTCGTAAACCTGAGATGCCGTAGGGTGATCACAACGGCCGCGCAATTCATTTAAAATTGCTTCGCGTTGTTTTGAATAGTTTGCCATAACCCACCTCTTTTCTTAAAAGTAGTAATCATTACTACTTTTTACATTTTTATTATACACATCTTTTTTTGTTTGTCAAGTATTTTTTCTTGACTTTTTTAAAAAATTTTCTTAAAATAGACTTGTTCAATTTTTTAACAATCTTTTTATGGTAAGAAGGCATATAAAAATGAATCCTACAGGTATTTCAAACTCAGTAATAAAACGATTGCCGAGATATTACAGATTTTTGGGCGAGTTAAAAAAAGAAGGTATGACACGAATATCATCTCGCGAGCTTTCAGAGCGTATGCACCTGACCGCCAGTCAGATAAGACAAGATCTTAACTGCTTTGGCGAATTTGGTCAACAAGGCTATGGCTATAATATTGAATTGTTGCAGGGCGAAATTGCAAGAATACTTGGCCTTGATCGGCCGCAAAACGCAATTTTGATAGGTGTAGGTAACCTTGGAAAAGCGATTGCACATTACATAAATTTTGAATCAAAAGGTTTTCACCTTATAGGTATGTTTGATGCAAAGGAATCACTTGTTGGTCAGATGGTACGTAACGTGCCTATAAGACACATATCTACTTTAGATGAATTTTGCCGTGAAAATATGCCGCGCGCGGCAATACTCTGCATACCAAAAGAGGCTTCAAAAGAGGTTTGTGAGCTACTTATAAAGCTTGGCGTAAAAGGATTTTTAAATTTTAGCCATTATGATATTTCTCTTGATCACCCCGACGTAGAGGTAGAAAACATTCACTTTGGCGATAGCCTTATGACACTATCTTATAAATTAAGCAATTAAAATTTAACTGCCGTTTGAATTCAAGCGGCAGTTTTTTATATGGGTTATTTGTGTAACCTCATCATTTAATAGCAATAGCGAGGTTATGTTGGGCAGTATCATTAATCCGTTAAAAATTTCGGCTATAACCCAAACTGTATCAGCGCAAAAAAGAGCGGACGGAATCATTGCAGACACAAACAAACACAAAAATATATTTTTTGCGTTATTTCCAAATAAAAAGGATATAAATTTTATACCATAAAGTCCCCAGCCTATTGTCGACGAAAAGGCAAAAAAGCACACAATGGGGCAAAAAATAAAATTAATACTTTTGCCAAATACTTTTGTTAACGCATTTAGTGTAATATTTGCCGCAGAATCTATTCCGTAAGTTATATCGCCTACACAAAGTATGGTAAACGCCGTAAGTGTGCACACAACAACGGTGTCTATAAATACTTCGACAATACCCATAAGGCCAAGACTGATTTCATCTCCGCTACCGCAAGCGTAAGCGATTGGCGCCGTGCCAAGCCCCGCTTCGTTAGAAAAAACACCCCGTGACATACCAAATCGCACCCCAACAAACGCCGATCCTATTGCGCCGCCTGTAACCGACTTTGGATTAAAAGCGCCTATAAAAATTTGTGAAATTGTCGCAGGTATATTCTTATAATTAACTGTTATTGCAATAAGTGTTATACCAATATATAAAACAGTCATAACAGGAAATATTTTTTCACAAAAGCTTCCAATATTTCCGTCATTTTTTAAAACTACGATACTGCAAATAGCACAAAAAACACCGACAGATATTTTTATGAAAAATTCATACTGAGGATTGACAGCGGTTATCGTTTTTACAAGGCTTAACGTGCTGTTTGACATAGTGTTTACCTGTGTCATATTACCTACACCAAACGCAGCGGCAACACCGCATATACAAAAAACATAAGATAGTGGCATAAAAATTTTAGGCAGTGCATTTTTTATATAATACATAGCACCACCCACATAGGTGCCATCGCTCGTTCGCTCGCGGTACCGCACACTAAGTGCAATTTCGGCGAATTTTATAATCATACAAACGGCGGCAGACACCCACATCCAAAACACAGCACCCGGACCGCCGAGCGCAACCGCACCCGCAACACCTATAATATTCCCCGTGCCCATCGTTGCCGAAAGTGCCGTGCTTGCCGACTGAAAAGCGGTCATTTGTTTACCGTCTTTTGCAGGCGTTTTTTTAAAAAATGCTTTTAATGCCGGAACAAAAAAACGCATTTGAAAAAATTTTGTGCGTATAGAAAAAATAACACCCGTAAAGAAAATTAGTAACAAAGTAGGCGTTCCCCAAACGGCAGAATTGATTTTATTTAAGACGTCAATCACATTTTTCACCGCCGTTTTGGAGAAATTTTTAAAATTTTTTAAATTAACTATTGATTTTATTAAACATTTGTGCTATTATACTATGGCGGTTTTGAGTACCGTAACATTTTAATATGTTTTGCGCTGATAGCTCAGCTGGATAGAGCGTCTGGCTACGGACCAGAAGGTCGGGAGTTCGAATCTTCTTCAGCGCGCCAAAAAGAAAAGTCGCATTTGTGCGGCTTTTTCTTTTTGTTCTCTCATCTTTTGTTTTTTCTTTCTTCACTTTTCTCTAAATTTCTCTCGCCTTTTCCAGTGAAAAGATAAGAGAGAAGGGATAAAAGAAAATGTGCTTTGCTTCGCAAAGCGTTGAATACAAATCCAAATTGTGCTATAATTAAATAGAGGTGATAATAATGAACAGTCCTTTGATTGAAAAATCTCTTGATTTTGCGACAAAAATAGTTTTATTCTATGAAGAATTTTCCAAAACAAGAAAAGATACAACCATAGTAAAACAATTACTCCGTTCCGCTACCAGTGTTGGCGCAAACATAAGCGAAGCTGTATACGGAAACAGCAAAGCGGATTTTATATCAAAGCTGCATATATCACTTAAAGAAACTGGCGAAAGTATATATTGGCTCACCCTATTACAAAGAACAAAACTGATAGACTATGATTTTGATACATTGCTTTTGCTCGCCGAAGAAATCAAACGTATGTTAATCTCCTCTATTAACACCGCAAAGGAAAATACAAAATGACAATTATCGCTAATGGTATGCCTTTTATTGATGACAAAAAGGTTATTGGTAAATGGGAGTTTTTTGATCTTATAAAAACTCGCGTGGAATTTAAAACCGACACAAAGAATTCTGTAACTGACCCCATATTTAAAGAAATTTATTTTTTGCCCAACGGAGAAAAATATTGGATATTTGAAGGCTGGACAAAAAATTATTTGCTTGTGCATTACGGTGGCGATGAGCCAATACTATGCTATAAATATAGTATTGAAGAGATTGATAACCATTCATTTATGTTTCTTGAAATCAACGGGGACAATAATCCCCATATTCAAGTGTTCAAAAAGGTCTCCAATAAACAATTTAAACTTTTAGAAATCGGTAGAAGAGAAAATGTAAATATACCCTTTATTTTCGACAAAAAAATCGTTGGCTCTTGGGTCGCAGTAGATTTTGTTGAAAATATAGACGATTTTAAAGGAATGGGTCCTTTAAATAAAAATCTTTGGCTTCAAAACATCATTTTTTATCAAAACGGAAATGTTATAAGAAAATATGTGGATGAAGAATGGCAAGACAAATGGTCAAAAGGTGTTTTGCTTGATTTAAATAAGTTGATCGTATCTAATTATGTGTTTAAAACAATAGATGATATTGAATTCTTATTTTTAGAGTGGAAAATGGGCAACTATGTATTTGGCGGAATGCCCCCAAGTTACTATGTTTTTATAAGGTCAAAAAAATAAAACATTTTTATTCTATCAAGCACCGCTTTGTCGGTGCTTTTATTTTTTTACCAACCCACACACAGCCAAATACAGCGCTACAATAAACACCGATATATTTACAGTTCCGCTTGCCCATAGATATACACCAAGCAAAAATATTGCTAGTGCAAAAACTACCGTTATTATTTTTACAATACTTTCTGCCTTATAAATGTCGGTGAATTTTGATATTACAACAGTAAGCAACGTGCCGCCGTCAAGGCCGTGCACAGGTAATAAATTAAATGTAGCTATTACAAGATTCAGTATTGCAAATTTTAAAGATTGCTGACTGCCAAATATTAAATAGTTTGCAAAAAGACTTCCAAACAAAACAATATTTGCAGCAGGGCCACATATTGTTATTGCTATTTCACCGTGTTTTTTAGGTGAAAAGCCACGTATTATTTGTACGCTTGTAGGAATAAGACGTACTGTACGGGGCTGGCAGTCTGCCGCATACATAGCAAGCAAATGCCCCGCCTCGTGTATAAATACTGCAAAAAGAGTTGGTATTATAAGCCCTGTGCGATCCACCACCAGCATAAAGCACAGTACCGCACAAAACAAGAAGGATATGTAGATTTCGGTTCCAAACAATTTAATTTTCACGTGTCGTTTCCTCGTCAAAATTTGCTGTTACTTGCGTGTGTACAAATATATTTTCACCACACCACTTTTGTACTTTTTTAAAGTCATTTTCAAAAAAGAATTTCATAACAACTATAGATATTAAAATCACAGCAATGCATATCGCCTGTGTTATACATATTTGCATATACATATTTTTCGGTTTTATTTCTATAACCTCGTTTTCCATTTTACACCCCTTGTAACAAATTAAAAATTATGGTACAATAAATTATATTTTACGAAAGGGTATGTTTATGCCATTTTTACCGATTACTAAAAAAGATATGCTTGAATGCGGCTGGGAAGCCGCCGACATAATTATAGTTACGGGTGACGCTTATGTAGACCACCCGTCTTTTGGCACGGCTATTGTGTCGCGAGTACTTGAAGCCGCGGGCTTTAAGGTGTGTATTATATCGCAACCTCGTTGTGATGATGACTATATGCGCTTTGGTAAGCCGCGACTCGCATTTTTTGTAAACAGCGGTAATATTGACTCTATGGTAGCTCACTATACCGCGGCGAAACGCCGCCGTAGCGACGATGCATACACCCCCGGTGGCAAGGCAGGCGCCCGTCCTGACCGCGCGGTTATTGTATATTCAAAGGCTATTCGCCGTATTTTCGGCGATGTGCCGATTTGTATAGGCGGTATTGAAGCATCTCTTCGCCGTTTTGCGCATTACGATTATTGGGATGACAAGGTTCGCCCGTCTATTCTTATAGATTCTACTGCCGACCTTCTTATGTACGGTATGGGAGAAAAGCACGTAATAGAAATTGCAAAACGCCTCGAAAACGGCGAAAAAATTGACCAATTAAAGAATATTTTAGGCACTTGTTATGCAGTGAATACCCGTGATTACACTGTACAAAGCGCAAAGCAGTGTCCAAGCTTTGAAGCGGTAAGCGAAGTAAGTGAGCAGGGTAAGAAAAAATATGCTGAGGCTACATATATTCAGCAAACCGAACACGACGCCATACGAGGCAAAACGGTTATTCAGCGTCACGGCAATAAAATAGTGGTTCAAAATCCGCCTATGCCGCCGCTTACAACCGAAGAGATGGACAAGGTTTATTCTCTACCGTTTATGCGCAATTATCACCCTAGCTATGAGGCTTTGGGCGGTGTGCCGGGTATTGAAGAGGTTAAATTTTCGGTAATACATAACCGCGGCTGCTTCGGTGCGTGTAATTTTTGTGCGCTAGCGTACCATCAAGGTAGACAAATTAGCTGTAGAAGTCACGAATCGGTTATAGACGAAGTTAAAAAAATTACCGAAATGCCCGATTTTAAAGGCTATATTCACGATATAGGCGGCCCCACCGCCAACTTTAGAGCACCCTCTTGTAAAGGACAACTTGAACGAGGACTTTGTAAAGATAAAAAGTGCTTGGCTCCTACTATGTGTAAAGCGGTAGAGGTTGGCCACAGCGATTATTTAAGCCTTTTACGAAAGCTTAGAAAACTACCTAAAATTAAAAAAATATTTATCCGTTCGGGTATTCGTTTTGATTATCTTGTAGCGGACAGCGATGAAGAATTTTTTTACGAGCTTGTCGAGCATCACGTAAGCGGTCAGTTAAAGGTGGCGCCCGAGCATTGCTCAAGCCGTGTGCTCGACTGTATGGGTAAGCCGCATATAAATGTTTACGAGCAATTTAAAAATCGATTTTATAAAATTACCGAACAGGTAGGTAAAAAGCAGTTTTTGGTGCCATATCTTATGTCATCACACCCAGGCAGTACCATAAACGACGCTATAGAATTGTCGCTATTTCTTAAAAAAGAAGGGCTTCATCCCGAGCAGGTTCAGGATTTTTACCCAACACCGGGTACAATATCGACCTGTATGTTTTATACGGGACTAAATCCTATGAATATGCAAAAGGTTTACGTGCCGCGCACACCCGAAGAAAAAGCGCAGCAACGTGCATTGTTGCAGTATTATAAACCCGAAAACCGACAGTTTGTTTTATCGGCGCTACGCAAGGCAAATCGTACCGACCTTATTGGTTATGGAAAAAACTGCCTTGTTGCACCCGATAAAACAGCGATGGTAAATAAGACTACACAAAAGCCGCAACAAAAAAAGAAAAAAACTATACGTAACATTCACAAAAAGAAGAAGTGATTTAATGAAAACCTTAATAGGTATGAGTGGCGGCGTCGATTCTGCCGTTACTGCGGCTTTGGTTTCAAAAACATCAGATGCCGCAGGAATTACCTTGCAACTTTATGACGGTGGAGATTCCGCGCTTATAGAAAAATTTAACCGTGAATCGCAGGATGCCGCCGATGTTTGTAAAAAACTCGGTATTGAGCATACCACACTCGATTTAAAGTCAGATTTTTACAACTATGTTATAAAGTATTTTATAGACGAGTATATTGCCGGCCGCACACCAAATCCTTGTATACAGTGCAATATAAGTATAAAATTCGGCGCGATGCTCAATTACGCCGAGCAAAACGGCTTTGACCATATTGCCACAGGTCATTATGCGCGCATTGAAAAATTTGGCGATAAATATTTACTTAAAAAAGCGCTTGACAGTACCAAAGACCAGTCCTACGTGCTTTACGGTCTTACGCAAAATGAACTTTCTAAAACGGTTTTACCGCTTGGTGAATATACAAAGACCCAAGCGCGCGAAATTGCCCAGAATTTGAATCTGTGTGTAGCCAGAAAATCAGACAGTCAGGATATATGTTTTGTGCCGGATGGTGACTATGCCGCATTTATTGAGCGTAACACAGGTATAAATTTTGCCGCAGGCGACTATCTTGATCTTGACGGTAAAATTTTAGGCAAGCATAAGGGCGTTATTCACTACACAATAGGTCAGCGAAAGGGTCTTGGCATAGCGCTTGGGCATCACACCTTTGTGTTAGATAAAAATGCCGGCACTAACGAGATTATTTTGGGCGACGAGGAGCATTTGTTTTATAAAACTGTTGAAGTGCGTAACGTTAATATTATTGCCGCGGAAAACCTTGACGGTATTAATGCGGCCGCTAAATTACGTTATCGACATACCGAACAGCCGTGCATAATTCATCAAACCGGCAAAGACACCGTAATACTCGAATTTGACACACCGCAACGTGCACCGTCACCGGGGCAAGCGGCAGTATTTTATGACGGCGACGTGGTGCTTGGCGGCGGCGTTATTGTGAAAGGAATAAAATAATATGACACCACAAATAGAAAAACTTTTTAAAAATTTGCAAAAAAATAAAATACAACCCCTTTTTGCTGAAACAAAAGAAGATGCAAAAAATTTAGTTAAAGATATGCTGTTTGACGGCTGTGTTATAACCTGGGGCGGCTCGATGTCTGTGATAGAGTGTGGCATAGACGAGTTGTTACGCGATAAAAGGTATTGTTTTTTAGACAGAGGTCGCGCGGGTATTACGCAACAACAGCAGCAGGAATGCTTTAAAGCCGCTATAGGCGCTGACTTTTTCTTTTGCTCTACTAATGCTATTACCGAAAACGGCGAGCTTTTAAATGTAGACGGACTTGCAAACCGCATCTCATCAATTGCGTTTGGCCCTAAAAAAGTTATAATGATTGTGGGTAAAAACAAAATTGTCCCCGATATAAACGAGGCCTTTTTACGTGTTAAAAAGATAGCCGCACCTAAAAACTGTGTGCGACTAGGAAAAAACACACCTTGCGCTAAATTAGGTCATTGCGTGTCTTTACTTAACAATGACAGTCCAAATTTTGCCGATGGTTGCCAAAGTGACGACCGCATTTGCTGTGACTATATGATAAGCGCTACCCAGCGACAAAAGGATAGAATTACAGTAATTTTAGTAAACGAAGATTTAGGATATTAAAAAAGCACCTCGTACGAGGTGCTTTTTTATTAACAACTTTTTATAAGTCTTATATAAAATTCTACTGCGCTACATGCGGTTTCTAAACGTATTTTTTCGTTGTGACCGTGAATGGTTTTTCGCTCCTCGCTTGTTAGATCTATTGCAGAAAAACGGTAAACCTTATCGCTTATAACGCCCCAATGGCGCGAGTCTGAGCACTGCACCATTAAATATGGTGACACAATACAGCCTTTCCAAGTATTTGCCACAGCAGAAGCTACCTTGTTAAATGCCGTACAGTTTGTTTGCGATACACGGCTTGGATTCATATTACTGCCAATAATTAACTCGATATTGTCATTATTGATAGTTTTTCTTATATATTCTACTGCACTGTCGACCGTATCTTTTGGGTTAAGTCGTAAATTTGCAGTCATTGTAGCACGAGGTGGAATAACATTTGGCGCATTGCTGCCCTCACTTTGAGTAAATGCTACGGTAGTACGCAATAATGCATTAAGCTCGCCTCCGGATTTTTTACAAATTATATTCAGCACGCCCTTAAACAGCCATAAATTTGCAAAAATCATACGAAAAACAAAACTTGAATGACGACCAAGTGTGTCAAACATTTCGGCCGCAGGCTTTGTGATGTGCATTTTAAAAGGGTTATTTTCAACCTTGCAACACGCGCGAGATAAAATTCCTATAGGAGTGTGCGGAGCAGGAGACGATGCATGACCACCATTTGATTTTACCGAAAAGGTTAGGTTTAACATTCCTTTTTCGGCAATGCCAACCATTGCACAGGGAGCCTTTACACCGGGAAAAACGTTTTCTACCACGGCGCCGCCCTCGTCTACTACAAGCGCAGGTTCAATGCCATTTTCTTTAAAGTAATTTACTATGTTTGCAGCACCGTTACCGTTTACTTCTTCGCCGCCCGAAAAGGCAAAATAAATATCATTTTCGGGTATGTAGCCTTCGTTTATTAGGGTATTTGCGGCAAATAAAACACCGTTAAAGGTAACCTTTGTGTCAAGAGAGCCTCTGCCCCAGAGTACTCCGTCTTCTATAACAGCGTCAAAGGGTGGTTTTTGCCACGACGCTTCATCTACGGGTACCACGTCGTAATGCGCCATTAAAACAGTGGGTTTTTCATTACCCTTTCCACTCCATTTAAAAAGCAATGCACGGTCAGGAAGCATTTTAAATTCGCATACTTTAAAAACATTTGGATAAAGCTCGGGTAACAGCTTTATCAATTTTTCAAATTCCGCATCGTCCTCTAAAGAAGAATCGTAATAAGACACCGTTTTACAGCGTATAAGCTGCTGTAATGCAGATATTGACTGCTCTTTATCAAAAAATATTTCATCGTTTAAAATTTTAGGCTGTGAAGTAGGTTTAAAGCACAAGGTACGAATTAATATTACCGCTAAAAACAATAAAATTACAGCTAAAACTAAGTATAAAATCCACATAATTACAGCCAACCTTTTTTATACATAATGCGGCTGATTGCTATTGTAAACAACACGCCTACAGGTACCATTATACCAACCTCGCCGGCGCCAAGTCCTGTAAAGATAAACAGTGCTAACATTAGAACAATAGGTGCAATAGCAATTTTCCAATTTTTTGATATAAATACTATACCGAGTCCGCCAAAAAGTGCCGGTAAAATTTGATTAAACGCCGGTTCTAATACGGGGTTTTGTAAAATTGGTTGCAGCGGGATTATAAGTAATACGCCAATTATGATTATAGCTGTTGTAACAATACTTGATACAGCTATAGCTATTGTAGACACAACCTCGCCCTCTTCGCTGTCGGCAGATACGCCTGCTTGCTCAAGTGCGCCAAGCGCACAAGGAAGTTTAAGATTTGAAATATTACCTGTTACAAATGAAAGATATGATCCGCCGGCGCCAAGCATTGGTATATAGGTTATTACCTCTACAACGCCTACCGCCCAATACATAGGAGCAGTTGCAACAAGACCTTTTATAAGTCCGTTCCAATCAGGTATTGCTTTAAAAATTATTGAAATTAGGAATGGAAAGGCAAGCAAAATTATCATCATAAAAACATTCCATTTATTTCCCCATGAATAAACCTTATCCATATATGTATTGTTGTTTTTCATAATGTTTTACCCCCTTTTTTAACCTAACCACGCGGTAATGGGTATTGCGCTTGCCATACCTATTATAAGACTTGCAGGTAACGCGTAGTCGTTTATCCAGCGTGCTTTTGTAATTTTCATTAAAGCGCCGCAAATAAGCATTGTAAGAGCAGATACTGCCATTACGCATACGGGTATCAGACCTGCAGTATTACCGCTAAACACACTCGAAAAATCACAAAATACAAAGCCCACAAAAGCCGAAATCATACCTATAAACATTGCAGACTGAAAAATATCTAACCATTTTGCGTCCTTGTTTTTCATTTTTACAAGTCCTGTTTTCATTTTTTTACAAAGCACGGGAACAAGCCATATACCTACCATAATACTTATTGTCATTACAAAAGCAATTGTTACAAATTGTGTAGCTGTAAGGTTTGCCACCTTGCCAAATTCTAGTCCCATACCACTGAGTGCGTTGGTTGCCGCTATAGTTTCATATGACATAGAACCCACAACCGAGAGTCTAAGCCACGGTAGCGCAATACCAAGATCTTTAGATAAAGCAATAACACTTACCACAATTGCTACGGCAGGCGCTATTGTAAAAATAGATGCTGAAATTATAATTCTTCTTATTTTTTTGGTATCCATACCTATCTCTTTAGCGCGTTTTAACGCTTTTACAAGAAAAAATATTGACTGTGCCAAAACAAATAAAATAATAATTCCAACAATTAAAAATAAAATTGGATGATTAACGTTGAATTTCATATTTTATCTCCCTTCATTTTTTTCTAATTGTAGCACAAAAAAAGCGTAAAGTATAGATTTTTCAAATCAATTTTGATATAATTAAAATAAAAAAGGAAATTTTTATGGAAATAAAACCAATTGCCTTTATAAAAACCGATTTTAAAGAAAAATTTGGTATTCCAAGACAAAGCGGAATTATAGAAAATATTTGCGGTGAAATAATTTTTGAAAAGCAGTTTCGTCACCCTGATGCACTGCGCGGAATAGAGGAATATTCACACCTGTGGCTTATTTTTGATTTTACGCAAAATCACCGTGACCGGTTTTCACCAACCGTGCGTCCTCCTCGCCTTGGCGGCAATACACGTGTTGGTGTTTTTGCAACGCGTTCTCCATTTAGACCTAATAATTTAGGGCTTTCTTGCGTAAAGCTTGAGGGTATAAAACACGACGAAGCATTGGGTGATATTTTGCTTGTAAGCGGTGTTGATTTGCTTGATAACACCCCTATTTACGATATAAAACCTTACATTCCGTATTGTGATTGTAAGCCGCAGGCAAGTGGCTCTTTTAGTGACGAATTTAAAAACTATAAAATAGAAGTTTTATATGACGAAAAGGTGTTTTTTGGTGTAGAAAACAGCATTAAAGAAAACATTATAAACATTATCTCTCAAAATCCAAAGCCCGCCTACAAGCAGGATAAAAAAGAGTATAAATTTTTATTTTCAGACTATGAAATTACCTTTGAAATATTAGAAGAAAAAGCAATAATTTTAAAAATAGAAAATGTATAAAAGTAAAGGGAATATTTTTTATAATATTCCCTTTGCTTTGTCAGTGATTTTTAAGTAAATTGTATTGAAATTGTGGATAACTTATGCTATACTATATGTAACTATTATTTTAATATATAATATATAAATATATAAGGGGGATTTTAAGTGGCTGTTAATTCTATTAACGACATATGGGACGCCGTTTGTGAAGAGTGTAAACAAAAAATTTCTGAAATAGCATTTGATACCTTTTTTAAATATTTAAAGCCTGAATCATTATCGGGTGAAGAGTTTGTTTTGTCGGCCTCTAACGACTACATAAAGGGAATGATCCAAAGCGTTTATAGCGATATTATAAATGACGCTATTGAAAAAGTTATGGGTATAAAAATCCCTGCAAAATTTGTGGTTGGCGATGAAGAAGAAGAAAAAATTAAAAAGGCAGAGGAAGAATGTGAGGGTCTTACCTTTGAATCCTTCTTTACCTTTGATAACTTTGTTGTAGGCTCGACTAACCGTTTTGCTCATGCAGCTTCGTTGGCTGTTGCTGAAAATCCTAATATTGTTTATAATCCGCTTACAATATACGGCCCTTCAGGCGTAGGTAAAACACACCTCATGCTTGCTATAAAAAACCACATAAAAAAGAAATTTCCTTACAAAAAAGTTGAGGTTGTACGCGGTGAGGACTTTACAAACCAACTTATCAAATCACTGCATAGCGGTCAACTTGGTATGGGTACTATTGACGACTTTAGAAATAAATACCGTAATGCCGACGTACTTATGGTAGACGATATACACTTTATTGCCGGTAAGGAGCAAACTCAGGAAGAATTTTTTAATACCTTTAATGCTCTTTATGAAAATAATAAACAAATTATTGTTACACTTGACCGCCCATTAAAAGAAGTTAAAACACTTGACGAGCGTATTAAAAGTCGTCTTTTACAGGGCCTGCCTGCCGATATTACAATACCCGATTTTGAAACAAGGGTTGGTATTATAAACCGTAAGGCGCAGGAATTTGATATAGAGCTTGATGAAAATATTGTTTTCTATATTGCAGAAAAAATTAAATCTAACACCCGTCAAATTGCGGGAGTTATAACCAAGATTAACGCACTAATAAAAATGGAAAACAAAAAACCTAATATTTCTATTGTTCAAGGCTTTATAAAAGACATTATAAACGATACCGAAAACGCCCCCATAACCGTAGAAAAAATAATAAGCGAGGTTGCGCGCTCATATAACGTTTCTGAAAGTGATATTCTTTCTAAAAAAAGAAAGGCTAATTTGGTTCTTGCGCGTAAGGCTGCAATGTACATAACGAGAGAAATCACCCAACTTACATATGAAGAAATGGGCGATGCATTTGGTCGTGACCACACAACTGTTCTTTATGGTGTTCAAACCACCGAAAAATTCTTACAGGACAAGCCGTACGAAAAAGAACTTATAGAAGACATTATTAAAAATTTAAAAAGCTCAAATTAAAAGTTATCCACAAAGTTAACTGTTGTTAACATACAAATATTAACATTTTTAAATATTTGTTTTTATTATCAACTTTTTCAAATTTTTATACACAAGACTTTTTAAATTAAAAAACAGCCGTAAACATTGATTTTTTTGCGGTTATCCACTAAATAAACAACAATATTATTACTGTTATATTTATTTTATTTTTTATAGTAAAAAAGGAGAATTTTTATGAAAATTCGTGTAGAACGTGCAGTACTTTTAGATGCAGTTTTAAAAATGCAAAAAACAGTAGGATCAAAAAGCTCTATGCCGATTCTTGAGGGTATTTTACTATCAGCCGAAAAAGGACTTTTAACTCTTTCTTCATACAATCTTGAAATGGGTATGAAAAAAGAAATGTACGCCTCTTGCGATGAAGAGGGTGATATTGTAATAAATGCCCGCTTACTTGCTGATATATTACGTAAATTACGCGGTATTGACGTAGAAATAGAATGTGATGATCGACTTGTTTGTCACATTAAAAGTGCAGAAGCTGTTTTTGATATTATGGGTATGGAGGCTACTGATTTTCCTGAAATGCCATCTCTTACCGAAGGTGAAAATCTTTTAATTAACGGTGAAGATTTTTGCGAGCTTGTAAAGGGTACAATATTTGCCGTATCTCAAATAGAAGGTACTCGTCCTATTCTTACAGGTATAAATATTTCGGTTAAAAACGGAGTATTACAGTTTGTTGCAATAGACGGATATAGACTTGCTATAAGAAATAAAAAAATAAATATTGATAACGAAATAGAATTTATTGTGTCGGGTAAAGCTCTTAACGAGGTTGTAAAGCTTATTGACGAAAATACAGAAAACATTGAAATAAAAGTAGGTAAAAGACTTATTCTATTTAAGATTTCCGGTTACGTATTTATTGCCCGTCTTTTAGAGGGTGAATTTGTAAACTATGAAAAAATCATTCCTTCTGAGCATAGTCAGACAACAACAGTTATTTGTGATGAAATGATTGACAGTGTTGAACGTGTGTCATTACTTATAAATGATAGTTTTTCAACACCTATTCGTTGTGCATTTTCTAGAGAAGAATTGCTTATAAGCTGTTCTTCTGCACTAGGCCGCGCAAAAGAAAAAATGGCTATTAACCTTGAAGGCAGTGAATTTGAAATGGGTCTTAACAGCCGTTATTTATTAGAGGCTTTAAAGGCTTGTGAATGTGAAAAGGTTACTTTTAACTTTAATGGTGCAAATGCAGGTGTTACAATTACACCCGCAAACCAAGAAACACAGGAAATGTTATATCTTATAATGCCTATGAGGTTAAAATAAATGAATGAAATTTTTATAAGAGACGAATTTATAAGACTTGATGCTGCACTAAAATTTTCGGGCGCTATAGGTACAGGCGGTCAGGCAAAAATGGTTATACAAGATGGCCTCGTGCTTGTAAACGGTGAAATTTGTACTATGCGTGGTAAAAAACTTCGTAATGGAGATACCGTAGAGTTTGAAGATTTTTGCTTTGTTATAAAAAATGAAGGTTAATAACTTAAAAATTCAAAATTTTAGAAATATATCTGATATTTCAATTGAATTTGACTCTGAAACAAACGTAATATGCGGTGAAAATGCTCAAGGAAAAACAAACATAATAGAAGCATTATGGCTTTTTTCGGGTGCAAAAAGCTTTAGAGGCACCAAAGATAACGAGTATATAAAATTTGGTGAAAAAAAGGCAAAAATTTATACCGAGTTTAATATGCTTGGTGTAGAAAATAATGCGCAAATAGTATTTGAAGATAAAAAAACAGCATTTTTAAATGAAAAAAAATTATCAAATACATCATCTCTTGCCGGTAAATTTAATGCGGTTGTTTTTTCACCGTCTGATTTAACACTTGTTACCGACGGGCCTGATAAGCGCAGGCGTTTTCTTGATACGGCAATAGGTCAGCTTTATCCAAATTATATTGAAATACTGCGAAATTACACCCGTGCGGTAATGCAGAGAAATAAAATTATAAAAGATTACCGCTATGATAAAACATTATCTGTAATGCTTGAAGTTTTTGAGACTGAAATTGTAGATATGGGTAATAAAATTACCGAGTATCGTAAAAGGTATATAAATATTTTAAATAAATACGTTTCAAAAATATATAGCGGCATATCATCCGGAAAAGAAAATGTAGAAATTTTTTATTTATCTAAAAATGAAATTTTAGATAACGAAATATTAAAAAATTCACGTCAAAACGATATGTTTACAGCTACTACCTCGGTTGGACCGCACCGTGATGATATAGTTTTTAAAATTAACGAAATTTCTGCCCGAAATTTTGGCTCACAGGGCCAAAAACGCAGTGTTGCCTTGTCACTTAAGCTTGCAGGAGCCGAGGTTATTAAAGAAATAAGCGGTGAATATCCAATATGTCTTTTAGATGACGTAATGAGTGAGCTTGACGAAGGCAGACAAAATTATATTTTAAACCACATAAGAAATTGGCAATCTTTTATTACCTGCTGTGATACCTCTAATATTAAAAATTTAAAGGCAGGCAAGGTTATAAATATAAGAAACGGCGGTGTTATATAATGTATATACATTTAGGAAATAACGTAATGCTGCCAACAAGTGATATAATAGGTATTTTTGACCTTGAAAATACCTCAATTTCAAAAAGAACGCGTGATTTTTTAAACCGCGCTGAAAAAGAAGGTAAAGTTATAACAATAAGCTATGATTTGCCACGTTCTTTTGTAATTGCAGGAAAAAATCTAAAAGATTCAAAGGTTTATATTTCACAAATATCATCTCAAACGCTATTAAAGCGCACAGGATATATAGACTCATTATAAAAAAGGAGATTTAAAATGAGCGAAGAATTAAATTTGCCTGTAACCGAAAAATATGACGAATCGTCTATACAGGTTTTGGAAGGACTTGAGGCTGTAAGAAAGCGCCCCGGTATGTACATAGGCTCTACCGGTGAACGCGGTTTACACCATCTTGTTTACGAAATAGTAGATAACTCTATAGACGAGGCTCTTGCGGGTTATTGCACTAAAATTGATGTTGAAATACTTGATGATGGTATAATTCGCGTCAGCGATAACGGCCGTGGTATACCTGTAGGTATAAATGCTCAAAAGGGTATTCCTACCGTAACGGTTGTATTTACCATTCTTCATGCAGGCGGTAAGTTTGGTGGCGGCGGATACAAGGTATCGGGTGGTTTGCACGGCGTTGGTGCATCGGTTGTAAACGCACTTTCTAACTGGCTTGAGGTTGAGGTTAAAGATGGTACACATATTTACAAGCAGCGTTATGAAAAAGGCGCTATTGTAACCGATCTCCAAATAATTGGTGATACCACCGAAACAGGTACCACCGTTACGTTTAAACCGGATCCTACAATATTTACCGATACTACAACCTACGATTATGATATATTACTTAACCGTTTGCGTGAGCAGGCATTTCTTAATGCAGGTATTCGTGTTGTTCTTACCGATAAGCGTACTGATGAAACTATTGCAACAATCGGCAAAAGTGATGACCTTTGCTTCGAGGGCGGTATTAAATCTTACGTTGAGTATTTGCTTGCAGGTATTAAGAAAGAAAGTCTTATAAATGACGTTATCTATCTTTCAGGCTCAAAGGGCGATGAAATGGCTGAAATTGCACTTTTGTGGTCCACCGCTTATGATAATAAAATTCTTTCGTTTGCAAACACTCTTCACACAATTGACGGTGGTACTCACGAGCAAGCATTCCGCCAGACCGTAACCCGTGTTGTAAATAAATATGCTCACGATTTTAAAAAGCTAAAGGAATCTTCTGATAATCTTAAAGCCGACGATATTATGGAAGGATTGGTAGCTGTAGTATCGGTTAAGCTTGCTGATGCTCAGTTTGAAAGCCAAACAAAAGCAAAGCTTGGTAACACCTCAATAGGTCAGTTGGTTCGAGATATTGTAAATGACCAGCTTTACAAATATTTAGAAGAAAATCCTGCTGATTCTAAGATTGTAATAGATAAAGCAATTGCTGCATCAAATGCGCGTGAGGCTGCTCAAAAAGCACGTGAAGCATCACGAAACAAGGCAGGTATTGGTAGCAAAACCCGTATGCCTGAAAAGCTTACCGACTGTATTTCTAATGACCCGACAAAAACCGAAATCTACATCGTAGAGGGTGACTCTGCAGGTGGTAGTGCGGTTGAGGGCAGAAATGCAACCTACCAGGCAATATTACCTCTTTGGGGTAAAATGCTAAACGTTGAAAAGGCAAGAGAAGATAAGGTTTACGGTAACGATAAGCTTACACCTGTTATTACCGCATTGGGTACGGGTATTGGCGAAAACTTTGATATAAACAAGCTTCGTTACGACAAAATTGTTATTATGGCCGATGCCGACGTTGACGGTAGCCATATCCGCACACTTTTACTTACCTTCTTCTTCCGCTATATGCCCGAGCTTATTGAAACAGGTCATATATATCTTGCTCAACCGCCGCTTTTCCGTATTTCAAAGGGTAAACAGCACTATGACGTATTTACTGATGAGGAAAAGGCTGCAAAGGTTGAAGAGCTTGGTGCAGGTGTTGATGTTCAGCGTTACAAAGGTCTTGGTGAGATGGATCCTACACAGCTTTGGGAGACTACACTTGACCCCGAACATAGAACATTTTTGCAGGTTACTATGGCCGATGCCGCTTTGGCTGACGAAACCTTTACCATTTTAATGGGTGAAGAGGTAGAACCTCGCCGTAAATTTATTGAAGAAAACGCAATTTATGCGACTGATTTGGATATTTAAGGAAAGGAGAAAGAAAAATGGCAAAACAAGAAAATGTTTATTGGCCCAGTAGTGAAGAAACAAATATTGTTCCTGTTGAGATTACTGATGAAGTTAAAAGCAGTATGCTGCAGTACTCTATGTCGGTGCTTGTAGGCCGTGCGCTTCCCGACGTGCGTGACGGATTAAAGCCTGTTCACCGCCGTATTCTTTATACTATGTATGAAAACGGACTTTCTCCTGAAAGTAAATACCGTAAGTGCGCCGATACGGTTGGTACAGTGCTTGGTCGTTATCATCCACATGGTGACGCCTCTGTTTACGATGCAATGGTTCGTATGGCGCAGGATTTTTCACTTCGTTATCCTCTAATTGACGGTCACGGTAACTTTGGTAATATTGACGGCTACCCCGCCGCTGCTTACCGTTATACCGAATCAAGAATGAACCGTCTTTCATACAGTATGCTTGACGATATCAAAAAAGATACCGTTAATATGCTACCTAACTATGATGACCGACTTGAAGAGCCTGAAGTTCTTCCTGTTCGTTTTCCACAGCTTTTGGTAAACGGTTCAAGCGGTATTGCCGTTGGTATGGCTACCGAAATTCCGCCTCACAATTTAGGCGAAGTAATTGATGCTATGTGTTGTCTTATAGATAACCCAGACGCAGATTTACCTGAGCTTTGCGAGCATATAAAAGGACCTGATTTTCCAACAGGTGGTATAATAATGGGCCGCAGCGGTATTCGCGCCGCATATGCTACAGGCCGCGGAAAAATAGTTGTTCGCGGTAAGGCTGAAATTGAAGAAACCAAAAACGGCAAATTCCGTATAGTTGTTACCGAAATTCCGTATAAGGTACGTAAAAAAGACCTTGTTAAGCACATTTATGACCTTGCTGCTGAAAAGAAAATTGAGGGTATAGAAGACGTAGTTGACTATTCTTCAAAGCGTGACGGCGGACTTAGAATTGTAGTTGATATCAAGCGTGATGCAAGTCCGCAGGTAGTTCTTAACAAGATTTACAGCTATACTGCGTTGCAGTCAACCTTTGGCGCAATTCTTTTGGCTATTGTAAACGGCAAGCCACAAATTCTAACCCTTAAAGAAATGCTACAAAACAGCATTGATTTCCAGTATGAGATTATTCGCCGTCGTACCGAGTTTGAACGTAAAAAGGCGGCTGAACGCGCCCATATTCTTGAGGCATTAAAGACAGCACTTGACTTTATTGATGAAGTTATAGCTATAATTCGTAACAGCAAGACTATTCCCGAAAGTAAGCAAGCTCTTACCGATAGATTCGGTTTTGATGATGTTCAAACTACTGCTATTGTTCAAATGCAGTTAGGTAAGCTTTCAGGTCTTGAAAAACAAAAGATACTTGAAGAATTGCAGGAAAAACTCGACTTTATTAAAGAGTGTGATGAAATTCTTGCATCCCGCGAGAGAATTCTTGATATTGTTAAGACAGAATCATTAAATCTTCGTGATAAATATAGTGACGAGCGTCGCACCGAAATTTCTGACGTTGCGGGCGAGGTTGATATTGAAGACCTTATTCCGCTTGAAGAATGCGTTATCACAAAGACCGTTAACGGTTATATTAAGCGTTTGCCTTCTGACACATATAACGTTCAGCATCGTGGTGGACGAGGCATTACGGGTATGACCACACGTGAAGAAGACAGCGTAGAAAATATGTTTGTATGCTCTTCACATGATCGTATTATGTTATTTAGCAACCTTGGCCGTGTATATCGCATTAAGGCATACGAAATTCCTGAGGGCTCACGCACCTCAAAAGGTATGAACCTTGTAAACGTTGTACCACTTATGCCAGGTGAAAAAATTAACGTAATTATTCCGGTTACTGCCACCGATGAGGACGAAAGATATATTTGTATGATTACCCGTGGGGGTGTTGTAAAGCGTACAAAGCTTTCTGACTTTAAAAACACACGTAAGAGCGGTATTATTGCTATATCTATTGACGAGGGCGACGAGCTTGCTCACGTAAGAATGACCGATGGTGACAATAATTTACTTGTTGCTACCAAAAAGGGTAAGGCAATTCACTTTAACGAGCATCAGGTTCGTTCTATGGGTAGAACAGCACGTGGTGTTAAGGCAATAAATATGGCTGAGGACGATATTGTTGTAGATATGGCTCTTTGTAAAGAGGATACACGAATCCTCACCGTTACCGAAACGGGTTACGGTCGTATTAGTCCAATTTCTCACTATCGTTTGCAGTCACGTGGCGGTAAGGGTCTTACCAACTACAAGGTAGAAAAATACGGTGACGTTGCCGCAGTTCTTCCAATAGAGCGTAATGAAGACATCATTATGATTGCTTCAAACGGTATAGTTATTCGTATTTTTGGTGACACTATTTCTGAGTTTGCACGTCCTGCAAAGGGTGTAAGGGTAATGCGTGTTGCAGAGGGTGAGAGAATACTGTCGGTTGCTAAGGCCGAGCACGACGAAGCCGAGGTAAACGACACCCCTGAAGAAGCAGATGCCGACGCAGGTGCAGTGGACTCTGCTGAAGAATAAAAAAATTTGGGCGGAGTAAAATCCGCCCAAATTCGAGGTTTTGAGGAAATCACTCTATTAAAATAAGGAGTATTTCTATGTTAGAAGAAAATAACAATCTAAATATAAACGATACCGAAGAACAACAAATAAAGCAAGAAAATTTTGATAAAGCATATAATCCGTATCAGTATATTTCTGAGGAATATAAAAAAAAGCGTGAGCTTCGCCACTTGGGTGTAGTTATTGGTATACCGGTAATTTTTATATCAATAATAGGATATTTATGGTCTATAGCATATGTGTTTTTAACAACAAATGTTGTTGGAATGACAATGGAAGAAGCAATAAAATTTTCAGAAAACCCTGCTGTACAGCAAATATTGCAGATAGTATTGTCTTGCATTATGTTTTTAGTTCCGTTTACAATTGCTGTAAAATGTATTGGGCTTAGAATAGACCAGACCGTAAAATTTGGTAAAGCAAAAAAAGGCACGTTTTTGCCGTTTTTACTCTTTGGAATAGGGTTTTGTTCTTTTTCAAATATTGCTATGAGCTATGCCGACCAAATTTTTCAGGGGTTTGGCATAGATTATGACGTAGATTTTGGTGATAATCCAAAAGGTTTTTTTGGATTTTTACTATCATTTATTGCAACGGCAATAGTGCCCGCACTTGTAGAGGAATTTGCGTGTAGGGGTATTGTGCTTGAACTGCTTAAAAAATATGGTCAAGGCTTTGCAATAATAACATCTTCAATTATATTTGGTATAATGCACGGTAATTTTGAGCAAATACCATTTGCAATACTTGTTGGACTTATTTTAGGTTATATTTATATAAAAACAGGAAGCATATGGACCGGTGTATTAGTGCACGGTGTTAATAATGCAATTTCGGTAATATTTACCTATTTACAAAATACAATGAGCTTGAATATGCAAAATCTTTTGTATATTGTGTATCTAATTATTAGTATGCTTGCGGCAGTTATAGGCATATTAATGTTTGCAAAAAAAGGCGACGATAATTATAACCTAGTTAAGCATGAGGATATAATTACAAATAAGGAAAAGTATATATACTTTTTTACCTCTTGGGCAATAATTGTATTTGTTGTTTTAAATTTAATTGAGGCAATGAGTTATTTTGTAATAAAATAGGAGAAAATAATGGATAGCCGTTTTATGACAAGAGCAATAGAACTTGCGCGCCTTGCCGCCCAAAAAGGGGAAATTCCCGTAGGGGCAGTAATAGTTAAAGATAAAAAAATAATTGCCGAAGGCTATAATATGCGCGAAAATAAGAAAAATGCGCTTTCTCATGCCGAAATTGAAGCAATAAATGCTGCTTGTAAGGCGTTAGGCGATTGGCGCCTAGACGGATGTACTATATATGTAACACTTGAACCCTGCCCTATGTGTGCGGGGGCTATAATAAATGCACGAATTAAAGAAATTGTCTTTGGCGCATATGATTTATCAATGGGTTGTATGGATTCTGTTACAAATATGGCAAATCTATCATTTGCTACAGGAACTACCGTTTACGGTGGTATAAAAGAAGACGAGTGCAAAAAATTACTTACCGATTTTTTTGAAGGTGTAAGAAAATGATTAAAAAAACAATTACCGACATTTTAAGTGTAAACGGCATTAAAAATGTCGGTTTTTGCGATTTTGACAATGTAAAAGACCATTTGCTTGATTGCAGAGCAAAAAATCGCATACCCGAAAACGCAAAAACAATTATAATATGCGCGTTTCCTTACAAAGTAAAAGAAAACGCGCCAAAATTTTTAAGCAGATATGCTGCAATACCCGATTACCATACTGTTTGCGGTGAAATGTTATCGGCGGCTTGCAAAAAAATTAAAGAAAAATACCCACAAAACGAGTTCCGATATTTTTGCGATAATTCACCTATACCAGAGGTACATACAGCGTCAACAGCAGGTCTTGGTATAAAAGGTAAAAATGGCTTGCTTATAACAAAAGAGTACGGTAGCTTTGTATTTTTGGGTGAGATTGTTACCGACCTTGAAATTGCTTGTGAAAATAATTATTCCGAATGTAATCATTGCGGAAAATGTAAAATTAAATGCCCCGTAGCACTTAATAAAGAAAATTGTTTATCAAACTTAAGCCAAAAGAAAAAAGTAACGGACAAAGAATTAGAAATATTAAAACAAAACAATATTTTATGGGGATGCGATATCTGTCAAAATGCTTGTCCATTAAATAAAAACGCAAAAATCACGCACATAAAAGAATTTATTGACGGTTATCGTGATGAGTATATCATTGGCGAAGATACCACAAATCGCCCGTACACCTGGCGCGGCGAACAAGTGATAAAAAGAAATTATGATAATTTAATAAAATAAAAATCACCCCGAGGATAATTCCTCGGGGTTAATTTTTGTTTATTAGTTAAGCTTTGGTAAGCTTGCAGCTGCAACAGACTGACCAACGCGACGAGCATTTTCATCAGGAATGTTAAGATTAATCTTTTTAGCGAGCTCGGGGAATTCCTTGTCAAGAACTTCCTGTGCGCGCTCAAGAAGAATTTCGCCACCCTTACCGCTGGTTACACGTCCCATAATAAGAACATGCTTAATATCGTAAAATTCGCTGTAATAAGCAATTGCATAACCGAAGTAAGCGCCGATTGTATCATAAATAGCGGCAGCTCTTTCGTCACCGTCTTTCATAAGGTTTTGTACAACCTTAAGTTTTTCGGCTGGAGAAAGACTTTCGTCAAGCTCAATGCCTGCAAATGGAGCCAATTTGATAACGCCGTCTTGTGAAAAATACTTAACGCCGCAACCGTAGTCACCTGACCATTCGTCAACCATTGCCTCGGTGCAAAAATCAACAGGAGCAAAAGCAAGCTCATTAAGCCAGCCTGTAATGTTGCCCTGTGGGTCAACGTAACCTGCAGCCTCACTAGTACCCATAGCAATACCAAGAACAGAATTGTCGTTTAGGTTCATAGCGCCGGCCAAAGCTGTAACGTCACCGTCGTTTGCAACCTCAATCGGAATATTCTCGCCGATTTCTTTTGCTACATCAAGGTACATATTCTTAACCTTTTTCTCAAAATCTTCGTCATTAACTTTAAGGAAAAGAGAAGCAACCATTATACGATTGTCAACGTAAACGCCGGCACTTGAAACACCAATTGCGTCAACGCGTGGCATTTTAGAAGCGGCTGTTTTCATAGCCTCTAATATGCCTTGGTAGTGGTAATCTGGGTCAGAATTGGTTTTTGGGAACCAAACAACCTCTTCAGAATATACGCTTTCACCATCAATAACAGCGCTAACTTTACGGTCAGAACCGCCTGCGTCAAAACCAATACGGCATCCGTCAAGATGACGACCTACAGGAGAAGCCGAAGATTTATCCTGTGGTGCGTCAGCAAGGGCCACGCTAGAAACACTGAACTTTTCTTCATAAACGCGTTCCATAAACTTAACGTCAAAATCTCTAGCGCCGCCGTAGCTGTAAGCCTCTTTAATCTTTTCGGCTACTACATCGCTACCTGCGATGATAATTTTGTAACCGCCTGCAACCCACAAAAGAGTTTTAACAATACGCTCTACAAATGCAAAGTTTTCAGCGTCTTTGCCTGTGCCGTCGCGGAATATACGGGTCTTGTATGTAGTTGTGTAACCCTTGTTACGCTCTACAGCAATAACAATGTCTTGTCCATCGTCTTTTGTAGCCTCACGCATATCGCGGCAAACAATAGACATCGGTGCAAATTTAGGGTCGAGTTTAGCATTTACTTTAAGCTTCATATCTTACTTCTCCTCCGATAATGGTTTTTTGTACGTTAAAGCTGCCATCGGTAATAATAATGTCAGCATCTTTACCTACTTCAAGTGAGCCTTTACGGTCGGCAACGCCGATTGCAGTAGCGGGGTTAAGTGTTGCGCCGTTTACACATTCGTTTAGCGGAATGTTAGAGTTGGTGTAAACGTTCCATACGCCTTGGTTAAGTGGCAATACGCTACCTGCAACGGTGCCGTCTTCAAGTCGGCAAACAATGTCGTTATAGATAATTTTTGTACCACCCAAGGTATATTCGCCATAAGGCAGACCGCCTGCAGGTAAGCAGTCGGTAATAAAGCAGAGCTTTCTGCCCTTGATTTTATAAAGTAAATCATAGAAGCAAGCATTTACGTGGAAGGTGTCAACAATAACCTCACAAGTAACATCGCTGTTAAATGCGGCAGTTACAACACCGGGTGCTCTGTGAGCGAGTGGTGTCATAGCGTTAAAGAGGTGAGTTACGTGTTTTACGCCAACGTTTGTACTTGCCATTGCGGTGTCATAGTCGGCCGATGTGTGACCCATAGATATTACAACATCGGTATCACGAGCAATTTCACGAATAGCGGCAAAATCTTCAGTATCGGTTTCGGGCGCTAATGTAATAATCTTAATTATATCAGCATATTCTTTTACAAATTTAGCGTCGGGTTTTAGTATGTATTTGGGGTCTTGCGCACCCTTTTTGCTCTCGCTGATGAAAGGACCTTCTGCGTGGCAACCAAGAATCTGAGAGCCTGCCCAACTTTTGCTTTCTTCCTTTAAGTCACGGCAAACCTCTAGTGCTTTGCGGATAACCGCCATATCTACCGTCATAGTAGTTGGCAAAAATCCGGTTACACCGTTTTTTACAATACCGCCTGCAATTGTGCGAATGCTGTCAGCCTCGCCGTCGCAAACATCTTTGCTAAGATAGCCGTGAATGTGAATGTCGATAAGACCCGGTGACACATAGCCGCCACACGCATCGATAATCTGGGCGTCGGTAGGAATTTTGTCAGTAGGGACAATGCCTTCAATTACGTCGCTGTAAAGCAGCGCCATACCGTCGACAATGCGGTCTTTAAGTATGATTTTACCGTTTATAATGGCTTTCATAAACATACCTCCAATGTAATATTATTCCTTTATAATTTTAACAAAAAGCCATAGAAAAAGCAATATGTATTTTGTTGTTTATCAAATAAATTTACAAAAAAACTATTGACAAAATGTGTAATAATACATATTATTTTTATATAAGAAAAAATTTTTCGGCGGTAACGCCTGATACGGAGGATATATTTATGGTATTTGAAAAAATGAAACAAATTCTTGCAGAGCAACTCGATGCTGACATTGACAGTATTACAATGGACACCGATATTGCAGACGATTTAGGCGCAGATAGCCTTGATGTTGTTGAAATGCTTATGTCTATTGAGGATGAGTTTGAAATAGAAATTCCTGATGAAAAAATTGAGAGTCTTAAGACTGTAGGTCAGGTAGTAGACTACATTCAAGAAAATATGTAATTATGTAAAATCAAACCCCTGCTGAAATTAATCAGCAGGGGTTTTGTTATGCAATTTTTTATCCAAGTGTTACTTCCCAGTTGTTGAGATACTGCATAAGTAAAGCATAATCTTTATTGTCTATATTATTGTCGGCATTTACATCAGATGCGGCTTTTACAATTTCGACTTCCCAACCGTTAAGGAACTGCATAAGTAAAGCATAGTCTTTATTGTCTATATTACCATCGGCATTAACGTCGCCTATTATAAGATAGCGGGAAAAATGCTTAGAAAATTCACTACTACCGTCAGCAAATGTAACCTCGCAAGCATAAACACCGTCTTCGGTTGTTTTTAGCGTTGCTTCGGTTTCGCCATCAATAGGATTATAGGTATAAAGTTCGTTATATACCCTTATTGTAGTGTCGGTATCGCTGTTTACCAAAATGATGTATACGCTGTCGTATGGCACAGTCAATGTTGCAGTTCCGTTTTCATCAAATTCGGCATCTATAACAGATGGTTCACCTGATAAAATAGAAAATACATCCATCATAGCAATGGCTGCGGCATTGTCATTTGCGGCGAAGGTTATTTTTTGTCCCTCGTAAAATTCGGCAGCAAAGAATATGATGGTTTCATCGCTTGCTCGCATACCGCTCCATCCGTTTTCTGTATCATATGTTGCAAGTACTCCTGTTTCTTCCGTTTCGGTAAGTACGTTGTCTTGGTCGGTAATTTCAACAAATTCGCTTACAACAGAATGCCACTGATATGTAGCGCCGACATCATCATTTAGTTCTACATAAGGGCCTGCCGCTGTCGGTTGATGTGTAATGGCATAATTATATTCGAACACATCAGATACAACAATTTTGTCGCCTACGGTTACTTTACAAAAATATGTTATGCCAATATCTGCGTCTGTAAGGGTGTCTGTTGTTTGATTTTCAACAGCGGTGGAGATTAAGTCGTTGCCATACGCTCTTATGGTTGTATCAATGTCACACATAGCAGCAACTATGTAACTACAAGAATATGCCGATGTCAAGGTAACCTCACCGTTTTCGTCAGGGGTACCGCTTTGGGTATATTCGGACAATTCAGGATTGTACATATAAATTTCAGATGCGTTACCGTTGGCTTTAACCGTTATCGACTCGCCTTCGTCAAGATAAATGTAAAAGAAATGTAGGTTGCCGTCTTGGTCGCTGTGGTAACCGGTCCAACCGTTTTCGCTGTTATATGAAGCGGGAGCGCTGCCCATGACAAAGGGTTCCACCTCTGCATCGGTAAGCTCGCGAATGCCGTTTTCTAATTTGTACCACTGATATTTTGCACCATTTGCTTTTTCGTTAAGCGCTACGTACGGCTCGTCAGAGGTTGGCTGATGGGTTATAAAATATGTATATTCAAATATGTTAGAAGATAAAGTTTGACCGTCTATTGTAGCAAAGCAGGTATAATATGTGCCAACAACAAGATTTTCAAGCTCTGCGTCGGTCTGACCATTAATTTTGTTATAGGAAAATGTAACATAATTTGCTTTTACTGTTACATCTCCTGTATTTGAGTAGGTGTAGAGGGTATAATTACCATCGCTTTCGGCAGTTAAGATATATTCAGTATCTTCCGTCAATTCATACCAAACGCCATCGGCTTTAGTATAATCCCAAAGACCTATACCACCTAAATAATTGCCGAAAAGCTCTACCACTATGCTTTCGCCTGCTTTGAGCGGCACGGTGAAAAAGTCATAATCGTTAGTCTCACCATCGTCAGTGCAAGCTACACCTGTCCAGCCGTTTTGACTGTCGTAAGAGCTACTGCCCCAGTCATAAGATACTGTTTCCGCGTTGTTTAGAGTAATTGGAGTCAAGTCAGGTGTTGCGGTATACCACTGTAATTCTGCATTATCCCAAGAAAAATCAACATACGGTTCTTCTGTTGTGGGTTGATGTAAAAAGGTATAATACTTTTCAAGAGTAATGCTGTATGTAGAATCATTTTGATAACTCGAAAGTGCAATGTAATACGTTTCTCCGGCTACGGCTGGGATAATTAATTCAAAATTATACCCGTCACCGTCGTCATCGCTACTACCTATTTCGTTACCATTGCTGTCATAGAGTGTTACATAAGGGTCAATAGTAATATCGTCTATATTCGAGGAAAGTACATACGTGCCATTTTGGTCTGCTGTAAATGCAACTATATTAGTACCGTCTTTTTCTTTTATGTATACGGACCTGGTTTCACCGACATTTATTGCACTAAAAGGAGCATTTTCACCACAAATATCACATATACCGTCAAAATCATAGTGTTGGTGATTACATTCCATACCGCAGACGGTACAAATACTGTTTTCAAAATCGTGACCGGGCGCATAAATTGCGTTGCCTGTTGCGTAAATCTCACACTCTGCGCAGTAAAGACCGCCTGTATGACCGTCGGTTTCGCAGTCAGCATCGTAGCCGTCTTTGTACATTTCGTCGGTTACATAGTGAATTTTCATATTGTTAAGATATTCATTTTCTTCGTTAATTGCAATCTCGTTCCACTGTGCTTCGGTACCTGTGTAGTGGATAGTAGTAAGTTCATAACAGTAATTAAAAACATCATCGGCAATAGCTTTAACACCGGTTCCGATGGTTACATTTGTAATATAGCTACAAGCATAAAAAACGCCGTATTCTATAGTTTCTACACTGTCAGGAATTACTATATCTTCAAGATAAGAATAGGAAAAACAACCGTCTGGAATAACAGTAATATTGTTGTTTAAAGTTATCGATTTGATTTTAGAATAATAAAAAGTATCTGGGTTAAGAGTTGTAACAGTATCTGGTAAGGTTAACGAAATTATGTTTTGAGTATAATTAAATGAATTAGCGCTAAGCGTTGTTACGATGGACGGGATAGTATATGTTAAACCAGCCTTGTTTGCTGGGTAATAGCACAAAACGGTCATATCTTTGTTAAAAACAATGCCGTCAACACTGATATATGTTGCATTGTCCTCGTGAACGTTAATCTCTTGGAGCGCACGACATTCCCAAAAAGGATTTGTACTGTTTTCGTCCATATTGGTAACACTTGCAGGAACGTTTACACTTACAAGATTCTCGGCAAAGCAAAAAGCAGTGCTTGGAACGGTTGTAATGCCTTCTTGTATGTCAACAACATATATATCGTTAATGTAATTTTCCCAAGGTGGAGCGTACCAATCGACTACGATTTCACCCTCACCGCTGATGGTAAGCGTACCGTTGGTATCGAGTGTCCAGTTAACACCCTCGCCTGCGGTCCCGCTTGCGATTTCATCTGCGGCAAAGGCTACGGGCATTGCGGATAAAACGAGCATAATAGCCACAATTACCGCTAAAATTTTTGCAAATGTTTTTTTCATAATATATACCTCCTAAGATTTGCTTTATGTGAACAGCTCTTCAAAAGCCAATTCGTTTTCATCATTAATATATTGCTTAAATTCCTTAAAAATTCGTCGACCTAAGCTACGATAGTCCATAGTAAGAACCTTTGATATCTTTTTTTTGCGAATTTCATCAGGAACGTTATAAATTTTCATAATAGCGTCAAGCGCGCCGGAAATTCGTGTGTCAAGCGGAGAGGACGTTTCGGTGGTCATAAGCGTTGCATACTCTATGCCCGATACAAGCACTTCGGCCTCGGTAAACTGCTCATCTGTCCAGTCGGGACAAAATTCGGCAAATACCGTTTTTGCGCGTGCCGCATCATTTTTACGAATAATTTCGAGCGTTAAGGGACTTATATAAGATGAAATAAAAAGATCTTTTGCAATAGGGTCCTCCTCGGCGGCGGACGCCATTGTCATAAGCTCAAGACAAAGCGCCAATAGTAAGCTTATGCCGTCGTTTGCCTCCTCGCGCATCATTTTCCATTGAAAATTGCAAAGCATAGTTACTATTTCAGCAAGCAAATGCTCTTTGGTGGCAAAGTAAAATGACATATGACCAAGACCTATGTCAAGGTCGGAGCAGATTGACCGCACTGATGTGTTTGAGTAACCATTATCAAGAATCAGTCTTGAAGCGGTTTGGATGATTTCAAGCTTTGTGGTATTGACTCTTTTTGGCAAAACGTCACCCCGTTTATAATATATTTTATATGACGTGTACTATTATATGACGCGTCACATAAAAAGTCAAGGTTTTTTATACAAAAATTTGCAAAAAAAGAGAGGTAAAACACCTCTCTAAAAAAATATTTATTTATAACTTATAAGCCCGTCATAATCTTTACGCTTTTTGCTGCGTAATTTATCATCTGCATTTGCGTAGCCAATACAAATTACCAACCGTACATCACCTTTAAGCTCGCAAATTGATTTGATTTTATCGTTATCAAACCAACCTAAAATACAACTGCCAAGGCCTTGTGCGGTAGCTTCGGCTGTAATATATGCCGTAACAATACCAATATCTATAGAGCGGTAGTCGTTGTGCTTTAGTTTTGAGCCTACGGCTGCTGTGCGGCAGTAGTTTTCTTCGGATATAACTAATTGTATAGGTGCGTCGCTGCTAAATTTGTTCATACCCATGCTTTGGGTGGCCTTTGCAACCGACATTGCGGTGTCACCCGTACAAACAGTAATGTGATATGGCTGACCGTTGCAGGCCGACGGAGCAAGTTGTGCCGAAGAAAGTATTGCATCAATTTTTTCTTTTTCTACCGGTTTTGTGACATCAAAATTACGGCAGGATTGGCGGGTAGTGGCAATTTCAGTAAAGTTCATACTAGTTTTCCTCAATAGCTTTTTCTATAGTTTTTCGTATATCCTCGGCGCCGATACCCTTAAGTGCAGAGAAAGGAATGATTGGTATATCATTACCAAAATCACCGAGTTCTTCCTTTAAAGCAGAAAGGCGGTTGTTAAACTCGGTTTTGTTAAGCTTGTCGCATTTGGTAAGCGCCACAGCATAAGGAATATTGAAATGCGTTAAAAATTCGAGCATAGAAATATCGAACTCTGTAGCGGGGTGCCGCATATCAATAAGCTGTAAGCAAAGCTTAATATTACGCTCTGTACGGAAATATCCTTCCATAAGCTCTGACCATCTTTCGCGTTCGTGGTCGGCAACCTTGGCATAGCCGTAACCGGGAAGGTCAACAAGTCGAAACTCATTTAAACGATAAAAATTAATGGTAACCGTTTTGCCTGGAGTACTGCTTACACGAGCAATAGACTTTCGCCCAAGTATTTTGTTTATAAGTGAAGATTTACCAACATTTGAGCGTCCCGAAAAGCAAATCTCGGGTAAATCTGATTTTGTAAGCTGTTCAAGTGTACCAAAAGCGGCTTCAAAGTTCACGTTATTCCAATTCAATACGGTCACCTTCTTTTAATTTCTTATAGTTGCAGATTTTTGATTTTGTGAAGTGAAGTATGTATCGCTTTTTGTAATGTCGTCGTCAAGTGGAAGCAGTGCAAGTTCAATAATTTCTGTTACATACTTTACAGGTACAAATTCAACATTTTCGCGTACCTTTTCATCAACTTCGTCAATGTCGGGAATATTATCATACGGAATAAACACACGTTTTACTCCGCCGCGATATGCCGCCATTGCCTTTTCTTTAAGTCCGCCAATAGCGAGCACGCGACCGCGGATAGATACCTCGCCCGTCATTGCAATATCGCGACGTACGGGACGGTTGGTAAGTGCCGAAATAAGTGCGGTTGTAATGGTGACGCCTGCACTTGGTCCATCCTTTGGCACGGCTGATTCAGTTGCGTGAATGTGAATGTCACGTGTTTTGTAAAACTCTGTATCAATTCCGTATTTTTCTGCGTTTGCACGTACAAAGGTAATGGCCGCCTCGGCGGATTCTTTCATAACGTCACCGAGATTACCGGTAAGTACAGTTTTTCCCGAACCGGAAAGAATAGCTACCTCCATCTGCATAATTTCGCCGCCTACCTGTGTCCAAGCAAGACCGTTTATAATGCCGATTTCGTCTTGAGGTAAGATTGCATCGGGGCGATATTTTTTGTGCCCTATCATAGTTTGAAGGTCGCTAGCCTTAATATTAACCTTTTTGGCACTACCTTCGGCAATTTTCTTTGCGGCTTTACCGCAGAGCGAGCCTATGCAGCGCTGTAGCTTACGTACACCCGCTTCGCGAGTGTAAAAATCAATAATTGAATAAATTGCACTGTCGGCAAAGCGACAAATTTTTGTTGTAAGTCCGTGAGAAACAATCTCACGTGGTATAATGTGGCGCTTTGCAATATTAAACTTTTCCTCTCTTGTGTAGCCGTCAAGCGATACCACTTCCATACGGTCGAGCAGTGGCGCAGGAATAGTGTCGAGCGAATTTGCGGTTGTAATAAATACTGCGCGACTTAAATCATACGGCATTTCAAGAAAATTATCGGTAAAATTGCAGTTTTGTTCGGGGTCAAGAACCTCTAAAAGTGCGCTTGCAGGGTCGCCCTTATAGTCAGAGCCTAACTTATCAATTTCATCAAGGAGTATAAGGGGATTAGAAGTGCCTGCATTTTTGAATGCGGTAAGAATTTTACCCATCATAGCGCCTATGTAGGTTTTTCTATGCCCGCGTATTTCAGCCTCGTCATGCATACCGCCAAGCGAAATACGCTGATATTTTCTACCCATACATTCGGCAATGGTTTTGCCAATAGAGGTTTTACCAACGCCGGGAGGTCCGTATAAACAAAGAATATTACCGCGGCTTTCGGGTGAAAGTGCATACACGGACAAAGCCTCTAAAATGCGCTCTTTTACCTTTTTCATACCGTAAAAATCGCGGTCAAGTATTTTTTGCGCCTTTTTGATATCAACAACCGTATTGTCGCATTTGTTCCAAGGCAAGCTGAGACAAGCCTCAATATATGCGCGAGACACCGTGCTTTCGTGGGCGCCTTGCGGCATTTTTGAAAGCTTGTTTATTTCGGTGTGAATTTTTTCTTTTACAGCATCGGAAGCGTTTAGAAGTTCGGTTTTTTGATGGTATTCATCAATTTCGTTTGCGGCATCATCACCGTAAAGCTCTTCGCTTATTATCTTCATTTGCTCACGCAGGTAATAGTCACGCTGATTTTCGTCAATTACTGCTCGAGTTTTTTGACCGATTCGGTTGTCAATTTCAGTAACCTCACGCTCTTTTTGTAGCAATTCAAGTAATATTTTTGCGCGGGTCACAACGTTGAGCTGTTCAAGAACGTACTGCTTATCGTCATATGGAGCAGGAATATTGAAAGCTATAAAATCACACAGCTCGCCTAAATTTTTACTTTTTTCAACGTTTAAAATAATGTCTTCGGGTAGATTTTGCGCAACTATGGCATAACGCTCAAACTCGGTTCTAATACGGCGAATTAGCGTTTCAATATAAACATCTCGGTTGCGGATGGGTTTATCATCACACTTTTCTATGGTTGCAACATAGTGTGCGCCATTGTCGGTAAAATTGATGTGACGGGCGCGATAAACACCTTTAACAAGCACCTTTGCACCGCCGTCGGGCATTTTAAGGACCTGACGCACACGGCAAAGGCAACCCACATCGTAAAGATGGGTTTTGTTTGGGTCTTCTACCCCGACGTCCTTTTGTGTTACGAGATAAATCGGAACGTTTTTGTCCATTGCGAACTGAAGCGCACGCACCGATTTTTTTCTGCCAACATCAAGAGTTAACATCATATTCGGAAAAGCGACAAGTCCCCTGAGTGCCATTGCCGGAAAAGTGCCGCCTATTTGGTTTTCGTCTAAAATCATAAAGTATTGGGGTCTCCTAAATTGAAATTATTTGCTAATTAATGTTGCGCTAAGCGCATGCTCTTGAAATACAAAAAGCAGGGTTGTGTCCTTTATTTTATATTCCAAAACGGTCATATCGGCGCCTGCAGGCAAGAAGAAAATATCATCTCTTGTGGCTTCGCGTTCGGTAGCGTCATAGCCCAAACCCGACATAACATCACGAATTTGAGTTGATACGTCGCCTACCGTAAAGCCGTAAGCGTCGCCGTATTTCACAATGTGGGTTATACCGGCCGCCTCATCATCAGTTTTGTAGCAAGCGCAAACGGCACCGTCGGTCATAACTGTGTAGTCACCCGACGTGTAGTCGTAATAATTTGACTCACCGTGGTCATCGGTGGTTTGGTTTAATTGTGATTTTGTGTTTTCGATACTGTCACCGAGTTTGTACTCAAGGTCGTTTATCTGACCTAGCTTTGCATAGTACTCAATGTCAATGCTGTGCTCGATTTTTTTGCCGCTGTCTTTACCGCAAGCTGCAAACGAAAAAACAAAAATCATACAAAGAACAAGACAAAAAATCTTTTTCATTGGTTTACGTTCCTTTACTTTTTATTTGCTTTGTTTAAAAGTTCATTGCGCTGATCCCAAAGATCTTGGCTTAAGTCTACATAGTAACTATGTGGCTTTTCAAAACGCTTAACCTCATCCCAAAGGTTGTTTACAAGTTCTTCTCTTAAAGCGGCAATTTCTGAAACCGACGGTGAAGTATAAACTTGACGCCCTTCTTCAAAAATCTTAACCTGTAGCTTGCGCGCTTTGAAGTTAGTAATAGTCTTACGCTTCCAAGTATAAGTTGGGTCGAAAATTTCGTAAGGCTTTGAGTCGTCGATCTTTTCATGATTAAGGGTAATAACATCGGCTATTGCCTTGTTGGTTTCTTTGTCGTAAAGTCTCCACGGGATTTTAACGCCGGGAATTGTAATTTTGGCAATATTTTCACTAATTTTAATTTTTGGTGTGATTACGCCGTCTTGCTCGGTGGCAACAAGCTTGTAAACACCGCCGAAAACAGCCTCGCTTGACGCAGTAATCAGTCGCTCACCTACGCCGTAGCTGTCGATGCAAGCGCCTTGAATATCCATATCGCGAATAAGATACTCGTCGAGTGAGTTTGAAACGCAGATTTTAGCGTCGGGATAGCCCGCATCATCAAGCATTTTGCGTGCCTTTTTAGAAAGATATGCAATATCACCGCTGTCAATTCTAATACCAAGCGGGCGGCAACCAAGCGGTTTTAATACTTCGTCAAAAACCTTAATAGCGTTTGGAATACCCGACTTTAACACATTGTAGGTGTCAACGAGCAGCATACAGCTGTTGGGGTATTTTTCGGCATAGGTTTTAAATGCGGTGTATTCGTCGGGGAAAAGCTGTACCCAGCTGTGAGCCATGGTACCGCTTGCCTTTGTACCAAAATCCTTTGCGGTCTTAATGTCTGACGTACCTGCGCAACCGCCGATTATTGCGGCTCTGGCACCGTAATAAGCGGCATCAGCACCTTGTGCGCGGCGCGCACCAAACTCCATAACGGGACGTCCCTTTGCAGCGCGAACTATACGGTTGGCCTTGGTAGCGATAAGCGATTGATGGTTGATGGTAAGCAGTACCATCGTTTCAATAAGCATTGCCTGAACTGCGGGACCGCGTACAGTAACAATAGGCTCATTCGGGAAGATTGGTGTACCCTCGGGTACAGCCCAAACGTCACAACAAAACTTAAAATCACGAAGATAGTCTATAAATTCATCACAAAATAGGTTTAGCGATTTTAGATATTCGATATCGCTATCATCAAAATGTAGATTATTAAGGTAATCTATAAGCTGCTCAATACCTGCCATAATGGCATAACCACCATTGTCGGGCACACGGCGGAAGAACATATCAAAATATGTGATAGTATCACGCATATCACTTTGCATAATGCCGTTTGCCATGGTCATTTCATAAAGGTCCATAAGCATTGTAAGATTTCTATTATCCATTTTCATAGCAGGTCATCCTTTCTTTTTACATTTTCTCAGGAGCGGAAATTTTCATCATATCAAGCACGTTTTTAATAACAATGCCTGTAGCAAAGCAAAGGTTAAGACGGGCTTGTGTAAGCGCTTCGTCGTCACCCTTAACTCGACAAGCCGCATAAAATTTGTGGAACTTGGTAGCAAGCTCGTTTACATAGTGGGTAAGGCGCGCAGGGTCATAAGATTTTGCCGACTGAATAATTTCGTCGGTAAGAGCCGAAATATGAATAATAAGCTCGCGCTCTTCGGGAGCGTTAAGCAAGCATAATTCTTCTGCGGTGCAGTCGCGTTTTGTAATGCCGTCTTCTGCCAAGTTGCGCAAAATACTGCATATACGGGCATACGCATACTGAACATAGTAAACAGGGTTGCTGTTTGACTCGCTTACTGCGAGGTCGAGGTCAAAGTCAAAGTGAGAGTTTGGCTCGCGCAAATTAAAGAAAAATCTTGCGGCATCAATCGGCACTTCATCAAGAAGCGTTACGAGTGTAATTGCTTTACCCGAACGTTTTGAAGCCTTAATAACCTCGCCGTCACGCACAAGACGTACCATTTGCATAAGCACAACGTCGAGTCGGTCAGCATCTACACCGAGGGCGGTAAGCGCCGCTTTAAGACGAGGCACATAGCCATGATGGTCGGCACCCAAAATATCAATTGCCTTGTCAAACTTACGAACCTCAAGCTTGTTGTAGTGGTAGGCAATGTCAGGCACAACGTAGGTAGGCACACCGTTAGCGCGAACAAGCACAAAGTCTTTATCGCAACCAAAGTCAGTAGCCTTAAACCAAAGGGCATTCTCTTGAATGTAGGTGTGACCGCTTTGCTTAAGCAGTTCTATTATACGAGCAGCTTCACCGTTGTTGTGCAAGGTGCTCTCGCGAAACCAAGTATCATATTTTATGCGGTATTTACCAAGGTCGTCTTCTAGTCCTTGAATATTTTTAGGCAACGCAAATTCTACCAAAGCCTTGCGGCGTGTAGCCTCGTCGGCAGACATATACTTGTCACCATTTATTTCGGCAAAAGCCTTTGCGTGAGCAATAATATCATCACCGTGGTAAGAATCCTCAGGCATTTCAACGCCGTCGGCGTAAATTTGTTGATATCTTAAATCAAGAGATAAACCAAACTTATTTATTTGGTTACCCGCATCATTTATATAAAATTCACGCTCGGTGTAATAACCTGCCGCACTCATTACAGCCGCCAAGCAGTCGCCCAATGCGCCGCCGCGAGCGTTACCTATGTGCATAGGGCCTGTGGGGTTGGCAGAAACAAACTCTACAAGCACGCGCTTGCCTTCGCCAAAGTTGCTTTTGCCGTAGTCGTCACCCTTTGTAATAACGTCGGCAACAATGTTAGCATAATACTTGTCCGACAAGAAAAAGTTTATAAAACCGGGGCCTGCAATTTCGTATTTTTCAATAAACGTTCCGTCAAAATCTATGTTTGCCATTAGTTTTTCGGCAATAGCACGAGGAGCCGATTTAAAGCCGCGCGCCCACACCATAGCCGCATTTACTGCATAGTCGCCGTTTTTGCGATCAGCGGGAACCTCTACTTTAAAGGGCGCAAGCTCCGCTTCGCAAAGTTCGCCATTTTCTATTGCGGCTTTTGCCGCATTTATAAGTAAATTTTTAAGTTGCTTTTTTGATTCACTAACTAAAATTGACATTTTATCTTTCCTCCACAAAAATCTCTACCTTGTTGTCGCTAAGAGGTGTGAGATTCATATCTATTGAATAAACCATTTTTAAACTACCGCCGCAAGAGGACATATTGCTTTTGACCTGCTTGCCGTAAATACCAAGTGTCATACTGCCTTGAGGTATGGCATAAAGGCAGTTATTTCTCTCGCCCTCGGTAATAATCAGTCGTGAATTTAAATCTCCACGTCTATCTAAAATTACGGTACCGTTTTTTTGAATTGTAAGCTGGGTTTTTGTTTGAGTGCCCGATTCAGTAGGGTCATCTGAGTAGGTAATAATATAATCGCCCTCAAACTCACGAAGTGTGCCCTCGGTGGTAAGCTCTATAACGGCGCTCTCCCCGTCAATGACCTGTGTACCCTTTACTTTTACTAAAATCTTTTTCATATTTTTTCAATATCTACCTGTTCTATTTCAAAGTCCTTGTTGTAATCGCCAAGCAATACCTTTACTGTTTTTTCAAAAGACTTTGTTTTATCACTTGCGTAAAAGCTATATTCGGTGGGACTTTTACCATCGTTAAGACTGTTAGTACCATTGAGCATTTGTTGTATTGCTTTGGCAGTAGCCTCGCCCATGTTTATAAGCGTAACGGTATTTCCCAAAACGTTACGAATAATGCTTGAAAGCACAGGAAAATGTGTACAGCCTAAAATGAGTGTGTCGACACCGGCATCTATCATTGGTTTTAAATATCGTCGTAGTGTTTCTATAGCAACCGTGTCGTCTAGTGCGGTCCAGCCCTCTTCAACTATAGGTACAAGCAAAGTGCCTGCCGATTCAACAACCTGTGCACTTGGCAAGGATTCTAGTATTTGCTTTTTATGTGCACCGCTGTTTATGGTAGCGCTGGTCGCCAAAATGCCGATTTTACCGTTTTTGGTAGCTGCTACTGCCGCACGCACCGAGTGAGACACAACCTCTACAAAAGGAACGGGTAAGCATTCTGCTGTATCGGCCGCAACAGACGACACCGTGCCGCAAGCGGCAACTATCATTTTTACGTCGTGGCTTAACAAAAAGCGTTCATCCTGAAGCGCATATTTGCGAATGGTATCGCGACCCTTTGTACCGTAAGGTACACGTCCCGTATCACCAAAATAAACTATGTTTTCATTTGGTAACAGCTTCATTATTTCGCGAGCAACGGTAAGTCCGCCAAGTCCCGAATCAAAAACGCCTATCGGGCGGTTATCTGCCATAAACCTTACCCCTTTCTACAAACGATATGTATTCATATTATATTACCATATAATATGATTTTTATCAAGTATAAAACACAAAAAAGAGCGAGGAACAAAGTCCTCGCTCAAGCAAACTTTAATTTTACGCGGTAAGATAATAACGCACAAGTGACTGCAACAATGTATCACGGTCAATGCGGCGAATAAGGTTGCGGGCGTTATTATGGGTGGTGATATAGGTCGGGTCCTCCGACAAAATATAACCTACTATCTGATTGATTGGATTATAGCCCTTCTCTTTTAAAGAATCATAAACTGTTGTTAAAATGTTTCTTATTTCTTGCTCCGTCTGGTCGCCTATAGAAAAGGTCATGGTTCTATCGTTCATTATAACGCACCTCGCTCTAATTTATTATTATCTTTATTTTATACTGCATTATACAAAAATTCAAGAAAAATTTTAATAAGATTGTCTTAATTTTTATTTAATTAATCTTATTTGCGCAATTCGGCGCCCAATTTTTCAAGTTTAGCAATGATTTTTTGGCTTGCGTCATCTATTTGTGCGTCGGTAAGGGTACCCTCGGCAGAGCGGAGCCATACACTATAAGCCACACTCTTTTTGCCTTCTGGTATTTGTGAGCCCTGATATACGTCAAAAAGCTTAACTTTCTCGAGCAATCTGCCGCCGCCCGATATAATAGCACGCTCTAAATCACCAACGGGAATATCCTTGTCACAAAGCATTGCAAAGTCACGCTCAACTGCAGGGAATTTTGGAAGAGGCTTGTAGGTGACCTTACGCTTATTTATGCCGTAGAGTACATCGAGCTTGATTTCGGCAACGTAAACACGTGTGTCGATGTCATAGTTTTTAGCAACCGCAGGATGAACCTCACCAAGCACTGCGCACGAAACGTTATTTGCAAGCACCTCTGCTTGACGGCCGGGGTGCAGATAGCTTTCGTTTGAACGCTTATACTGTGTATGCGCACCAAAGAGTGTCATAAGCTCTTCTACAATACCCTTAAGGGTGAAGAAATCTTCATCCTTGCCGTATAGACCAATACAAAGTGTCGGTAGCTCGTCGGGCTGTTCAGTAACAGGTAAAGCTTTTGGAATAAAGCGTTTGCTTTCTTCAAAGAATCTGCCCGCCTCTATTTTACGGTTAATGTTTGTAGCCATAACCGTAAGCATACTGGTAACAAGCTGTGTACGCATAGTAGAATATTCGTCACCAAGTGGGTTAATAAGCTTTACTACGTTGCGACGGGCATCATCTTCGGGGAGATTTAGTGTGTCAAGCGCACCCGACGCTATAAACGAGTAGGTTGCAATTTCATAACAACCCATACCACAAAGAAGTGATTTCATTTTATCACTCTTTACGCGGGCGGGTAGCTTTTTGCCACGCATTACGTCGCCACGCATTGGTGTACCAACAATGTGGTCGTAGCCGTATATACGCATAACCTCTTCTGCAAGGTCTGCTCTGCCCTCTATGTCATCGCGAATTGACGGCACCCTTACGGTTAAAACACCGTCTTTTGCGGTAGTTGGCAAGCAAAGGCTATTTAAAATTTCTACCATTTTGCTTTCGGGAATATCTACGCCCAAAAGCTCGACAATACTCTTTGATGTAACGTTTAAAATCTTATCTTCGGGGAGGCCCTCGTTTTTATCGATTACACCGTCGATAATATCGCCTGCGTCAAGGTCGCAAATAAGCTGTAACGCACGATCCATTGCAAAGCCTACGTTTACGATGTCAACGCCCTTTTCAAAGCGGCCGCTTGATTCGGTGCGAATACCGAGTGCACGACCGGTTTTTCTAACGCTGTCACGGCGGAATTTAGCACATTCAAGGAATAAATCCTTTGTATCGTCTTCGATTTCGCTCTCTTTGCCACCCATAATACCTGCAAGGCAGGACGGTTTTTCGCCATCGGCGATTACAAGCATATCGGTGGTAAGATTGTAGTCTTTACCGTCAAGTGTAGTAATCTTTTCGCCCTCTGCCGCATTACGAACAATAATCTTTTTGTCGGCGAGATCATTATAGTTAAACGCGTGCATTGGCTGACCGGTTTCAAGCATAACAAAGTTGGTAATGTCAACGATGTTGTTAATTGGTCGCATACCCGATGCTGTAAGCGCCTTTTGCATCCAAGCAGGAGATGGCTTAATGCGCAGATTTTTAACCACTCTACCTACGTAACGTGGGCAAAGGTCGTAGTTTTTAACCTCTACGTCAACATAATCGGTTATGTTTTCGCCAACTGTTTTATAGCTTGGTACGGGCGGATGATAAGCACTGCCCAAAACAACAGACGCCTCTTTTGCAACGCCCATAAAGCAGTTACAGTCTGGGCGGTTAGCGGTGATTTTAAAGTCGATAATATAATCGTCAAGACCTAGAACCTCACGCATATCGGTACCCGGCTTCCAGTCACCTTTAAGAATAAGAATACCGTGAACGCTTGCACCCTCATAGTCCTCTTCGGTAAGGCAAAGCTCTTCGCCCGAACAGAGCATACCGTTTGACTCTACGCCGCGAAGCTTGCCGGCTTTAATATGCATACCGTTTGGTAGGTCGCTGTTGTCGAGTGCCGCGGGAACGAGGTCACCCTCTTTTATGTTTTGTGCGCCTGTTACTATCTGAACAAGCTCGTCTTTGCCGATATCCATTTGGCAAATTTGTAGATGGTCGCTGTCAGTGTGAGGTTCAAGCTTTACAATGCGAGCAGCAACAACATTTTTAATATTTTCGCCCTCACACTCAATGCTTTCAACCTCAAAGCCTGCCATAACCATACGGTCGCAAAGTTCCTGTACGGGAACGTTTATATCCACGTAATATTTTAATGCTTTTAGTGAAATTTTCATAACCTAACGTCCCCTTTCTTAAAACTGGTCAAGGAATCGCTTGTCGTTTTCGAACAACAAACGTATATCACTAATCTTATAGCGTGTGGTTGTAAGTCGGTCAAGGCCTATACCAAATGCAAAGCCGCTATATTCCTCTGGGTCAATACCGCAAGCGCGCAGCACATTTGGATGCACCATACCTGCGCCCAAAATTTCTATCCAACCTGCGCCCTTACATACGCGGCAGCCCTTACCGCCACACTCTGAGCAAGAAACGTCAACCTCTACAGACGGCTCGGTGAATGGGAAGAAGGACGGACGGAACTTAACCTTGGTGTCGGGTCCGTAAATTTCGTGAGCAAACTGCTCGAGTACGCCCTTTAGGTCGCACATTGTAACACCCTTATCAACAACAAGACCTTCTATTTGGTGGAATACAGGTGAATGTGTTGCGTCTACCTCGTCGGCACGGAACACACGACCGGGGCAGATTACACGAATTGGCGGCTTGCGTGTTTCCATAGTACGAATTTGAGCGGCAGATGTCTGTGTGCGAAGCAAAATATTTTCTGCCAAGTAGAACGTATCTTGCATATCACGTGCAGGATGGTCGGCAGGAACGTTAAGACACTCAAAGTTGTAGTGGTCGGTCTCTACCTCGGGGCCGTCAACCACGTCGAAGCCCATAGACTGAAAAATATCTATCATATCGTTAAGCACCGTATTAAGCGGATGTAATTTACCCGTCTTATTCACCTTTGCCGGCATTGTGATGTCGATGGTTTCTTCCTTGAGCTTTAACTCCTCGGCTTTTGCGCTCATTTCAGCAACCTTCGCACCAAGAGCCTCGTCGACCTCGGCCTTAGCGGTGTTTACAAGCTGACCCATAATTGGGCGTTCTTCTGGTGAGAGACCGCCCATCATCTTTAAAATGGCGGTAAGCTCACCTTTTTTGCCAAGGTATTTTACCCTGACATTTTCACAGTCGGCGCTGTTCTCGGCAGCCGCAATGGCTTCGAGCGCCGCAGTCTTGATTTGTTCAAGCTGTTGTTTCATAATCTATCTCCTTGAAATTTATTAGCATTTATATCCGTGCCGTAAGGCACACATTACCTATTCACTATTACCTTTTACTTATTACTTTTTTGTTTTCCCTTGGAAAACAAAAAGACTCCGTCCATAAAACAGGACGAAGTCTGTAAACACTTGACTCCGCGGTACCACCCGCATTTTCGCTCAAAGAGCAAACACTCTCTTCGGTCTATAACGGAACCGATTACCCGTTGCCACCTACTGCATTTTTCAGCGGCACTGCTCAAAAGGGAACTTCACATTGCGGTAAAATAGGTGGCTTACAGCCTGAGGCCACCCTCTCTTAAAGTTACGTACAACGTTACTTTTCTTTATCATCGCATTTGTATTCAAATTAGTATTAGTATTATATCATAGTTTCAAAAAATTGCAAGTATTTATTTTACACGGTTATACGTTTGCCATTCCACACAATTTCTATTGTAATATCGTCGGCACCTGTTACCGTTACAACAGGTGTTTCGTCTACAGAATTGCGCTTTTCACAAATAATGTCAATAAGTTTATCGCCCAAAGGATAATTTTTAACACCGTGTTTTTCAAGTCGGTTTACATACCACACTATTTTTTTGTTCTGTGCGTCGGGTCGTATGCCAAAAACATATTCAAACATTATGTTTATAGGCGCAAGACCCGTCCAACCAACAAATTCACCTTGTGAATGACTGCCGCGCTCGATATACTCGGGTGCGTAATTTTCGTAAATTGTGCCGTCTTTTACAAACACCTTTACAACGTTTTCAAGGTAGTTACAAGCGATATCATAGGCTAAATCGTTATAACCGTATTTATCAAGCGCTTTAAGCACCATATAGTTTGTGGGCGCCCATACCGAACCTCTCCAATAGTCCCCTCTTTCTTGATACTCGGGGTGGTCGGCCGACAGCGTCGGTATTCTGAAAGGACGTTTAAACTCGTTTTCGTTATCAAGATGAGCAACAAATCGTTTTGCGCGGTCATCTGACACAAGACCTGCCATCATTGTCCAGTACGCGCCAATGGTTTTAGTATCGGTAAGAGTACCGTCTCGTCGCATATCATAATAAAACGCTGTTTTTTCATCCCACATTTGATTGTTTATGATTTTTTCAAGAAGCTCGCGCTCTTCTTCAAGCCATTTTACTTCTTCACTGCGGCCTATAATATCGGCAATTTTTATAAGTATTTCGCAGCTTAAATACTGTTGTGCGCAGGCGTCAAGCCATGTCATAAATCCGTGTGAAAGTAACGGACTATACTGCTTATCTACTCTTGGTTGATTGTCCATACCGCAGGCAAGCCCTGTAGTCCAATAACCGCCGCTTTGCCAAGTGCGGTTAAGCTGTAACCACTTGTGATACGCCATAAGCGGTGCAAAAACCTTACGCAGTCTATTGGTGTCCCCCGTTATGCAATAATATTCCCACTCGGCCCAAGGCAAAATATTTGGGCCTGTTGAAGCGGGGTCATACTTGGCATATCGCTGACCAAAATGCTTTTGGAATAACTGACGGCCTATATAGCCGTCTTTATGCTGATGAGAGTAAAAATTATCAAGTGTTTTTTGAAAATTGAATATATGCCCTGCGTATTTTCCAAACATTACTATAAACGATGAATCCCACATAAACGAAAAAGTGAAAAATGCACAGTCTATATAGTCCGAAACAAAGCGTGATTTTTCGTTGGCGTTACGCAGATTACCGAATGCAATTTCCCATGTGCGGTTATAGCAATTTATTGTATCATCGTGACCTTCCCATATAGGTTTCGGTAATTTATCCTTGATATCGTCGTATTTTGGCAAAACACCTGCCTTGGCATTTTGTGTCAAAAAAACGTTTTCATCCACGTAGCATTGTTCAAAAGCGTACGGTTCGCGGTCTATTGGAAAGACAAACATTTCATTTGGATTAAATGACATAAAAAGCCCTCCTTGCGTGGTTTAGTTCACAAATTTTATTTAAAACAAATTACTTACACAATGCGTTTGAAATAGCGGCTAATTGCTCCATAGTAAGTGTTTCACCGCGGACGGTCTCGCTGATACCCGCCTTGTTTAGCACCGACCGAAAATCGTCTTTGCTGATGCCCATAGTGTTACATACTGTATTAAGCAATATCTTTCTTCGTTGCGCAAAGCAGGCTTTTACAAGTCTGAAAAAATGTTTTTCGTCTTTTACCTCTATAGGCGGTTTGTCACGCAACGTAAGCTCTATTACCGCTGAATCAACGTTTGGTGGTGGCAAAAAGCTACTTCTCGGCACGCCGAATAGCGTTTTGGCAGTGGCATAATAGTTTACTGCTACCGTAACCGCACCCGCATCTCGCGAACCCACTTCGGCGCAAAGGCGGTCTGCAGCCTCTTTTTGCACCATAACGGCAATTTTATTTATAGGTAAATTACTTTCAAGAAGCATCATTATAACCGGCGAGGTAATATAGTAGGGTAGATTTGCACATATATTTATTGTATCGCAATCACCGAACTCCTCTGCCAAAACGGTTTTTAAATCTACCTTTAAAATATCGTTCCATATTATTTTTACGTTATCGCAACCACTAAGTGTCTGCTCAAGCACGGGTTTTAATCGGGTATCAAGTTCCACCGACACCACCTTTTTACAAGCGCGTGATAGCTGCGCTGTAAGCACACCGGCCCCTGGACCTATTTCTAATACGCCAACATTTTCGCCCGACACGGCCTCGGCCATACGGGGACACACGGTATCGTCTATTAAAAAGTTTTGACCCAAGGATTTTTTAAAAGAAAAGCCTTCAGATTCTAAAACGCTTTTTAAATCTCTTTTGTTCGAAATTTTCAAAATATCACCTTGTATTTGTTAATGGTTTCATTATATAAAATATTAACAGTTCTTTCAAGAAATTTTTGGTGACAAACGCATCTTTTTGTGTTACAATATAAAAAATATCATTTTTTGGAAGGTTTATTTATAATGGATAACAGATATTTAGAAAACGTAATCGCTGAAATGCAATCTTTTTTTGATGAAAACGGTTTTAAAGAGGTAGACGGCGTTTATAAAAACGAAAAAAAGGCTGTAAAGGTAGAATATAGCGAAGAACGTCAAATGTATGTTTTAAAAACCGCCGACATTGAAGAGGACGGCAGTTTTAATTTGGGAGAAGCAAGTGCGTGGCTTTTTGACGATAGCCAGAATGCAAAGGATGCAGAGGCCGTAGGCATTGATTTTACATCAACCCTTAAATCAGAACTTGGCATCAAAACTAAGCGTGCGACTACAACAAGCGCCGTTGATTTGCCTACTGTGTCAAAGGATGGCACATATAACATTACAGCATTTACCAAAAAAATGCTTGATGTTTTCCCTGCTCTTAAAGATGAGTACAAGGCTCATGTAACCGTTTACGGCAATTTCTTGTATCTTAATTTCTTTGGTGAAAAATTAGTTCCGCAAATAAAGGATGTGATGAACGAGAATAATAAAAAGAGTGTTAAAAAGCTTTTTGACGTTTTTGAAACAGCATATTTACACGGTGATCGTGACACCGTAAACACAATTGTGGCGGTAGTTGCGGCGGCGTGCGTAAATGACGACGTTGTTAAAGCAAATGTTGTTGCAGCACTCGGAGAAAACAAGCACTTTATAGATTCTGTAACTCAGTTTATTCCGGTTGTTTCGTCCAATAAAAAGCTGTCTGCAGCTTTGATAAAATAATTTTTAAATAAAAAAGGTGGTTATCTTATGGGTTGGTTTATTTTTGCTGTAGTAATTCTTTTGGTAGTTATTATTCCAAACGTGCGCATAGTTCCCCAAGCGACGCAGTATGTCATTGAGTTCTTGGGCAAATACAAGTGTACCTGGGATGCAGGCATTCACGTAAAGGTGCCTTTCCTTGAAAGAATTGCTAATAAAATCACATTAAAAGAGCAGGTTATGGACTCCCCTCCACAGCCCGTTATTACAAAAGATAATGTTACTATGCAGATTGATACGGTTGTGTTCTTCCGTATATTTGATGCTAAGTTGTACTCTTACGGTGTTGTAAATCCTATCCGCGCGCTTGAAAATCTTACTGCTACCACACTTCGTAATATTGTTGGTGAGATGGAGCTTGACGGTACACTTACCTCACGTGACATTATAAACACCAAAATGGCTGAAATACTTGACGAAGCTACTGACCAGTGGGGTATGAAGGTAAGCCGTGTTGAACTTAAAAACATTATTCCGCCGGCAGAAATTCAAAACGCGATGGAAAAACAGATGAAGGCAGAGCGTGACCGCCGTGAAACACTTTTACAGGCAGAGGGTCATAAGGCAGCAGCCATCACTCGTGCCGAAGGTGATAAGCAGGCAATGATACTTGAAGCTGAAGGTGAACGTGACGCGCGAATAGCACGTGCCGAGGGTGAAGCAAGGGCTATATATCTTTCTAAAAAGGCTGAGGCCGATGGTCTTATCGCATTAAGAGAAGCAGGTGCCGACGCCGCTGTGCTTGAACTTAAAAAGTACGAGGCTCTCGTTAATATGTCAAACGGCACCGCCGCTAAGCTTATTATTCCTACCGATGCGGTAGCGGCTGTCACAAACAACGCAATATTCTCTGAAACTACAGGTCTTGGCGATAACACACAACCTGCGCCAAAGCCAAAAAAGGCACCAAAAAAAGACGAATGCTGTGATTAAAAAAGCAAGGCTGCTACATAGGTAGCAGCCTTTTTTATATGTTTTGGAGTTTGCCGTTAAAATAGTGTTTTGTTTTTGCAAGATGAGCTATAAGTCTTGTGGTGCGTTGCTGTGCCACGGCACGTGTAAGGCCGTTTTGGTTTAGTTCTTTAAAGGTTTTGTATTGACCCGGCATACAGGTGTCACACCCAGCCGACAAACAGGCGGCATCATCTGCGCAAACATCCCAGTCGGTCATAATCCAACCGGTATATCCCCATTCGTATCGACATATTCCGTCGAGCAAATCCTTGTTTGCTGCAGCAAAGACACCGTTTATTTTATTGTACGCCGCCATTATTGAAAGAGGAGTAGTTTCTTGCAGTACATACTCAAAGCTACGCAAATAAAGTTCTCTTGCGGTGCGCTCGGTTAAAATGCTGTCGCCTGTAGTGCGCATATCTTCCGAATTGTTGCAGGCAAAATGCTTTAAAACAGTATATCGTTTTGATGGGGTGCCGTCAGCGTTGTTTTGAACGCCTTTTATAACACTTACTGCCATTTGTGCAGAAAGAAAAGGATCTTCAGAAAAATATTCAAAATTCCTTCCACATCGCACATTACGTTGTAAATTAACACCCGGAGCGCAAAGGCCGTTATAACCAATTTTGTCAAGGTCAACTGCAATCTCGCGCGCCATTTGTTCGATAAGTTTGGTGTCCCAGGTTGATGCCTGGGCAATAGCGCTTGGGTAATAGACACAATCTCGGCCCGAAAGCTCGTAATCGGGTGGTACAGGGGGTGCTACAAAGGTTGTAGCGCGCACGCCGTTTGGTCCGTCTTGCATAACGCTTGACGGAATACCAAGTTCGGTAATTTGATGAGTGTGGGTACCCTCTCCCTCAACAAGCGGCTCGAGAGAAAGGCCTAACGTTTTTTGTTTTTCAAAGCCGTCACCCGTAAGCAGTAATGCTAGTTGCTCGTCAGAAAGACACGCTGCCAAGTCGCGTGCGGTACATTTACCGCAAAGCACGTCGGCGAAGGTGTAATCACCTGTTTTTTCAAGCTCGTTATATTCGGGTGTGTTCGTTAAATCCAGCGTTTCTATGCCGTCAAAATCGGCATTCAAGCACAAAAGACCAGCATAGTTTTCTTGATTTGTGTTTGGCTTTTTAAGTTCGTCAAATTTTTCGTTTAAAGGTAAACGGTTAACGACTTTTTTGTGAATAAATGTATCTTTTACATTGATTTTGCAAACGGGCGCATTATCTCGCGAGTTTTTGCCCGCGCGAACAATGTAATCGCCTTTTTCGAGTATATAAGCCGCCATTTTTTCACTAAAAGACGTAAATTTAAGCAAATCAAACTTAATGGTTAAAATCTCACTTGTGTTAGGTTTTAACCATTCGGTCTTATCGAACGCACAAAGAACTTGATAGGGCTTTTCTAACTCGCTGTCGGGGGCCGAAAGATAACATTGCACAACCTCGCGACCGCGGTGCTTACCACAGTTTGTTACTTTGATTTTTAAACTTACAATAGTTTTTTCAATGTCGCAAGAAACCGTTTCTATGTTGAAGTTGGTATAAGTAAGACCAAAGCCAAATGGAAACGCAACGTCCTTTTTAAATGTGTCAAAATAGCGGTAGCCCATATAAAGCCCTTCGCTATAGATGATTTTATCGGTAGAAAGATCCTCGTTTGTAGGATATTCGTCGGCGGTCTTGGTCCAAGAAAACGGCAATCTGCCACAAGGCGATACGTTGCCGTAAAGAATATCTGCCATAGCGTAACCCGCTAAATGACCGGGGTAAAAGTTGTGAATAACGGCGCTAAAATTATATTTATCAAGAAATTGCAAATCAAATGCGCATGGAATGTTAAGCACCAACACAGTTTTTTGAAAATGTTTTGTTACCTGCGCTATCATTTGTTCTTCTTGGTCGGTGATACGATATTCGCCGGCAATGTCTTTTATATCTCTACCTTCAATTGCAAATCGACCTATAAAAATAATTGCCGTATCACACGACTTGGCCGCCTTTTCGACCTCGCTATTTGTAAGGCGAATCTCGGGCAAGGAATACTTGTGAAGGTTAAAGCTATGATGAAATTTACCAAGCGAAGGGTCACGGTTTGCGGCCTACGTATCGCGATACTTTTTAAGTAGCGGTTTATACACGCGACCAAGTTTTTCTAGTCCATCGGCATAGTTTTGGCACTTGACTGCCCAAAGATCAGCGGCACCGCCGCCACCTTTATAAGTGTCGACTTGATTTCTGCCAAAGAGAGCAATTTTGGTGTCTTTTTTAAGCGGCAAAACGTTCTCGTTCTTAAGTAGTACGCTACCTTCGGCTGCAACGCGACGAGATATGGCAAGACCTGATTTGTTGAATTTTAATTTTTTCATTATTCTAGTCCCAATGCCTTAAAGTAGCAAACTATGATGTGTGTTAGCATCATATGTAAATCTTCGATTTGTTCGTAAGACGTCGAGGGTATATTTACGTTTATATCGGAAAGCTCCTTGAGTTTTCCACCGCCAAATCCCGAAAATCCGATAACTTTTCCTCCACGAGATTTTGCATATTCTGCAGCGCTTACTATATTGGGCGAATTACCGCTTGCTGATATAAGAAGCACAAGGTCGCCATCGTCCATAAGGTTTTTAAGTTGTTGTGAAAATACTTCAGCGTAGCAAAAATCGTTGCCTAATGCGGTAAGTACTGCAATATTAGCAGATAAAGAAATTATCTTTGGACGGTGATCGTCGCCTTTGACCGCGTTTTTGCCAAAGTCACAACAAAAATGGTTTGAGGTACCTGCACTGCCGCCGTTGCCTGCAACAAAAATCTTTTTGCCTGCTTTGTAGCTTTCGAGCATTAACTCGCAAGCGGCATTTAGTTGCTCGGTGTCAAGACTGTCGCACAAAGCGCGGATGTCGTTTACGTAGTCTAAAATTACGTTTTTCATTTTTTCTTCTCCTTTTCGTTTTCAAGCACCAATGCGGCGCAACCCATAAGGGCGGCAAAACGGCCCGGTGCAGAGTGTAATATTTTGACGTTTGGATTTGCTTTTGTGAATAGGTTTGCGTTTAAGCTTTTGGTTGCGGACGGCTCTAATAAATCAAACGCCTCGGCTGCGCCACCGCCTAAAACGACGGTATTTATATTTAAAAGATTAACGGCATAAGATACGGCTTTGCCTATGTGTGCGCCGGCATCCTGCCAAACGGCAAGCGCGTCGGTGTTACCATTGCGAGCAAGATCTGCAATTTCTTTTGCGGTTAGATTTTTATTTGTTGTTTCGTTGTATATTGCCGCTATAGATGCGCCTGATGCGTGCGCCTCTAGGCAACCACGACTACCGCAACCACACTTGCGACCATTTTCTTCTAAAATAAAATGGCCAATCTCTCCGGCTGAAAGTCCTTGCCCACGATAAAGCGTATTGTTTAGATAAAGACCACCACCAATACCATTGCTAACGGTTACCCACAAAAAGTCAGAGACATTTTTGCATACGCCGAAATATTTTTCGGCAAGGGCAGATATGTTAACGTCATTGTCGGCAAAAGTGGGCAGACCGGTTATATCATTTATAAGTTTTACAATTGGTGTGTCACAGAGCCCTGAAAACGGCGAGTAAAGCCATTTACCACTGCTATAGTTGCAAAGTCCCGGAACCGCAACTCCGCAAGCAGATAATTCATAATGCTTTAGCTTGTTGTATCCTTCTTTTATGTACGAAAGAATATCTTCAATGCCATAATCACTATGATAATTAAAGCGACAGTTATCTATTATTGTTCCGTCTTCGGTCACTACGCCGCAAATTAACTTTGATCCGCCTATGTCTACACAAAAAATATTTTTCATTTTTATCACCAAGTTAATATTATCATAAAGAAAAACAATAATATATTTAAATTAGGTTATTAAAATTTAAATTTTGGCTATTTACACGACCTGTATTACGTGATAAAATATAGTCGGGTGAAAAAGATGATGGAATGCAAATTAAAGCAAATACACCGAGTTAAACATTCTGTGCCGATAAAAATCAATACACAAACTCATAAATATGATGAGCTTGTGTATTTTATATCTGGTTGCGGAACCACAATGATAAACGGACAAACTTTAAGCTATAAATCTGGGGATTTTGCTTTTTATAAATCGGGAACACCTCACAACGAATACGATCCTGTGCCGTGCGATATAATTTGGATGCATTTTTTCTTTGATATAGAAGGCGTAGCTTTAAAAGAGGGTTTGTTTTGTGATATTGACGGCAGATTGTTGTCGTGCTTGCTAAATCTTAGAAAGCAGTCGCTTGAACAAAGCGATTACAAAAATCAAATGGTAGAAATTTTCCTTGCCGAAGCAATTCTTGTTGCTACACAAATCCAAAATACTTTTGAAGTTGCTCATAGTCGTACAAATTGGGAAAAGGTGCTTAATTATATAGACTCTAATATAAACGAGCAAATAGATTTTGTATTTCTTGCGAAAAGCAACGGCTATAGCTATGACCGCTTTAGACATTTGTTTGCAGAACAATTTGGCCTGTCGCCGTATGCGTATCTTACAAATCAAAGAATTGAGCACGCAAAGCGTTTGCTAAAAAATTCTAATCTAAGAATTACAGATATTGCTTTTGATAGTGGGTTTAATTCATCCTCACAATTTACCAATATTTTCAAAAAATACGTTGGTTTAACACCAAAGGAATATAAAAAAAGAGTTTCCGCAAAGTAGTAGCGGAAACTCTTTTGCTTTTATTAATATGCTTTGCCCCAGTAGAGCATTTTGGTTGCCTTTTTACCACAGCAAACACAGGTGTCGCCAATATGTTCTTGCTCAAAAGGAATACAGCGCGAGGTAACGCCTGCAACCTCTTTAAGTTTGTCTTCACATTCGCGGTCACCGCACCACATAGCACGGATAAATCCGGGTTTGTTGTCGGCAATCTCTTTCATTTCGTCAAGGTTTTTAGCATCGTATGTCATTGTTTCGCGACGCTGGAGTGCCTTGTTATATAGCGCATCGTGATATTCTGCCAAAATCTCGGGTATGCGGATTTCGAGTTCGTCAAGATTTACAAAAATCTTTTCACGGTTATCACGGCGAACAACAACACACTGGTTGTTTTCAATATCGCGAGGACCAATTTCAAGACGAAGAGGCACGCCCTTCATTTCGTATTCAGCAAACTTCCAACCGGGTGTTTGGTCTGAGTTATCAAGCTTTACTCGGCAAACCTTTTTGAGTGTGTTGCAAATCTCGGTTGCCTTTTCTACAACGCCCTCTTTGTGAGATGCAATAGGAACAATTACAACCTGAATTGGTGCAATAGCGGGCGGCAAAACAAGACCGTTATCGTCACCGTGGGTCATAATAACCGCGCCGATAAGGCGGGTGGTTGTACCCCAAGAGGTTTGATGTGGGTGAACAAGCTGGTTGTCTTTATCAGTATATTGAACCTCAAATGCACGTGAAAAACCGTCGCCAAAGTAGTGTGATGTACCGCTTTGCAGAGCCTTACCGTCGTGCATAAGTGCTTCGATGGTGTAGGTAGCTTCGGCACCTGCAAATTTTTCTTTGTCGGTTTTTTGACCCTTTACAACAGGCATAGCAAGAGCCTCTTGTGCAAATCGAGCATAAACATTTAGCATTTGCTCGGTTTCTTGTCTTGCTTCTTCGGCAGTTGCGTGTAGGGTGTGACCCTCTTGCCACAAGAATTCACGTGAACGAAGGAACGGACGTGTTGTCTTTTCCCAACGAACCACGCTACACCATTGATTATAAAGCTTTGGCAAATCGCGGTAAGAGTGAACAATATTTTTAAAGTGGTCACAGAAAAGCGTTTCAGAGGTAGGACGCACACAAAGACGCTCTTCAAGTTCTTCGGCGCCGCCGTGGGTTACCCACGCAACCTCGGGCGCAAAACCTTCAACGTGATCCTTTTCCTTTTGTAAAAGACTTTCCGGTATAAACATTGGCATATACACGTTTTCGTGGCCAAGCTCTTTAAACATACCGTCCATAATGTGCTGAATATTTTCCCATATAGCGTAACCGTAAGGACGAATAATCATACAACCTTTAACCGATGCATAGTCGATAAGCTCGGCTTTAATGCACACATCGGTATACCATTTTGCAAAATCCTCGTCCATAGATGTAATTGCTTTAACTAATTTTTCTTGTTTTGCCATAATATCACCAATAATTATAATTTATTCAGTAACATTATAACGATTGTTTTATTTTTTTGCAACTGTTTTATATAATAATTTTAATAATTGGTGTTGAATCGTAGCTGCAAAAATGTTATTATGTAACAAATAGTATAAAAGCGAGAAATCTTAAGTGAAATTAAATTCCAAAATCATAAAAAAAAGAACAGATTGCATCAAGGTGTACTGCTTTGATACTGTGGATTCTACCAATACAATTGCAAAAGAACTCGCCGCAAACGGTTGCGACGAGGGCGTTGTTGTATGTGCTTTAAAGCAAACCGCAGGCAAGGGCAGACTTGGCCGTACATTTTTGTCAGAGCGAGGCGGAGTATATTTTTCGGTTATATTAAGACCGCAAAAAGACGCTTGCGACACCCTTTTTATAACCGTTGCAGCTGCAGTTGCCGCCGCTCGCGCAATAGAATATATATCCGGCAAAGAGTGTAAAATCAAATGGGTAAATGACGTTTATATAAGCGATAAAAAGGTGTGTGGAATACTTACCGAGGGTGCATTTAAAGAAAATGGATTTTTAAACTATGCGATTTTAGGCGTTGGAATAAATTTATTTACGCCTAAAAATGGTTTTCCGGAGAGTTTACCTCTTGCAAGCGGTGTTTTTAACAAAGATAGCAGGATTGTGTTTAAAAACAGAAAAAAAGAGCGAGTCGTCATAGAGTTTTTGAATTGTTTTTTTAAATTTTATAGGTCTTTAAGCCAAAAAGAGTTTATTGAGGAATACCGTGAAAGATCTTTTCTTACGGGCAAGGAAATCACCTACACCAAAGACGGCACCACCTGTAGAGGTGTGGTTGTTGACATAGATGATGGCGCCAATTTGATTGTAAAACACGATGGTAAAGAGGAAAAACTATCGCACGGTGAAATACAAATAATTGGTATGGAGCAACTGCAGATATGAAAAAGTCAAAGATAAAGCTATTGACATTAACTGCAATTTTTACAGCGCTTATTTCGGCGTCGGCATGGATATCAATTTTTACACCCTTTGGTATAAATCTTACTTTGCAAATGTTTGCTGTATGTCTGGCGGGCTTTTGCTTGGGCGCCAAGTGGGGCGCTGTGGCCGTTATTGCATATATTGCCATTGGTGGTATCGGGTTGCCTGTATTTTCGCAGTTTTCTGGTGGGTTTGGAGTGTTATTTGGTGTTTCGGGCGGATTTTTGTGGGGATTTTTATTCACTACAATTTTGTGTGGAATAGCTTCAAAACTCAAGAAAAAATTTTTTAAGTGTTTATTTATGATTCTTTCGGTTTTGATATGTCATATAGCGGGAGTAATACAATTTTGTGTTGTGTCGGGCAATAATATATGGGTGTCTTTTATAAGTGCATCTTTACCGTTTTTGTTTAAGGATTTAATTTTGGTGTTTCTGGCGAATTTTGTTGCAAAAAAGATAAAAATATAAGGAGGGTGAATCCCCTCCTTTTTATTTTTGTTTTATAAAGCTTATGTCGTCATAATCGATTATACCAAGCGCATACAGGTATGCAAAATAAAAGATGAGGCATATTACGCAAAGAATAGCTGTATATAATATATTTGGAATGTTTAAAAGTGAGCGTAAAATCAAATTAACTCCCAAACACAGAGAAAAAGCACCGCAAGCAGGTAGTATAAAGGTTTGAACCAAATTAAGCTTTAGGCCGCTTGCCTTAATTAACCTGCGTATATTTAATGTGCCTGTTAAAAGGTTTGAAAAATACATAATACCTATAAAGGCGTATATTCCCCATCTTTTTAAAAACAGTAATATTAATACGATTCTTATTGCAGAATCGCTAACGCTTGTTCTAAAGGTGAATTTTTGTTGGTCAAGACCCTTTAATATGCCGTCGCAAATAGCGTCTAAATACATAAACGGAACTATAGGGGACAGTGCTTGCAGCAAAAAGCCAACCTCATGGCTTTTATATATAATTGTACCTAGTCTTTCGCCCGTTACAAGAAACAGTGCGGAAAAAATTATTGATATTAGGCTTGTGAGTTTAATTATTCTATAAGAAATACTTTGTACAACCGCTTTTCTGCCCTTGATTGCCGCCTCTGACATTTCGGGAAGCAGTAGGGTAGACAAAGAACTTAGCAACGTTGACGGAAAAAACAAAATTGGCAGAGCCATACCCTTTATCATACCAAAAAGCGATATTCCGTTACCGCTTGTTATAGATTTTGCAAGACAGATTGGAACAAGTATGTTTTCTATCATACGTAGCAGGGAATTTAAATATCTGCCGGTGCTTATGGGTAATGCTATATGCGATATGGCGGGCAATAATTTGTATGGTTGACGGTCGACGGATGAATTGACACTCAATCTTTTGAAATCAATTTTATAGCGAATATATACGTAAAGGCACGATGCGGCTTCGGCCAGTGTATCGCCTACAAAAACAGCAGCACAAGCGTATTCCAGCTTTAATGCTTTATAGGAACTAATTATTAACACAACCACAATAATGCGCACTAACTGCTCAAGTAGTTGTGAACTTGATGACGGAGCGGCTTTTCGCCGTGCCATAAAATAGCCCTTGATACAACTGCATATTCCCATAAAGGGGAGTGAAAAGGCGAGAGTTTTAAGTGAGAGTATGGCACGCGAGTCGTGTAAAATATTTACGGATATAAATTTGGCACCAAAGTATAAAACGATTATTGAAATTACGGCTATAACACACGATAACTGTATACAACGCGTTAATATTCGTTTGATGCCTTGCTTGGTTCCAACTACCAACTCTTCGCTTACAAGTCGTGTTACCGCGGTACAAATTCCACTTGTAGCAAAGGTTGCAGAAAACATATACACCGAAAACACAAGTTGGTAAAGACCTATGCCTTCGGAGCCTATCTTTGCCGCCAGCCATACCTTAAAAAATATACCCGCAAATCTTAAGATTAAAGATGATACGGTAAGAATAGCGGCGTTTTTAATAAATATTGTCTTTTTCATGTGTTTTCACCTAAGACATAAATATGTCTTTTAAGGTTGAAAAAGAATATGTTTTATTGTAAAATAATAGTAATAATATACTATAAGGAGTACTGTGCTATGCAGACACCACTTGCAGATAGAATAAGACCCACTACTATTGATGAGGTTGCGGGGCAACGACATCTTTTGGCAGAGGGTAAAATACTGCGCAAAATAATAGAGTCGGGCGATATACCAAATTTAATATTTTACGGTCCGTCAGGGGTTGGAAAAACCACTGTTGCCAAGATTATTGCATCACAGACCGGAAAAAAGCTTTGTTATTTAAACGCCACTACAGCATCAACCGCCGACATCAAGGAAATAATAGGCGAAATAGGTACTATGGAGGCGTCGAGCGGCATTTTGCTTTATCTTGACGAGATTCAGTATTTTAACAAAAAGCAACAACAAATACTGTTGTCTTATATCGAAAACGGGGATATAACGCTTATTGCATCAACCACCGAAAATCCTTATTTTTACGTTTATAACGCAATACTCAGCCGTTCGACAGTGTTTGAATTCAAGACACTTTCAAGCGAGGATATTGCTGCGCTTCTTAAGCGCGCAATAAAGATACTAAGCGAAGAATATGGTAAAGAAATAGGTGCAAACGACGATAGCATAAATAAAATTGCCCGTGCCGCCGCAGGAGATGTTCGCCGTTCGCTCAATATGTTAGAATTGTGCATTATGTTAACCATAAATGAAGATAACGTTGAAGTGTCGGATGAGATAGTAGAACAAATACTAGACGGCAATTCGGTGCGCTATGACCGAGAGGGCGATGCACACTACGACATAGTTTCTGCTTATCAGAAATCTATGCGCGGATCTGACCCTGATGCTGCTGTTTATTATCTTGCAAGACTGCTTGCTGCGGGCGATTTACCAAGCGCTTGTCGTAGATTGTTGGTGTGCGCAAATGAGGATGTTGGACTTGCATATCCCCAGATAATTCCCATAGTTAAGGCGGCCGTTGATACCGCAATGAGCGTGGGCTTGCCTGAGGCTCGCATTCCTCTTGCAAATGCAGTTGTTCTGGTTGCAACTGCTCCAAAATCTAATTCGGTTTATGAGGCAATAAACACAGCTATGGGTGATGTTGAACGTGGCATCGGCGGTGACATACCGCGCCATTTACAAAACAAGCACTTCGACGGTGAAGATGCCGAGATAAAAGGCCAGCACTACCTTTATCCACACTCGTTCTCTATGCATTATGTAAACCAACAATATTTACCCGATAATATAAAGGATAAAAAGTATTATAAATTTGGCGATAATAAAAACGAGCAATCCTTTAAAGCATATTGGGATAAAATAAAAAAGTAAACGAGGTGTATATATGACCTTTACTTTACCCAAAAAGACGAGAATACTCTGGCAGACACGACTTGTGTTTGCCTTTGCATGCGTTTGTGCGGCAGTTGCCTTTTTTAGCCGTTTTACGTTGTGGTTTTTACTACCTGCGGCAATAATTGCCACAATTGGCCTTGTTTTTGCTTTTGTTTATGTTCCCTTTTATTTTAAAAGCTATAAAATCACGGTTGACGAGAATTCTATAGCAATTACAAAAGGAATTATAATTAAAACGACTAATATTATGCCTTTTCCGCGTCTTGTGTTTGCACAAAGCTTTACAACTCCGCTATCGCAGCTAATGAAAATGAAATGCGTAATGCTAAAGGCGGCTCGCGGGTGGATGCTTATACCTGAAATAGATAATATTAATGCTGATTTTTTGCTTGATAACCTAAAGGTGAAGCCTAATGATTAAAACAACCTTTAAAGCGCACCCAATAATGATATTACGACTTATGAAACCGTACCTTTTTATTTTAATACTGCCGCTTTTACGGGCACTAATACAATATATTACTAACGGTGAAATTGACGGTTTGTTAAGTTTAGAGCTCATTGCTTTTGGTTTTGTGCTCATAATTGCCTTTTGGGGTTGGTATTCTATATCAATTACAACAAACGATCGATATATAATAATTAGAAAAGGATTTTTAGTTAAATCGTGTTCGGTAATAGAAATTTCACGACTTTCCAGCATATCATTAAAGCAAGGCGTTATAGGTTATTTATTTAAATGTGTTGATTGTGCAATCAACACTGAGGCGGGCAGGCCGCAAAAAAGCGATTTTGAATTAAAAATGCGCGCCGACGATGCAAAAAGATTGTTTAAAAACATTTACGGGCACGAAAAACAGGAGATTGTTAAATTTTCAACCTATAGAATTGCATTGCTTGCGGCAACAACCTCATCAGCAGCTACAGGTATAATAGTTGGTGTACCGATTATAAATAAAGCGAGTGACCTATTGGGTATTGCTATATCGGATATGCTGCTTAACGAAATAAACAGTGTGTCCTCGCGCTTTGATAATGTTTTTCCACCAATTGTCAACACAGTAACGTTAATATTGTTATTTGCTTACCTTGTTTCATTTTTAATATCCTTCTTAAAAAATGTAAATTTTAAACTCAAAAGCGGAAAAAAAGGTATTGAGGTTCGGGCGGGTATTATAGTTCGCAAAAGAACGGTTTTTAAAAAATCAAAGGTTAACAATATTTGCTTTGAACAAACTCCGCTTATGCGACTGATAAAAAAATATTCAATGCGTGCATCTATAGGTGGATACGGAGATTCAAAAGGCGAGAGAGCGATTGTGGTTCCGGTAGCAAGGCACAACGAACTTGAACAACAGCTAAACCAACATTATCCTTTTTTAAAGCCCGACGGAGATACATTGACGCCGCGGAAAACAATTTTAAATTTAAACCGTTTTTTATATATACCTGCTATATTTGCATTACTGATTATGGCTGCAGGCGCTGTTCTTGCGCTGATGTTTCCTTATTTTGACCGACTTGTGCTGTTTTTGATGTTAACAGCGCTCGGAATAGATTTGTATTACGCAAGCGTTTGTTATCATAATTACAAGTATGGTAAGCTTTGTGTAGGGCGGCACTTGTTGGCTTCGGGCTCTGCGGGATTTACCATTCGCGAGCTTTATTGTAGCAAGAATAAAATAGGTGTTATTAAAATTACACAAACGCCGGCTGACAGGCGATTTAAAACCTGCAAGATAAAGTTTACGGTACGAAGCGAGAATGCCGACAGTGTAAAGGTTAAAAACATTGATATTAAAGCCGTAAAAGAGTACATTAACAAAGTCTTTGACTTAAAAACAGATGAATAAAACGCCTAAGACGACAAACAATAAATTTAAATAATGTTTCACGTGAAACATAGAGGTGTGAGTATGGATTTATTGTTAGATTGCCTTAAGGCGTTTTTTATTGGCGGATTTATTTGTGCGCTGGGTCAAATTCTTATAGATTATACAAAATTAACACCTGCGCGAATATTGGTAACGTATGTCGTGAGCGGTGTATTGCTTACAGCTATAGGTGTTTACAGGCCGATTGTCGATTTTGCGGGCGCGGGCGCCACCGTTCCGCTTACGGGATTTGGATATTCACTTGCAAACGGTGTGGTAGAAGCGGTTGATCAATATGGCTTTATAGGTGCTATGTGCGGTGGTCTTACAGCGACTGCGGCAGGAATAACGGCGGCTATATTTTTTGGTTTTGTAATGTCGCTCGTTTTTCGCTCGGGCGATAAATAAAATTTTCTATTTACAACAAGCCAATTTATATGTATAATTAAGACAACAATGTTTCACGTGAAACATCGTTGTCTTTATACTTATATTATACATATTTATAATATATTTATTTCATATATAGTAAACTTGGAGGCTATTGTTTTGGGTAAAATAATTTCTGTTGTTAATCAAAAAGGCGGCGTTGGTAAAACAACAACGGCGGTAAATCTTGTTGCGGGCATTGGCCTCGCGGGCAAAAAAGTTTTGCTTGTCGATGCTGACCCACAAGGAAATTCTACCAGCGGCTATGGAATTAGCAAAAAGCAGGTTGGAGCTACTACCTACGAGCTTCTTATAGGCAGTGCTAAAGCCGAAGCAGCAATAATAAAAACTCAGTTTAAAAATGTTGACATAATTCCTGCTTCTATGAATCTTGCGGCGGCCGAGGTTGATTTAATAGAAGTAGAACATCGAGAGGCAGCGCTTAAAAACGCTTTAGCGCCAATAAGAGAAAATTACGACTACATATTTATTGACTGTCCGCCGTCGTTGGGGCTAATAACTATCAATGCGTTAAACGCGGGGGATACGGTGCTTGTTCCGATTCAGTGCGAGTATTTTGCGCTTGAAGGACTTTCGCAGCTTATGGCGTCGGTTCGTCAGGTAAAGCGCCTTTATAATCCTATGCTTGAAATTGAGGGCATAGTGCTTACCATGTTTGATGGTAGACTTAACTTGACGCAACAGGTTGTAGGAGAAATTAAAAAATTCTTTGCAGACAAGCTTTATAAAACCGTTATTCCACGCGGCGTAAGACTTTCCGAGGCGCCGAGTTACGGTTGTCCAATACAGTATTATGACAAGCGAGCTAAAGGATGCATTGCGTATAACGACCTTGCAAAAGAGTTTTTAAAGAGAAACAGGAGGGGTTAATTTATGGCAGCAATAAAAAAAGGCGGTCTTGGTCGCGGCCTTGACGCGTTGTTTAACGAAAATGCAACTGACGAAAAGGGTGTGGTTACCCTCAGGCTTTCCGAAATCGAGCCTAATCGTAACCAGCCAAGAACAAATTTTGATGAAGATGCTTTATCGGAATTGGCTGACAGTATTGCAAAGCACGGGCTCATTCAGCCAATAGTTGTGCGGCCTACTTCAAGCGGAGTTTATCAAATTGTAGCAGGCGAGCGCCGTTGGCGCGCATGCCGTATGGCAGATATTCAAGAAGTGCCGGTTGTTATAAAAGAGCTTGACGATCAAAACTATTATGAAATCGCGCTTATAGAAAATTTGCAACGTGAAGACCTTAATGCCGTTGAAGAAGCGCAGGGTTATAAGACACTTATAGACGTTTATAATCTAACTCAAGAACAGGTTGCCGAAAGCGTTGGTAAGTCGCGAAGCGCCGTTACAAACGCCCTGCGACTACTTAATCTTAACGACAAGGCTCTTGAGGCGCTTAAAAACGGTGATATTACGGCGGGTCACGCGCGAGCAATACTTGCGGCCGACAGTGATGAAATTGCCGCAGAAATGCTAAAAGCGGCGCTTGCAGGCGCATCTGTGCGCGAGCTTGAGGCTATGACAAAATCAAAGCCCAAGACCACTAAAAAAACACCTACGGCAAAAAAAAATTTTTACAGCGAGGTTGAAATATCGCTCAAAAATGAGCTTGGCAGAAGGGTTGATATTAAATCAAAAGGCAAGGGCAAGGGCACTATCACTTTAGAATTCTACAGTGATGAAGAGCTCGCCGACTTTGCTAAAAAATTAGTGGGTGAATAATATGGAAATAAAGGCATCTTCTAAATACGATTGGGAAACGATTAAAAAATTTAATAGATTTCATGTTTTAAGTCGAGCACGTTTTTTTAATGTTCTTATTTTACTTATGGAAATATATATGATATTTGTTTTTGCTTTTGCGGCTATTAGCCAAACATTTACGACAGGTTTATTGCCAAGCTTTTGTCTTTTTTTGCTTTGGAATGCTTTTATAGTTTTTGTGTATTTTGGGTTACCCAAAATACGATACAATAAAAACAAAGTTATTAAAAATTCCGAAAATCATTTTGTTTTTACCGAGAATGATGTTACTGAAACAAGCGGCAATGGATTGCACACTGGAACAAGTGCTGTTAAATATGATGCAATGTGGCGTGTATATGAAACAAAAGGATATATTTATCTTTATATAAATTCAAACCAGTCATACATAGTTGACAAATCTACTGTCACGGGCGGCACCATTGAAGATTTACGTATGCTGCTTATCGCAAAAATTGGCGCAAAGAAATACAAGATAAAGTGTAAGGTTTAAAAGAAAATATAACACATAATATTAATACATATCTTGATTTTTTAAAATGCCCGTGATATAATGATAAAAAAATAATCTCTTTGGAGGAAACTATAATGAAAAGAATTCAGACACTTGAAACAAAGAATCTTTGCGAAAGCGCAAAAAACGGCGGCTGTGGCGAATGCCAAACTTCTTGCCAGTCTGCTTGCAAAACCAGCTGCGGTATTGCAAATCAGGAATGCGAAAAGGCAGATAAAGAATAATTAAAACTTAAGTGCCGCCGATATGGCGGCACTTTTTGTAGGAAGGTATTACATAATGATTCATTGTTATAAACTTGGCGGTCTTAATATTGTTTTAGATGTATATTCCGGCTCGGTTCATCTTGTAGACGAGGTGGCTTATGATATTATTGAAATGTATGAAAATTACACCCGTGAGCAGATAACCGCCAAAATTTTAGATAAATATAATGGTATAACCGCCGCCGATGTAAACGAATGCTGTGACGACATAGAAAGTCTTAAAGCGGCGGGCAAGCTTTTTACACCCGACACGTTCGAAAATATGGCAGGTGACCTAAAAAAGAAAAGCGCCGGTGTTATAAAGGCGTTGTGTCTTCACGTGGCGCACACCTGCAACCTTAATTGTGCATACTGCTTTGCAAGTCAGGGCAAATACCACGGTGACCGTGCGATTATGAGTCTTGAAACCGCAAAGCGCGCACTTGACTTTTTGGTAGAAAATTCTGCGGGGCGCACCAATCTTGAGGTTGACTTCTTCGGCGGTGAGCCGCTTATGAATTTTGATATGATTAAGCAGCTTGTGGCTTATGCTCGCGAGATAGAAAAACCAGCGGGCAAAAATTTCCGCTTTACGCTTACTACCAACGGTGTTCTGGTTGACGATGATGTAATTGACTTTGCAAACCGTGAAATGAGTAACGTTGTGTTAAGCCTTGACGGCAGAAAAGAAGTGCATGACCGCTACCGTGTTGATTTTGCGGGCAACGGCAGTTGGGAAAAAATAGTTCCAAAATTTCAGCACTTTGTTGAAAAGCGTGGAAATAAAAACTATTATATGCGCGGCACCTTTACCCACGCCAATCCCGACTTTTTAAATGACATAAAAGAAATGCTGCGTCTTGGTTTTACCGAGCTTAGTATGGAACCGGTAGTTTGTGCCGAGGATGATCCATCTGCATTAACACAAGAGGATTTACCCGTTGTGCTTGAGCAATATGAGCAGTTGGCAGAGCTTATGCTAAACCGTCATCGCGAGGGCAAACCGTTTACCTTCTACCACTATATGCTAGACCTAAAAAGCGGTCCTTGTATTTACAAGCGTATTTCGGGTTGTGGCTCGGGTACTGAGTATATGGCGGTAACTCCCTGGGGCGACCTTTACCCTTGTCATCAGTTTGTCGGTGAAGAAAAGTTTAAGCTTGGAAATATATGGACAGGCGTTGACAATACTGCCGTTCAGGATGAATTTGCCGCTTGCAACGTTTACACCAGACCCGAGTGTAAGGATTGCTGGGCAAAACTTTATTGCTCGGGAGGTTGCGCCGCAAACGCTTATCACGCTACAGGTTCTGTAAATGGCGTTTATAAATATGGTTGTGAGTTATTCCGCAAGAGAATGGAATGCGCCATTATGCTTGAAGCCGCAAAAACCGTTGGTGAGCAGTAATGAACACGCCAATAGTTGATTTTGTAAAAAAATATGCCGACAGCAATTCCTTGCGCCTTCATATGCCGGGTCATAAGGGTAACGAAGTATTGGGTTGCGAAAAATACGATATAACCGAAATTGATGGTGCCGATGTTTTGTATAATGCTAACGGAATAATAGCTGAAAGCCAAAAAAACGCGACGAAATTATTTGGTACAAGGGCAACCTTTTATTCTACCGAAGGCTCATCGCTTTGCATACGCGCAATGCTTTATCTTGTAAAATGCTATGCTTTACAAAATGGCGAAAAGCCGCTTGTATTTGCAGGCAGGAATGCGCACAAAACTTTTGTTACAGCTGCTGCGCTTTTAGATATTGATGTTGAGTGGCTGTTGCCCAAAAGTGCGCAAACCGTTATATCGTGCGTTATAACACCAAATTTTCTTGACCAATATTTGCGTGACGCCAAACAAAAACCAACGGCGATTTACATTACAAGCCCCGATTACCTTGGAAATATAACCGATATAAGAGCTTTGAGCGAGGTTTGTCACAAATACGATGTATTGTTAATTGTTGATAATGCGCATGGTGCATATTTAAAATTTTTACCAAAGGATATTCATCCAATAAGTCTAGGAGCCGATATATGCTGTGATTCCGCGCACAAAACGTTACCTGCACTTACAGGCGGCGCATATCTGCACATTGGCAAGTCCGCGCCAAGCTTTTTTGCCGACAACGCGCAAAGCGCTTTAGGGATTTTTGCGTCTACAAGTCCATCGTATTTAATTTTGCAGTCGCTTGACGCTGTGAATAAATATATTTCAGACGGTTACGGCAAAAAAATGTTAGAATTTATTAAAAATGTCGAACAATTAAAATCACGGCTATCAAAAACAGGATATTGTCTTTGCGGAGACGAACCGCTTAAAATCACAATTGCTACTAAATCTTACGGATATACGGGTTGTGATATTGCAGAAATGCTTTTGGCAAAAAACATTGTTTGCGAATTTTGTGATTTCGACTACATTGTTTTTATGTTATCGATTGAAAACGGCAATAAGCTTTGCGAGCTCGAAGCTGTATTGTCAGAAATTGTAAAAAATGACGCGATAGAGCAAGTGCCTCCCACGCCTGCGCTAAAAGGTAAAAATATGCCTTTAAACGAGGTGTTATACGCTGCAAAAGCAAAAAAACCCATAAAAAACTGCGTCGGTAAAATCTCAGCGCATTTTGATGCAATATGTCCGCCCGCAATACCGATTATACTACCGGGAGAAAAAATCGACGCAAGCACAGTAGAATGTCTTGAGTATTATGGAATACAGGAGTGGACTGTGATAGAATAAAAAACTATTGCATTTAGCGCGTTAAAGTGGTAAAATAACCATTGTTTTACAATGGTTATTTTATTTTAGGAGATTTTAATATGGCAACTCAAACAAAAAAGAGCAGTTTTAGCGGCAGTCTTGGTTTTGTGCTTGCGGCAGCGGGTAGTGCAGTCGGCGTTGGCAACATTTGGCGTTTTCCAACCCTTGCGGCAAAGCAAGGAGGCGGACTGTTTCTAATAGTATATCTAATTTTGGTTTTAACCTTTGGTTTTTCGCTTTTAATGACCGACATTGCTATTGGTAGAAAAACGGGCAAAAGCTCGCTTGATGCCTTTAAAACCATAAATCCAAAATGGTCCTTTCTGGGCAAGTTTACATTTGCTGTGCCATCAATCATTATAACATATTATGTAGTTATTGGCGGCTGGATACTTAAATATATGGTGTCTTCGGTAACCGAGTTTACGGCAACAGCAACAAGTGATTATTTCGCAAACTTCATTACATCAAAAACACCGCCTATTGTTTGGATGCTTGTGTTTCTCGCAATAACCGCTTTTATTGTTTATTGCGGCGTTGAAAAGGGCATTGAGCGTTTTTCAAAAATTATAATGCCGGCGCTTTTTGTCCTTATTCTTGGCATAAGCGTGTTCTCACTCACAACCAAAAGCGAGCCCGATGCCAACGGTGAGGTTCGTACAGGCTTGCAAGGACTTTTGGTTTATGTAAAGCCTGATTTTACAGGACTCAATTTTAAGACCTTTATGAGCGTTCTGCTCGATGCTATGAGTCAGTTGTTCTTTTCGCTTTCGGTTGCTATGGGCATTATGATAACCTATGGCTCTTATGTTAAAAAAGATGTTGACCTTAATAAATCGGTGGCTCAGATCGAAATCTTTGACACAATAGTGGCTTTCCTTGCCGGTCTTATGGTTGTGCCCGCAGTTTATGTTTTTATGGGTACCGAAGGTATGAAGGCGGGACCCGGACTAATTTTCCAGTCACTACCTCAGGTATTTAACGCTATGGGCTTTGCCGGTCGCATAATCGGACCCGCATTCTTTATAATGGTAGCCTTTGCGGCACTTACCTCAAGCGTATCTATTATGGAGGCAATAGTAGGCGCTTGTATGGAAAGCTTTAAATCAAGCCGCAAAAAAGTAAGTATAGTTATAACAGTTATTGCAGCGGCTGCAGCCGTTGTGGTTTGTCTGGGTTATAATGTGTTAAGCTTTGGTGTAACATTACCAACAGGCGCTACGGGTCAAAACCTACTCGATGTGCTTGATTATATAAGCAATAGCTTGCTTATGCCAATAATATCACTGCTTACTTGCATTGTTATTGGTTGGGTGGTAAAGCCAAAATGGGTTATTGATGAGGTTGAAAGCAGCGGCGCCAAATTTGGCAGAAAAAAATTATATACCGTTATGATAAAGTATATAGCGCCCGCTCTTATGATACTGCTGTTCTTACAGTCTATCGGCGCGTTTAACTTTTTAGTATAATTTTCAAAAAGCAGGCAAATTTTGCCTGCTTTTTAATATAAGATTGTGGTGTAAAAGCCATATAAACCCCAATATATTGTGTCGAAAAGTTGAATAAAAAAAAGATTAAAAAAAGTTTAAAAAATTTGAAAAAAAGTGTTGACAAAGTGAAACAGTTGTGGTAATATAATCGGGCACCTTTGAGAGAGGGTGCGCTTGGAGTGCCTAAAAGGGCGCTAAACGAACCTTGAAAATTAAACAAC
>SVOH01000007.1 GCA_015066515.1 Oscillospiraceae bacterium | reverse complement strand
CTGACAGCAGAAAAATCAGATGCACTGATATCTTTGATTTTATCATCGGTTGCGCCTTTAATTTTTAACAATTCACTTCTGTTACCAACAAGAATTGTTTTCCCGTTCTCATCTGTTGTTCTAAACACTCGTTTTGAATTGTCCATTATAGAAGCATGGTCAGATATGCTGACATTTGGAAATGTATATTCACCAATACTCAATTCAGCTTTATACCTTACAGGATCACCATCACGTTCAGTAAGTCCTAATCTGTTACGAAAAACATCAAGTTGTCTAATCATTTGATTTTCGTAATTATCATTTGTAAAGCCGTTATGTTCTTTACATACAAATCGTTTTTTTAATTTTGCTCCGGTTAGTGCATACGGAATAATATCAGATACTGTTAAATTTGATTCATTGTTGCAATAAATACATTTCATAAAATCCCTCCAAACTGATTTTATTATAACAGAATTCATCAATAAAAGCAAAAAGTAACGCCCTGGAATTATTCAGTTCCAAGGCGTTTTGGCGGAGAGGATGGGATTCGAACCCATGTGCGATTGCTCGCAAACTGATTTCGAGTCAGCCCCGTTATGACCACTTCGATACCTCTCCGTATATGTTAACTCGGCAAACCGAGATTAACGCAAATATTCAGTTGTATTAGAATTCTCGTTAGAACTCTGTGTGATGCGGTGATAGGCAGATGCCCGAAAACCGCACGGTTAAAGGCTTTTTGGAAGATTGTCTTCCGTTTGGCGAAGAAGATTTCGAGTCAGCCCCGTTATGACCACTTCGATACGTCTCCATATAAAATTGTAAAGGCAAAGCCTTGATACCTAAATTGCGAGAAAACTGCGAGATGCAGAATCGTGAGAGTGCAAACCGAAGTCACGAAAACCCCGATAAATAAAGGGTTTAAGGAGATACGGTCGTGACAGACCCGACTATGTTTCGAGTCAGCCCCGTTATGACCACTTCGATACGTCTCCCAATAATAAGCCGCCGACTTTGGCGGCTTATACATTATATTGTTTTTATAGTGCATTGTCAAGCGTTTTAAACTTAAAGTTTATAAAGATTAAATTCTTCTATACCGTCTTGAAAATAAATTTTAGAATTTTTGTCAACGTAAATTCTAAAACGCTGTTTTTCTTGCTTGTCGGTTACAATACCCACCATACGTATTCCCTGACAATTATCAACGTAGATGAGTATATCTTTTTGTTCTAATTGGTTGCCCTTTAAGTTATATAAAATCTCACCACAATACATACCGCTTTCTTGCAAGTCTAATTGTATGCATCTTCTTGGCGTATGCTGATAAATTTTTAAATGGTCGGTACAAATTTTTAACTCTACATCAAGAAGATTTTTGTGATACACACACTCATGCGCATCAGACAGTTCGTTAACATTTGTTATTTTGCCTGTTCTAAAAGCGTGTGTTTTAAGTGTAAAGCTTAAAAGATTTTTAGCGCAGCGTTGCAATTCACCAATAGTTAAATAACCGCTTTTGAGTGCTTTTTGCTGGTCGTCCTCACAAAGTGCAGAGTCACCCTTTACCTTATAAATATCATTTTGAGCTTTGACCATTGTGGCAAGGTTTGTGTTTGTGTCGGTACCGTTATTAGGGTCATCCATTGTAGTGCCCCAGTCGGTCATAACGAAGCCTGTGTAACCCCAATCATCACGCAAAATGGTTGTAGTAAGGTCATAGTTGCCCGATGTATGAATACCGTTAATACGATTATAAGACGTCATTATCGCATTAACCGAACCACCCTTTACAGCAATTTCAAAAGGCTTTAGATATATTTCACGCAATGCGCGTTCGCTAAGCACCTCGTTTTCATCCTTGCGGTTAAGTTCCTGTGAATTAACAGCAAAATGCTTAATGGTGGCATAAACGCCGTTTTTAGTTAAATAACTGGATATTTTGTCGGCATAAACACCGGTAATATGTGGGTCTTCCGAAAAATATTCAAAATTTCTACCGCAAAGACCACTGCGGTGAATGTTCATACCGGGTCCTAACAAAACATCAACGTCATAGTGCTTCATCTCTTGTGCAAGGCAATCATATATTTCCTCAAATAGTTCGGGAGCCCACGCAGATGCCAAAAGCGCTCCTACAGGAATGCAGGTAGCCAGTGCGCTGCTTTCCATACGGATACCGCTTGGACCATCGCAGGTGGTAACCACCGGTACTCCCTTTTCGCTCCACGATTTCGTAATGCCGGCAAAACAGCTTGCGGTGCCCTGATAGGTTGCCTTTGGACTGGCAAAGCCCTCGCCGCGAACAATTTCACAGAGTGCTTTTGCATCAAACTGTGCCACAAACTCATCAAGTGTGTTTTTACCCGATGCAACATCTTGTAGCATTATACCTTTATCGCCTGTAATTTCAAGTGGCTGTGGCAAGTTTGCTTTAATGCGTTCTGATAAATCATATTGCTTAAGTGTTGCTTTTTCAAAGTTTATCTGACCGTTCTGATTAATCATACGGTCAAATTCTTCTACGGGTGCTAATGCCTGTACACACTGCTTTACAAGTCTTGTTTCGTCTAAAGTGAAAGCAAAACACTGCTTTGCATCACGAACGTTCTGTCCAACATATATGTTATATTCGCCGCTTTCAAGCACCCAGGCAAAAGCGTGCCCTGTTTTGCCCGAGTCATCATAACACGCCATATCACTTATATTAATAGCAATATTAATTTCCTGCGACTCGCCTGCACTCAAAACATCGGTCTTTTTAAAGGCTATAAGCTCACGAGCAGGCTTGCCAAGCTTACCCTGTGGCGAACTAAAATACACCTGCACAACGTCTTTGCCGCTATAATCACCGATATTTTCTACGATAACCGAAATTGTAACGATATCGCCGTCTTTAGTAACACCTGTAACGGTTTGACTAAATTTACTATAACCAAGACCAAAACCAAACGGATATAAAACCTTGTCCTTCGCAAAGGTTTCAAAATAGCGATAGCCTACGTAAATATCTTCTTTATGTATATTTTTTATATCGTCACCAAAGCAATCGTCACATGGGTAATCCTCGGGGGTGATAGCAATAGTATCGGTTAGTCGACCACTGGGAGCTACGTCACCCATAAGCGCGTCCACTGTGCCGGCACCGCCCTCTTGACCGCCTTGCCAAATGTATGCCACAGTACCGATATTATACCTTTTGACCCAGCTCATATCCATAATGTTACCGCTATTTAAAAGTACAATAACGTTTTTAAAATGCTGTGATAAAAGGTTTATGGTTTTATCTTCTTCATCAGAAAGATACCAGTTACCGGGAGTCTTTTCATAGTCAAAGCTTTCTCCTACGTTACGGCAGATTACGTAGATTGCCTTATCGCTGCGAGCTGCCGCATTGCGCACCAATTCTTCACTTGGTACAGCATCATTCTGACAAAAACAAGGCTTCCAACCGTCACCTGTGTCAAAAGGATTTTCTTCTATAAAGTCACGATAAAACTGTGTAACCTTATCATCAAGCGTAACACGATTTTTTATTTCGTCATAAATGTTTGTAACGTATGGGCAATTAACACGTCCACCAGAGCCGCTACCGCTTTTTAAATATTCAAACTGGCCGCGACCAAAAAGAGCAATATTTTCATTTTTTGCAAGTGGAAGTGCCCCATCGTTTTCAAGCAAAACAATACCTTCAGGTATAGCCTTGCGACAAGCAGTAGCAAATTCTTTTGTTGTTATAATTTTTTCATCTACCATAGTATAAACCTCTTTTTACTGCCCTACAAATGCGCTCAACGCATTAACAAGAGCAGGACTTCGTGTAGCAGATACGTTGTTTATAAACATAACGTCCTGTATTCCGCGTTCATCAACAAATTGACGAAGTGTGCCCGGAAAGACCTGATTTATATAACGATAGTCGACCACATATACCGTTTGATAGTTTTGTGTAAGGAACGGTACCAACGGATTACCAAAAGATTCCTTTATAACAAGGCAAGACGAACCATCAGTAATCTCGGGGTTGGTCATAATACCGTATGGGTGGTCACCGCATACAAATGATAAATATTTATTTGCGGCGCTTAGCCTATTACCATCAGACACTATGCTGTAATCAATCTCACCCGTTTTTGTATAGGTGTGTATTTTTTGCAGTTGTGTAGGCTCGTAAGCCATTACATAGTCGGGTGTGTTACCAAGGCTGGGCTTTTGACCCGATTCAGCATAAAACGAACCTAAAAATCCCTCGAATTTATATTCTTTAAACGCGCTAAGCTCGGCCGGTATTGCGCCCTTTGCCATCATTAAATCTCTATACGCATAATAAGCACCCAAAGATGTCCAGTGATGGTCGGTTCTAAAGTATATATATTCATCCTTATGTGCCATAAGGGTACTGTAAACATCTATTTTGCTTACATTCTGTGAAATAAGTGAATACATATAATCTATAGCTTTTTTTTGGTCAGATGAATTTGTGCTTCCGCTATAGCTTTCGGGCAGAGTTATAGCCATACTTGTTGGAATTATCATATCATAAACCTTTGATTTTCCTTCAAGTATTGCCGCTGCACGATTTACAGTAGCGGCATAGTTAGATGCTGTAGCCTGATTAAAATTATAATACTCATATGCCGCATTATCTACAATAAGCATAGCACCCAACTGCTCTACAGCGGGTAATTGTGGCTCGGGTTCAGGCTGAGGTTCCGGTTTTGATTCCGGTGTAGGTTCCGAGGTTATAGAATCAACCTGCTCTGAATCGGTAGATGTTGTTTGTTCCGAAGAAGTTATATCGGGTATTTCGTCTCCTTGAGATATATCACCGTGCACCTGAACTTTATTTATTCCAAAAGTGTTGGTGATTTTTGTATTAAGCGATACAAAACCATCGCGCAAAGGAAAAGTATCTGAAAACCAAAGACCGATTTCATCAAAATAATCGCCCGATACAAGCGCCGAAAAAGAAAACTTAGGAAATTTTTTAAGTTCTCTTTTTTCTACCTCGGAATAACTTTCCCTAAATATAGGAAGAATAGCTACTATTGCCGCCGCAATCCAAATTGTTAATACGATGCGCATCATATTTATATCAACGATATGCTGAAAGCGAAAATTTTTAATTAATTTCATATTATCATCAATAAGATTATTTTCGCTGTTTTTTTCGCTCTCATCTATTACTATAATACTTTTCACGAGCTATTCCTCCTTTCAAGCAAGATTATTATATTAATTAAAACTGGAAGTATAAAAACGGGTTGTAGCTGTCCCCTACCAAAGCGGCGGTCGAAAGCAATAAAAGTATAAGTGGAATTGCTATTCTACCAACAGTATAAATTACCGAAACTACACTTTTGTCCATATGAGTATACCTTATAAGGCTACCCAATTTACGCACAATTGGGGTCGATACTATTGCGCAAAATGCTAGTATAAACATATTAGATGTAAGTATAGTATTGGTTTCAAAATCGGTAAATGCATTTCCGTTTGCACCAAACATTCCGCGTAGCACATTAAGTATATCTGTCATATTATCGAATTTAAAAAGTATCCAACCAAAATAAACAATAATTACCAAATAAATATGTGATACTATTCTATCCTTTGACAATATACGGTGCAAAAACATTTTTTCTAAAACTAAAAATACAAAGAAATACAGTCCCCACAGCACAAAGTTCCAACTAGCACCGTGCCAAAGTCCCGTTAAAAACCATACTATAAATAAATTAAGATATGTACGCGCCCTTCCCTTGCGGTTTCCGCCAAGAGGTATGTAAACATAATCACGGAAAAAGCTACCGAGTGATATATGCCACCTGCGCCAAAACTCTGTAACCGAGCGTGATACATATGGGTAATCAAAATTTTCTCGGTAGTGAATACCTATCATTCTACCCATACCTATAGCCATATCTGAATAGGCAGAAAAATCAAGATAGATTTGTAGGCTATATGCCAACACACCAATCCACAACGCCAAAGCACTACTGCTACCAAGCGCCTCGCCGCCCACCAACAGCTTATCGGCAATGCTACCCATAGCATTTGCCAAAATTGCCTTTTTAGCAAGTCCAAAACTAAATCGCCATATGCCGTCGGCTATATCTTGACCTGTCGATCTGCGCTCAAGCAGCTCGGCGCAAATGTCCTTATATCTTACGATTGGTCCGGCAATGCATTGATGAAAAAGGCTGACATATAACAATAGCGTTGAAAAACTCTTTTGCGCGGGCACATCCCCACGGTAAACATCTACAACGTAAGAGATAAGCTGAAACGTATAAAATGAAATACCTATCGGTAAAACAATATCCAATGTGCCAAGTTCTTGTCCTACAATAAGTCCCACATTTTCAAGCACAAATGAGCCATATTTAAAAAATCCAAGTAGTCCAAGATTTACTATAGCCATCATCACAAGTCCAAGCTTGGCTTTTATGCCGTGAGGTGTTTGCTTTTCAATGTAAAGTGATATAAGCCAGTCGCTTGCCGTCATAAAAAGCAACAACAAAACGTATACAGGCTCGCCCCACGCATAGAAAATGAGAGAGAATATAAGCATTACAATATTTCTAGCCTTGGTTGTCTTGGCAAAAAAGTACACTATAAGATTAAGCGGCAAAAATAAATACAAGAAAAAAAGGCTTGAAAATACCATTATATCCCCTCCCTTTAAGCAAAAATTTATCATTTTAATTTTACTATTTAACTGTATGTTTTGTCAACACGAAAAAGTTATTTTTTTATAATAATTAAAGCCACCTTTACGGCGGCTTTAATGGTTTAAGTTATAAAACAGGTACTATAAAAGGAATTCCAAAATAATCAGTGAGTGATACAACCACATTGGCAGCTATCGCTTCGATATTATCGCGTATCCATATTGCATCTTCATAGTTGTCGTGATAAGCAAATTCAATCAAAACACTGGGCGCACGCGTACGTCTGACCTCACCAATAGCTGTAGTTGGAATAGTGCGCACATTTTGCGGTAGCGGATATATTAGCTTTAAATTATTAGCAATAATCTCTGCCGCACGCGCACCGTTTACACTTGTAGGAAAGTAGTAAACCTCACTTCCCCTACGGCTACCGTCACCACTGCCCGTAGCATTTGAATGAAGAGCTACGTGTAGGTCATAATTACCCATATTTGACTCTCTTATAGATGAGGCGGCAGTCATATCGGGCGTATTGCGCGTAAACGATATACCGCTTGCATATAAATACGGCTCCATAGCATCGGCAATAAGGTTCATATAATATTCTTCATTACCGCCTATAATATAAGGATTAAATTCCTGAGTTGACGGGCTTAAATATATACTAGGCATAAAAAATCCCCCTTGCACCATTATATGCAAGAGAGATAATCGGTATGAAACAATTATTTTACTTAATCATCAATTATGATGATCGAAAAAGGAACAGGTAGCGCTCGGGTGAGTGCTACCTGTTTTTGTGGTTTTTTAGAATAATAGAAAGCGTTTACAATTTAACCGTTTGAGAAGTTGTTTTTGTCAACACAAGGAATAACACAAGGGACGGTTCTCTGGAATAACACAAGGGACGGTTCTCTGTGTTGTTAGAATCTTCTTACAATATTAAAAACTTACCCCTGTTAATCTACTGATTTGCTATTTTATCAATCAATTAAAACAGCAAAAAGCGACCTGTAAAGAACAGATCGCTTTTAAAATTAACCATATTAAACAGACTACGATCTGTCGAACATCGTTTCTATAAATTAAATATAACACATTCGACATATCGTGTCAATTAAAATATTACTTCATATACTCAGCTACCGCTTTTCTTACTACCGACAAAAACCAGCAGTAAAGTGCCTCGCCAAGCTCTTGAAAAATTGGGTCGCCGTCGTGTGAGCAGAGCATTGCAAAGGTTTGTCCTATGCGACGCTCAACCTCACTACCTCTGCGGAACGCAAGGTAGTAAAACGAAAAAGCACCCGTATCGCTTGAGGTTTTATAAAGCTCCGAGCTATGCTTGTTTATAGTATCCAAAAAGCTCTTTTGTGCAATACCGTCAAGTGTGTCGTCGCCTATATACTGCTCAAATCCGATAACACAAGGGACGGTTCTCTGTGTTGTTAGAATCTTCTTACAATATTAAAACTTACCCCTGTTAATCTACTGATTTGCTATTTTATCAATCAATTAAAATAGCAAAAAGCGACCTGTAAAGAACAGATCGCTTTTAAAAACTTAAACTATAAAAATTTTGATAGACCACGGATCTGTCGAACATCGTTTCTATAAATTAAATATAACACATTCGACATATCGTGTCAATTAAAATATTACTTCATATACTCGGCTACCGCTTTTCTTACTACCGACAAAAACCAGCAGTAAAGTGCCTCGCCAAGCTCTTGAAAAATTGGGTCGCCGTCGTGTGAGCAGAGCATTGCAAAGGTTTGTCCTATGCGGCGCTCAACCTCACTACCTCTGCGGAACGCAAGGTAGTAAAACGAAAAAGCACCCGTATCGCTTGAGGTTTTATAAAGCTCGGAGCTATGCTTGTTTATAGTATCCAAAAAGCTCTTTTGTGCAATACCGTCAAGTGTGTCGTCGCCTATATACTGCTCAAATCCTGCGGTAGCGGTAAACGATAGCAACAAACGTCTTTGAACAATCATATCAAAGTCGCGAAATTCCTCGTCTACCTCGGTTTCGGCGTCAGCAATAAAGCTGTTTGCCACAGCCTTGCCTACAGCCTTTGCCCCTTTTATCTGTTCAGAACTCACAGACGAATTCTGCTGGGGTGTGTTTTTATTGCGTCTGACATCCTCAGAAGGCCTATCGCTCGCAATTTTTACATCTAAATCATCTGTTAGCACCTTTAATCACCTTTTTTCTACTGTTGGTTTTTGTATTTCTTTAACGCTTCGGCTAATTGTGCAGGGCAAGAAGTATTTTTAAATCCGCATTTAATACCTTCGAGTTTCACGATAACATCGTCGATATTCATACCCTTTGTCAACTCGGCAATACCCTTTAGGTTACCGTTGCAACCGCCATAAAACGAAACATCTTTAATAATGTTGTCCTCAATTTCAATATCAATGCTTCTAGAACAAACCCCATTAGTTTTATATGTGAATTTCATATTTAGTATTCCTTATTTATCCTTAAATTTATTGCTTCTTACAGGGTGACGAAGCTTACGAAGTGCCTTTGCCTCTATCTGACGAATACGCTCACGTGTTACGTTAAATTCGGTACCAACCTCTTCAAGTGTATGGCATCTGCCGTCTTTTAGGCCAAAGCGCAAACGGATTACCGCCTCTTCACGAGGAGAAAGTGTGTGAAGAACAGCGTCAATATCCTCATTAGTAATGGTCTTAAGCGCCGCATCATCAGGTGCTAGAGCATCTTCATCACGGATAAAGTCCATAAGTCGAGAATCCTCCTCAGGACCTATTGGTGTTTCCATCGAAACAGGCTCTTGCGCTACACGCATAATCTCGCGAACACGCTCAACCGAAAGCTCCATTTTTTCAGCAATGAGCTCCTCTGTAGGCTCGTAACCGTTTTCGTGAAGGAGCTGACTTTGTACCTTTTTAAGTCGGTTTATAGTCTCTACCATATGAACAGGTATACGAATAGTTCTTGCTTGGTCAGCTATTGCACGGGTAATAGCCTGACGAATCCACCAGGTAGCATAGGTAGAAAATTTAAAGCCTTTTGTATGATCAAACTTGTCCACCGCTTTAATAAGACCAACATTACCCTCTTGAATAAGGTCTAAGAAATACATACCACGACCAACGTATTTTTTAGCAATACTTACAACAAGACGAAGGTTTGCTTCGGTAAGACGCTTTTTAGCATACTCGTCGCCGTCGGCAATTTTCTCTGCAAGGGCAATTTCCTCTTTTGAAGAAAGTAGAGGCACACGACCGATTTCGCGGAGATATACCTTAACCGGATCATCAAGTGACATATTTTCAAGTGCAACGTCATCATCAAGATTATCAAGGTCTACTTCCTCAAGTTTAAGTTCATCATCGGTAGGTTCGTCATCATAATCACGTTCCAAAAGATCAGGCTCTAAAAGATTATCTTCTTCAAGTTTAAGATCGGCCTCGGTAGGCTCCTCATCTTCCATTGGATTATCAAGTTCATCTAATGGTTCTTTCTTTTCAGCTGCATCCAAAAGTGCATCTGCCGCCTTTTCAAGTTCTTCGGCTGTTGGTTGTTGTGACTTTTTTTCTGCCATTTTTAGTTCCCCTTTTTCTTTGCTTCAATTATTTTTTGTATATTTTCTGCCCAATCATCAATAGACATATTTTTGGTATCAGAAGTTTGTTTTTTTACACCCTCATCTAATATTACCTTTATACTGTCTTTTAATACAATAAAGGCGTTTTTGTCCCCTTTTTCGCTATTTATAAGAGAAGACAAATAACCCATTTCGGAAGGTGTAAGTATTTCACCAAAGTATGATAAATCAATATTTCTACCGCTTTGTTCACATTCGCATAAACGCTTATATATGCGACGGTTAAGCTCGGTCATCATATTTTCGGGCTTAAGATCTTCTATTGCACGTTTTAAATAATCCGGATGCTGTAAAAGCACCGCAATTACCGTTTCTTCTGCTGCTGTTGCTGCAGGATATAGCCGCCTCTCTGGGTTAACGTCGCCCCTGTCAAACTTTGGATGTATTATTTCATCAAGCTCTTGCTTTTCGCGTTGCTTGATTTTATTTTTTCGTATATCGGCAACCTTAGTTTCCATCGCAGCGCGCGAAACGCCATACTTGTCACAAAGTCTGCCTATATAAAGGTCGCGCGTCATAATATCATTTGACTCGGCAATAATTTCTGCCGCACGCGCAAGGTATTGCAATCTGCCGTCATCGCTGTTGGTATCTATGCCCTCAACAGCAGTAAGCAGCTTGTATTCTATCTCGCTTACTGCACCCTCAAGCAACGCCTTAAACCGTGCAGCACCATTCTTTTTAATATATTCGTCGGGGTCCTTACCGTCAGGTAATAATACCACACGAATATCAAGACCCGTATTTTGTAAAATAGCACCTGCGCGTTTCATTGCCTTTTGTCCTGCGGCATCCGAGTCCATTAAAAGTACAATCTCTTTAGTGTAACGCGATAGTAGTTTTGCCTGTTCATCGGTAAAAGCGGTACCAAGTGCCGCTACGGCATTTTCAAACCCTGCCTGATGCAGAGATATAACGTCCATATTACCTTCGACCAAAATCACACGCTCGTCGCAATGATTTTTTGCAAAATTCATACCAAAAAGATTATCGCTTTTTTTATAAACCGGCGTGTCTGATGTGTTTACATACTTACCGCCAGCTTTGTCATCGCCCGGCATAGCACGACCGCTAAAGCCGATTACTCTACCGCGGATATTTATTATTGGAAACATAACACGTTTACGAAAACGATCATAATAATATTCTTGCTGTGAATTATACGCGCTCGTGCCACGCCCTATAACATTGGCCTGAATCATATCGGATATACTATAACCCAAACCTTTTAAATGATTTATAAGGCTGTTACTACTGTTTGGTGCGGCGCCAAGTCCAAAGTGCTTTATTGTAGCAATTGAAAGCCCCCGACCTACAAGATAATCAAACGCCCATTTACCCTGCGGTGACATAAGATATGTATGATAAAATTTTGCGGTTTCGCGATTGATTTCAAAAACTGTATTCTTTAGTTTTTGCATTGAGTCGTCATATCCGTCTTGCGGAAGGGTTACGCCACTGCGCTCGGCAAGTAGCTTTATGGCATCGATATAATCAAGATTTTCTATCTGGCGCACAAAGCTAAAAACATCACCGCCTACACCGCATCCAAAGCAGTAAAACGATCCATTTTCAGGATAGACTGTAAAAGAAGGAGTTTTTTCATTATGAAACGGGCAAAGACCAACAAGGTTTTTACCGCGACGCTTTAGACTTACGTAAGGCGCCATTACTGACTCAATATCATTTTTATATTTTATCTCGTTAATTATTTCCTCTGGTATTGCCATTATAACTCCCCTTTCATAAACAATATTAACATAGGTATTGTACCAAATGTAGTACAGTTAAACCTTCCACTCTTTTGGTATATAAATATCGGAATACATAGAAACGGCAAAGTGGTCGGTCATACCCGAAATATAATCTACTGCGGCGCGTTCAACACCCTCACGCTCGCGAATAATTTTATATTCATCATCGAGCTTGTCGGGATTTTTGAGCAGATAATCATATATTCCGCCTACAATACCGTCAACCTTGGTTTCTTCAAACTTAACTACAGGATTAAGATAAACCGTATCGTACATAAATGTATGTAGTGTCTCATACGCTTTTTGCGTACGTTCATCCATCTTAACATCGTCTTTTTCGGTGTTTTCTACAATAGATTTTACAAGAGTGTTAATGCGCTCGCTCTTTCTAAATCCTAAAACCTCACGCAATTCAATTGGAATAGTGTCTTCGCTGAAAACACCTGCGGTTATAGCGTCATCAATATCGTGGTTTATGTATGCTATACGGTCACTATAGCGAACAATTTTACCTTCGGGTGTATGCGGCCACTCACCTCGTGTGTGATTCATTATACCATCAAGCACTTCGTGAGTAAGATTAAGACCCCTACCGTTTTTTTCAATAATACGGCACACTCGCACGCTTTGAGCAAAATGAGTGAAACCACCGTGATAAATGTTTGAAAGTGCGCGCTCACCTGCATGACCAAAAGGTGTATGTCCAAGATCGTGAGCCAAAGCAATAGCCTCGGCCAAATCTTCGTTAAAACGGAGCGCTCTTGCGATGGTGCGTGCTATTTGAGCTACCTCTAACGTATGGGTAAGACGTGTACGATAATGGTCAGACTCCGGAGATAAAAACACCTGTGTCTTGTGTTTAAGTCTTCTAAAAGCCTTACAGTGAATTATTCTATCACGATCACGTTGAAAATCGGTACGCAACTCGCATTTTTCTTCTTTGCGCTCGCGACCTACCGATTCCGAGCTTAACGTAGCATAAGGCGATAAAATTTCTTTTTCTCTGTTTTCGGTCATCTGTCTTATAGTATCCATAAACACTTCACCCTTTCATTTATTAATATTATCAAAAATTTTTAAAATTCCTCTAAATTTTACAAATTAAACGGAAAAAACATTTCATTTTTAAGTTTTGCTGTCAATTTAGATGCAAAACTTTCACAAAGCTTGTCTAAGAAAGCGTCGCTATCAACCGCTTTAAACATAACGTTAACGGTGACCTTATCGGTAAAATCAGTGTTTTGTACCATACCGCCACAGTCGGATATCAGTCGAGAAAGCCTGTCAAAACTTCCGTAATCACAATCAATTTCATATTCGCAACAGCTACACATCAACACTCTTTGCGCACCAGCCAGAGCATCGCGCGTGCTGGTGCTATAGGCGCGTACAAGACCACCTGTACCTAAAAGAATACCGCCAAAATATCGCGTAACAACAACCAATACGTTTGTAATTCCACTGCCCTTTATAACATCAAGCATAGGCATACCGGCAGTACCGTGCGGTTCGCCATCATCAGAAAAACGTGCAGACCCGTCTTGAAGCAGATATGCAAACACATTGTGCCTTGCGTCCCAGTATTTACTTTTTTGTGCGGCAATTATTTCGCTTGCCTGTGTCTCGCTCTCGCAATAAAAGGCTGTAGCAATAAAGCGAGAATGCTTTTCTTCATATTCTGCTGTAAAGCTATCTTTTATAGTTATGTACTCCTGCACGTTTTCACCTCGCAAATTATAATTCAAACAAAAAGCCGCAATCAACCCATAGGCCGATTGCGGAATTGCGGTAATAATTATTTATCTTCCATACCGAAACGCTTTTTGAATCTGTCAACACGTCCGCCGGTATCTACCAACTTCTGCTTACCAGTGAAAAACGGATGACATTTAGAACAAATATCCAAACGGATGTCCTTCTTTGTTGAGCGTGTCTCGAATTCGGCACCACAAGCACATTTAATTGTTACCTTTTCGTACTGAGGATGTAAACCTTCTTTCATCCTTGTCACCCCTTTCTTTCGTTGTAACATTGGAATTCTACCACATAACTTTCAAAAAAGCAAGCATTATTTTTTAAAAACATCACTTTTTTGAAAATATTTTTCTTAATTCCTCGTAAATTTCTACCGTTTTAAATTTTATTTTGTATTTTGGGGCGTTTTCTGCTACTGTTGTTGCCTCGATTGATACGCTGTCCGAAAGGCTTGCATCGCTAGCTGATGGTACACATACGCACGGAAATACCACACACCACCAATTTTTACCCTTTGCCTCGCCTAAGTTAATCACAAGGGATTTATATGTTCCGGCAGGCAGGGTAAAATTGTCGTATTCCCTTGTTTCGAAATACCTATCCTCTACCGATACTTTGGCTGAATATTCAAATCCGTTTTGCAAAATCACTTTATTTGCGATATCATTTATTTTTTCAATACTGCTTTTTGCGGTTGTTATGGCATCGTCAACGTTGTTACAGTTTTTGAATATATCGGTACTGTTTTTAAGTATACTGTCACGAACCGCAAGTTTTAAGCTTTGGTCAGCTTCGTTATCTGAGTTTGCGATTATATGAAGTCTGAGTACCCCCTGACGCAACTCATCGCAACGCATTTCAAAACGCGAAAAGCTAAGTGCTATTGCGCAAACAAGTCCAAACAATATACCGAGCTCAATATTTTTTCTTGTTGTTTTTTTCATAAAAATACTCCTGTCAAATTTTTCCTAAAAGTAATATTGACAGGAGTAAAAATTTTATTCAACTGTAATCCCGTTTTTTGTCGGCGTTGCAATTATTGGGCTATAACCAATTTCCTTTAGCTTATTCGCCGCATTTTGAGCATCGATTATATCTTTATATATAACAAACACCGTAGGACCACTACCCGAAAGCGATACCGCCTGAGGTTTGGTGTGATTTATATCTTGTATTAAGCTATCATTATCGCACACACTCGCAAAAGCATTGAAAACGTTTTTACAAACGGTGTCAATTTCGCCCTTTTCAATACCGTCTACCATCGCCTGTGTGTAGTATTTATTTTGCGGATATGCGTCCACCTGTCTGTACATATCGGCTGTGGATAGCTTTTGTCCGTGCTTTATGAGCAGTATAGCGCATTCAGGCATATTAGCCAGCCTCTCCATCTTTTCACCTATACCGCCAACACGAGCTGTACCGCCTACTATACAAAACGGCACGTCGGCACCAACCGATAAACCAATTTTGCAAAGAGTATCTTGCGATAAATTTGTTTTGTAAAGCTTGTCGAGCGCCACAATAACAGCCGCCGCATCAGCACTGCCGCCGCCCATACCGGAGGCGAGCGGTATATGCTTTTCGATAACTATTTCTGCGCCGCCACTAACACCCGTAAATTCAAAAAAACTTTGCGCCGCTTTATACGCAATATTTGATTTATCACATATACTGTCATCACTGCAACGCACTATGATAGTATCGTTTATCTTGACACTCACTTCATCGCAAAGCGATACCGACTGAAACACCGAGTCAATAAGATGATAGCCGTCCTCACGTTTACCCAAAACATCAAGTGTTAAATTAATTTTTGCGCAAGCTTTAAGTTTCATTATATTCACCATACAAAAATTTATCTATACCACGCTTTATTTTGGTAGCATTAAATATACCGTACGCCACCATAGCACCGCCAACGTTTAAGATAAAATCATCAATATCGGCACTGCCCGTTAAAAAGACAATCTGTAAAGCCTCAATAATCAATACGCCTATCGAAATAATCAACAAAAACTTGAACCAATGATTTATCTTTTTAAAAATACTTGGTACAAAAAACGCGAACGGCATAAAAACAAAAAGATTGCCTAAAATGTTTTCAAACACAACAAATGTTCCTAAATTTGCGTCTTTATATGCATTTATAAAAAGCTTAACCGTAGCAAACGGAATTAAATTTATTTTTTGAGACAAATACTCATTTACCGCCTGTTTATCAGCCAAAAAAACGTTTGATATGCTTCTGCCAAAATTATCGTTTATAAGTGTAAAATCGATAACAGCAAGCGTATATAATAAAAAAAGACATACAAGTATGCTTTTGACAACAAACAAACGGTCGATTTTAATAACCTTAGATTTCAAAAAAATCACCGCCAAAGATAATTGTACCTTTAGCGGTGATTAAAGTCAAGGAAATTGTGTCGATGGGTCACTTTTTAGAAATGTTACCATTTAAATCAAGAAAATACTTACTATTTGCACTTTCTACGGTAAATATAAATCCATTTTGAACAATATCGATTAAAACATAATCTGATGTTATTGTAGATACATCAAAAATTAATTGCTTGTTACTTAAATTGACATCAAACTTATAAAATTTCAAATTATCCCCATCGTAACCAAACATTTGGTCTTTGTTTATATAAAAGCCCTCATCAAATTCCGGAGTGCTTATTTTCACAATATCTTTAGTAACAATGTCGTATCTATAATAACTGTATGTATAGTCAAATCCATTATATAGTGGAAATATCATATATTTGCTATTAGCAATCCCATTGATTGTAGATATGTGCGTAAAAGGTACGCTTATTTCTTTTTCCTGTCTTTTATCTTCTCCCGATAAATTCATCGACCATACTTGTAAGTTTTCTATCAGTTTATAATCCTCTTTATGACCTTGAGCACATTTTAAATAATAAATTCTATCATTATAAATGGAAAAGATACCTCTTTCGTCATCCGCAGCATTTAATACAGAAACGCAACTTAAGTATTCGCCGTCAGCATCTACTATAATTATTGCCCCACAATCAACACCGTTGTTTTTACCATTTGTATATGCATATCTTGTTTCTTTATATAAAATTTTATTACTCAATGCTATTACTTTTTTATCCGAACCGGGTGTTACCGAAATTCTATTTGGAATAAAATTAACAGGCTCTTTTGGTTTTTCTTCGGTTGTATGTTCTTTGGAACTTTCATTTTTTGGTTCCTCTTTTGATGTATCATCAACAACAGGTTCGGAACTTGTATTGTCTACAAAGGATGATACCGTTTTATCCGAAATAATATCTTCTGATTTTGTGCTAGATGCATCGGTATTTTCCGTTCCTGCTGACACATTATTAGATGTTTCTTCCTTTGAAATCACTTGGTCACCGTGTTGTTCTTGACTTTCAAATGAGCCGACATTTACATCAGAAGAATTATTCACAGGATTCTCAAGCAGAGGAGGTATCACTTGGGTTCCAACAATTACTGCTGCACCAACACAAATAGCCGATGATATTACTAGGTTTTTAGTATTGTGAAAGAAATTTTTCAGCGTTTTTTTAGGTGTGATTTGAACGCCTGCAAAATTAATCTCTTTTTCCATCATAGGCAAAGACTTAACACTTTTTAACAGTTGTCTTTCTATTTTTTTCATGTTTATACCTCCTTTATCGCAGTTTTTAATTTGTCTAGCGATCTTTGATATCGCTTTTTTATTGCTTCTTCTGAGCAGTCTAATATTTCAGCAATTTCTTTCCACTTGAATTTACCTATAATTCTTAGCGAAATCAGCTGTTGCTCTTCTTGAGATAGGGCACTTATAATTTCAAAATATTTTAGGTCATATTCATCGCCGCTTTTTGATGTATAATCGGTTTTGTCACCAAATTCTATAGAAGCGTCTTTTTTTAGTGCTGTAATCGAAAGATTTCTAGCCGTTGTAAATAACCACGTCTTTATTTTGGCCCTATCCCTAATTTTATCGTTATTTTGAAACAATTTTAAAAAGCTTTCCTGCGTAATATCTTCTGCTATATGTATATCTTTTACTATACTAAGCGCAAAACGAAAAACATCGTTTTTATACTTTAAATAATACTTCTCCATAACACACCCCTATGTAACATTCCTTTATACATTAGACATTTTTTTAGTCTATTTTGGGACAATTTTTTTATTAATTATAAATTTGCATCATAAAGCATAAAACTGCATCGTATTTGCGATGCAGTTTTATTGTGTCAGTTATTCACCTTTTGATGAAAGCCGTAAACCTCGGCTGTAAGTGGTGCAAAGCGAAAGCCCATTGCATCAAGCCCCTCAATTATATCGGGCAAAGCCTCGACAGTAGTGGTTTTGGCGCCGTTGTCGTGCATAAGCACGCATATACTACTTTTTCCCTTTGCACTGTTTAATACATTACTTACTATTGTTTTGGCAGGCACACGTGCGGCCGACGCATCACCTGACGACACGTTCCAATCATAATAAGAATATCCAAGTTCTGGCATTAGAGTTGTTAATTCGGTCATAATGCCGAGGCAATAATTTGCGCTTATAGCATTACTGCTACCGCCCGGAAAACGCATAATATTACTGCGTACCCCCGTCGCATTATAAACAATGTCGGATATACCCTTTATATCCTCAAGATAACTGTTAATATCCTTATAAATTACATCGTATTTATGCGTTGTAGAGTGTAGTCCTATTGCGTGACCGCGACTTGTTATCTGCGGCATATAATTACGCTTTGCTGTACCTACAACAAAAAAAGTCGCCTTTATGCCGTAGGCATCAAGAATATCTAATATTTTAAGCGTATTGTCTGACGGTCCGTCGTCAAACGTAAGATAGCAGATACCACCGTCGGCGGTATCTGCCTGATTTACATTTTTAAGGGCAATTGCCTTTTGTAGCTCTTCGCGGCGTTTTTGCGCCTTTAGTTGTTCTATCTCGCTTTTTAAATTGCTATTTTCTTGTTCAAGTTTTGCCTTTTCTTGTAACGCCGCTTGAAGCTGCGAATTAAGCTCGGCCTTTTCCTGCGCACTTAAAGCAGCGTTTGTATCGTATTCGGCAATTTTAGAACTCAGTTCATCAATCTTTTTTTGAGCCTCGTCAAGCGCCGTACTGTTGCTTGAAAGGTTGGCCGAAACATCGACATAATCACTGTATTTATCATACGCAAAGTAAGAAACACCAGAAAGAGCGGCTACAAGTAAGAATATTATAAACAAAAACAAAATATTAGTTTTTGACTTAAAAACACCCATACTTTCGCCTCCCTTTTTATACTGCAATAAGTATATCACACAAGTCGACAAAAGTCTACAAATTTGTACCAATTTCATAGATTTCTTATTTTTATTAATTTATGCTTTTATTGTGTCGAAAAATATTGTATAATATATTTAATATTTATATAAAGGACAAGATTTATGAATTCAGTTAAAATTTTACATTGCGCCGACATACACATCGGTGCCGCCGAAAGCTCACTTGGTACTTTGGCCGACAGCCGCCGCGCCGAAACACTTATTACATTTGAAAAAATAATTTCTCTCGCAAAAGAAAATGCTGTAGATATTTTGCTTATTGCGGGCGATTTGTTTAATTCTAACAACATAGAAAAGTCTTTTACCGACCGAGTGTTTGAGTGCTTTTCTTCTGTTCCAAATACGAAAGTAGTATTTGCAGCAGGCAATCACGATCCGCTTAATGCCGACTCCCCCTTTAAAAAGCATGCCTTGCCGCAAAATGTTTTTGTGCTTGATACCAAAGACTGCTTTGTAGAATTTGCCGACCTTAACACGCGTGTTTACGGCAAATCATTTAAAGAGGTTTATATGAAGGGTACCGATCGCTTTTCGCTTTCTACCGAAGACAGCTTCATAAATCTTATGTGTATTCACGGTGAACTGCGTAGTGACCTTGGCTCTGATTACAACTCAATAACAAGCGAATTTATAAAATCCTCCGGTATGGACTATATAGCCTTGGGCCATGTGCACAAACGCTCCGAAATTGGTAAGATTGGTAATTCTTACGTGTCATACTGCGGTTGCCCCGAAGGACAAGGCTTTGACGAATTGGGCGAAAAAGGCGTATATCTTGGCAATGTTTCAAAAGGTATTTGTGACCTACAGTTTATTTCTACCGCAAAAAGAATGCATATAGCCGAAAATATCGATATTAGCGGTCTTGCATCATCAAACGAAATCGCCGACAAGATAACAGCGGTTATAAAAGAAAAATATGACAACAACTTTACCGACAACCTTTATAAGATAATTCTTACAGGCCAGATTAGCGATGGCACTTTGCTTTCACTACCAGAAATCGTTGCCCGTTTAAACGATACCTTTTATTTTGTAAAATTGCGCGATAAAACCGAATTTAAAATAGATTATGAAGCCCTATCACAAGAAAACACTCTTAAAGGCATTTTTGTAAAAAATATGCTAAAGCGTATCGAAAATGCTCAGGATGACCAAAAGCAACAACTTAAAGATGCACTCAATATAGGGCTTAAAGCATTCAGCGGCGAGGTGAGTTACGATGAAGCTTAATAAAATTTACATATCTGCATTTGGTGGACTTAAAGATTTTACGCTGGACCTTACCGACGGACTTAATGTAATATACGGCAACAATGAAGACGGCAAAAGCACCGTTGCCGCTTTTATAAAGGCGATGTTTTACGGTACGGGTCGCAATACAAAAAATATTTCTGATAGCATTCGACTCAAATACACCCCTTGGGACAACAGTCAAATGGCAGGCAGAATATTTTTTGAGCATCAAAATAAAAGATACTGTCTTGAGCGCGAGTTCCGAAAATCCGACTCTACCGACCGCATTACTCTTACCGACTTAGACAGCGGTAAAACAATAGAAACAAGCGAAAATATCGGTCAACAATTTTTTGGCCTATCGGCCGCCGCATTTGAGCGCAGTCTGTTTATAGGAAACGGCGACTTTATAAAGGATGATACTGCCGCCGGCGAAATAAACGGTAAGCTTTCTAACATTGCGATTACCGGTAGCGAGGATGTTTCTTTTAAACAGGTAGACAAAAATATAACCGATACCCGTAACAAGCTCATATCCAAAAGTGGCCGAAGCGGTAGCTATAACGAGGATTTACAAGTACTTGATGCGTTAAACAGCAGACTCGAAAAGGCCGACAACGATGTAAAGCTTAAGTCCAAACTAAATGATACTGCTCAACAAAAGCGCACCGATTACGAAGCACTTTATAAAAAATATCTTGGTCTAAAAGAAATTATGGATCGTGAACAAGATATCAAAAACCGTGAAAAGCTTGTAGAATTTCTCGACACCAAGCGTCGCCTTGACGAAGTAAATCAATCACTCACTCTTGACGACGGTACAATAATAAATGAAAACTTTACCGGCAAGCTAGAATTCGGATTAAACCGATACAAAGCATCTTGCGACCGATGCGAGCAAATAAACGAGGACATTGCCCGTATAAAACAAACAATAGAACTTCAAAACGCATCACCTCAAGATACAAAGGAGCAAATTGATGCTCTTTCAAATGAGGTTGTCGCGCTTACCACTAAAAAAGAAAACTATAATACCCAAGAGCAAAAATTATCTTCTGAAGTTTTAGAACTTAACCAAAAGCTTGAAGCTGTACAAAACAAAAAAACAACAGTAAACCCTGTACTGCTTATTTTGTCGATAGTTTTGGCCTCTGGTGGCGCTACTGCAATTTTGGTATCCCCCATTGTTGCAGCAATTATAATTGCTATTGCGGCAGTGTTACTTGCTCTTTCATTTATCATTAAGCCAAAAAATACATCAGCCATAGCAGCAGTACAAAATGATCTTGCCGACGCTAACAATAGGCTCGCCCAAAACAACGCGTCTAAAAATAAATTACAAGAGCAAATTAATGATATAAACGCTCGCATAAATACATTAAATTCAGTATTACAGGCCGATAACACCATAAAGCAACAGCGTCTTGACGAGCTCGCACAAAAAAATGATTTACTACGGTCAGAGCAAGAAAAAGCCAATGACACTCTTAGTGAGCTTTTATCACTTTTATCTGGATTTGGTGGTATTGATACTGCGGCATTAGCACAGGAAAAACTGCTCGAATTAAAGCAAAAAACCGAACACCAAAAGGAAATCAAGCTTCAGCTTAAAACTGCAAGTCAATATCTTGGAAATATTGATTACGCCGATGCCGAAAAAAAGCTTGCCGCCATTAACGACAATCTTGACGAAAATGTTGATTTTGACGCTGTAAAGGCAGAATTCAACGCAGTTACCGAAGAGCTTTCTACAAGAAAAGACGAGTTAACACAAATCGCAACCGAGCTTACCGCATCATTTAAAAACAGCGAAAACCCCGAAGAGTTAAGGCGAGAAATTGGTTGGCTTAAAGAAAAAATCGATGCAAAAAAAGCGTTTTGCGACGCGGCAGATATTGCAAGAGTTGTGCTCGAAGAAAGCTTTTACGAGCTTCGTCGCGGTTACGGTAGCGAGCTTGAAAAAGCAACGCACAATATTTTTGCCCGCCTTACCGACGGCAAATATAAGAGCGTAAGCGTTACCGATACACTTGACCTTTCGGTAGAAAAAACCGATGTTTTCGGTACACATGAGCTTGACTATTTAAGTCTTGGAACTACACATCAGGCGTATCTTAGCTTGCGACTTGCAATCGCTACACTTATTAGCGACGACTCGCCGCTTCCAATATTTCTTGATGATTCACTCTCGCAATACGATGACACCCGTACCGAGCGTGCAATCGCATTTTTAAAGGAATTTTGTGCCGACGGTCAGGGAATACTTTTTACCTGTCATAACTCAATTTGCGAAATAGCACAAAAACAAAACATAGAAATCCAAAAACCGTATAAATAAACTAAAAGTCCCCTATATTTTAGGGGACTTAAAATTTCTAAAAATTATACTTGATTTTGCTTTAACATTGTTGTATAATAACTTTCGCACCAATATGCCGGTGTGATGGAATTGGCAGACGTAGTGGACTCAAAATCCACCGGTAGCGATACCGTGCCGGTTCGAGTCCGGCCACCGGCACCAAAAATCCTGATTGCTTACGCAGTCGGGATTTTTACTTTTTAGCTTTTCATTATTCACTTTTTACTCTTATCTAAAATACTAGCGAATTTTCCTTTCCCCTTGACTTATCTCGAAATCTATGATAAAATAACACTTGATATATAACATTAACTATATTATAGAGGTTTACTATGCCACCTAAAGTAAAAATCACAAAAGAAGACATCATAAACGCCGCGGTTGATATTGTACGCAAAGAAGGCGCACAGGCTATTAATGCGCGAACATTGGCCTCATACCTTAATTGCTCTACCCAACCCGTATTCTCAAACTTTGCGGTTATGAGCGAGCTGCGCCTTGCTGTCGTACAAAAGGCCGATGAACTTTATAACCAATATATCAAGCGCGAAATTGAAAGTGAAAAATTTCCGCCATACAAGGCGAGCGGTATGGCATATATTCGCTTTGCAAGCGAAGAAAAGGAACTGTTTAAACTACTTTTTATGCGCGACCGCACCGATGAGAGCTATATTAAACAGATACAGTTTACCGACGGTATGGATACACTTTTACAAAAAAATACCGGTCTTGACAGTGATACTGCAAAGCTATTTCATTTTGAAATGTGGGCATATGTTCACGGCATTGCAACTATGCTTGCCACCAATTTTTTAACGCTTGACTTTGAGCTTGTAAGCCGTATGCTTTCTGACGCATATCTTGGTATGCGCAAGCAATATGAACTGGAGTAAAAAAATGGACGCTATAGTAATTCAAAATTTAAGTAAAAAATACTTTAATACCGTGGCGGTCGATGCCCTTAATCTGCGCGTTTTGCAGGGCGAGTTATTTTCTTTGCTAGGTGTAAACGGTGCAGGCAAAACAACTACTATTAAAATGCTTTGCGGTCTTACTGCGCCAACCGGTGGCGATGCGTTTTTAAACGGTAAAAGCATTATCACCGACACTGCCGCCGTAAAATCTTTTATTGCGGTATCGCCCCAAGAAACCGCTGTAGCACCCGGTCTTACCGTGCGTGAAAATTTGGAACTTATATGTGGCATTTACGGTTTTACAAAAGAAATTCAAAAGCAAAAGATTGACGAGCTAACCGAATTGTTGGGACTGCAAAATGTAATAAACGTAAAAGCGGGGCGACTTTCGGGCGGCTATCAACGCAAGGTAAGTATTGCAATGGCACTTATATGCGAGCCTGAAATATTGTTTCTTGATGAGCCAACACTCGGTCTTGATGTACTTGCGCGCAGTGATTTGTGGGATATTATACGCAGTCTTAAAGGGAAAATCACAATTATACTGACCACACACTATATGGAAGAGGCCGAGGCACTATCTGACCGCATCGCCATTATGAAAGACGGCAAACTACTTATTTGTGACACGGCTCAAAATATAAAGACCAAAGCCAACACCGACAACTTTGAACAGGCTTTTATTCGCATAGTAAAGGGGGACGGGCTATGAGGATGTTTGTTTTTGCAACGCGCAACACAAAGGAAATATTGCGCGATCCACTTAATCTGGCATTTGGTCTTGGATTTCCGCTCGTGCTTATCATACTGCTTAGCGCAATTCAGGCAAATATACCGGTAGCACTTTTTGAAATTAGGCATTTAACTCCCGGTATTACAGTGTTTGGCCTTTCGTTTATGTCACTTTTTTCGGCGACGCTTATTTCAAAGGACAGAGGCAGTTCGCTACTACAGCGATTATATACCACACCTCTCTCTCCTGTCGATTTTATTTTGGGCTACGCTCTACCTATAATACCCATCACACTAGCTCAAAGCATAGTTTGTTATGCTGCCGCTATAGTTCTGGGACTTAATATTACGGTTAATATTTTATATGCGATACTGTTTATCGTACCGATTTCAATTCTTTACATCGCGTTAGGACTTCTTTGTGGAAGCGTGCTTAATGACAAACAGGCAGGCGGCGTGTGTGGCGCACTTCTTACCAACCTTTCGGCATGGCTGTCGGGCGTTTGGTTTGATTTAAATCTTGTAGGAGGCACCTTTAAAAAAATCGCCTACGCATTACCGTTTGTTCACGCGGTCGATATGCAGCGCGCTGTACTGTCAGGAAATTTTGGTGATATTTTTCCACATATGTGGTGGGTACTGGGCTACGCTGCCATATTGCTTATATTAGCCATTTTGATGTTTCTTCGTCAAATGAGAAAGCATTAAAGAATCTTATATAAAATTAACCCCTTAGACACAAGTCTAAGGGGTTAAAATTTTTATTATGACTTTTTAAGTCTTTTTAGCTTTTTGCCTGTTGCAAAGATTATTGCGCCACTTACAAATACCACTGCCAACCATGCAGAAAGATTTGTGCTGTCACCTGTCTTTGGTGATTCCGGTTGTGGAGTTGGAGTAGATTCTGGCTGTGGATTAGGTGTGGGTTCTGGCTGTGGCTCCGATTCGGGTGTAGTTTCAGGTGTGGGATCTGTATATTTATTGTTAAATACTATCTCATCAACCTTGTCGCCCTCTACCTCGTATAGATAATCCACGCTTAAAGTGCCGTCAAGATTATCGGTTACGGTTGCAGTTACGGTATAAACTGTTTCGTCATAGGTTATACCCTCGGCATCGCCCTTAACCTCTTTTACAGTAAAGGTAACCTTGCCTGCAGACTCAACCAAAACATTGTTAAATACCACGTTACCGTCAGCGTCGTTTTTCACGGTTTGTAATAAATCATCGCCAAGATAAAGCTGGAATTCAAACTCGTCAGCTACTAAATCACGACCATCAAGTACCTTTTTAGCATTTATAACTATGTCGGTAGCATCTGCTTTGTACTTATTTTCAAATACAACTACGTCCTTCATAGCGCCTGAAAGCTTATTTGTATCAACGTATATCTCGGTTTCAAGGATGCCCTTGCCATTGTCATATACGAATACTGTGATTTCGTAAGATGTGGTATCTACTGTAACGCCGTTTTGATCTACTTCGTTTTCATATATTTTGTAGTTGTATGTGCCGCCTATATCAAAGGTTATAGCATCAAATACAACATTGCCGTCAGCGTCATTTGTTTTGGTCTGAATTAGAGTATTAGTATCGTTGTTATAAAGATTGAACTCAAATTCGCCATCCACCAAATCGCGACCGGTAAGATGCTTCGTAGCTTCAAATACTACGTTAGTCTCAGCAGCAGAATAGCTGTTATTAAAGGCACCTACGTTTACAGGTGTGGTGCCGGCTTCTGTGCCGTTTACTGTAGCGGTCAAATTACCCTTGCCGTCGTGGTCAACAACTATAGTTACGTTGTGCTCGGTCTTGTCAACGGTTACACCGTTTCCGTCAAGCTCATCCTCATATAACTTGTAGTTATATGTGCCAACCTTGTCGAAAGTAAGATTAAAGCTAACCTTACCTGCGGCGTCATTTGTAACGTCATTTTTAACTACCGAATTGGTGTCAAGGCTATATAAGTCAAACTTGAATTCGCCATCCTTAAGGCCACGACCTGTGATTTTTTTGGTAGCTTCAATTATAACGTCAACGCTTTGTGTGTTATAAACGTTTGTTACGTCAACAACCGATACACCGTTATTGGTATTGGCAATATTGGTTACAGCGCTGATTGTACCGTCAAGATTATCTTTTACAGTTACGGTAAACGGAATATCTTTAGCATAGGTTATACCGCCAAGACCTGTGTCGGTCTCCTTTATTACGTAATTATAAACCTTATTATTCTGGTAATTTACACCATCAGCATTAAAGGTAAAGATAAACTGTGTTTTACCGTTTGCGTCGGTATCGTAAAGTGGGCTTACAAGCTCACCCGCGTCGTTGTATACACCAAACTCAAAGCCTTCGGGGCTATAGGTTATACCATCGGGAGTATCAACGGTTTTGTTGATTTCGATAATTACCTCTGCAATACCGTCAGCCTTATAAGTGTTTACAAACTTGTCGGCAGCTACGACATAAGCACCGCCACTGTTTGAAACGGTGGTATGGTTAGCGTTTGTTACCGCACTAATTTCGAGCTTGCCGTCGGTGTCATTATCTGTAACTATTACGTTAAAGTCACGTGATACGGTATCATAGCCTACGCCATAGGTGTTATCGGGCACTAATTCTCTTATAGAATAATGATATGTGCCAACCTTGTCAAATTTTTCGGCCTTTATAGCTGCGGTAATAACGCTGCCAAAATCGCCTGCTTGGGTTATAGTCTCACGAGAATTTGCTACCTCAACGTATTTTGCCAAAACGGTATCATACTTATAAAGCGCAAAGGTAAACTGGTCGTTGTTCCATGGACGGCCTGTAAGCTCTTTAGAAGCATTTATGGTAATATCAGGATTTACAGCCGCAGGATTATACGTGTTTGTAAAAACGTACACAACGTTGTTATCGGTAGCAATTATATTGTTTGCAGGAGGCTCGACGCTACCGAGTGAAAAGCCATTAGGCATTGCTGTAATATCTTCGGTAACCACAGCCTTTGTACCTGCTTTTGCCAAAATTACTATTGACTGGTTACCGCGAAGCTCAACGTTACTAATCGTTCCACCATTAACAGTAAGGTCAAATTTGTTGTCAACGTCTGTCGAATAGTAAGCCTTAACAGTATCGCCATCGTTATAACCACTTAACATTACGTCAAACTTGAACACGTGGTTCTTCATACTGTCGGGTGTGGTAGCAAACGGATGAACAATCTGCTTTGTAATTACAAGATTACCGTCAGCAAGTGTGTTTTCAAATTTTACCTCGCTTAAATGATTTTGCTGTATAGTACCGGTAGTACCACTGCTTGTAGATACCTCATAGTTTGCACCGCTTGGAATATACTCTTCTATAGAGTATGCTGTACCGGCAGGAATACCAACTATTAGCACGGTCTCGCCCGGTTTTACATTTATGGTGCCTTTACCGTCACTGTCAACCGTTATAGTTTCGCCCTTGTCGGTATAATTACCATCAAAGCTGCGAACTACACTATATGTGGCAGCTGTATCACCAATATCAACGTTAAAGGTGAAATCGTGTGTTGTGCCGGTCAAGGTATCATCGATTGTTTTTGTAAGGCTAATACCTGTTACAGGTGTAACGGTAAGCTTACCGTTGTTGCCAAGAATAGCATCAGCGTAATAGTGTGTACCCTCGATATGCTCTACTGTTGGGAAATATGAATAATTGATTGTACCGGTTTCGTTGTTAGCCTTTAGTGTTTCAATTTCATCATATACGCGGTGAATAGTTTCTTTTCTTATATTCCAACCGCCGTTTGTGTCACTCTTATCTACTCTGCCAAGCGCTGTGTCGGATATTCTTTCATATATCTTCTTGTGGACGGCCTCGTTACCGTTGCCGGTAAGCTCGAACACGTTTATCTGGCGGAAATACGCGTTGCCGTCACCTACTGTAGGCTTTGTGGTAGAAGAATGTTTAACGTATTCGCCTGTCGCTGAATTATATACATAAACCGGTGTAGGCTCGGTGTAGTAATAACGCTCATTAGCATAGTTTGGTTCAAAATATGCTATTGTGTTTATAGAATCTGTAGGAGCAATATAGTCGGTGTTGTTTGGATCAATTTCTTTATTGAACTGTTCGTGACTCCACTCGTTTGTATAAAGCACATATTTACCGTCTGCTGTGCAATAATTATCTGCAAGACGTCTTTCAATATTGTATTCGTTAATATCATCACGAAGTCCCAATTCAAAAACAAGTCTTATTGGCTCTGCATCGTTTATGGTCATCTCAATGTTTTTAGCATTGTCGTAACTTGTACCTTCAAGTGTTACCTCGTAATTAACAACAGGAATAAGTGATGCAGGAACGCGGAATATCATCTGAGCATGACCGGCAACTATAGTATCTTTTTCGGTAGTACCAAACATACCTTGAGGAACTATCTCGGTATGCACCTGAATAGATACGTACATAAGGTCGCTTGCGTTATGTCCGTCGATAACCTCGCCTAACATACCATAAGATTTATTAATGTACTTTGCTCCCGCAGGCACTTGAGAATAGGTATGTGATTCATCCCAGAAGCCAAGATATTTGCCGTTTTCATCAGCGTACCAACCGATGAAATTAGAGTAGTTGTCTTCATCGGTATAGCTTAACTGACCGTGCTCGTAAGCGAGTGTTACAAGTCTTTGAGCTGTTGCTGTATCCTCTATACCAAGGCGTTCCTTAACCGCCCAAATAAGATTATCGCCAAGAGTGTTTGGATTTTGTATTGTGCCAAGATCGCCACCATCTGCACGGAAGTTTTCGCAAAGCTTTTCACCTGTGAAAAGCTTATCGCCAATCATTATACCCTCGATTTGTTTAACCGCCATAAAGTCGCCTATATCGTCAATAAATTCAATATAGCCTTCCATATGCGCGTTGTTGTTTTCAACCAAGGTAGGTCTATAAAGCGACTGAATTATAATCTCGTTTACTATTGAATCAAACGCATCAAAAAGGTCTGAACCGTTTTCTGCTTCAAAATACTGATTTGTATATACAATATCGGTTACAGCCGAATTCTTTACAACCGAAATATCGTTTGTTATTTCAACTGACGCACCATTTGAAGCATCGCTGTAATCATTCCAATAATCATTGATATTAGGGGTAGAGTTTTGTGGGTCCAGCACGCTTTGTGCTACTGTACTGCCGCCGACACCCATACCCAAAGTGTAAAACAACGCTTCTGTATCGTTATAATAGGTTGTAACTTGCTCTTTAACGTATGCTGCTGTAAGCTGAGTTAAAAACGCATAAGAATCATAGGTATAATGTCCGCTACCTTCGTTAGGATTGTTAGGATTTGTATAGTTTGTCGAAGCATAGGTAGGAGCGCCATCGCTCATAAGCACCATAACAGGCTTGCGCTGGGTTCCGCCCTGGAAGCCTTCACCTGCTACTACTGTATCATTAGCATCGGCTTTGCCTTTAAATAAATCAGCAGCGGCTTTAAGTCCACCCTGAATAAATGTACCGCCTACAACGTCAACCGTTTTTTTACCAACTACACCTGTCGAATTACTTACGCCGGATGCTATTGATATTTCGTTTCCGTTGTGTGAATAGTTGCTATTTGTTTCTAAATATCTACCAACAGTTATATCGTCTGAGGTATCAAATCTGGTTCCGTTATTATAGGTAACTGTACCGGTTGCAGTATAACGATCAATTGGAAGCAACGTATAATAATGCTCGTCATTGCCTTCGTCATACTCTGCTGAATATAAAACAACACCCACACGGTTGTTATTATTAAGTTCAAGCAGTTTAGTAATAGCTGCGTTTGACGCAAGGACAAGATCTGCCACGGCGTTATTATTGCCGTTGCCGGGGCCCATTGAGCCTGAAATATCAAGCACAAGAACTGTGTCAGTCGGGATATGCGAATAGCCTACAATAGACTTATTAGAAGCAATTGCTGAAAGTGCCACCAAAAAACCGTCGTCTGACACTTCCGGTAAAATGGCGTCACCATAAGCATCGGTAAGACCTTTAAAAGCCGAATTGTCGACAAAAACCGATTTATCGGTCCATACGCCACCTGCATTCTCGGTTGAATTAGTGGTCGAACCAAAAAACTGTCTCCAACCATCTAAGGTATGCAAATCGGCCACCTTATTATAATATGGATTTGATGTTGCAGCACCTACTGTCAACCCCGCAAAAAGTGAGAAAACTATTGTAAGCACCAAAAACACCGATAAAAATTTGTTAAATCTCTTTTTTAAATTCTTCATTTCAAACTGCTTCCTTTCTTAATTTCTCATTGTCACAAACACCAATCAAATCACCGGGGTGTTCGCATCGATAATACTGACACGAGCCACAATCACCATACTCTTTATCGGCATACGGGCAATCTTCTTTTGTAGCGTTTACCCATCGCCTGCCGCAAGGTGTAATTCGTGGACTTTCATCAAAATTTGGGTAGTCGCCAAAATATTTGTCTGACAGTTCATTATATACAAATGTCACGTCTACAATGTCACCGTATAAAACAAACTGGCGATTGAGAGTCTTAGCCATAGGCTCCCTCCTGGTAACAAATTTATTTTACAAATTTATTATAGACTCAAAACTTAAACTTGTAACGAGTATTTTTAAAAAGAAATGTCTGTAAGTTTGCTTTTATTTTTTACCGGTGAAAAACAAGGTATTCTTACAAAAAAGACAAATTGTTATTGTTTTAACAGCAATTTGCCAAACATTCATTCGTTTTAACGAACGATTTATTGCAAATTTGTTCGCCTAAACGAACAAAAAGACACTACTTTGTTCGTTTTGCCGAATCAAGTAGTGTCTTATTTAATTCATAACGTATTTTTCTAATTCTTTTCTTCCGTTTATATTGAGTTTTTCATAAATTACCTGTATATAGTTTGTAACCGTGCGTTCCGAAATGTGCATATGCGCTGCAATTTCTTTGGCCCGCCAGTTTCTTGAATAAAGCATTGCAATGGTGAATTCTGTAGGGGTAAGCTCCATTGTAACATTTCTATCGGTCTTTTTATTATAAACCTGATACCAAGATGTATTATACTTTCTTGCAAGTTCTATAATCTTGTTGTAATTATCTATATCAGATCTCTTAAAATTGTTTTCAAGCAAACCCTGCAATATACTATAGTGCTCAACAAAAGGCATATACATTTTATACGGAATTGCGAGCTCCCATGCCCTTTTAATATACTCACCAGCTTTATTAAGCTGCAAAAGATTTATGCAGTCTATTGCACAAATTATATTGCAGTATATCATCGGCATAGGATATTGCATCGTTGCACAGTTGATAGCCGCCTGAGCAATACCAAGTGAACGGCTGTAGTCTTTTGCAAGGTATGCCTTATATGCCGATAAATAAAGCGCTATAATTCTTAAACCTTCCGGCAAATGCTTAATGTAATCCTCGATTTGCGGCACAGTCTCAAACGGTGTGTGAAGCTGCGTTTTTAAAACCACACCTGCAAAAACCTTTAGCGCGTTATCGCGTATTGCCGATTCGTCGGTCAAATCGCTGTTTTCAATTTCCGACTTTAAAAGTCCTGCCGCAAAATGCACTTTATGTAAATGACCTGTAATCATATTATCAAAGGTGCTAAACAGTTCAGCAGACAATCGGTGCTTTAAATTGGGAGAATCTATATATAATTCGGCAATTTCCTCGGACTTTTCAAGCTCTCCTATAAAATAATAATACTCAATTAAGTATAAATCGCGTTCATCGGGGTCGCTTATTTTGTTAATATGTTCAAGCAGTTCGCCTGAAAAATATGGAAGCTGAAACATTGGAAATGCAACGTCAAAAACTTTCTTGGTAGCTTTGGTTTCAACTACATCTACCTTCGTTTCCGTTGCTACCGCGCCAAAAGGAATCATCCAATCGCGTCCTATTTTTTGAGCGCCCTCAAGCTTGCCTTCTTTTGCCCATTTTTGAACTGCGCGCACTGTAACGCCCAAACGGGCTGCAGCCTGACTAGCGGTTTCAAATTTCAAATGCTATCTCCCCTTTCGCGTGTACAACTATTTTTGTTAATTTAATTATATTACTTTTTCAAATAAAAATAAAGTATTTTCTTGCAAATTATATATAAAAGATATATAATTATTATGTATTGTTATAGTTTCTTTTCAAATAATAGATTTGGAGGGAAATTATATGAGCAATAATAAGAACGAATCACAAAACAGTGAACAACTGGAAGCAATAAAGGATTTAGGCACAATAAATGTTGAAGATTGTAGGCATAAAATTTTCTGCCTTACAATTATAGGAGAAATAGAAGGACATTCTTGCCTGCCCGAAAACAGCAAAACCACAAAATACGAGCATATTATTCCACAGCTTGTGGCTGTAGAGCAAGACAAAAACATTGAAGGCGTACTAATAATATTAAATACAGTTGGTGGCGATGTTGAAGCAGGACTTGCCTTGGCAGAACTTATTTCTGGTATGAAAAAACCAACAGTTAGTTTTGTGCTGGGCGGCGGTCATTCTATTGGTATTCCACTTGCCGTATCGGCAAAAAAATCATTTATAGCACCAAGCGCTACAATGACCGTTCATCCTGTAAGAACCAGCGGTTTGGTTATTGGCGTGCCGCAAACAATGAATCACTTTGCTCGTATGCAGGACCGCATCACCGATTTTGTGGTCAAAAATTCGGGAATTACGGCAGAAAATTTTACAAAACTTATGATGAACACCGGTGAGCTTGTCACCGATGTCGGCACTACCCTTTCGGGTGACCAAGCAGTAAAAGAAAAGTTAATAGACTCAATCGGAACGCTTGGTAAGGTTTTGGATTGTCTTTATAAAATGATTGAACAAAAAAATAGTGTTGAATAGCAACACTATACATACAAATACAAAATTTTATTATGGGGAGTTACATATATGGCAACAAAAAAAAGAGGTCGCCCCTCTTCTAAAAACAAAACCCAAGCCACAGCAAAGGCCAACCGTCAACTACATTCGGTAATTTGGTTTGCTGTTGCAATATTTTTAATGTTTGTGGTGTTTATAAAGGGTGAAAACCTTTGGACACATTTGCATGAATTTATGTTTAGAATTTTTGGCTTTACGGCATATTTTTATCCGTTTTTATTGGGGGCTATAGCCATAATTTTTGCAACAGAAAAATTCTCGACAAGTATAAACGCAAAAATCATTGAATCAGTAATTCTTGTTGTCGCTATCGGCGCTTTTATATCAATTTGTCTAATAGGTAAGGATCAACTCAAAGATCCTGCCTTCAGCTTTGCCGGCGCACTCTCTGACGCATGGAATCTAACGCACAAATTTGGTGGCGGCCTTTTAGGCACGCTTGTTGGTATTCCTATTGCACTGGCATTTGGTAAAACCGGCGCCATAATCACACTGATTTTACTTATTTTTGTTTTCATAATGATTATTACGGGAACACATCTTATTGCTCTATTTAAAGCTTTGGCAAAACCTGCACAGGTGGTTGGCGAGCAGGCAAGTAACGCTTTTCAGGAGCGCGCACAACGCGAGGCCGAAAAAGATCAAAAACCCAAAAAACAGCTTAAAATTATTAAGGGCTTTGATGTCGATATTCCTGTAGAGGAACCTGAAAAGCCTACAGTAAAAAAAGACGATCTCGAAGAAATTCAGCAGCGACTTGTTGAAAGCTACAACGACGAAGAAATACCCACCCCAACAGATGATGACGAATACATTCCTGTGGACGATGGCGCCGATGTTGATGATGCAATAGCCGCAGCTCGTGAAGAAGCACAAGGTAATACTCCCGAGAGAATTACTGTAGATTTTCAAAAAGAAACCGACGCCGTTGCAAATGAAATTGCTGAAACGGCCGATGATATGCCTATTTACAAATTTCCACCGCTTTCATTGCTTGACAATATTCAAAGTGCCGACAGCAAAACTGTAGCAGCCGAGCTTGAAAGCACTGCACAGCGACTTGTAGACACACTAAAAAGCTTTGGTGTAGAAACACAGGTTATAAATGTTAGCCGCGGTCCTACGGTTACCCGTTACGAATTACAGCCAAAGGCCGGTGTAAAAATAAGCAAAATCACAAGCCTTGCCGATGATATTGCGCTTAATTTGGCAACTGCCGGCGTGCGTATCGAAGCGCCTATTCCAAACAAAGCCGCAGTTGGTATTGAGGTTCCAAACCGCGCAAGCGCTACTGTTGGTATACGTGAAGTAATTGAGTCTACAACATTTTCTGCTTCAAAAAGCAAGCTTACTGTATCTATGGGTAAAGATATAGGCGGTAATACTGTGGTTACCGACATTGCAAAAATGCCACACGGACTCATCGCCGGCGCTACGGGTAGCGGTAAATCAGTTTGTATTAACTCATTTATTGTAAGTCTTTTATATAAGGCTTCTCCCGAAGATGTAAAGCTTCTTATGGTTGACCCGAAGGTTGTAGAGCTTGGTATATACAACGGTATACCTCACCTTATTGTTCCCGTTATTACCGAACCCAGAAAAGCCGCCGGTGCTCTCGGTTGGGCAGTTAACGAAATGGAACAGCGATACAAAATGTTTGCTGACCGCGATGTTCGTAACATAGAGGGCTACAACAAATTTGTAGAATCCTTAGTTGATGAGCCTGAAATTAAAAAGATGCCACGCATTGTAATTATTATCGACGAGCTTGCTGATCTTATGATGACAGCACCAAAAGAAGTGGAAGATTCAATTAATCGTATCGCCGCAAAGGCTCGCGCGGCAGGTATTCACCTGCTTATCGCAACACAGCGTCCGTCGGTTAACGTCGTAACCGGTGTAATTAAGGCAAACATTCCAACTCGTATTGCTTTTGCCGTTTCATCTCATATTGATAGCGGTACCATTCTTGACTGTGCAGGTGCCGAAAAACTACTAGGTCGCGGTGATATGCTGTTCCGCCCTGTAGGAGCTAATAAGCCAAACCGAATTCAAGGTTGCTTTGTAAGTGACGAAGAGGTTGAAAGGGTTGTTGAGTATGTAAAAAGCGGCGGCAAAACCACTTACGATGATAACGTTATGCTTGAAATCGAGCGTCAGGCAGCCATTGACAAACAACAGCGCACAGGTGTACCCGAGGATGCTGCCGATGCCGACGACCCTGTTCTTGAAGATGCAATCAAGGTTGTGGTTGAGCTTGGTCAAGCGTCGACGTCACTATTACAAAGAAAGCTTAAACTCGGTTACTCGCGTGCAGCACGCATAATCGACCAAATGGAAGAACGTGGAATTATAGGACCATACGAGGGTTCCAAACCTCGTCAAGTGCTTATAACGCACGATCAGCTTATGGAAATGCGAGCTTCAAGTGAAGAATAAAATATTTAAGACTCTGCTTAAAATTTTTAGGCAGAGTCTTTGGTTTTTGGGGCATAATATTCACGGTGATTATTTATGAATATCAGAACCGACCTTATCACTGAAATAAAATCAGAAAATGCATCAAATATATCTGGTGTAGATGTGTTGGAGGTAAAGGAGAAAGATGTAATAATTTCTACGGTAAAAATAACCAATAATGATGCGGCAAAAATTTTAGGCAAACCCATCGGCACATATTGCACCCTTTTCTTTCCGCGTCTTGATTTTGTATGTGATACCGAAACTGTAATAAAGTCCACCGTTAATGCACTGCGAAGTATAATAAATGCAAATATAAACCATACGCTTGTAGTGGGCCTTGGAAACACCGATATAACTCCCGACGCCTTAGGGCCAATCGTTGCCGATAGAGTACTTGCAACTCGGCATTTATGCGACGAACTCAAACACAATTTGGGACTTGACGATTTAAAAAGCGTTAGCACAATAACGCCAAATGTGCTCGGTAAAACGGGTATTGAAAGCTATGACCTTATAAGTGCCACTTCCCAAAAAATTAAACCCGATATTATAATCGCCGTAGACGCCCTTGCCTGCCGCGACCCTGAGCGACTTTGCCGCACAATACAAATAAGCAATACCGGTATAGTGGCAGGCTCAGGTGTAAACAACGCGCGAAAGCCTTTAAATCTTGACACACTTGGCATACCGGTTATTGCGGTGGGTGTGCCTACCGTAATAGATGCAAACAGTTTTTTTAATTCGGACGAAAATATGATGGTAACACCAAAAGAAATCGACCTGCTTGTAGAAAAGGCGGCGGACATTATCTCCCGCGCAATAAACATATTTTTACAACCCGAACTCGATATAGATATAATAGAAAGCCTAACATAAAAACACCTCTGTAAGCATAAAATTATTTATGGATGGTGATTTTAAATGGGTAATCGTGGCGCTATAATACGCTTTTGTGCATCAGCACTGATTGTCGCGCTATTTTTAACATATACAAGCATTAAGGGGTTAAGTTATACTATCGGCGATATTGCTATACAAACTATGTCGCCGATAATTGTAGTTGACACCACACCGCATAATAATAAAAACACCGAGAACGTAAACACCGATATTTCAAATTCACAAACAATCGGTACTCCCTCTGTCACCGATACGACCGAGTCAGTTATGGTGTCGGCAAGTGGAGCTGTGCAAGGCAAGGTTATAGAAAAATTTATTTCCCCCTATACTGCCAACACTTCTTACAACAATGTTTATCTAAAGAATAACACTGATCTTAAAATTAATTTGAAGGATTTTGTAAACGGAGAGCTCCCATTTAAAATAGAAAAAAACGGCAAGCCGCAGGTTCTGATTCTTCACACGCACGCAACCGAAAGCTATCTACGGCACAACGAAAAATATTATACCGAAAACGATACCGCAAGAAATACCGACAACGCATATAATATGGTAGCTTTGGGCAAAATAATTGCCGATAGGCTAAACGACGCAGGAATTGTAACGCTACATGACACCACGCAGCACGATAACCCGTCGTATAACGAAAGCTATTCGCGCGCCGCTGATACCATTTGCAAATACACCGAAAAATACCCCAGCATTAAAATTGTTATCGACCTGCACCGTGACGCAATTGCCGCAAACGATACCGACAAGGTAAAGGTAACTACCGAAATCGACGGCAAAAAAGCGGCACAAATAATGCTTGTTATGGGGTCACAAAGCGGTAATGTTAAAAACTTTCCAAATTGGAAAGAAAATTTAAAGCTTGCAACAAAGCTACAGCAAACAATCGAAGTTATGTACCCTAGCCTTGCGCGGTCAATTCACTTTATGTCAAAAAACTATAATGAAAGCCTTACAACAGGCTCTATGCTGATAGAAATCGGTACTGACGGCAACACCCTCACCGAAGCCAAATACTCGGCAGAGCTGCTTTCTAACGCACTTATAAATTTATTTAATACGCTTTTAAAAGGAAAATAGAATAAAATGAAAAGACAAACCAAAACGTATTTCAGAACACTATATATTTCACTTGTAATTATAATGTGTATTAGTCTTGGTTGGATAGGAATATCAACGGCTTGGGAAAACACGGTAAGAATTGCTTTTGGTGAATATAAAAATGCAATAGAAATTAACAGTGATACTATAAGAATACTTGATTTTGTTATTAAATAACAAAGAACCCATCTGATTGATGGGTTCTTTATTTATAAATCACTCCCAAGAGAGCGGTTCTTCCTCATCGTCATCGGGTACTTCAAGACCCAAGTTGCGACGCTTTTCTATATCGGCATCGGGATGCTCCTTATAATAAGGATCAATAATATATTTCTTTATGCTGCCAAATGTAAAAAATTGTATAAGTAAGTATTTAAATGCCGGCAATGTCGAAACCATTATTATAAACTCAATTAGCCATACGCGTATATCAGCAAACAATAATGCTAAAAATATATACAAACCGTAAATTAAAAGCACGCATATACCACAAAGAAGATTTTTCCACAAATTTACAAATACAAACTTAAAGCTGTTTGTATACAATGACTTTAACTTAAAATTAAAGGTTATCATAAGTGTATAAATGTAAAAGTTCATTATTCCGAATATTGCAAAAACAATTAAAACCATAATAAGTCCTGCAAGTGATAGAGTCTGCTGTGTTTGCAGATACGATTCATTGTAAAACCATATACCAAATAAAAGCAATGCCGTAATTATAGTATTTATAATACCTACGGCAAGTGATTGCTTCCAATTCCTTTTTATAGTTTCAAAAAAATCGCTAAGGCCAAACGAGTGTTTATCTCTCGCAATATTGCGGGTAATATTAGTTATTCCTGCAGTAGCCATACCATTTGTAAGTATAGGAATTGATGTTAAAAAATATACCAAATTTATCGAGAAAAAACGCCAAAAGTTACGGAAAAAGGTTTCAAAAAATACAAAGAAAGTCTTCTTTTTAGGGGCATCTTTTCTTATACCGGGTCCTTCCCTTGTAAAGTCCAAAAAACCAAACAAACCTGCCATATTACTTTACCTCTTTTTTATAAACCAGCTTTTCAGCAAGGTTAATTTCCTTAAAACCTAAAATATATGCCACACAAGAAATTACAGGAACAATAAATTGCACAAGTACAAGGCACACGTATTGCATTGTGCTAATTTCACCAACAGTAAGAACTCCTCCTGTAATCCACATTATAAGCGAATAAAAATGTCCACTTAAAAATGCATACCACACTGTTCTAAATCCAGGCGCTATACCTACCGCCAAAACAATCATAAGTATTGTAATTGCAAAAAACGGTATATTGCCTATAAGTCCAATTTTAAGTCCTTTAAGCAAATCGCTCTTTGCGCGACCAATCTTAACCATATTTGAATCCTTAAAGCCTTGTTTATATGGCGAATTACTTGCAAAAGCTATAACCATTATCATACTTAAAATTTGTGTAGATATTAAAAAAACGGCCTTACTGGTACCTGTAAGTGTTGAGCGTAACTTTACAGTAGTTACAATGTAATCCTTATCCTCATATTCCTGCATCTTAACATCGGTACCGTCATCTTTACCATCGCCATCCTTATCGGTATAAAAATACTCATATTTTGCTATTGGATCGGTTGATTCTTCCGTTTCATAAACAAATGCTTGGTATCCTATTTCTGAAGTAAACATTGCCGAAATTATAACATTCATAGAAATGCATAAAAATATACTTATTACCGACGCAATTATAAGACTACCGCAAAGTTTAAAACCATTTTTAAATATGTTCATTAGATTTTCCTCTTAACTGACAAAATATTACATATAATATATTACCTCAAACTCACAAAAAAAGCAAGAAGCAACTGACGGCTTCCTGCTTTTTTTACAGTATATTCATAAAATAAGCACTATTGCTATAATTGCTGTCGCTACTATTGCACTAGCAATTGATGCTATCGTTATTCTACGACGCGTTAAATGTCGCTGCCTTAGACTTGTATACCCTCTGCCTGCCCTTTCATCTATCTGAAAAGTAAAGTTCTTTATGGCTCGATTAAGACTTTTAGAACTCAGTCCCCCACACGTTGGACTTACGTAAAACACTATTCTATCAAACACTTTACTGCCCGTATCATTAACCTCTATTACAGTTTTATTAACACCTTTAACCATGCTACTTTCACCTCGTAAAATTTGCTAAAAATATTTTTAACAAAAAATTAAGGTTATATTCAGGTTAACATAAAATTGTGGATAACTTGGTGGAAAAGTTGAAAAAACGGCTTAAACAGTGCAAAACCAATATCCACATTGGTTACTTTTATGGATTATTTTGTTGCATTATGTAAATTATATTTTTCCTGTAAGATAGCTTACAGCTCGTTCGACAGAATCAGCCGAATTTCCCCAATCGCCTTTTCCCGCATTTCTATAATCATACATAGAGCAATATTTATTCAAATCATTTCCCAAAGATTTTACATAATCGGCAGTAATTCTTGTTAAGTTTTCCTTGAACTCACTTAAATATTTAGGCATTTTCTTTTTGTCAGCAGATGAGATCAACTGTTCAAAATGATGCATACAAAACTGCGGCTGATTATTAAAAAGCTCCCTAAAATCACGTTCTTTTTCATAGCAACGATAAATCGTGTCTATCATACGCTCCATACCCCAGTTTACCTTTTCACATATAAAACAACTATCGATCACTTTCTTAACATTATCGGCCTTTTTGTCGGCGCTGTTAAACATCTTTTTTGCAAAAATCTGCTCACTTATTTCTTTGATATGTGTTTCAAGCATAAGTGCAAGTTGCAGTCTACCGCGGCTTGCCATCATTTTATCAAAATGCTCACTACAAAAGCCGACCCTATTGGTTTCGATTCTTACATCAGGCTCCATCATAGCATCACCTAAAATATATGTTATAAGATGCTCCTCAACCGTGTGCTTCATACGACACAGTGGACAACCATCACTCACCTCAAAAACCTCAGAGACAGGTATGGTACAAATATCGTCGCGCATAAAATCCCTTCCTTTTTTCCTTTTACTGCTTTACATTATAACACAAAATATATATAATTGTAAATAGAGGTGCTGTATGAACGATATAATTTTTGAAAAAGATAAAATCTATATAAAAAACACCAGTTGCTTCGACCTTGCACAAACGCTAGATTGTGGTCAGGCTTTTCGTTGGACGCAAGATGATAACGGTGTTTGGTGTGGAATAGCATTTGGCAAGTACATTGAACTATCAAACGAAAATGGCAATATAGTAATTACCAATTCAAATAAGCAGGATTTTGAAAATATATGGTATAATTATTTTGACTTAAACCGCGATTATTCAAGCATAATAGCAGAGGTTAGTAGCAATGAAACGGTTGCAAAGGCGGCCGACTTTTGTAGCGGTATTCGCCTGCTTAATCAAGAACCGTGGGAGGCACTTTGCTCATTTATTATTTCACAAAACAATAATATTCCGAGAATTAAAGGCATTATAGAACGACTTTGTGAGAACTTTGGCACTAAAATAAAGGGTGGATATACTTTTCCTTCGGTCGATGTTATTTCAAAGCTTACAGTCGAAGATCTATCGGTTATACGCTCGGGCTTTAGGGCTAAATACATAATTGATGCGGCGCAAAAAGTATCTTCCGGCGATATATACCTAGAGGCATTAAAAAGCACCGACTACGACACCGCACGCGAAATAATAATGAGTATTAAGGGCGTTGGTCCCAAGGTTGCCGATTGTGTTTTACTTTATGGACTCGGCCACAAAAACGCCTTCCCCCGCGATGTTTGGATAAACCGCGCGCTCGACCAATTATTTGACGGAAAAATTCCCGATTGCGTAAAAGACTACGGTGGAATAGTACAGCAATATATTTTCCATTATATAAGAAATAACACGTAAACCAAAAACTCGGTGCCCTGTTCGGACACCGAGTAATTTTTTATTTTGCGTAATCTATTGCTCTGCTTTCACGGATAATGTTAACCTTAACCTGACCGGGATACTCAAGCTCATTTTCAATTTTTTGAGCAATATCGTGAGCCATAATAACCATCTGGTCATCATTTACAGTCTCTGGCTTAACAAGTATACGTATTTCGCGACCTGCCTGTATAGCATAAGAATCTTCAACACCGTTAAAGGATTTGGCGATTTCCTCCAACTTTTCAAGACGCTTAATATAACTTTCAATGTTTTCACGTCTAGCACCAGGACGAGCGGCACTAATTGCGTCTGCCGCCTGAACTATGCAAGCGATAACGGTTTTTGCCTCAACATCACCGTGGTGAGCGTGAATAGCATGAACAACAGTTTCAGTTTCGCGATACTTTTTAGCGGCTTCTACACCAAGCTGAATATGTGAACCCTCTTGCTCGTGGTCAATTGCCTTACCAATATCGTGTAAAAGACCTGCACGTTTAGCAAGCGTTACATCAACACCAAGCTCTGCGGCAATAAGTCCTGAAAGATAACAAACCTCTAGTGAATGGTTAAGAACATTCTGACCATAGCTTGTACGGAAATGTAAACGGCCAAGAAGTTTAACAAGCTCAGGATGTAGATTGTGAACACCACTTTCCACCATTGCACGTTCGCCCTGCTGCTTGATTATAGCCTCAACCTCGGCAGTAGCCTTAGCAACAGTTTCTTCAATTCTTGCTGGATGTATTCTACCGTCAACTATTAACTTTTCAAGTGTTACACGGGCAATTTCACGGCGAATAGGTTCAAAACTTGATACAGTAATTGCCTCTGGTGTATCGTCAATTATAAGGTCAACACCTGTTGCGTTTTCGATAGCACGGATATTTCTACCCTCACGACCAATGATACGACCCTTCATTTCATCGTTTGGAAGCGGTACTACCGATATAGTAATTTCAGATGAATGATCAGCCGCACAGCGCTGAATTGCGTGTGCAATAACCTCGCGTGCAAGTTTGTCTGATTCTTCGCGTGTCTGCTGTTCAAATTCCATAATTTTAACAGCTTTTTCGTGAGAAAGCTCACCCTCTAACATTTGTAAAAGATTTGCTTTTGCCTGCTCCTTTGAAAGACCTGAAATTTTTTCAAGCATTTCAAGTTGACTACGTTTGAGTTGTTCACACTCCTCAATTTTTTCGTCGATTTGTTTCGCTTTTTCTTGTAATTTTTCTTCCTTTGCTTCAAGATTGTCTATCTTGCGGTCAAGGGTTTCTTCCTTTTGCTGAAGACGATGCTCTTGTCGTTGTACCTCGGCTCTTCTTTCGCGAAGGTCCTTTTCGGTATCTTGACGAAGCTGATGAATTTCCTCTTTTGCTTCGAGCAATGTTTCTTTTTTGCGTGTTTCGGCGGTTTTCATTGCATCATTAAGTATGCGTTTTGCTTCGGTTTCGGCAGAGCCGATGGTCTTTTCTGCAGAATGCTTACGAACGGCCGAGCCCACAAAAAAACCAATAACACCAACAACCAGCGCAACACCACCGGATATTAACAATGTGGTAATATCGGGCACTTAAATCCCTCCTTTATATAATAAAGCGGTTTTACAGATGTGAAAATAAAACTCTGTCGGGGACCGCTGTTTCCCCCGGTTCAATAAATATTAGGGGTACCTGTGGAATTTCGCCAAAACTTCCACCAATACAATCTAAACTTATCTTTCATAATTTTACCACTATATTTATACTGTGTCAAGCAAAAATGCCGCTCATATTGTGCAAAATCACAATAAAACGGCATTTTTTTACATTATACAAAATAATATGACATATCCCAACACGGAAGTGATGGAAAATGGCGTAAATAAATTTTATAATCAGGACAAATTTTTAATACTTCTTTTGGTATCAAAAATAAGTCTTCACTTCTATGATAAGAGGCAATTTGCATTTTAGGTTTGTAATTTGTTATTGTATGAGCACCGCCCTTTATAGCGGCTACCTCTGCACCTTCAATATCCATTTTAATATAAGAAGGGACCGCTATTTTTGAAAGCGAGTCAACAGTAACCGAATCTATAATGTCCTTACCTTTTCCTATTGTAGAGCCGCGAGAACCATTCATTTCAAATTCTATCTCACCGTCTACGTCACTAACACATGCGTTTATGTTAGTAATATCTCTAACTTTTTCTGTTGCTACACACAATTTATTATAGGTTTTAAAATCGGGCTCAACAGCAATTATTTTTTTATAACAGCTTACAACCGACAAAAACTCCTCTACGGTATCACCACGATAAGCACCTAAATCAAAATACACTTCATCTTCACTTAAATACAATATATTTTCATAAATCTCTTGCGGCAATGTTTCACAGTCAAAAAGATAATCTGTTTTACCTGTCAGCTTATACATAACTGCATTTTCAAAAACACGTTTAGATGTTTCGTCGGCAAGTCGATTATACACACTCTCTAACTGCTCTTTGTTATCACGCGCATATTGCTCGTTAAATAAAATGTCACCATAAACAGGCACGTCCGGTGCATACAATTCTTGTTCGGCAGCAATTTTTTTAATATTAGTAATTACATCAGGCAAGCCGCTGCCAAAGCATACAAGCACCACCATATCGCCAAAGGCTTCCTTTGCGGTTTTGTAGTCGGTTACCTTAAAGCCGTGAAAATATTTTTCGCGCACAAAACCGTCAGATGCAAACACACCTGATACCTTTATACCATACCTATTAAGCACCGATATAATCTTATCGGCGCCGTTACCCATACCGTAAAGCACAATGGGTTTTTTAGTTTGTTTTAAATAATTCCATAAATCCATAATCCAATTATACTGCTAAATACAAATTTTTACAAGTAAGATGTAGACAAACTCAAAATTATTTGATATATTTATAAAGTAAATATTTTATTGGAGGGTTCTTTATGAAAAAAGTTCTCGCTTTTGACTTTGGCGCTTCAAGCGGTCGCGCAATGCTTTCTACTCTTGAAGACGGAAAAATAGTAATGAAAGAAATTCACCGCTTTGCTAATGACCCTGTGGTTGTCAGAGGCAGTATGTATTGGGATGTGCTTCGTCTTTTCTTTGAAATTAAGTCGGGCATTACCAAGGCTGTTAATGAAGGCGGTTTTGATGCTATCAGTATAGATACTTGGGGTGTTGACTTTGGCCTACTTGATAAAAACGGTCGTATGCTTGCAAACCCATATCACTACCGTGATAGCCGCACCCACAAAATACCTGAAAAGGTTTTTGAAATTATCTCTAAAGATGACCTTTACAGCAAGGCCGGTTTGCAGTTTATTCATTTTAACACAATTTATCAGTTAATGTACTTCAAATTTAACGAGCCAGATGTATTAGATCGCGCAGAAAAAATGCTTATGATGCCTGACCTTTTCGGCTATATGCTTACAGGCGAAATGAAGGAAGAAGCTACCATCGCCTCTACCTCTAATCTGCTTAACCCTTATACAAAAGACTGGGATTTTGAGCTTATTGAGCAGTTAGGCCTACCAAAGAAAATTTTTGCTCCTATTACAAAACCTGGTAGCGTTTACGGTTATCTTTCTGACGAAATTTGCGAAGAACTTGGTTGTGCCAAGGTTCCCGTAATTGCAGTTGCATCGCACGACACTGCATCTGCCGTAGCTGCAACACCCAGCGAGCGTGATGACTTTGTTTATATTTCTTGCGGCACTTGGAGTCTTTTTGGTATTGAAAGCAAAACTCCTATCCTTACTGCCGAAGCTGCCAAGGCTGACTTTACAAACGAAGGTGGTTTTGAGGACACCACCCGTTTCCTTAAAAACATTATGGGTCTTTGGCTTATACAAGAATCACGCCGTCAGTTCCGTCGTGAAGGCGAAGAGGTTGGCTTTGACGTGCTTGAAAAAGAGGCCCTTGCCGCCGAGCCATTTAAGTGCTTTATCAACGTAGACGACCCTGCGTTTGAGCCTGCAGGCAATCTGCCACTCAGAGTAAAAGAGTACTGCGAAAAAACTGGTCAATACGTTCCACAAACTCGCGGCGAGGTTATGCGCTGTATCTACCAAAGCCTTGCTATGAAATACAAATACACCTTTAACGCACTAAATAATATGGGCGAAAAGAAGTATCACAGCATCAATATTTTAGGCGGCGGTATTAAAGACCGACTCCTTTGCCAGATGACAAGTGACGCTTGTAACGTGCCTGTTTTGGCTGGTCCTACCGAAGCGACAGTTATGGGTAACATTGGCGTTGCATTTAATGCTTTGGGCGAGATTAAAGACTTTACCGAGCTACGTAAGGTTGTTTCAAACTCTACCGAAATCAAGACCTACACACCGAATGAAAATGCACTTTGGGAAAAGGCCTATGCCGACTATCTAAAAGCAACAGGACTTTAATGATAATAACAAAAGCACTTGAGGTAACACTCAAGTGCTTTTCTTTTATACATAAAATAAAAAACACGGCTGATTTGAACAATCAAATCAGCCGTTATTTTTATCTTTTATCTAGGCCAGATTACGATATCATCGTCTTCATCGCCAAAGTTAGCATTAGGGTCGCTTGTAACGATAATATCTGTAAGGTCTAATTCATATATTTCAATTTTTGATTTCTGGAACATATCACTTTTCTCCTTTATATTATCGTAATTATTGCGGCCATGTAGTAACGGCAATTTTGTTTTGTAATGTTTCTGCGTAGAACACAAGTGCTTGCGCCGCTGTTTCGTAATACTCAAAACCATCGCCTGCATCAGCCGCTGTAAAGCCAAAGCCTGCAACACTGATACTACCTGTGCCTATTTGTGTGCCGTTATACTTAAGAGTTACGGTTATATCGTCACAAAGGCTTGCAACATCGATATCTTTAAGTCTTACCATATGATATCTACCAGCACCCTCATTGTTAACCATTTCGCTACCCTTAACGGTTATAGTTTGACCGTTTACTGTAAATACAGCCTCAACGTTTGCCTTATCATTACGATACTTGTCAAGAAAAGCAAATGTAACAGTCATATAAGGATTGGTCTTAAGAGTAAGACCGGTTGCATAGAAGTTGCAATTTTCATCACTTGTTGTAAAGTTGTCACGGTTATATGTGTTATCAAAGTTTGCAATAAAACTGCTGTAATAGCCGTTTGCTACAAGCAATGCCTCAATTTCATCAGGCACGTACTTAACACCGTCATCCACAAAGCAAGGATACTCACCGGGCTTGCCGGTAAACCAAACGGTACCCCAAGCAAGATTTGATAACTTATTAGAAGCACCCTCACCCTTAGCATCATCAGCATTAATTTTTATAAATCCATCAATATCACACACAACGTCACTATAAACGTTTTCTACTGTGAGTTTTTCATTTAAACCTTTACCAAGAGAACCAATTTTTGCATTAGAATAAGGATAAACACCAATTGAAATTGAATTTGTAATGGAAGTACCCTTTGGTTGATATTCACCGGTTGTAGCAACAAAGCCTGCCTCGTAACCTGCAGCCGAAATAGTGTTATTTGCAGCTAAGCAGTTAGAAATATTAACGTTACTGTTACCCGTGCTTGCAATAAACTGCGCAGCAGCTCTCTTACAGCTGGTGTTTGTATTGCCATTATCAGTAATATAACAATTTTCTACATTGCACTTGTTAATATTAATTGTTTTTGTTAATTCGCCACTACCAACAATACCGGCTGCATTGTGATAACCCGAAATGAACGATGCCTTTATGGTAACGTTTTCAATAGTAGAATCGTTATATACATACGGGAACAAAGCACCGTGACCGTAACCGTAAGCATAAATGTTGTAGATGGTTACATCGTTACCGTCAAAGTTACCTTGGAATGCGTAATCTTTGCCGCCATCAGAAGCATAACGCCAGTAATTAGTGGTTTTAGTAGCAGCTTTAACCTCAGCCGCAGTTGAATTGGTAGTAACACCTGTAGCACCGCTCATATTAAAGTATTTAATGCCATCAGCAACTTTATATGACTTACCAGCCGTTGTTGCTGCTCCGCGAAGGGCTACCCAAGCCATCTGTTCAGCAGTTCTGATAATAATATTACCTTCTACATCAGTTTCGGTTGGTTCTGAGAATTTACCGTCCCAAGTGTCCGCGTAAACCTCGCCATTAATTGATGGGTATTCGCCTGTCTTACCTTCAAACCATTCAGCACCCCAAGCAAGAGCGGGCATATTATCTTTTGCAGCCTCGCCTGTCATTTGAGCAGTTGTAAGTTTTTTGATACCATTTACAGCGTTTGTAGATGCACCACTTGGTAAATCAGTATCAGTATAAACATTTGTCCATGTTGCCTTTACAGCGATATCGTCACCAATAGCACCGGCACCCGCTGTTGTATATGGTGAAATACCTAAAGAAACAGTATTAGTAAATGTAAAATTACCCGGTGCCCATGCAGATGCTCTACCAACAAATCCACCGTATGAATTAACGCCCGAGCATTCGTTACCTGCGGCAAAGCAGTTGTTTATCTTTATACAATGGTTAGCACTGGAACCAACAAAAATACCTGCGGATCTTTGGCAACCTGTATTAGTATTATTGTTATCGGTCATATAACAATTCTCAACTGCGCAATTATCAATTGTGGTTGTAAATTGTCCCGAGCCTTGACCAAGAATAGCGCCGGCACCGTGGTAAGCATAAATAATAGATGCTTTTACAGTAACGTTTTTAATTGATGAATTGACACCATTAATACGTGGGAACAAACCACCGTATGCTTGGCCTGTTGCATTTCTAATGTTATAAACAACAACACCATTACCGTCGAAGTTGCCTGTAAAATCAGCACTATGATTCCAAAGATTTGCTGTTGCAGTTGCTGATTTAACATTTGATACGGTAGAGTTAGCATTAATACCTACTGAACCATTCATATTAAAGTACTTAATACCGTCTGCAACCTTATAGTTTTTACCATTTGTTGCACTACCACCCTGAAGAGCTACCCAAGCAAGCTCTTCTGCAGAACTAATAATAATATTACCTTCCGCGTCGGTTGCTGTAGGCTCTACCTTGGTACCATCCCATACGTCTGTGCAGTATAGGTCGGGATTAAATTCAGGATAAGAATCAGTTGTTACCCATGTGCCATTCCAATCAAGAGCAGACATATTGGTCTCGGCGGCAGAACCCTTCATATTAGCAGTGTCAAGAACTGTAATACCAGATGTTGAAGTTTCTTGGTCGGTATAAACGTTTGTATAAGTTGTTGTAGCAACCTTAGTAGCCAAAGCGGTGTTAATTGATACAGGTTCTGCTGTTGTACCAATTGTTATTGAATTGGTAACGGTGGATTTACCTGCGTAATCTGAAGAGTTACCAAAGAAACCACCCTTAATACCCTGTGAATCAATAACGTTATTAACTGCAATACAATTATTTATGGTTGCAGCATTATGTGCCAATTCACCGACTAAAGTACCACCGATTTTTTTAGTGGTATTTGCGTCATTATTATCGTAGATATAGCAGTTTTTAACAGCAATATTATCAAAATACATCTTTGTGCTTGTATTGCTTGTATTCGCTATACCAACAATAGCGCCTGCACCGTGGTAGCCACCAACGTGTGATGATACAACAGAAACATTTTCAATTGTAATTGAACCCTGCGCTACAGAGTGTGTTGCTGGGAATAAACCGGTATGACTACGACCTGTACCTGTATAAATGTTATATACGATAAGACCATTACCGTCAAAGTTACCCTGGAATGCAGGAGAAGAACCATCTGCTGCAAGACGCCAATAATTTGTAGTCTTTGTAGCAGCTTTAACCTGTGCTGCAGTAGAGTAAAGGGTAATGCCTTCCATACCCTTCATATCAAATACGGAGTTTGCCACAACCTTGTAGTTAACGTTTTGTGTTGCGTCACCACCCTGAAGCGCTACCCATGCAAGCTCTTCGGCAGTATTGATAATAATGTTACCTGCCTCGTCTGTGGTAGTTGGTTCTGTCTTGTTACCGTCCCATGTGTCGGTGGTAACGATTTCTTCTTTTTCGTAAGAAACCTTATGATTGAGCGCATTTGCAGCTGCGGCACCGTAGTTAATAAATGCTACGGCAACAGCCTTGTCAGCTTTAACTTGTGCTTCGGTAGTGCCCTCAGGGTAATAAACCTTTGTACCGCCTACTACGCCGGAGCAATAATCCACCAAAGATATTTCTTGAGTATTACCTGCAAATAATTTACCATCGTATTGTTCGCCACTGCCCTCGACAATACGGGTGATATAAAATTTAGTACCAATATCTTTTGCCGAAAGGCCCTTTATTACATACATATATGTGTCTGCCGGAAGAACGTTATCAAGGTAATAAAAAGTACCGTCATCCTTTATTACCTTCTCTTTTGCATATGGAGATAATTCCATACTAGTATTGCCGACCATTTCACTTGTCTTGTTATCGCCATAAATGGTTTTCTTACCATTTGTATAGCTTATAACAAGCTTTTCTTTTGTTGCTTGAAATCCAGGACAGTGAACGTTTAGTGAAACAGTACCGTCATCTTCATACACAATATTCATTGCAGATATATCGTAATACGCGTTTGTCTTTGTGCCTGCTATATCATCAGGAAAAAGTTGAATTCCTGCCTTACCGCACAAGTCACATACGCATGAATATACACCATATTCGTTCTTTTGTAACAACTGTGTATTAGTATCAATATTCTTTGCACAGTGTGAATGGAAATAGTTTACATTTCCTTCAACTACATTTTCAGAAAGAACGTAACTTGTTTCACCGTTTTTAAGAACAGGTGCTGAATATTCATTACCTAAGTGGTCTGTTTGACCTTCTTGAGCAAATATAATTTCGTTCTTTGAGTTTGGCTGCATACAATAGTCCCACTCAAATGTAAACTCTAAAGTAAGGCTCTTGTATACAACGTCACCACTATCAAAAGAAATGTTTGAAAGTCTGTAGGTTTCAAAACGATTAGTGATTACGTCTGGTACGAAATCAAATTCGTTACCGTCGGCATCTTTATGTGTGCCACCTTCGCTAACAGGCTTGTCATACCATAACGCATTGTTTGAAGATCTAACGTCGCCCTCTTCTTCAGCATCGTTTTTACCATTGTTGTTAGTATCGTTAAAAATAGTTACAGCCATTTGGTCTGCTGTTAACGCAGTACCATCTACTGTAGTACCTCCAACAACCTCAATCTCAACGTCGCCGTATTCAGAGTTCCACGGTGAAGGAGGTATTAGATTGCCTTCCTTATCATAATTAACGTTAAATGACGCGTTGTCTTTAAGCAGTGTAAAACTACCGCTTGTAAAACCGCTATCAAGATTAAATGTCATAGTAGCCTTGCCCTCGTCGGCATAAGCGTGTAATGACTCAGCAGTTATGGTGTAGGTAGCACTTGTATCTGCAGCATTTACTGTAATAAGGCATGCACAAACAGCGCTAATACAGATAGCCATTACCAAAACAACTGAAAGTAATTTTTGGATTGTTTTCTTCATAAGAAAAACTCCTCTCCTTATAAATAATTGTACATAGTAAATTATATCACATTTAAAAAATTTTTCAAGTTCGCAAGTGTAAAAAACAAGAAAAAATGCAATTACTTTTTTGTGCAAGATAACAACAAGATTGTAGTACATACTTGCATTTCGCCGTAGTAAATACTTGCAAACAAAAAAATCCTCTGAACGAGGATTTTTTGAGTTAAATCCGACTTTGGCGGATTTAATTTAATTTAATAATACCTTTGTATAAATTTAACAATTGGTGTGTTATCAGATAAACCGTGCGGATGATGGTCGCCGCCCGGCTTAATTATTACTTCAATTTGGGCATTGTTAGCCCTGTAATAATCCCACAAAAGCTGTCCGTTTTCACAAAACGGTACTGTTTTGTCGCTATCGCCTGAAATCAACATTATCGGTATACCCGATTTAAGCAGGTTTTCTTTTTGGTCTATCGGATGATTTCTAAAATTAATTAGTTCTGACAATCCAATTCCCATATTATCTATAAATTCTTGAGAACAATCATTTTGACCTATACCTAAAGCGAAAGGCCAACTTAAGTAGTTCATAACAGGTGCATCAAGATAAGCACACGCTACATACTGTGGGTATTTTGCGGCAAAATATACTGCCTGCATACCACCACAGCTCATACCAACAAGCGCGCATTTTTTATTAAGACCAAATTGCTCACTCAAATAATCGCAAAACTTAGGTCGCATATCGGTATCACTCTCGGGGCACAAACGTGTTGTGTTTTGCATATAAGCCAAATGGTAACCCTCTTTTAGCATTGCTAATTCCAAATCAGGAAAAGCACCAAAATATTCGGTGCGATATAGCCATTTATTGCCTTCACACGCACTGTCGGGACAAACAAGAATACAATCCCTGCCTTCAAACTGAAAGTCAAGGCGCTTAAATCCGTTCCAAATACTTTCGGTCATATTATTCACCCTTTAGCTCATATCCGCCTACTGCACGAACAAACAACTTAACACAAGAACCCTCGCCAAACACAGATTCTATCATTTGCTTATAATCATCAAACATCTTGTTTGGTATATAACACTGAATAGTGCCCGCAAAACCACCACCGTGAACACGATAAGCACCGCGACCGTTTAAAAATTGCTTTGTAAGAGCAAGCGCTACAGATATGGCCTGCTCGCGTGGATTAGATGGCGAATATACGTTTTGCAATAGGTCATAAGATGATTCGCCCGAACGTTTAACAGTTACAAAAAACGTATTAAAATCGCCACGGCGAAGTGCGGATTTTTGGGTTAAAACACGCTCGTTTTCGTTAAAGAAATGCATAGCACGAAGCATTGCTCGGTCACCGCATTGTTGACGAATTTGAGCATAATTTTTATAAAAATCATCCATGCTTGCGTCACGCAAAAACTCTACACCCAAGGCGTTTGAAACAGCCCTACACTCAAGTGTAATATCGGCATAATCCTGCGTTAAATTTGCGTGATTTCCGCCCGTGTCGACAACGCAAAGCGTATGATCGGACTCGTTTAAATCGATACTTATTTTATCAACAATCGGGTTTTGTGGGTCACAAAAATCGGCATAGGTAAAGCCGCCCACGCTTGATGCCATTTGGTCAAGCAGTCCGCAAGGTTTGCCAAAATATTCACACTCGGCAAACTGCGAGTATTTTGCCATAGTTACCGCATCGACCTTTGCGTCATTATATAGACCGTTCACAACGTTTGACACAAGTACTTCAAATGCCGCCGAGGATGAAAGCCCCGAGCCTTTAAGCACGTTTGATGTGGTATAGGCATCAAAACCGCCAACATTATAACCGCCGTTTTTAAAGGCTGCCATTACACCGCGTATAAGCGAACGCGCTCTGCCCTGCTCGGTCTCTTTTTTATCAAGGTCAGAAACATCGACCTCGTCCATATTATAACCCTTTGACTTAATACGGACAATGTTGTCATCGTTTTGCGCTACTACTGCAATTATGTCAAGATTAACACTACCAGCAAGCACACGACCGTGCTGATGGTCGGTATGATTACCACCAACCTCGGTACGACCGGGGGCCGAGAAAAGACGTATATTATTGCGGTCACCGTATAAATTTACAAACTCATCTACAGCCTCGATGTAACGTTCTTTGGCAACAACAACATCACCGTAAAGCATTGTAAATTCTTTGTCAAATTTTCCGTTTTGTATGTTTTGTTTAAGTTCTGAAATATTCATATTATCAAAGAAAGCGGAAAACCACACCGGACGATGCTATTTTCCGCCAAACCTTTCTTAATAAATTATAGGGATTCTACGATAGCCTTTGTATCGCGTGCAATTTTGAGTTCTTCGTTAGTAGGAATAATGTAAACGTTAACCTTACTGTCATCGGTAGAAATCTTAATTTCTTCACCGTGAACTTTATTAGCCTCGGCATTAAGCTTTACACCAAGATAACCTAAGTTTTCGCAGATGTATTCACGAAGCTCTTCGTCGTTTTCGCCGATACCACCTGTGAACACAATGGTGTCAACGCCGTTCATAGCAGCGATATAAGAACCAACAAATTTAAGAATCTGATAACGTTGCATATCGATAGCAAGCTTAGCGCGTTCGTTACCACCCTTTGCAGCAGCATCTACGTCACGGTTGTCGTTAGAAACACCCGAGATGCCTAAAACGCCTGACTTTTTGTTGCAGATAGCATCAATATCAGCAAAGGTAAGGCCCTCTTTTTCTGCAATGTATGTAAGAGCAGATGGATCAAGTGTTCCGCTACGGGTACCCATCATAAAGCCATCAAGTGGAGTAAAGCCCATTGTGGTATCTACGCAAACGCCGTCTTTAATAGCACTGATTGAACAGCCGTTACCAAGGTGGCAGGTAATAATCTTAAGTTCCTTTTTATCTTTGCCCTCAAGGTCGGCCGCACGGTCACTTACAAAGCTGTGTGATGTTCCGTGGAAGCCGTACTTACGAACACGGTATTTATCGTAATACTCATAAGGTAATGCATACATATAAGCCATTGCAGGCATTGTCTGATGGAAAGATGTATCGAACACGCCAACCTGAGGAATCTTGTCGCCAAAGGTCTTGGTGCAAGCCTCGATACCGAGTATATTTGCAGGGTTGTGAAGTGGAGCCATAACGCTGCACTCGCGCACCTTTGCGATCATTTCATCTGTAATAAGAGCTGATTTGTTAAACTCTTCAGCGCCGTGAACAACACGGTGACCGATAGCGCTAACCTCATCAAGAGAATCAATAACCTTTGCCTCGGACTTTGTCATAGCGTAAACTACTGCCTCAAAAGCCTCGCTGTGCGTTGGCATATCGGTTTCTGCCTTGTAAACTCTACCGTCAGCAGCCTTGTGTGTAATAGCGCCTGTAACGCCAATACGCTCACATAGACCCTTTGCCAAAACAACCTCATTGTCCATATCAATAAGCTGATACTTAAGTGATGAACTACCTGCATTAACTACAAATACCTTCATTTCAATTACTCCTTAAAATTAAATATTGAAAGATAAAAATTAATATGGTAAAATATTGCCATAAACATACATTGATTATTTTACTTGATAAATTCTTAATTTTCAAGTATTTTTGAAAAAAGAGGTGATTTTTTTGTCTTGTGTCGGTATAATTGCCGAATTCAATCCACTGCACACAGGTCACAAGCGCATTATAGACTACGCCAAAACACAAGGAGACACAGTAGCCTGCGTTATAAGCGGTAACTTTGTGCAGCGTGGTGATACGGCAATAATAAGCAAGCAAATGCGCGCTAAGTTTGCACTTTTGTGCGGAGCCGATATTGTGGCAGAATTACCTGTTTTGTGGAGTATGTCCACAGCTCAAAACTTTGCGCTTGGCAGCGTATGGCAACTATATAATTTAGGCTGTGAAAAAATTGTATTTGGCAGTGAATGTGGCGATATTAAGGCCTTGTACGATGCCGCCGACATACTTAATAGCGACAACTTTTTTGCAAAAGTGTCCGAAAAGGCAAAATCCGGCGTTACGTTTGCTGTAGCTCGCGAGCAGATTGCCGCCGAAATGGGTGTTGACTTTACCCTTTTGCGTGGCGCTAACAATAACCTTGGCATCGAATATATAATAGCTGCTAAAAAGCTTAATTTACCAATAGAATTCGACACCATAAAGCGCTTGGGCGCAGGTCACGACTCGGGCGAGATCGATGACGGTTTTGTATCGTCTTCTTTTATTCGCACAGAACTGTTAAAGGGAAATATTGGTTATACCGAACGTTTTATGCCACGCGAGATACGCGGTATTATAAACGACAAGGATATTTCTGATATAAAAAGACTTGAAAATGCCGTTCTTTATTCAATTAGAACCAAAACAGCCGACCAAATTAAAAATCTGCCCGACATAAGCGAGGGTCTGGAAAACAAAATTTATTTTTCGGCGCGTGTTGCTACAAGCCTAGACGAACTATACAATATGATTAAAACCAAACGATACACACTCGCCCGTATAAGACGACTGATTTTATCGGCTTTTTTAGAATTTGATGGCAGCTTTTTTATGACCACTCCGCCCTATGTGCGTGTGCTTGGATTTAGCGAAAACGGTATAAATCATCTAAAAAAACCACAAGGTGTTATACCGATTATTACTCGAGCAGTTCAAATAAAGCAGTTAGAAAGTGATGCGCAACAGGTGTTTGAAACTGAGTGTCGCGCCACTGATATATATAATCTTTCACTGGCTACACCGCTTGAATGTGGCAGTGAACAGCGAATGAAATTACTTAAGAAGGAAGAGTTATTATGATTAAGACTGAAATCAAGGACTACAAAAACTATGGTAAAGTGTTAAGCCTGTCAAACGAAATTATCGAAGCATACGTTACTATCGACGTAGGCCCACGTATTATTCGCTTTGGCTTTATTGACGGACAAAACATTATGTGCGACAATCGTAATGTTATGGCACCAAAAGATGATAAAGAATTTCAAGACTTTTTTGGATGTGGCAAGAAATGGGAAATTCTAGGTGGCCACCGCATATGGACTTCCCCCGAAAGCTATCCCCACAGCTACTACCCCGACCTTGACCCCGTAAAATACGAAGTTATCGAAAACGGCGCAATTTTTACACCAAACGCCGAAGTTGAAAACGGTATGCAAAAACAACTTGAAGTAAAAATGAATCCTAATAGCGCTGATATGCAGGTAACTATGCGTGTTACAAATATTGCCGATGCACCACAGGAATTTTCTATATGGGGGCTTACTGTATCGGCACAGCACGGCACACTGATTATACCTATGAACACAAACGATACCGGTCTTCTTGCAAACCGTAATATATCGGTATGGCCGTATACAAATCTTGCCGACAGCCGTGTTCACTTTGGCAAAAAATATGTAACTCTTCGTCAAGATATAAATATAGAGCAGTCATTTAAACTTGGATTTAACCTTAACGACGCCAAAGTGTATTATTGTCTTGGCAATGATGTTTTTTGTAAAAGCTACGAAACCATTCACCCTTACGAAAAATATCCGGATAATAACTGTAGCTTTGAAACCTTTACCAACAACGGCTTTATCGAGGTGGAATCCCTTAGTCCGTTAAAATTGGTTGCACCAAATGAAACCGTGTCACTTACAGAATGTTGGTCTATGCACAAAAAACCATGCGATGTAGAGTTCAATAACGACAAGTCGATTGACGATATGTTAAGCAAAATGCAGTAAAAAATAAAGGGCGAGGAATTCCTCGCCCTTTTTAATTTGCAAAAACTTATTATTCTGCCTCTTCAAAGTCAACATCTTCAACATTAACGTTAACTCGTGTCACAGCACTGCCGGTCATTGTCTGGATTTTATCCTTAACATTGTTTTGAACAGCCTCAGCAACCTCGCGTATTTTGGCGTTTGCATCAACGCAGATATAAATATTAATAGCTATTGCGCCGTTAACGCTTTCAACCTTTACGCCCTTAACAACGCTCTTAGACTTAATAGCGCCCTTAATGTCAATTGCCTTTTTAGAAATGCCCTTTACACCAGTAATTTCCAATGCAGCAAGCTCGGCCATTTTTTCAAGCACTTCGGTGCTTACGGAAAGTTGTGTGTTGTTACCCATTTGTCATTCCTCCGTATATAAAAATCTTTTAAATTGTACTCTTGTAATATTATTACAAAAACATTGTATCACAATTCACGCGTTAACGCAAGAATTTATTTTATTGTTACAATTTTTATATTACTGAGTGGTACTTTGGTCTGAGCTGTAACTATGTCCTGTATTTGTAAAGTTTGCGCAGTAGTTATGCCCTCGCTTTTTACAACAACGCTGACATCATTTTCACCTATTACAACAACCGCTTTTTCAAAGCCCTTAGCTTTAAGTAGGGTTTCTATATTTGCGGCCTTTTCTATTCTTGCAGCAATTTCGCCCGTCGTTTTGAGTGCCACTTCCCGCTCGGAATCGGTAGCGTTTGCCGATTTTAGCGTTTCTTCTACCGTTTCCTGTGCCGCATCAAGTGCTTTTTGTCGATCTTTTTTAGCCGTTTCAAAATAATCTGTATCCTGCTCTACCTTGGCGCCTGTTTGAACCGCTTCACCGCTTGAAATTTCACTGTCGGTAACAAGTGTTGCTTCGCCTAAGTATTTTTCGCTAGAAGAAAACTTCATATTAAGCCATACTGCTGCACCCAAAGCCAAAACCATAAGCGCCAATACCACATGATGCTTGCCAAATACCTTACCTTTTTTCATTATCCAGTTCCTCCTGAAATATATACTCGTTTTGATGTAATATTTAAAGCCGCTGTAACGGCATTTTTAATTTTTTCGGCGATGATTTCATTGTTCCCACCATCGCAAATAATTGCCACACCACGTACCTCGGGCATAATTTCGGTAACAATAAGTGCTTGTTCACCACCGTCGGCGGTTTTGACAGTAATATATGACTGCTTTTTGCTTTCGCTGCTTTGGTCGGTAGTGCTGCCCGTAGCGCTTGTTGTGTCGGTTTCGTCAGCACTTGCATAGCTGTAGCGTATTCCGCTTTCAAGCGTTACAACCACCGTTGCCCTTTTATCCCCTGTAATACCCGTAACTATATTTTTAATATCTTTTTCAAGTGTTACCCTATATTCCTCTGCGGTATAGGTTTGTTCTTTTATATCAGATTTTTCACTTTTGCCTTCACCACCAAAAAGCGATGATATAAAAATAAGCGCAATTCCACACAAGCCAATAACAACTAATAACTTAGGATTTTGAGTTATCTTTTTTATTTTTTCATTCATTTATCACTATTACCTCATAGCTGTCTGATTTTATTACCTCAAGCACCTTCTGCGGCGGTTCACTTGTGTAAACGGTTATTCTACTTATTACTATGCTGCCATCAGCCAATTTATTAGTATCAACTGTGATTTTTCTAAAATTTATATTTTTTTGCGTAAGCGCCTCGCTAAATATCATTTGCGCTGTAACAGAGGCGTTTTGTTCAGTAATTATTTCGGCATTTTGGGCTTTTTCTATCATTGAAAAATCAGGCTGTTTAATACTTAGAGCCGAGCCCACAATACAGCAAACAAAGCACAAACAAAATATGTATTTTACACTGGCGCTCATATTGCCTGACGGACACAGCATATATAAAAAACCAAGCAATATACAACTACTGCTAAAACCGATGATAAAAGAATTTATACCGTTCATTGCGACCTACCTGCCATTACTACCACCGCAAGCGATATTATAAACATTCCTCCAACCAATAAAACTATACCCATAAGCACCGATAACATTGAATCAACCGCCCGCAAAATACCTGTTATTTTAGGTAATGAAAACAGCTCGCCCAACGATATATTAATCATTAACATACACCGCCACAAAATCAGTTCAACAACGATGGGAAGCAGTGTAATTGCTAAAGCCACCACACCGTAAACGCCAATTGACGAACGCAAAAGTCCTATCGAGGTTGATATGGTAGACACCGCCTCTCCAAGAACGCCACCTGCCACAGGAACCGATGTGCCCAGTATAAATTTTGCTGTACGGAGCGTAACGCTGTCGGCCGCTGAATTTACGGCTGTCTGAATACTTAAAACACCTATAAACAATGTGCCTAATAGCGACATTATCCACATTGAAAATTTTTTAACACCGTCAACTATACCGTTGCTGTTTAAAAGTGGCGACACCCCCGCACCAATGCTAAGGGCAAGATAACCACCCATAAGCGGCAATACAGCAAAGGTTGCTACAAAGGATACTGCTTCGGTAGCACCCAAAAGCAATGTACTCATTGCGGGGGCGGTTACTGTTTTTCCCGAAAGCGCCAATATGCTGGCAAAGACCGGTACAAAGGAAATCATAAATGTGCAGCAGCTTTTTACCGCATTAATTGCAATTTCTACGCTTTTCCAAATATCTGTAGCAATCAAAGCACTTATAGCAAGAACCGCCGCATATATAGCTGTTTCAAAACGCGGAGATGAACCAAACGCCGTAAGTGATGCTGTCAAAAATATTATACCGGCAATCAAAACACCCGTTTTTATAGGTGTTTTGATTCCGCCCGTAAAAAGCTGCCATATGTGCTTAAGTACACCGCCGCTGGTTATTCGGTTGACCCAATCAGGATCCTTAGCATCAATACCGTTATTTTCAAAAAATTCCCTGGTTTGTTCATCAAGGCTGTTTTCCAATTCGCTTGCATTTACGTTATCGTACTGTGTGGCATAACTGTCAGCATTAACGCTCAAAGATAACAAGAACGCCATAAGCATAAAAATAACTATTTTTTTCATAATCCCACAAACTTCATTGCCGCTTGAAGCACAGCAGTCATAAGCGGTAGGCTAAGTAAAAAAATCGCAACCCTACCTGCAATCTCAGATGCTTGCGCCAAAGCCGAAAGCCCAAAATCTCTACAAATATCGGCTGCAAAGGTCGTAATATAAGAAATACCCAACGCTTTTAGCGCCGTAATAAAATACACGGCGGCATTGCCGCTTTTGTAAAACAAATCATTAAGTTTTGATATAGCGCCAAACAAATTTCCAAAGATTACTACTAACACAATCGAAACCACTGCAAGCACCAAAACAAAAGAATATTCACCCAATCTTGTGCGAAGCGCTGTAACAAAAACTGCCGCCACAATTATAACGGCCACAATGCGTATCAATTCACCGCTCACAATCCAAACAATCCTTTGATTGTACCAAACAAATCTGCTATGGCGCCAACCACCATAAGTAGCACCACAACCAATCCTGAAAGTGTTACAAGCATTGCCTGTTCCTCGCGACCTGAGCGCACAAGCAATTGATGAAGCACCGTTACAATAATACCGATTGCCGCTACCTTAAATATAAAATCTACATCCATTTTTCTACCTCTAAATCAGTAATATAGCTATGGCAAGTCCCAAACAGATACCTAAAGTGCCGTAGATTTTACCCTTTTGCTCACTTTCGATTTGGGCGTCCTTAATTTGTGCTTTTAACTTTATTTTAAAGTTATTAATTCGGTCACATTCCAGCCTTTTAGTAGCTGAACCGAGGCCGCAAAAAAAGTCTTCTATTATATACTTATCTTTTTTTAAATCGGAATCTATGCATATATAAGAACCGTTTTCGCACTTTATAAAATTACAATTACCCAAAGAATTTTTTATGGCAATATCAAGTGTATTTGCGCCCTGCTCTATATTTTCATATAGTATGTTCACGCCATCGAAAAGCAATGATAGTTTTTTAAGTCGCGCCGCTAACGCATTTCTCTTTAAAAAGCCTGTAAAAGCACATGATAAAAAAATCAAACCAATCCCTATAAGCTTAACAATAAACATCTCTTATTTCCTCGCAGGCTATAATTTGTGGTAGTTGTCCCAATTCAGACGACAGCAGCGCTACTTTATGTATTGCGCCACTTGTGATAAATTTACGTGTTATGTCACGATGCATTATGTCAGATAAATTGTCACCATGTGCTGTCGTAATAATACCTACACCTGCATTAAAACAGTTTTTAATACCCTCAAGCTCGTCAGCAGTTCCTATTTCATCAAATGCAATAAATTGAGGAAACATAGTTCTAAGCGCAATGTCTATGCCGATTGATTTCTTCGCTGTATGCAATACGTCGGTACAAACACCTAAATTTAAAACTCCACCACCCGAAATTTCCCCTCGACTGTCTATTACTGCCACGCGATGATATGTACCGTCTTGTCCGCTGGAAAGAGAGCGTATTAAATCACGCAAAATCGTGGTCTTGCCACTCCCTGGAGGGCCTACTATCAGCAAGCCGCCTTTTGCACAGGACAATAACGAATCTGCGCAGCCAAATATTTGCCGCGCTATTCTTATATTTATTGACGTAACCGACACAAGCATATCCTCTGCATTAAAAAATCCGCACACCCCTGCTCTGTTTCCGCCGGACAACGATACAAACCCTTGTTTAATTTCGTTTTCGTAAAGATAAATCGAGTTATTACAAAGTGCGGCCAATGTTTTTTGTATTTCATCACTCGTTACAAGCAACGGATTTTTAGGTAACTCATTGCAAACTATACTATTTTCGCAAACAAAAAGTGTTTTTCCTTCTACTGTTAAACACAACGGCAATCCCATACGCATACGTATTTCCTCGCACTTGTGCTTAATATTATCCGGAATAAATTGCAGTGTCCTTTTAACTTTGTCCGAAAGCTTTATAATTGCATTATCAAATTCTATCTTACCTCACTGTCCTTTTGTTACAATCTATGAGTGACACGACAAATATAGAACAAAAAACAACCGCAAACTCAAAAGAGTTTGCGGTTGCATAAATTTTATAATATTAATCTTCGTCGGGCATTTCCCAGTTGTGCCAAATTGCTTGAACGTCATCATTGTCTTCAAGCATATCGATAAGCTTTTCCATTTTCACCTGTAAATCGGGATCGTCAATAGCGGTTGTAGTACTTGGTATGTACTGAACCTCTGCCGAAAGGAAGGTGTAACCCTGTTCTTCTAAAGCATCGCGAACTGTACCTAAATCGTTTGGCTCGGTAGTAATTTCAAATACGTCGCCATCAAAGCTAAAGTCGTCGGCTCCTGCTTCAAGAGCCGCTTCCATAACAGTGTCTTCATCAAGGCCCTCGCCCTCGATTGCTATTACGCCCTTACGCTCAAACATAAACATAACCGAACCACTTTGACCCAAGTTACCGCCACATTTATCGAAATAATGACGCATTTCTCCCGCTGTACGATTACGGTTGTCTGTAAGAGTTTCTACAACAACAGCTACGCCGCATGGACCATAACCTTCATAGATTAAATCCTCATATTCATTGCCACCTGTCTCACCTGCAGCCTTTTTAATAATACGCTCAATATTATCGTTAGGCACGTTGTTTGCCTTAGCCTTTGCGATAGCATCCTTAAGCTTGCTGTTTTCTTGTGGATTGGGACCACCGGACTTTACTATAACAGCAATTTCACGACCGATTTTTGTAAAGATTTTAGCCTTTGCAGCATCGGTTTTTTCTTTTTTGCGCTTAATGTTGTTCCATTTAGAATGTCCTGACATAAATTTTACCTTCTTAAAAAAGTTTATTTTAACCACGATATTTTATCATAAATCACGGTTTTGTTCAAGTGCTTTTTCAAATATTCTTTTTATATCGTCAAGTGACGATATTTCGCCGCACATACGACGCAAAGCCGCCGAACCACGAAGACCTGTCAAATACCACGCAGTATGCTTTCTTGACTCTAAAATAGCAGTGCGTGGTTCTTTATACTTGTGCATAAGTTCTATCTGTTTTAAACAAGTTTCAAAGCGTTGGTAGAGTGTGGGCGGAATATACTCTCTACCTTCAAAAAAAGAATTTATCTCTTCAAAAACAAAGGGATTACCCTGCGCGCCGCGACCTACCATAACATAGTCACAGCCGGTGTACTCGTACATAAATTTTGCGCTTTTAGCATCGGTTATATCCCCGTTTGCAATCACAGGGATTTTAACAGCATTTTTTACTTCACAAATTATATCATAGTTTACAGGTGGAGCGTACATCTGCTTTCTTGTTCTTCCGTGAACGGTTATTGCCGAGGCACCTGCCGCTTCACACACACGAGCAAGTTCTACAGCGTTTAGTGTATCATTATCCCACCCTGCACGTATTTTTACGGTAATGGGCACGTGTGCCGCCTTTACTACTTCTTCTACTATTTTGGCGGCAAGCTCTGGCTCTTTCATAAGGGCGCTTCCACCACCGTGACCTGCAACCTTTGGGGCGGGACAACCCATATTTATGTCTATAAAATCAGGGTTTAGTTCTTGGGCTTTTAGTGCCGCTTGAGCCATAATTTCAGGATCGCGACCAAATAACTGTGACGCACAAACCGAATCACCAAAGCACTCAAGCAGTCTCGCCGACTTTTTATCGCCCTGCATAACGCCACGCGCACTTGTAAGCTCACCGACAGTAAAGCCTGCACCAAACCCAGCACATATTTCTCTCATTGCTCTATCGGCAACACCTGCCATAGGAGCGAGAGCCGCAAATCCTTTAATTTCGATATCTTTTATCTTCATAGCAAACCGATTATACAAGAAAATGAACATTCTGTCAATTTTTTAATTTTTATAGTGACAAATTGATATTTAGTTGTTATAATATATATAATTATATACTATAAGGAGAAATGGTGTTTTGAAACTGCTTGCAATAGACGGAAACAGTATAATAAACCGTGCTTTTTACGGAATAAAATTGCTATCTACAAAGGATGGCACCTACACTAATGCCGTTTACGGTTTTATAAATATTTTAAACCGATTGCTTGAAAAAGAAAATCCCGATTGTGTTGCAGTAGCTTTTGACCTAAAAGCTCCTACCTTTCGTCACAAAATGTATGACGCATATAAAGCCGGACGTCACGCTATGCCCGACGAATTGCGAACACAGTTCCCCGTACTTAAAGAATGGCTTACACTTGCAGGATACAGCTACATCGAATGTGAAGGCTATGAGGCCGACGATATTTTAGGTACACTCGCCCATAACGCCAATGTTAGCGGCAATACCTGTGTTATAGCAACAGGTGACCGTGATTCTTTACAACTTGTATCCGATAGTACCCGTGTACTTCTTACTGTTACTAAAATGGGGCATCCGGAAATTACCGACTATACCCCTTCTAAATTATTCGAAGATTACGGTCTTACACCTAATGAAATGATTGAGCTTAAATCGCTTATGGGTGACTCTTCTGATAACATACCCGGTGTCGCAGGTGTAGGTCAAAAGACCGCCACCGATCTTATTACAAAATATCATAGCATAGACTATATCTATGATAATTTAGACAGCCTTGATATAAAAGATGGCGTCAGAAACAAGCTTTTGACAGGTCGCGACAATGCCTTTTTGAGCCGAACTCTTGGCACAATAAGCTGTGACGCACCAATTGATACTAACATTGAAAGCTATAAAATCACTAACGGAGATAAAATTAATCTTGCCCGTCTTATGACCCGCTTAGAATTTTTTAAGCTTATGGAAAAAATGGGCATTACTCCCGACGCTACAGCAACCTCAACCGAAGATTCTGTTTGTGATATGTGCTATCAGGTGGGCACTGCGGCCGATATAAAAGAAAAGGCCGATGTCTATATTTGCGAAAACGGTGCCGTTGCAGTAAGCGATAAAGTGGTATGCGAGCTTAATGATTTTGAACTATTACTCCTTTTAGAAAACGAGTATATACCGAAACGCATTTACGATTACAAAAATCTTTATAAAAAGTATAAAAACATAAAAAACGTAGTCTTTGATGCAATGCTTGCCGCTTATCTTTGTAACCCGTCGGCTTCCGACTATTCTATCGGACGTCTCATTGCCGAATATAGCACCGCTACGCACATAGAAAACTGTACAGATGAGTTACTGCATACCGCTACACAGTTTTCTGCTTGTTGTGACACACTACAAAAGCATCTTGAAAACAGCGGCGAACTCGATTTACTTTGCAATATTGAGATTCCGCTTGCTCGTGTTTTGGGCGATATGGAGCTTGTAGGCTTTCTTGCCGATTTTGACGGACTAAAAGAACATTCAACCCACCTGCAAGAAAGAATAGACAATTTAACAAACGAAATATATAACCTTGCGGGCGAAAAATTTAACATAAACTCTCCTAAACAATTAGGGCAAATTCTTTTTGTTAAGTTAGGGCTTCCCGCCAAAAAGAAAACCAAAAGTGGATTTAGCACAAATGCCGAAGTGCTTGAAGAACTTCGTTATGACTTCCCCATCGTCGAGCTTATACTGCAGTATAGACAGCTTGCAAAGCTAAAATCTACCTACTGTGACGGTTTGCTTGCTTGTAAGGGTGCAGACGGCAGAATACACTCTACCTTTAACCAAACCGAAGCAAGAACAGGTCGTATAAGCTCGCTCGAGCCTAATCTTCAAAATATTCCCGTTAGAACCGACGAAGGAAAAATTTTACGTAAATTCTTTATGGCACGTGATGGTTATGTGCTTTGCGATGCCGACTATAGTCAAATAGAATTGCGTGTGCTTGCCAGCATGGCAAACGATAGCGCAATGATTGATGCATTTAGAAGCGACACCGACATTCACACTGTTACCGCTTCGCAAGTATTTAATATTCCGATTGATATGGTGCTCCCCATTATGCGTAGTCGCGCAAAAGCTGTAAACTTTGGTATAGTTTACGGCATTGGAGCTTTCTCACTCAGTAAAGATATTGGTGTTAGCCGCAAGGAAGCCGATACCTATATCAAAAACTATCTTGATACCTACAAAGGTATTGCGGCATATATGGACAACACTATTGCACAGGCAAAGGCTGACGGATTTGTTACAACACTATTTGGTCGACGCCGTTATCTGCCCGAGCTTTCGGCATCAAACGGTATGCTGCGTGCTTTTGGTGAGCGTGTTGCGCGTAATGCGCCTATACAGGGCACTGCTGCTGATATTATAAAAATTGCTATGATAAAGGTAAGCGAACGACTTAATCGCGAAGTCCCTGATGCACATCTTATTTTACAAGTACACGACGAATTAATAGTTGAATGTAAAGAGAGTGATAAGGATATTGTTTGTAATATCTTAGAGCAAGAAATGTCCAATGCGGCAAGTCTTGCAGTACAACTAAAGGTTGATGCCAATAGCGGCAAAACCTGGCTTGAGGCAAAAGGATAATGAATGTAATTTTTGTATGTACGGGCAACACCTGCCGCAGTCCTATGGCAGAATACTACCTTAAATCAAAAAATTTTAATAATGTAAATGTATGCAGTCGTGGCTTTAGCGGCGGCGAAAAGGCCAATTCTAATTCTATTGCGGTTATGCAAGAAATTGATATAGATATAACCGGTCATATTTCCGCATCTATTACAGCCGATGACATAAGCCGAGCCGATGCTATTGTTTGTATGACCGAGTCTCATAAACAAATGTTATTACTTTCGGGTGCTGCACCCCACAAACTACACGTTTTAGGTGGCGGTATACCCGACCCATTTGGCTGCGATATTAACATTTATAGAGATTGCCGCAACAAAATTATTACCGCCATTGATGCTTTAATAAACGATGACTTTTTCTGTAACATTAAAGTTTCGTCTGCTACTGTCGATAATATACAAGCTATTGCAAACATCGAAAAAGAATGTTTTTCTATTCCTTGGAGCAAAAACGCTATTAAAGAATCAATGACTGCCGGCACATGCTTTTACGTTGCACAATTTAACGATAATATTGTCGGATATATGGGACTTTCAAAAATTGCGGGCGAAGGCTATGTAACCAATGTTGCCGTACTACCCGAATACAGAAGAACCGGAATCGGCAAAAAAATTCTTGAATACGTGATTGACAACTCTAAAAACGAACTTGAATTTATATCTCTTGAAGTGCGTGTATCAAATCACGCCGCTATTTCACTTTATGAAAAATTCGGGTTTGAACGTGTAGGTCTTCGTAAACGCTTTTATGAAAATCCTCAAGAGGACGCAATAATAATGACAAAATATTTCAGTTAATATACTTGGTGATTAAATGATAATTTTAGCAATTGAATCGTCTTGTGACGAAACATCGGTTGCAATAACCGATGAAAGAAAAATACTTTCAAACATAGTCGCGACACAAATTGCCGAACACAAAATATATGGTGGCGTTGTTCCCGAAATTGCTTCACGCAGACATACCGAAGCCATAAGTCAGGTGTGTGACGAGGCAATTAAAGAGGCAGGTATAACCTATAGCGATATTAACGCTGTGGCTGTTACCTTTGCACCCGGTCTTATAGGCGCATTACTTGTTGGCGTTAATTTTGCCAAGGGACTTTCATATTCGCTTGGCGTGCCGCTTATTCCCGTTCATCATCTACGCTCACACATTGCGGCAAACTATATTGATACTCCCGAGTTAAAACCGCCGTTTATGTGCCTTACGGTATCTGGCGGTAATACAATAATCACCGAGGTAACCGATTACACCAAATTCAATCCCATAGGTCGCACAACCGATGATGCCGCAGGCGAATGCTTTGACAAAACCGCACGTGCGCTAGGTCTTTCATATCCGGGTGGTGTCAACCTAGATAAAATCGCAACTAAAGCCGATACACAAAAATATCCTCTACCCACCCCACACACCGAAAATCTATTTGATTTTAGTTTTTCGGGTCTTAAAACTTCTGTTGTGAACCTTGTTCACAACAAAAATCAAAAAGGCGAGGAAATAGACGTTCCCGTACTGGCGGCTACAATAAGACAGAAGGTTTGCGATATACTTATTTCAAAAACACTCTCTGCCGTAGAAAATAAAGGTTATAAAACACTTGTAATGGCGGGTGGCGTTTCGGCAAATTCCGAACTACGCTCACGCATGCAACAAGAATGTGACAAACGCGGCATAAAACTTTATTATCCACCTCTTAAATATTGTGGTGACAACGCCGCAATGGTTGGTGTTCAAGGCTATTATGAGTATCAATCGGGTAACCTTTCCGATGCTTCGCTCAACGCGACAGCCACTTTACCAATTAACTACATATAACATCAAGAAAACGGGGGTTTTTCATATGAAAAATAAAAAACTTCTTATTATAACCAATCCACGTTCAGGTAAAGGTAAAATAAAAAATGATTTACTTAAAATAATACAAATTTTCTCTGACGCTGACTATGACGTAACCGTATATCCTACAAAACGTCAAGGTGACGCTACGCTTAAAGTACAGTCGCTTAGAAACGGTAAATACGACATCATTGTTGTTTGCGGCGGCGATGGCACACTTAATGAAGTAATAACAGGTGTTATGCGAAAAGAACTTGAATGTACCTTGGGCTATATTCCCTACGGTACGCTCAACGAATGGTCCTCAGGACTTAAAATCTCACGCAATCCTACCATTGCGGCAAGCGACATTGTAACAGGAAGCGAAATTAAACTTGATGTTGGAAAGTTTGGCAACAAGTTTTTCTCGTACACCGCATCATTTGGCGCTTTTACCGAGGCCTCGTACTCGGCTCCACAAGAGGTTAAAAATGTATTAGGGCAAGCAGCTTACTTTTTTGAAGGCATTAAAAGTCTTAGTAATATAAAGCCCATTCACCTAAAATTTGTATGTGACGGTCGTGAAATAGAAGATGATTTTCTATTTGGCGCAGTATCAAATTCTATGTCCGTAGGCGGAATTGTAAAATTTAACGATTCGGTCGTAAAGCTAAACGACGGTATGTTTGAGGTTTTGCTTATAAAAAATCCAACCACTATTTTACAATTTCAATCAATTGTTGACGGTATTTTAAGAAAAGACCTTGCGCGTGACGGTATAGAATTTTTCCACACAAGCGAGATTACCGTTTTGGGTGGAGAAAACCTCCCCTGGACACTTGACGGCGAATTTGCCGAAGGGAAAGAATGTATAACACTTACAAACATTCCATCTGCAATAGATCTTATCGTACCACACAACACAAAAATTAAATAAATTTAAGGAGTTTATATATGTTCACAAGAGATATCGGCGTAGACCTTGGTACTGCAAACACCTTGGTTTGTATAAAAGGTAAAGGAATTATAATGCGTGAACCATCGGTAGTTGCCTACGATGTTCGCAGCGATGCTGTTCGTGCAGTAGGCACAGAGGCAAAAGAAATGATCGGCAGAACACCGGGCTCAATAGTTGCCGTACGACCACTCAAAGATGGCGTTATAGCCGATTTTGATGTAACTACTGCAATGCTAAAACGATTTGTAAGTGTAGCGCTTAAGGGTTCATTCTTTTCACGTGTAAGAATGGTAATTTGCATACCAACCGGTGTTACCGAAGTTGAAAGCCGCGCAGTATACGATGCTGCAAAGCAGGCAGGCGCTTATGATATTGACCTTATAGAAGAGCCTATGGCAGCGGCGGTTGGAGCGGGGCTTCCGGTGCAAGAAGCCACCGGTAATATGATAGTTGACATTGGCGGTGGTACAAGCGAAATAGCAGTTATCTCACTTGGAGATATTGTTACCGCGCAATCGCTTCGTACTGCGGGCGATGACCTAGACGAAGCTATTATTAACTACATGCGCAAAAAGCACAATTTGCTTATTGGTGAGCGCACTGCTGAACAAATTAAGATAGACATTGGTTCTGCAAAGGAATACGAGGGCGAGACTTCTATTGAAATAAAGGGCCGAAATGTTGTAGATGGTCTTCCTAAAAATGTTACCATAACATCAGCCGAAATTCGCGGTGCTATGCTTGATACTATTACACAAATAATAGATGCCATACGCACCACGCTTGAAAAAACCCCACCGGAGCTTTCGGCAGATATTATCGACAGCGGAATCACACTTACAGGTGGCACCGCCCTTCTGCGCGGCCTTGCCGAGCTTATAGCCGAAGAAACCGGTATGCCGGTTTCTGTTGCTGCAAATCCACTTGACTGTGTAGTTCTTGGCGCCGAAAAGCGTCTTGAAGGCGACGTTGGTTTTGCTAACTACACCTTCCGTAGAGGAAAAAAATTCAGATAAATTAAGGAGAAATAAAAATGCGCTTTTTTCTTCGCAGCCGACAATTTAAAATTATATTGGCTGTTTTATGCGCCATAATTTTACTTACGGCATCATTTGCTATTATAGGCCATCGTATGTCTCCTCAAACCGATATTGCAAGCACCATTTCAGCACCGTTTAGAAGCTTATTTACAAGCGTTTCCAATATTGTTACCGATTTCTTCCAAACCTACAATGATGGCAGTGAATTAAGCCTTGAAAATTCTGAACTACGTGCAGAAATTGACGATTTAAGAAACCAACTTGCCAATTACGAGGAAATGTCAGAGCAAAATGAGTTTTATAAAGATTTTCTTGGTATAAAGGAAACCAACCCGGATCTTACCTTTTGTGATGCGGCACTCATTTCGCGAGACAGCAACGACCCATACGGTAGCTTTACAATTAATAAGGGTTCACTCGCAAATATTAAAAAATACGATCCTGTTATAACCGAAGCGGGTATTGTAGGCTACATAACCGAAGTTGGACTAACCTCTTGTAAGGTTACTACTATATTAAGTCCTGATATTACTCTTGGTGCATTAGATAACCGTACACACGATTCAGGAATTGTTACAGGCAATATTTCGCTTGCAAAAAACGGTTACTGCCGTTTTGCCAATCTCGCTCGCTCGTGTACAGTAGCTGTCGGTGACTATGTCGTCACCTCCGGCGAAGGTATCTTTCCCGAAGGGTTACTTATAGGTTCGGTTAACAACATCGGCATTGACGAGAGCAATAATTCGATTTACGCCGAAATAAAACCATTTGCCGAAATAGATGAGTTACGTTCCGTTATGATTGTTACCTCTTTTGACGGTCAAGGCGGTATTTCTGTGGATGGTGGTAAATAGCCCTATGAGAAGTCCAAAAGATACCTTTACACTTCGCCTAATCAACACGCTTTTGTTTACGGCACTTTTTTTAATTCAATATAATGCCGCTTTCAGCGTAAAAATATTTAATATAAGTCCACTGTTACCACTATCGCTTCTCGTAGCTATCGGTATGTTTTGTTCCGAACTTAGAGGTGCATTTACAGGTCTTGTTATTGGTGTTCTTACAGATGCCGTTGCAAACACACCCCCTGGATTTAATGCTATAGTATTTTGTTTTTTGGGTCTCTTGGCGGTGCTGGTTACCAAGCATTTATTTAACAATAATATCATATCGGCTATTACACTATGCGTATTGTGTGCATTATTATACTTTTTACTTCGTTGGATTTTTTGCTACGCATTTTCACTATCATTTACAGAAAATCTCACATACATTATAAATACGGTAATCCCCTCTTGTGTTTTTACCGCAATATTTATTATCCCTTTTTATTATCTTGAAAAAGCACTTTATAAAAAATTTTATTAAAACCAAGAAAGCGAGGTGACTTTAAATGCCGTTTACCAGAAAACATCAGACCACACTTACTGTTTTGTCTGTAATTATGGTTATAGTTTTACTAATTTACACAGCAAGAATATACTCTATACAGATAATTAATTCTGACAAGTATTCCTCAAACTCAAAGGGCAGTACTTCTTCACGTACGGCAATTCTTAAAGCACCCCGTGGTGAAATACTTGACTGCTTTGGTAGGCAAATTGCCGCTAACCGCGACGGATACAATATTGTTTTTAACAAAGCGTATGTCAAAGAAAATCTTAACGATATTATTCTAAGTCTTGTAAATCTTCTTGATGAAAAAAGTGTTGAACACAAGGACAGGCTTCCACTGCAGTACACGGCACCATACGATTTTAAGCCCAACGAATCAAATGCGAAGCTTATAAAAACACTCGATTTAGCCGAATATGCTACAGCCGATAATTGTCTTATCCGACTTATTGAACGTTATGAGCTTGAAAATTATTCACTTGAAGAACAACGCAAAATTGCCGGTGTTAGATATAGTATGGAGATTGAGGACTTTTCAATTTCATATCCGTATACTTTTGCCGAGGATATTCCAACCGAGCTTATGCGCAAGATTTTGGAATCACATTTTTTGCTTGATGGTGTATCGGTAGATGTTGTTCCATTTAGATATTACCCCGACACATCACTTGCCGTAAATCTAATTGGCACCGTTGGCCCTATTTATGAAGAAGACTGGGCCGCAGGTGAAAATTACAAGGACCGCGGCTATGCCTTTGATGATAAGGTTGGCAAAAGCGGCATAGAGTATTATGCCGAAAATCAGTTGCGTGGCACAGACGGTGAAATAACCTATTACCTCGACGAAGAAGGAAACATAGTAGATACCGAAATAACAAAGAAAGCAACACCCGGAAAAACCGTAATGCTAACACTTGACGCCAAAATGCAACGCACCGTACAAGATGCTCTAGCTACAACCGTTCGCGAACTTCAAAGCAAAGGCGGCACCGCCCAAGCAGGAGCCGCAGTTGTTATAGACGTAAAATCTGGCGGTATTATGACGTCAGCTAACTACCCTACCTATGATGCCGCAACCTTATCAGAGAATTACGATCAATTGCTTGCCGACCCTACAAAGCCGCTTACCGACCGTGCATTCCAAGGTGTATACCCAATAGGCTCTACCATTAAGCCAATTGTAGCTGCGGCAGCACTTGAAAACAATCTATATAATACTAGTGAAACCATATTTTGCGCTAGAGAATACAGGTACTTCGACGATTACCGCCCAAGCTGTATGCACTACCATAAGCATATTGGGCTTACAGCCGCTCTTTCAAAAAGCTGTAACTACTTTTTCTTTGAACTTGGACGTAGAATCGGCGCAATTACTATGACGGATTATTTTAAACAATTTGGTCTTGGTGTTAAAACCGGTGTTGAGGTTAACGATAGCGCAGGCATATTGATTGAACCCACCAGTAACGGTATGGGTGGTGATACCTTGCAGATTGCAATTGGTCAAATGAATGCCTTTACCCCGTTACAGCTTGCAAACTACGTTGCAACCTTTGCAAACGGAGGTACCCATTATAAAGCAACCCTCATTGATAAAATTGTATCTTACGATATGACAAAAACCTATGATGACTGCAAACCTCAGGTGCTTAATACAATATCATTAAAGGATAGCACTATATCCTCTATCAAAACAGGTATGCTCTCGGTTACCGTTGATGGTACAGGCCAAGCGGCACTCGGCGACTATCCTATAAAGCTTGGCGGTAAAACCGGTACCGCACAGGTAAACGGAAAGGCAGACCACTCCACCTTTATTTTGTTTGCACCATATGATAATCCTGAAATTGCCATATCCGTAGTTCTAGAGCACGGTGCATCGAGTTTTGCTGCCGGTAGCCTTGTTAGACAAATTCTTGATTCATACTTTGTAACAAGTGAAAATACCTCTACTGATATTCCTCCATTTACTGTAATTAGTTGATTTTAAAATTGACATAAAATACCTTTTGTGGTAAAATACTTTGAAAGTGAAAAGGCGGGTGAGCGCGTTTTATGGGCATTTGTTTAGCAACCACATCCGGCAAAGGTGGTACGGGAAAATCCACTATTTCATGTGGATTAGCTCTCGGCTTTGCTAAGATGGGTAAAAATGTTTTACTAATTGATATGGACGAAGGCTTGCGATGTCTTGATTTGCTTTTAGGAATAGATCACAAGGTTGTGTTTGACCTATCAGACATATTAAATGGCGCTCCCATATCAAACGGTATATATACCCTACCGCATAACCCACTTATAAATGTAATACCCGCACCTGCACATCTTGGTAAAATATCTACCGAAGCACTTTCTAAGTTTGCCGCTACGGTAAAAGAAATGTACGATGTTGTAATATTTGATTTTGGCGCAGGACTTGACTTTTCACTGTATACTGCAATTGGCAAAGATGCTCAATTCTTAAGCATATGTAATCCTGATCCCGTATCTGTTCGCGATGCTGCGGCCGTTTGTGCAGCATTACCCGCAACGCAGTACGATGCACGACTCATAATTAATCGTTTTGACGCTGAATATATAAAGAAAAAAATATACAGCAATATTGATGACATAATAGATATATCAGGCTTTAGACTTTTAGGCCTTGTGCCACACAGTACCGAACTAATGCTACTGAGTGTTACACATAAAATAAAAACAAATTCAAAAGCATTTAAATCTCTTTACCGCATTGCTCGACGTCTTTGCGGTGAAGAAATAAGATTACCCAAAATTAAAAAAATATAAAATTCTCATAAGGGGGCAATTTAAATGACAATCGCTTTAATAGCACACGACGCAAAAAAAGAACTTATGGTGCAATTTTGTATTGCATATTGTGGAATTTTAAGCCGACATAATCTTGTGTCAACAGGAACCACAGGAAAAAGTATAAGTGAAGCCACAGGACTTCAAATTACACGTTTTTTAGCAGGTTCTCAAGGCGGCGCACAACAGATTGCTCAGCGTATCAGTTGTGACGAAATTGACCTATTGCTACTTTTCCGCGATCCGCTCAATCCTAAGCCAACCGAGCCTGATGAGCAGGTACTTTTGCGCCTTTGTGACGTTCATAACATCCCCGTTGCTACAAATATTGCTACCGCCGAGGTGCTTGTACACGGCCTTGAGCGTGGCGACCTTGATTGGCGCGAGATTGTTAAAATCTCATAAAATATATAGTCAGGAAGTTTTAGATAATGGCAGAAATTAACCGTGCTATAAAAGGCACGAATGATATGTTACCGGTCGACTCTCACAAATTCCAATTTGTAGAGGGTAAGATGCTTGAAATTGCATCGCTTTACGGCTTTCGCGAAATTCGCGTTCCGGTTTTTGAACACACAGAGGTTTTTCAGCGCAGTGTTGGTGATACCACAGACGTTGTTCAAAAAGAAATGTATACTTTTGATGACAAAGGCGGACGTTCAATAACACTACGTCCTGAGCTTACCGCAGGTGTTGTACGCAGTGTTATTGAACACGGTATTGTAAATGGCGCATTGCCTGCAAAGGTTTGTTATATTGGCGGTTGTTATCGCTATGAAAAGCCACAGGCAGGCCGACTTCGTGAGTTTCATCAATTTGGTGTAGAATGCTTTGGTGCTTCTTCACCCGCTGCCGATGCCGAGGTTATTTCTCTTGGCCTTCAAGTGTTAGAAACTGTTGGAATTAAAAATATTTCACTCGAAATAAATTCAATAGGCTGTCCTGAGTGCCGTAAGAATTATCACAAGGCGCTTAGTGAATATTTTGCTTCACATATAGACACTCTTTGTGAAACCTGTCGCGACAGACTTTCTCGCAACCCTATGCGAATACTCGACTGCAAGTCTCCTGTTTGCTCATCCCTTGCTGCTGATGCACCAAAGGTTATCGACTTTTTATGCGACGAATGTCAAAATCATTTTGATGGTGTTAAGGCGCATCTTGATGCTGCTGATATAAAATACACCGTAAATCCACAAATTGTCCGCGGACTTGACTACTACACAAAAACTGTATTTGAATTTGTTTCGGGCGATATTGGTGCGCAGAGCACCGTTTGCGGTGGCGGTCGATATGACGGCCTTGTGTCGCAAATGGGTGGCCCACAGGTTTCGGCTCTTGGCTTTGGTATGGGTATCGAAAGGTTAATGCTAGCGTTACAAAACCAAAATGCCGATTTTCCTGAAGCAAAGAAATGTGATATATATATAGCACCAATGGGTAACGCTGCAGCATTAAAAGCCACTGCTCTTTGTACAGCACTTCGCCATGACGGATTCGAAGCACAGTGCGATGTTTGCGGAAGAGGACTTAAAGCGCAAATGAAGTATGCCGATAAAATTGGGGCTTTATATAGTATTGTTGTTGGTGATAACGAACTGTCCGAAAACAAAGGCTCTATTAAGAATATGAAATCAGGCGATACTTTTGAAGTAAGCTTTGATAATTTCAGCGAACAATTTATGAAAATCAAACTTGATGATGCGCTTTCTTCTTTAGAAGAATCAGTAATGTAATTAGAAGGTGTTTTTTTGAAACTAGATAGAATGAACGGACTAAAGCGTACCCACTACTGCGGTACGCTCACTAAAAATGAAATTGGTAAAGAGGTTGTTGTTTGCGGTTGGGTACAGCGCCAACGCGACTTGGGTGCCCTGATATTTGTAGATTTGCGTGACCGCACAGGTATTGTACAACTTGCATTTGACGACAATACCGACCGTTGCATATTTGATAAAGCATTTGCACTCCGTAGCGAATTTGTTGTTATGGCAAAGGGTAACGTTCGTATGCGCTCTTCCATAAATACCGAAATCCCTACCGGTGAAATCGAGATTGAAGTAAACGAGCTTAAGGTATTGGGCGAATCAAAGACCCCTCCTTTTGAGATTGTTGAAAATAGCAACGCAAAAGAAGATTTACGTCTTAAATACCGCTACCTCGACCTTCGCCGTGCCGATTTACAAAAAAATATACTTATGCGTCACAAGATTGCAAAGGTAACCCGTGATTACTTTGATGAAAACGGATTTATCGAGCTTGAAACACCAACTCTTATTAAATCTACACCTGAGGGTGCGCGCGACTATCTTGTACCTTCACGTATCCATAAGGGCAGTTTCTTTGCTCTTCCGCAGTCCCCTCAGATGTACAAGCAGTTGCTTATGCTCTCAGGCTTTGACCGTTATATGCAGCTCGCTCGTTGCTATCGTGACGAAGACCTGCGCGCTGACCGTCAACCCGAATTTACACAGATTGACCTTGAAATGTCTTTTGTAGAGCGCGATGATGTTTTCGCCATAGCAGAAGGCTATGTAAGCCGCTTGTTCCGCGAGGTACTCGGTGTAGAAATTCCTACCCCACTACCACGTATGCGTTACGACGATGCTATGAACGATTACGGCTCTGACAAGCCCGATACTCGCTTTGATATGAAAATTAAAGATATCTCGGATATTGTCGAAAACTGCGGCTTCGGCGTATTTGCCGATACCGTTAAAAACGGTGGCACAGTTCGCGCAATTACGGCAAAGGCGGCTGTAGACACCTACACCCGTAAAGAAATCGACAAGCTTACCGAGGAAGCCAAAGGTATTGGCGCCAAGGGTCTTGCATTTATACGCTGGGTAGAGGATATCCCCACCTGCTCATTTGCTAAGTTTATGACTGAAGATGAAATGTCATCAATTATAGAACGTACAGGTGCCGAGAAGGGCGACGTTGTATTTATAGTAGCCGATAAAAAGCCTCTTACCCTTTCGGTTCTTGGTGCACTTCGTTTGACCGTTGCAAAGCGTCTTGATATAATTCCTCAAAATCAGTACAATTTCTTGTGGATTACCGAATTCCCATTCTTTGAGTATAACGAAGAAACAGGTAATTGGGATGCTATGCACCACCCATTTACATCTCCGCTTGACGAATGTATTCCATATCTTGAAACTGCACCCGAAAAGGTATACGCAAATGCTTATGACTTAGTGCTTAACGGTACCGAGCTTTCAAGTGGTTCGATTCGTATTACCGATCCTGAGCTTCAAGCACAAATGTTTAGAGCGTTAGGACTTAGCGATGAAGAGGCCGAGCAAAAATTCGGCTTCCTTACAGGCGCGTTCCGTTACGGCGCACCACCACACGGTGGTATGGGTATCGGTCTTGACCGACTTTGTATGATAATGACTGGTAGTGATTCACTACGTGACGTTATCGCATTTCCAAAGGTTGCAACTAGTGCCGAGCTTATGTCTGGAGCACCGGGACCGGTTGATGATGTTCAACTCAGTGACCTTGCAATCGCAATTATAAGCGACGAAAAAGAATAAAATAAAAATCACGGATAGAAAATCTATCCGTGATTTTTTCTATAATAAAATACTATATTTATTCTGCGCCGTTTGCAATTGCCTCTTCAGCCTCGGCCTGAATTTTTTCATCATAAGAAAGTATTGGTTTTACATCCTTTTTCTTAACTTTACGATCTATGTAGTTATTGGTAATTTTAACAACCAACGGTAGCATAAACAACACACCAATAAGGTTAGGTATCATCATAAGACCATTGAATGTATCCGAAATATCCCACGCAAGTGAAGACGTAAGCACTGCGCCAAATATAATCGTACAAACATGAATTATACGGAATATAATAGTTGTCTTTGCACCAAAGAGATATTCCCACGCCTTTGAGCCGTAGTGTGACCATCCAAGAATTGTGGTAAACGCAAACAGGAACATCGCAATAGCAACAAAGCGCTGACCTATGTTACCCCAACCAAACACCTCGTTAAATGCGCCGCCTACAAGCGTTGCATCACTAAGGCCATTGGCTATTTCGCCGGTAGTTACGTTGAAAACGCCGCCCTCAAGACCACCTGACGTAAGAACAACAAGCGCTGTCATTGTGCAAACAACCATAGTGTCTGCAAATACCTCAAATATACCCCACATACCCTGCTTTACAGGTTCTTTTACGCTTGAGTTAGAGTGTACCATTACTGACGAACCAAGACCTGCCTCGTTAGAAAATACACCACGCTTAAAGCCTTGTGTCATAGCTAGTATAACAGCACCCAATCCGCCGCCTACAAATGCTTCAGGCTTAAACGCATTTACAAAAATCGCCTTAAATGCAGGTAAAATGGCGTTATAGTTCACGCCTATAATAACAATGCTACCTGCTACAAAAAGCACAACCATAAAGGGTACAATCTTTTCAGCAACATTTGCAATACGCTTTACACCACCAAGAGTTATAACTGCGGTGAGCACCATAATAACTACACCCAAAATGATGTTATAAAGCGAAATTCCGCCAAATACCTCAATGCTTGAGAGCGCTTTTACATCAAATGCAGCAGCAACATTGGCGACAATTTTATTTACCTGACCCATACTACCTATACCAAAAGATGCAAGCATAGCAAAAATACAGAAAAGTATTGCTAAAATTTTACCCGGAATTTTAAGACTAACGCGATTGTTTTTATCCTCGTACTTATATCCGCCTAAACCATCTTGCAAATAGTACATTGCACCGCCGGACCATTCACCCTGTGAATTCTTGCGTCGGAAATAAATACCCAATGTGTTTTCAGCATAATTGGTCATCATACCAAAAAATGCCGCAACCCACATCCAGAAAACAGCGCCCGCGCCACCAACACAAATTGCGGCAGCAACGCCGGCAATGTTACCGGTACCTACTGTAGCAGCCAAGGCAGTACAAAGCGCCTGGAAGGGTGAAATTGTACCTTTTTCTTTGCGGTGTTTCAAAACCTCTTTAGAAAACATATTTCCAATTGTGTTTTTCCACCAAGTGCCTAAGCGAGAAATTTGAAAGAATTTTGTACAAGCAGTAACAATAACACCCGTACCAATGAGTAGAGCAAGACCAAATATTCCCCAAACTACCCCGTTAATACTGCCGTTTATCTCGGCAATTTTGTCAAGAATCATTTTTGACATCCCCTTATATAAATGTTATATTTAAAGCAAAAAAGTCGAACTATACTTACGTATAATCCGACAAAAAAACAAAACCCAAACACCTATACAAGAGGTGAAATTAAAACTTTGTCCTTTTGCCTGAGAGATTTAACGCATATACGCCTTTGCCCCTTCGGCACCTGAATTTAATCAGGCTTCTCCAAAGTGCTATCCGCTTACAGTCCTCACCCATAGGGCACCTGAGAGTGTTACTCCTTCGGTCAGTAATATACTATTTCCTGCAAGCATCATATAGCATTATTAAATTGTAAAAACTTTATTGCTTTAAACAATAATAGTATTATACTACTATAATTTAAAAAATCAAGTACTTTTTTAAAAAAATTATATTTATATAAAAAAACGGTCAACCCTTATATAAGGATTGACCGTGATTTTACTTTTTAGTAGTTAAGTGATTAATCTTGTGATTAAGCTTTTTTCTTAAGAACTACAACTGCAGCAGCAGCAATAGCCATAAGCATAGAAGCTACAACAAAGATATTAGCTACGTCATTTGTAGCAGGAGCCTTGTCACCATTGTCGGTGTTTGGCTTGTCAGCTGGCTTATCTGCTGGCTTGTCAGCTGGCTTCTCTTCTTCTTTTGGTTCGTCTTCGCCGCAAACCTTGCACTTGCCGTCAGCATAGTCGTGACCAGTAGCCTTGATGATTACATCAGTAATAGCTTCTGTACCATCGATATCAGCGTAGGTCTCGCCACAAACTGAGCAAGCAAAGTGAGCTATGTTACCATCTTCATCGCAAGTAGCTTCTTTAGCTGCAACTTCAGCGATGTCATGACCCTTAGCGTCGATTACTTTACCTTCTTCAAGTGTTATGCCACAAACTGAGCACTTCTTGTCGCCTGTGTAACCAGCGTCTTCACAAGTAGCATCCTTAGCGCCTACGAGTACTTCGGTATGACCCTTAGCATCGATAACTTCAGCTTCTTTGATTACCTCGCCACAAACTGAGCACTTGGTTGTACCTGTGCTACCAGCTTCTGTACAAGTAGCGTCTTTAGCGCCTTCTACAACTTCTGTATGAGGCTTCTTAGCGATTTCTTCAGCAGCCTTGATTATTTCACCACAAACAGAGCACTTGGTTGTACCTGTGCTACCAACTGCGGAACATGTAGCATCAAAAGCACCTTCTACAACTTCTGTGTGAGCAGACATAGCAATTGCTTTACCAGCTTCTACAATTTCGCCACAAGCAGTACAAACCTTGTCACCTGTGTAGCCTTCTGCTGAGCATGTAGCGTCTTTAGCGCCAACAATATTTGTTGTGCCGTGCTTACAAATTACTTCGATTTCACCATCAACGGTTGTGAAAGGAATTTCTTCCATCGATGTGTTGAAGATATCCTTTTGTGCACTTGTTACTTTAAGAGTATATTTACCAACTTTAGCGGTGTCCTTAACCCTAAAGGTAACGGTTGCAACTTCACCAGTGTCAGTAATATCTTCCAAAGATGGTGCCCAGTTAACTATAAATGGATTAGCTGTCTTAGGGCTAAATGCTGCAGGATACATACCCAAGCCCTTATTTTTGTGTGCAACAACTTCAAAAGCATCTGCATCATATTCAATTAAGAATTTTGCACTGCAGATACCAGGATTGCTGTCGATTGATACTGATACAGTAACTTCGGCACCAATTTCAGCTGATGCTTTGCCTACAGAAAGTGTAACTACATCAGCAGCTGCTACACCTATAACAGGTACCATTGCCAATACTAACATTACTGTAAGACATAATGCGAGAATTTTTTTCATTTTTTATCACCTTTCTTCGTACAGCCTTCAATACAATTTTATATGTATAGACACTTGTACTATTTTGATATTTCAATTATATATGCCACCCAGTTAAAAGTCAATACTTTTTTAAAAAATAATATACCTTAATGCAATAAAAAATATATCTGTTTTTTATCGTTTAATTATGTTCGAAAAGTCAATATATCCGTTGTCATCGCCTACAACTACGTTTTCTAATTCCGGTATGTATGTAACACTTGTATTTTGATACGCCACAGGAATTATAGTGTATTCTGACAACAATTCTTGCTGTAAGTCGTGTGGTGTGGCGGCTGTGCTGACAGCACTAAAAATTTGGGCATATTCTTCAAAGCTATCGCTTTTAGCTGTTATTGGAAAAAGCGAAAAGCTTAGTGTGCTATCAGATATTTCACGTTGTAAAACATCAAGATTATCGGAAGCCTCTATATTTATAAATGTGCTCAAGTTTTGTTGCCAATGACCCACAATTGCGGTGGAAAGTTCTTTTACGCCATAATCGTTATAATAATAAAGCGTTGCTTGCGGAAATTTTTTATCGTCCATAGAAGCAATTTGCGACGACATAACCGATTTTGCCTCGTCAATATTGTAGGGTGTAATTCCTATATTATCGGTATTTATACCAAGAGTTTCAGGATATATTGATTTGGCTGCCGTAAATCCGTTTGGCAACGCTTTTTCAAAAACGTCAGTACTAAAAGCCATTGCAAAGGCTCGTCTTGCATCGGCTGAAAAATTACGACCGATAGTCATTAACCAACAAATATTTTGAACGCTTTGTGTGGTAAAGCCGGCATTCTTTACCGCACTTAATTCTTCGCCCGAAACAAATGCAATATCGCTACTACCGTCGGTTAGACGAAGTGATTGCTTCTCATTTTCTACGCAACTGATAAACACAGCGGCATTTTGTGCGTCGAATATGCCGTTATATTCCTCATTTTTATAAATTCTTATACCAAAATCCTCTTTATTCCATTTAGTAAGTCTGTAACTGCCGTTAGAAATAATACACTTGGCATCAAGTCCGTATTTACCAATACTTTCTTCAAAGAACTGTTCATTACACGGCATACATACCGAGGTGGTAAGTGTTTTTAAAAAAGACTCGTCTTCCCTACACATAGTAATTGTAAGAGTAGTATTGTCAACCGCCTTAACACCTAGTGTTGACACATCTGCATTCCCGACATTTATGGCCTCGGCATTTGTTATACTAAACAGGCGATTTGCAAACGGCGCCTTTATTTTGGGATTTACAGCACGGCGAAATGCATATTCAAAATCGTATGCCGTAACCTTTTCCCCATTACTCCAAAAAGCGTCATCTTTTAGCTTAAATGTGTATATAAGGTTTTCATAAGAATAACTTTCACTTACACCACCCACTATTTTACCGTCGCTTGTTTCACGCATTAATCCTTCATAAATATTACGCACAATAAGTAGCTCGCTGTCGCTTTGAGCCGTTTGCGGATCTAAGGTTTGCGGTCTTTCTAAAAACTCGAAATAAATGATAGCGTCCCTATATTTTTCGCCGCAACCGCAAAATACACCTAACATTAAAACGATACACAAGGCTGCGGAAATTATTTTCTTAAAATTCATCATAAAATCACCGCTTATTATTATATATTGTATGCGTGTTTTTTTCAACACAAAAAATGTAAAGAAAAAAACTTGACAGTTGGAGTTTGTTGTGTTATAATCACCCTTGCTGTAAAGCAAAAAACTTTACAAGGGGTGCGAAATAATGGCAAAAGACTTAAGCATAAGTACCCTATTGGATTTTTATGGTCCATTCTTAAGCGAAAAACAACGCAATCTTTTACATCATTATTATAATGAAGATTTATCGCTTAGCGAAATCGCCGAAAACGAGGCTATTACCCGCCAAGGTGTACGTGACCTTATAAAACGCGGCGAGTTTCAACTTAAAAAATATGAGGAAGAATGCGGCTGGTGTCAAAATGTTCTTGCACTACAGGCGACCTTAGAAAGCAACGAATCTGACACAGACAAGCTAAGCATTATAAAAGATATTGCAAATAGATTTTAAAGGCAGGTGAACACTCTTGGCATTTTCAAGTCTTACAGATAAGATAAACAGCGTTTTTAAAAAGCTACGCAGTAAAGGTCGACTAACCGAAAGCGATGTTAAAGACGCTATGCGCGAGGTGCGACTCGCACTTCTTGAAGCCGATGTTAACTACAAAGTAGCCAAGCAGTTCACCACCACTGTTACTGAAAAATGCATTGGTGCAAACGTAATGGAAAGCCTTACTGCACCGCAGATGGTTATAAAAATTGTTAACGAAGAGCTTATCGCCTTAATGGGCAGTGAGCAGGCACGTCTCAAAATTGCATCAAAAATTCCAACAGTAATTATGATGTGTGGTCTTCAGGGTTCAGGTAAAACGACCCATAGTGCCAAATTGGCAAAATACCTCAAGTCAAAAGGTCATAGACCTATGCTTGTCGCTTGTGATATATACCGCCCTGCTGCAATCGAGCAGTTAAAGGTTGTGGGCTCTCAGGTTGAGACTCCCGTTTTCCAGATGGGTACCGAAAGACCAGAGAAAATAGCCACCGAGGCTATAAAATATGCTCGCGACTATGGTCACGACTTTGTTATTCTTGATACCGCAGGTCGTTTGCACGTTGACGAAGAGCTTATGCAAGAGCTTAAACGCATTACTGAATGTGTAGAGGTTAATAACATATTACTTGTTGTTGACTCTATGATAGGTCAGGATGCAGTAAACATTGCAAAAGCCTTTAATGATATACTTGAAATAGACGGTATTATTCTTACCAAGCTTGATGGTGACACCCGTGGCGGTGCGGCGCTTTCGGTAAAGGCTGTTACAGGCAAGCCGATTATGTTTGCGGGCGTTGGCGAAAAGCTTTCAGAGCTTGAGGAATTTCATCCTGAAAGGATGGCTAGCCGTATACTTGGTATGGGCGATATGCTATCTCTAATAGAGCGTGCCGAGCAACAACTTGATCAAAAAAAGGCGGAGGAAGCGGCACAAAAACTTGCTGAAAACCGCTTTGATATGAATGATTTGTTAGACCAGTTCCAACAAATTAAAAAAATGGGCAGTTTAAAGAGTGTACTTTCTATGCTTCCGGGTATGGAAAAACAGCTTCGTGATGTTGATGTTGACGATAGACAGATGCTTCGCGTAGAGGCTATTATTCAATCTATGACAGCAAAAGAACGCCGCAAGCCCGAAATACTAAACGCTTCTCGTCGTCGTCGCATTGCCGCAGGTTGCGGACAAACGGTTGAAGATGTTAACCGCCTTATCAAGCAATACGAACAAATGAAAAAAATGTTCAAGCAAATGAATGGTAAGGGCAAAAAGCGTATGATGCGTGGATTTAATCCTAATCAATTTAATAATTTAGGTTTTTAAGAGTTTTCTCTTTTAAATAAATATATTTATTTTTAAATCTGGAGGTGCAGTAAAATGGCAGTAAAAATCAGACTTCGCAGAATGGGTGCTAAGAAGGCTCCTTTCTATCGTGTTGTAGTTGCAGATTCACGTTACCCACGTGATGGCCGTTTCATTGAAGAAATTGGTTACTTTGATCCTACAAAAGAGCCAGCAATCGTAAACATTGATGCTGAAGCAGCAAAAAAATGGATTGGCAACGGTGCTCAGCCAACCGATACCGTTAAGGCTTTGCTTAAGAAAAACGGCATTCTTTAATTTTAAAATTTGGAGTTATTACAATGAAAGAACTTCTTATTACTATTGCATCAGGGCTTGTAGAAAATCCTGACGCAGTAAATGTAACGGTTGACGAACCCAACGAAGAAGGCGTGATTGTTTATCACCTCAACGTAGCTGAGGACGATATGGGTAGAGTAATAGGCAAGCAAGGCAGAATTGCCAAGGCAATACGCACTGTTATGCGCGCTGCTGCTAACCAAAATCACGAAAAAATTGTTGTAGAAATCGACTAATTTCACGGTAGCCATCAGGCTACCCAAAGAAAACCAAACCCCCGCATTTTCGGGGGTTTTTACATATAATATAAAGGTGAAAAAATGAAAAAGGAATTTTTAGAAATCGGAAAATTCGTAGGCACTCACGGTGTTCGCGGAATGGTACGCATTCAACCTTGGAGCGATGACGGCGAATTTTTGACTAAGTTTAAAAATTTTTACTTGGATAACGGTAAAGCCAAAATCAAAATGAACAAAATTACTCCTCACGGTAATGTAGTAATCGCCGCCGTTGATGGCATTGACACAATCGAAGATGCCGAAAAACTTAGAAACCAAGTTCTTTATATTAAGCGTGCCGATGCAAAGCTTCCTGATGGAAGATATTTTGTGAGTGAAATTATCGGTGCTCAGGTTTTTGATGCCGATACCAATGTGTTGCTTGGCACTTTGACCGACGTTTCACCCACAGGCGCTAACGATGTATGGCACATTAAATCAGGCGAAAAAGAATATCTTGTTCCTGCAATAAGCGATGTTATTGTAGATGTTAATATCGATAACGATATTATTACAATTAGACCTTTAAAGGGGATTTTTGACAATGAAGATTGATATACTTACCCTATTCCCCGAAATGTGCGAAACTGTGCTAAATGAAAGCATTATTGGCAGAGCAAGAAAAGCCAACAAGGTAGAGCTTGAATGCCACAATATTCGTGATTTTGCAAATAACAAGCACAAAAAAGTTGATGATATGCCCTATGGCGGCGGTATGGGAATGATTATGGCAGCCGAACCAATTTATAATTGCTATAAGAGCCTTTATAGTGAGAAAGACCCCAAGCCGCATCTAATATACCTTTCACCAAAAGGCGAAACACTCACACAGCAAAAGGTTATCGAGTTTTCAAAGCTTGATCGTATTGTTTTGCTTTGCGGACATTATGAAGGTGTTGACGAACGTGTGCTCGAAGAAATAGTTGACGAGCAAATATCTATAGGTGACTTTGTACTTACAGGCGGAGAATTACCTGCCCTTTGCCTCGCAGATGCCGTTTGCAGAATGCTTCCGGGTGTGCTTAGCGACGATATCTGCTTTGAGGACGAGAGTCATTTTTCGGGCCTGCTTGAATACCCGCAATATACCAGACCTGCCGTTTGGAAAGAACGCGAGGTCCCTGATGTTTTACTTTCGGGACATCATGCCGAAATTGAAAAATGGCGACGTAAGCAGTCGCTTGAAATAACACGCGAACTGCGTCCCGAAATGTTTGAAAAGATAGAATTAGATAAGCGTGACCGAAAACTTTTAGGATTAGAACCCGAAAAAAAGAAAAAGAGTAAATAAAATATTATCATTTTCAACAAATTTGACATTCAAATTGTCTATAATGTTGGATAAATATTAGAACTTTTTAACAAACGATTGACTGTTGCATTAAATGTGGTATAATAGCAAAGTAGCAAGCATATATATGTATGTTATACGCTAAATAAAACATTTACTTTTCGAGGAGTTTTTTAAAATGTGTGTTAAAGACGTAGTTATTCAAAATCAAGTTGGTCTTCATGCCCGCCCTGCAACCTTCTTCATTCAGAAAGCAAATGAATTTAAGTCATCTATCTGGGTTGAAAAGGACGAAAGAAAGGTAAATGCTAAAAGTTTACTTGGCGTTCTTTCACTCGGTATAATTGGCGGCACAAGCATTAAAATCATATGCGATGGCAGCGACGAAGCTGACGCAATGGCTGGTCTTGTAGCTCTTGTAGAATCAGGCTTTGCCGATTAATCTTTAGTTAAAAAAACAGTTGACAATTTTGCCTGACCGTTATATAATTGTTCGGTCAGGCAAATTGATTGTCTAAAGCTTATTTTATTAAAATTTTTATCCGGGTGTGGCGCAGCTGGTAGCGTGCTTGACTGGGGGTCAAGAGGCCGCAGGTTCAAGTCCTGTCACTCGGACCAAATAAGCACGATAGTTTGGATACCATTAAGGTTGCAACTATCGTGCTTATCTTTTTGCTAAAACCCCTTGAAATCAAAGGCTTTTCGGCTTTGGGGTAATTTCATAAAGTGTCATTGTGGCTCTTGAATACTCGTTTTTACGGGTGTTCAAGAGCCTTTTTTGTTTTGAGTGAAAATTACAATGACACTCTTAAATTGATAAAGTGTCATTGAGAAAATAAAGTTTCATTGGAAAAATATAAAGTGTCATTACAAAAAAAGACTTCCAAAGCCTCGTGACCTTGGAAGTCTTTATGTACTTATAAATCAGCTATTTTTGCAAACTTCAACAGTTCGGCCTCTATATCTCTCCAATCAGCATCAAGATTAATACCCTTGAAGAAAACCATACCTGTTGCGATATTTCGCTTGCTATCTATAACTCTGCAGACCGTTGGGTATAGCAATGCGCCTCTCTTTGTCCCAGGGAATGTGCTGTTTATCATATATGTCATTACCTGCGAAATATGGTCGCGCCTAAATTTCTCCGCATCACTGTGATGAGATTTCACCATTGCTTCCCTATAGTACTTGGCATCAATGATAAACTGAATTCCGCTTTCCTTGTTTTCTATTACAATATCGCTTCGCAATTCGGGCATATAATCGCCAGCATCCTCATAATCGTCAAAAATATCCTCCACTGAAGATTTTAACCACACAAACTTGGGTGCGTGTACACGATATTTTGTTTTATCAAGATGTGCTGCATAGAAATTGAGCAGAAATTTCTCATACACTTTTTGCATATGCTCTTGTCTGAAGAAATCTTTGAAGGTTTCCTTGCCATCTTCCTCATTAACTGTGGTATTATCATACAGCATAATGGCAACACGAATCAGCAGTTTATAGGTCACATTATTTCTATTGAAAACAAGTTTTTTCCTATTGGATAGAGTTGGTGCCGTTTCGCCAATTCCGGCAAAAAACATTTTTTGTTTCTTTAATTGCCTTTTGATTGATATGTCCACGTTAGGATTTTTTATCAATGCTGCGATTGTGTAGTTCAAAATTTGATTGAAGATGTCGTCGGTAGAATACTCATCATACGAACACACCAACTGCTTTCGTTGCATCGAGAGCCTATTTATGCTTTCCTGCACATCAATTTTTCCTCGGAGTGTGGATAGTTCCTCCTCCATAGG
>SVOH01000027.1 GCA_015066515.1 Oscillospiraceae bacterium | reverse complement strand
GATTCTATTAATATTTCCATACTGAAAGTGTCCCCCAAATATTATTCAGCAAAATTAGAATTTTATTTTTTCAGCAATATATGATTTAAGTTCGCTAATTGGAATACGAATCTGCTCCATACTGTCGCGCTCACGAACCGTAACGCAACCGTCCTCTTCACTTTCAAAATCATAGGTAATGCAGAAAGGTGTGCCGATTTCATCCTCACGACGATAACGCTTACCGATTGAGCCTGCATCATCAAAGTCGACCATAAATTCTTTTGCCAAATCGTTCTTAATTTCCATTGCCTTGTCAGAAAGTTTTTTGGAAAGAGGAAGAACTGCAGCCTTAAATGGTGCGAGAGCAGGATGAAGTCGTAGCACTACACGCTTGTCGCCCTTTTCGTCAACCTCTTCATCATAAGCATTGCAAAGGAATGCAAGTGTAACACGGTCGGCGCCCAAAGATGGCTCAATGACATAAGGAACATATTTTTCATTTGTTTCAGGGTCAAAGTATTCCATTGGCTCGCCTGAATGTTCTGCGTGCTGGCTTAAGTCATAGTCGGTACGGTCTGCAACACCCCAAAGCTCGCCCCAACCAAATGGGAACAAGAACTCAAAGTCAGTTGTAGCCTTAGAATAGAAGCAAAGCTCATCTTTATCGTGGTCGCGAAGACGAAGTGAATCCTCATCCATACCAAGATTTATAAGCCAATCGCGACAGAAACTACGCCAATAGTCAAACCACTCAAGGTCTGTACCGGGTTTACAGAAGAACTCAAGTTCCATTTGTTCAAACTCACGAATGCGGAATATAAAGTTACCGGGTGTAATCTCGTTGCGGAAAGATTTACCAATCTGACCTACACCAAAAGGCAATTTGCGGCGCGTTGTACGCTGAATATTTTTAAAGTTTACAAATATACCCTGTGCGGTTTCGGGGCGAAGATAAAGTGTTGAAGAACTATCTTCAGTTACACCTTGGAATGTTTTAAACATAAGGTTAAACTTACGAATATCGGTAAAATCGTGCGAACCACAGTCAGGGCAAGCAATTTCCTTTTCGCGTATGTATTCCATCATCTCGGCATCAGTCATAGCAGCAGGGTTATCGCTAAGGCCGTTTTCTGCTACATAGTCTTCAATAAGCTTATCTGCCCTATGACGGGTTTTGCACTGGCGGCAATCCATAAGCGGATCGGAGAAGCCACCCAAGTGACCGGATGCTACCCAAGTTTCAGGATTCATAATAATAGCGCTGTCAAGGCCTACATTGTATGGGTTTTCCTGTACAAACTTCTTCCACCAAGCACGCTTAATATTGTTTTTAAGTTCAACGCCAAGTGGGCCGTAATCCCATGCATTTGCAAGACCGCCGTAGATTTCACTACCTGGATATACAAAGCCTCTACCTTTGGCGAGATTAACTATCGTTTCCATTGTTTTTTGTGAATTGTCCATTTTTTACATCCTCTCGGAAAACTATATTTTTACAAATATAATAGTAATAAAATTATCTGCAAAAGTCAACATTTTTGTAAATTTTATCTTCTTGACATATTTATATATATGTTATATAATTTTACCGTAATATTTAAACTAAAAATTTCAGGAGAAATCATTATGGCAGAAACAAACTTTTTAACCTATAAGGGCAAGCCTCTTGTAAGAAAAGGTAATGAAATATACTACGGCGATATGAGCGAAAAATTTGTAGTTAAATTTGTAATTCTTTCGTCAAAAAAAGACGGCAAATTGGAAATTGCCGATAAGGTATCGGTTGAATTGCTTGATAGCAACACCGATAAACCCGCAAAGGACCGTGTAATAAAAAGCAGTACTAAAGACGATTTATTCACAGCCCTTGACCTTGGTTTTACTTGGCTTGAACGCGAATTAAAAAAATAATTTTTTCATGTGCCCGGGCTGTTTAGACAGTCTGGGTATTGTTGCTTTTAAAAAGGCGATATTTTATGCGTAAAAACTTTTAAAAAATTGTTAAAAAACCCTTTTCAAAATGAAAAATATATGTTATTATATATATTGATACAATTTTAACAATCTATTTGTTACATTTTGTCACAATCTGTAAGGAGGATAAAATTATGAAAAAGAAACTCAGCAAACTTCCCTTTAAAGGCACAGCCGAACAAGAGGCGCAGCTTAAAGCCGTAATTGCTGAAAACTGCCACGACAAAAGCAACGTTATGGTAGTTATGCAAAAGGCTCAGGATATCTACGGATATTTGCCAATTGAGGTTCAAGAAATGATTGCTGAAGGTATGGGCGTATCACTTGAAAAAGTATATGGCGTTGCTACCTTCTATGCTCAGTTCTCACTCTCTCCAAAGGGTAAGTACAACATCTCTGTTTGTCTTGGTACCGCTTGCTATGTTGTAGGCTCGGGCGACATCTTTAACAAGCTCAGTGAAAAACTCGGCATTGGTGCTGACGAATGTACCGAAGACGGTAAATTCTCACTTACCGCTTGCCGTTGTATCGGTGCTTGCGGTTTGGCTCCGGTTCTTACCGTTAACGAAGATGTTTTCGGTCGTCTTACTGTTGACGACGTTGACGGCATCCTTGCCAAATACGCTGATTAATTTTAAAGGATAGATACTTATGAAAATAAGTGAAATGCAAAAACTTCTTGACGCAAGGGTTCTTTGCTGTGAGGAAAACATTGAGCACGAGGTGCATTCCGCGTGCGGCTGTGATCTTATGAGCGACGTTTTAGCCTTTGTAAAAGACCAAGCAGTTTTGCTTACCGGACTTGTTAATCCTCAGGTTATTCGTACAGCCGAAATGATGGATATGATTTGTGTTGTTTTTGTCCGTTCTAAAGTACCTACTCAGGAGATGATCTATTTAGCTCGCGAGAGCGGAATCGTTCTTATGGTTTCCGACAAAAGACTTTACGAGGCTTGTGGACTTTTGTACACAAACGGCCTTGTAGGAAATAAGGTTAAAGCATGAGCGAAGTATTAAACTTCCATTTTAACGTTGACGGAAACGATTTTACCTCTGCCGGTCAGGCATCAATACAAATCAAAAAAAATCTAAGACGGTTAGGACTCGATCCTGAAACCATCAGACGAGTGTCTATCGCCATGTACGAAGGCGAAATAAATATGGTTATTCATGCGCACGGAGGCGAAGCTGACGTAAACGTTTATGAAGACCGTATTGAAATTATCTTAAAGGATAATGGTCCTGGTATTGCAAACATTGAACAAGCCATGCAAGAAGGTTTTTCTACCGCACCCGATCAAATTCGTTCACTCGGCTTTGGCGCCGGTATGGGACTTCCCAACATGAAGCGCTACACCGATGATATGAAGATCGAATCAGTGGTAGGAGTAGGCACCACCGTTACGATGTGTGTTAACATATAAGGAGGACAATATGCAAACCTATGAACATTCGGTTTTGCTGGACACCAGTAAATGTACCGGCTGTACCACCTGTTTGCGTCACTGCCCTACCGAAGCCATACGCATAAAGGACGGTCACGCTGTTATAAACAGCGACAGGTGTATCGATTGCGGCGAGTGTATTCGTGTTTGTACACATAAGGCAAAAAAAGCTGTGTGCAGCAAGCTCGAAAGTATGGACCGCTTTAAGTGGAAAATTGCTCTCCCCGCGCCTACTTTGTACGGCCAGTTCGACAATCTTGATGATATTGATTACGTGCTTAGCGGGCTCTTAAACATAGGCTTTGATGATGTTTTTGAAGTTTCAAAAGCAGCCGAGCTTGTATCTGCTTATACACGTCTTTATCTTAAAACCGACGGTATCAATAAGCCTGCAATCAGTTCAGCTTGCCCTGTGGTAATGAGACTGATAGCGCTCCGGTATCCGTCACTTAACGATAATATTATTCATATGCTTCCTCCAATGGAGGTTGCCGCTCGTCTTGCACGTGAGCGCGCGCTTAAAAATCATCCCGAGCTTAAGGCAGAAGATATTGGTGTTTGCTTTATATCTCCCTGCCCCGCTAAAGCAAGCTATGTTAAAAACGGTTTTGCGGGCTATAAAAGTCAGGTCGATGAGGTTGTTTCAATAAGCGATATTTATTTCTTGCTTATAAATGCAATGAATAGAGAGATTCCTATAGAAACACTCTCTGAATCGGGTATGATTGGTATAGGTTGGGCTCGTTCGGGCGGCGAAGCTACAGCGATTTTTAACGAAAATTATCTAGCGGCCGACGGCATTGAAAATGTTAATCGTGTTCTTGACCAAATAGAAAACGGTAACATACCTAATCTTGAGTTTGTAGAGCTTAACGCTTGTACCGGTGGTTGCGTGGGCGGTGTGCTTACAATGCAAAATCCGTTTATAGCAAAAGCAAGACTACAAACACTTAGAAGATATTTACCCGTTTCACAAAATTTCTTAACAGGTGACGATTCTAAATACATTCCCGAAGGCTATCTCTTTAACGAGTTACCCGAATATCAACCGATAGCGCGACTAAGCTCAAGTATGGCCGAATCAATGCGTATGATGGCCGATATTCAAAAGCTTCGCGAAACACTACCCGGTATAGATTGCGGCTCTTGTGGCGCTCCTACTTGCCGAGCGTTTGCCGAAGATGTAGTAAAGGGAAATGCAAAAATAGAAGATTGCCTTATAAATCTATACAAAAAGGAAGATTAAAATGACGGTATATGATTTAAGCAAAAACAGTCAGTTTAATGTTCTTACTATGCCCGAACCCGAGCGTGAAATAAACGGCGTTTACATAGGCGACCTGCTTAGCTGGGTGATGGGCAAAGCACAGTACGATAACGTATGGATTACTATTATGTCCAACATAAATGTTATTGCTGTGGCTTCTCTTTCAGATGTTTCCTGTGTTCTATTGGCAGAAGATGTAACTCTTGACGACGAGGTGCTATCTACCGCTAAACAAAAGGGAATAAATATTCTTTCTACCCCAATGTCAGCCTACGACGCGGCTATAAAACTGTCAGGTATGATATAATGAACAGGTATTATTACGACCTACACATTCATTCCTGCCTCTCCCCTTGTGGTGACGACGATAATACCCCAAATAATATTGCGGGTATGGCTTCGCTTTGCGGACTTAATATTGTGGCTCTTACCGACCACAATTCAACCGCCAACTGTCCCGCTTTTTTCGAAGCGGCTCGTCGATACGGCATTATACCTATTGCAGGTATGGAACTCACCACTAGTGAAGATATACACGTCATATGTCTTTTTGAAACGTTAGAAAATGCTATGACATTTGGTGAGAGAGTAAAAAGCTTAAGTATCCCTATTGAAAATCGTCCCGATATTTTTGGGTCTCAACAAATTTTAGACGGGCAGGACAACATCATCGGAGAAGAAAAAAATCTGCTTATAAATGCAACGCTTATTTCTATTGAAGAAGTTCCGTCAATGGTAACGCAGCTTGATGGTATATGCTACCCTGCCCACATTGACAGACAGTCAAACGGTATTATATCGGTACTTGGTACCTTCCCCGCTACTCCGCATTTTAACTGCGTAGAGTTGCACGACGGTGACAAGGCTGATGAGTACATTCAGAAATACGGCTTGCAAGATAAAAAAATTATTGTAAGTTCGGATGCGCATAGACTTACCGATATGCGTGACCGCCAAAACTATTTTGATTTAGACGACGAGCCTTACAGCAGTGCTCTTGTTAGGAAAAAACTTTTCGAATTGTTGAGGTAATATTATGAAGGAATTATCACTAAATGTTCTTGATATTACCGAGAATTCCGTAAAAGCGGGCGCTACCTTAACCGAAATCTCTATACTTGAAAATAGTGATACGCTCACTATGATAGTAAAAGATGACGGTTGCGGTATGAGTGACGAGATACTTAAAACGGTTGAAAATCCGTTTTATACCACACGCACCACACGCAAGGTAGGCCTTGGCATTCCGCTGCTTAAAATGGCGGCCGAAATGACAGGCGGAAGCGTTAAAATAGTTTCAAGCACTGCCCCTGACAATCACGGTACCACCGTAACGGCTGTGTTTTATAAAAATCATCTGGACTTTACACCGCTTGGCAACATAAAAGAAACGGTTGTGACTTTAATACAAGGTCACCCCGATACCGATTTCCTTTTTGTTCACCAAACACCATCAGGCGAAGTAAAGCTTGACACCCGTGAGCTTCGCGTGGTACTTGAGGGTGTCCCACTTGACACATACGAGGTTATCGTATGGATAAGCGAGTATCTTAACGAGCAGTACGAACTGCTGTAAAATAGATAAACAAATAAATAATTCCAAGAAAGGAAGTTATAAAAATGAAATCTTTGGCTGAACTTCAAGCAATCAAAGACAAAATGAAAGACAAGGTTGTAATCCGCGAAGGCGCAAGCTCAACACGTGTTGTTGTTGGTATGGCTACTTGCGGTATTGCGGCAGGCGCACGTCCGGTACTTGGCGCTTTTGTTGAAGCTGTAAACGAGGGTGGACTTGCTCAAAGCGTTACTGTTTCACAGACAGGTTGCGTAGGTCTTTGCCAGTACGAACCTATCGTAGAAGTTTACGAAGCAGGTAAAGACAAGGTTACCTATGTTAAAATGACCGCTGAAAAGGCAAAAGAGGTTGTAGAAAAGCATCTTAAGGGTGGCAAGGTTGTAACCGAATACACCGTTGCTAACTGTGAATAATATTTGGAGGTAAAGTTATGATTCGTGCACATGTACTTATTTGTGGCGGTACAGGCTGTACCTCGTCAGGTAGTAAGAAAATTCAGGAAGCATTTGAGCAAAACATTGCGGCTGCAGGTCTAGAAGAAGAAGTAAAACTCGTTCAGACAGGCTGTTTTGGTCTTTGCGCATTGGGTCCTGTTGTTATCGTTTATCCTGACGGTACCTTCTATAGCCGTGTAACCACAGACGACGTAAAAGAAATTGTAGAAGAGCATCTTCTTAAGGGCCGTCCTGTAGAGCGTTTAGTTTACAGCGACACAGGCGCTGAAGAGGTAGTAGAGGCTGCAAGCGTATCACTTAACGACACAGCATTCTACAAATCACAAAATCGTGTTGTTCTTCGTAACTGCGGCGTTATCGACCCAGAAAACATAGACGAATATATCGCTATGGACGGTTACGCAGCACTTGGTAAGGTTCTTACCGAAATGAAGCCTGAAGACGTTATCCAAACCGTTTTGGATTCAGGTCTTCGCGGTCGTGGTGGCGGCGGCTTCCCAACCGGTCTTAAGTGGAAATTCTGTGCTCCTAATAAGGCAGCTCAAAAATACGTAGTATGTAACGCCGACGAAGGTGACCCAGGTGCATTTATGGACCGTTCTGTTCTTGAGGGTGACCCACACTGTATTATCGAGGCTATGGCTATTGCAGGTTACGCAGTAGGCGCTACAAAGGGTTACGTTTACGTTCGTGCTGAATATCCAATCGCTGTTGCTCGTTTACAAAAGGCTATTGATCAGGCTAACGAATACGGTCTTTTAGGTAAAGATATCTTTGGTTCAGGCTTTGACTTTGACCTTCAGATTCGTCTTGGTGCAGGCGCATTCGTTTGCGGTGAAGAAACCGCTCTTATGACATCTATCGAAGGTAACCGTGGCGAACCACGTCCACGTCCTCCGTTCCCTGCTGTTAAGGGTCTTTACAATTCACCAACCGTTGAAAACAACGTTGAAACCTTTGCTAACATTCCACAAATCATCCTTAAGGGTGCTGATTGGTTTAAGACAATGGGTACCGAAAAGGCTCCCGGTACAAAGGTATTTGCACTTGGCGGTAAGATTGAGCACACAGGTCTTGTAGAAATTTCTATGGGTACTACACTTCGTCACATTATCGAGGACATCGGTGGCGGTATTCCTAACGGTAAGAAGTTCAAGGCTGCTCAAACAGGTGGTCCTTCAGGCGGTTGTATTCCTGAGTCACTTATTGACACCGAGGTTGACTTTGACAACCTTACTGCTATCGGTTGTATGATGGGTTCAGGCGGTCTTATCGTTATGGACGAAGACAACTGTATGGTTGATATGGCTAAGTTCTTCCTTGAATTTACCGTTGACGAGTCTTGCGGTAAATGTACTCCTTGCCGTGTTGGTACAAAGCGTCTTCTTGAAATGCTTGACAAGATTACCGAAGGTAAGGCAACACTTGAAGACCTTGACAAACTTGAAGAGCTCTGCTACTACATTAAGCAAAACTCACTTTGCGGTCTTGGTCAAACAGCACCAAACCCTGTACTTGCAACACTTAAGTTCTTCCGCGATGAGTATGTAGCTCACGTTGTTGACAAAAAGTGTCCTGCAGGCGTATGTAAGGATCTTCTTACATTTGTTATCGATAAAGATAAGTGTATCGGATGCGGTCTTTGCGCTCGTAACTGCCCTGTTGGCGCAATTGAAAAGACCGACTACATCGCACCCGGTCACAAGCTTGCTTCTTACAACATTGATACTACCAAGTGCATTAAGTGCGGCGTTTGTATTGGTAACTGTAAGTTTAAAGCAATTAGTAAAGTATAAGAAAGGAGCCAAATATAATGGATATGATTAACGTAAAAATTAACGGTATTGCAGTAAGCGTACCACAGGGCTCCACAGTATTAGAGGCTGCCCGCGTAGCAGGTGTAGAAATTCCTACCCTTTGCTTTATGAAAGAAAAGAACGAGATTGGTGCTTGCCGTATTTGTATGGTAGAGGTTAACGAAGGTCGCGGTTTCCGTATGGTTACTGCCTGCGTATATCCTTGCACCGACGGTATGGAGGTTATCACCAACTCTGAAAAGGTTCAAAAGTCACGTAAGACTACACTTGAGCTTATTCTTTCAACACATGACAAAAAATGTCTTTCTTGCGCACGCTCGACAAATTGCGAGCTTCAAAAGCTTTGCCGTGACTACGGCGTAGATGAAGGCGCATTTGAAGGCTTTAAGCCTGTATACGAGCTTGACTACAGCACACCTCACCTTGTACGTGACAACAACAAGTGTATTCTTTGCCGTCGTTGCGTAGCAGTTTGTGAAGAGCAGTATGTAAGCGTTATCGGCGCAAATGACCGTGGTATCGACACCAACATCGGTCAGGCATTTGAGCTTTCTCTTAATAATACTCCTTGTATCTCTTGCGGTCAGTGTACTGCAGTTTGTCCTACAGGCGCACTTACCGAAAAGGATGATACAGATAAGATTTGGGCAGCTTTGGCTGATCCTACCAAGACAGTTGTTGTTCAGACTGCTCCATCAGTTCGTGCAACCTTGGGCGAATGCTTTGGTATGCCAATTGGCTCTAACGTAGAGGGCAAAATGGTTGCTGCTCTTCGTCGTCTTGGCTTCGCAAAAGTATTCGATACAAACTTTGCAGCTGACCTTACAATCGTTGAAGAGGCTAACGAGCTTATCGACCGCGTTAAGAACGGCGGCGTACTTCCAATGATTACCTCTTGCTCACCTGGTTGGGTTAAGTTCTGCGAATTCTACTACCCGGATATGATTAATCATCTTTCTACCTGTAAGTCACCACAACAGATGGCAGGCGCAGTTATTAAGACATACTGGGCAGAAAAAGAAGGCATTGACGCTAAGGATATAGTAAGCGTATCTGTAATGCCTTGTACTGCTAAGAAGTTTGAAATTGGCCGTGAAGATCAGTCGGCTGCAGGTGTTCCCGATGTGGATATCGCTATCACCACCCGTGAGCTTGGCCGTATGATTGAGCGCGCTGGTCTTAACTTTGTAAACCTTCCTGACGAAGACTTTGATAATCCTCTCGGTGAAGATACCGGTGCTGCTGTTATCTTTGGTGCAACAGGCGGCGTTATGGAAGCAGCTTTACGTACAGCTAACGACTGGATTAGCGGTAAAGACAACGCTGACGTTGACTACACTGCAGTTCGTGGCACAATGGGACTTAAGCAAGCTACTGCTAAGCTTGGCGATATGGAAGTTAAGGTTGCTGTAGCGAGTGGCGCTGCTGCTGCAAAGGTTGTTATGGATAAAATGAAGGCCGGTAACCCAGACGGTTGGACCTTTGTTGAAATTATGGGATGCCCAGGTGGTTGCGTAAACGGCGGCGGTCAGCCAATTCAACCACAGTCAGTTCGTGACACAGTTGATCTTAAGGCTGTTCGCGCTAAAGCACTCTACGATGCTGATGCTGCAAGCGCTATTCGTAAGTCACACGAATCACCTGTTGTAAAGGCTCTTTACAGCGAATGGTACGACGGTTTTGGCGGCCACAAGGCTCACCACGACCTACACACCAGCTACGTAGCTCGTAAGAAATACAACGCTGAATAATTAAAAACCAAAAGCACTTGCTATAGTGATATAGCAAGTGCTTTTCTTATTACTTAATACCCTTTTATTGCATGTATAATTAAATAAATTATAATAATCGCTGCGGTAACTCCAGGCAAAACAAATTTGACTGTATATTGCATAGTGTCAGTTTCGGAACCACTTGATTTGTCGAAAAAATACAAACCTGTAACAAGTAGCGCATATAACGGTATAAAAACCAAAAAATCAATACTTCTAAATAAATCAGCACTGTAATTAAAATACATATATGCGACAACACCGACAAAATACGCAAAGGATATTTTAAACCAAAACTTATAATCTCTCCAAAATTTTTCAGTTTTCATTGCTTGTACCCAAATCCTTATAAAGCGCATTTCGTATTGCATTCTGGTCGGGGGAATTACCCATTACGTTTTGAAAATATGTAAGAGATATGTGGTTGATTGGGTCCACCATAGAAAATGCTCCTGCGGCGCCATCCCAACCAAATTCGCCCACAGGGCTTATAGTACCACTGGTTTCGGAACGCATATGTACGCGCACTCCAAGACCGTAGCCATAACCGCGGCGCATCTCGTCAAAGTCGTCTGCTGCCGCACCACTTACGTGATTAGTGCCCCACAGTTTTACAGTTTCTTCTTTTAATATACGAGCACCCGTTTTACCCACACCGCCGCAAGCAACCATATCTAAAAACAGCGCGTAATCCTCGGTAGTAGAGGTAAGACCTGCGCCGCCGCTTTCGTACTCGGGAGAAATGTTATATACACATCTAAATTCTTCTTTTTTGAATACCGGCGGATTACCAAAATAACTATAGAGTGACGGCATTTTAGATTTATCTTCAGGCACGCCAAAAAAGGTGTTTTTCATACCAAGTGGCTCGAATACATTTTTGCGCATATAATTGCCTAATGTTTCGCCAGACCAAATTTCAATAAGTGCGCCCAAAACATCGTGGCAAAGGCTATATCTAAAACGAGTACCCGGTTCAAAACCGAGTGTTTTATTTGCCATAGCACGCACTAATTCTTGCGTGGTTTTTTTACCCTCGGCAGCAGCATTTCTCAACGCATCGTCATAAAGGCTGTAATCAAGACCTGCCGTCATAGTAAACAGATGCTTTACAGTAATTGGTGTTTTAGCGTAGCCATCATCGGTTACATCGACGTTTTCACCCACGCTTTGACCACTTGCAATTTTTTTAGCGTTTTCGGTGTTAAGAGCATCGGCGGTTATCTTCATTTTAGCAAATTCCGGCAACCATTTTGAAATAGGGTCGTCAAGATCATATTTGCCCTGCTCTAATTGCTGTAACGCACAACAACAAGTAATCATTTTTGTCATTGAATATATAAAATATTGCTCGTCACCGCAAAGGTCACCGCCGTTTTTTATATCCATAACACCTGTAAAATAGCGAAACAACAATTCGTGATTACGATATACAAGCACGTCAACACTAGGTCTCTTTTCATTGCTTACAAGCTCATCCATACATTTTTTAAGATTGCTAAAATTCATAATTTATCCTTCTTTACCACTCAATTTCTATTACAATTGGCTCATCTGCATATTTATCGGCATCAATGCCGTATATATGAAGCAACTCATCTTGTGTAGTCTTTGACATATCCATAAATTCCGGCAACGGAATTATGTTATAGTGAAGCGATTCGCCCGAATTCATAAATCTAACACTTTTAGGAACTTTCGTATAATTTTTAATTGCCACCGAATTTGACATAATTCCTTCATAAAAATGGAGATACGTTTTCCCGTTTTTTATATTTGCTATATATTTATTGTTTTTTATACCATAATCGGTATCGTCAGCTTCATGACATTCCAGACATTCATCCATACGGTTGTACCAATCGGCAACCTTTAAAAGATTTTGACAGTAATCATCGGTTATAACGCCTTTTTTATCGGGACCTACATTAAGTAGATAACTAGCACCTGCGGACATATATCGATCAATTGCACAGCACAAATGCCTCTTAGTGTAAAAATCCTCGCCCACGCGATAACCCCAAGAGTGTGCGCCGACAGAGTTACAAGCTTCGGTCATACGGGTAAAGCGGCCATTGTTTGCCGCTTCGTATTCGCGCTCAGGAGTAGAAAAATCACCTTCACTCCAACCTCGGTCGTTTATGTAAATATCGGGTTGCAGTTTTCTTGCAAGTTCATTTAAAGACGGATCATAAATACACGGTGGTATGTCCCAAAACAGAGTATAAATTTTTCCGTAATTGGTAAGCAATTCGGTAATTTGCGCCTTTATAAATTCTCGTAACTTCACTGTATTTACCTGATTTTTATATTTTGCGCCCCACTGATGCGATTTTGACTCTGGATTGTAACCATATTCATAATGCCAGTCAGGATTGCTGTAATAAAGCGATAATAAAATACCATGTTTTTTGCACGCATCAGCTAACATTTTGAGCACATCCTTACCATAAGGAGTGTTCATTATATTATAATCTGTGGCCTTTGTGTCCCACATACAAAATCCATCATGGTGCTTGGCAGTAAAACAGATGTATTTCATACCGCACTTTTTTGCAAGCAACACCCATTCTTCAGGGTTATATTCAGTAGGATTAAACTGCATAGCCATTGCTTCATATTCAGTATATGGGATATTATAACGTGCTAATGCCTGCTCATGAAGACCAAGAGCGGCATATGGCCCCCAATGAATAAACATACCGAATTTATTATCAAAATTCATACAGCTTGGCCACCTTTATCTATAGCTTGCTTTATTTATAACACATTTTTATGCTAAACGCAACAAAAACCCCTTGATTTTTCAAGGGGTTTAAAAACAATTATTTAACATAAAACGCCTTAATATCTGCAATTTTGTAATCACCGTTGTGCTTGTCTATAACCAGTTCGTATTTTGAAGCACGCATAGCGCTGAATTTACAAATCACTTTATGTCCTATTGTCTTACCTCTGAACAATAAAATCTTTTTGTTTACATAATGAGGTAAATATCCGTATATACTAAATTCCTCTACCGACTGACCTGATGATAGGTCCTCTTTAATAACAACACAGTTTGAAAGATGTTCCTTTTTAGGATTTCCCCACCACACAGCACGGTCATATTCAGCGTGATCCATTGTATAGCTGTCACCGTTCTTTGTAGGTTCTGTATACGGTACAGGAGTACCATAATTTTCTTTTATAAGCTCAGCAAGCTCTAAAATGCGCTTAACATCAGCATCGGGCAAAAGACCTCTATCATCCGGACCAATATTTATAAGAAAATTCGAACCGTGACCAACCGACATTTCATACATACCAAATAGCTCTTCGACACTCTTTAATGAACTTTCGTTATGATCCCAAAACCATGTTGCACGTATTTTGCAATCACATTCAGATGGTAAAAATGTTGCTTTAGAAAGTATCTGCTCTTCTGTAGCAAGTTCGGAATGGTCTGTCGAAGACACTACAAGCGGATTATTAAGCGAAGCGTATCCGTCCTCGTTGCCTACCCAACGCACACCGGGAGACCACTCAGGATCGCAGAAGGTAAGAATATCGGGCTGCATTTTGTCAATTTCTTTCACAATACGCTCTTTGTCGTACTCGTGACCTGCGCTACCGTTACCGTCAAACCAAAGATAATCAATTTTACCGTAATTTGTAAGCAGTTCACCAATTTGATTTATAAAATACTCATCGTATTCTTTAGCATTAGAAAACGGAATAGAATATTTACCCCATTGTGCAGGTGAATAATATAGACCCACCTTTAAACCATATTTGCGGCATGCGTCAACAAACTCGCGCACAACATCGCCTTTACCGTCTTTCCACGGTGTTTGAGCAACGCTGTAGTTAGAATACTTTGATGGCCAAAGTGCAAATCCGTCGTGATGCTTGGTCGTAAGTATAGCATATGTAGCACCGGCCGCCTTAGCGGTGCGTATCCACTGCTCACAATCAAGCTGTGTAGGGTTAAACTTTTCGGGTGGCATATCCTCGTTATCCCAATCTACGTGACCCGGATAAAACGGTCGTATACCAAAGTGAAAAAACATACCGTATTCCCAATCAAGAAATTCCACCTGTTTTTTATAATCGTTCATAAAAATGCTCCTTTATTTGCCACCTTTTGCAGCATCAATAATATTTTTAACCATACCTTGATTATTATCATAGTTTTTAAGCTCGCCGGATATCTGATCTATTGTAATACCGCGCAACTCCATAAGCTCGCTTATAGAGCAAAAACGATATCCCGCTCTGAAATAATCCGGCAATACTTCTTGTATAATTTCGTATGTGTTTTGACTTGTTTCGTGACAAAGAATAATATCTCCGTCTTTCCATTTGCCTATTCCCTGTTTAAACACATTATAACTATCTTCTTTTGAGTTGTTGCCCCAATCAAGCGCATCGTGACTGAGCCATATTGCCGCAAGATTTTCTTCGGCACAAATTTTAAATGTATTTGCAGTGGGTTTTATATTTGGTGGGCGATAGAAAAGAATACGGTATGCCGCACCGTCACGAGTTTTAAGGTTAGACTCAAGTTTTTGTGAAAGGTTACATATGTCAGCACGTAAAAGATCATAAGTAGCTTCGCTACCACCTGCACCGCCTATTGTTGCTACAAGGTGATTGTCACCATGATTCCCAATATCCCAGCCATAGTTGATAGCATTTTGCATTTTATTGTATTCATACTCGCCATTAATATTTCGACCGTTAACAAAAAATGTGCCCGCACCTTCAAACTCTGCAAAATAGTTTACATATCCTCCCATTAGGTCCTTAGGGCCGTCATCAAATGTAAAGGCAATCAGCTTATAGTCTTGTGAATGAGATTTCCACTCATAATCAATATTAATCGTATCATCTTCTTTTTTGGTGCTTTCTGTAGAGTTTATTTGCGAAGACGGTGTGCTTGGTTGCTCACTCGAAACAGGTGTTTCTACACTTTGATTATCTTGGATAATATTAGAGTTTACGTTGTTTTCGTCTGACACAATTTCTCCCCCCTCAACTATAATTTCCTCTTCAACTATAATCTCAACATCATTGGAAGAAAGTTGTGCTTTATTACTATTACAGCCCAAGAAACTTAAAATTATAGCATGCACAATAACTAGTGCCACAATTCTTTTTAACATAAAGATACCTCATTTTTATTTCAATAATTTTATCATTGCTAAAATATAAAGTCAATAAAAAGCCATTAAAACCACTACTTTTTAATAGAATAATTTTATTCTATTCTCACCCATACAAAGCTACGTTGTTCGGCGAATTTTACCGTAATATTATTGCCGCTTATATTAATATCTGCAGGTGCGTTTTGATATATAACCTCAAAAGTTTTACCGCTAATATTATCGGGCAATTTAAAGGTATATGTATCCTCACTTGTAGCCTCGCGGAACAAAATAAGATTGTAGGTTTCATCACTCATATTCTTACAAGCATAACCTGAAAACGCCATACCGTTTGGGCATTCGCCAATAGGAATTACACGAGAATTAAATATTTCTTGTTTATATTTTTTATAAACATTTGATATTTTGGCAAGCGTTTCGACATAGTCATCATCAAGATTGCTCATTTCCATCCAAAAAAGAGGATTAGCTACCATAACCGTCGCAAACAAATAATCGGGACTGTATGTATTTGGCGCAAATAGTACACCCTCGTAATTTTTTGTGTTACGTCTTGTGTTAAGCAACTCCATCTGCAAGCGACGGGTTGGTATAACGTGGGCCAAATTCCACAAATTTTTAAACGTGTTATGTGGAAAATAGTTTGTAAAATCGGTGTAACGGTTTTCTACAAAAAGGGTACCAAACTGCGACATATACATATAACCAAATCGGTCCTCGGCAGTTACGTCAAGGTTAAAACGCATATCGCCTTTTGTAAGGTTGGTTAATTCTTGCAGTAGCTTTATAAAACGCATTTCACAAAGCTTGTTACGAATTTTTACGCCGTCAAGCTTGAAATATCTAATACCGTATGTATTATAAAGGTTTATAAGTGTGGCAACGTCTTTTTGGTAGTTTTCAAAATCTTTTGACGAGTCGGGGCTAAACCATAGACCAAATTCAATGCCATATTCACGCGCTTTGTCAACCACCGTTTTTAGCCCGCTTGGAAAACGCTCGGGATTAACCGCCCAAAAATCGCTGTTGTCGGCATAATAGCCTTCCCATACGCCGCCCTTTTTACGAAGTGAATTTGCTGTAACACCAAGCTGCCAACCGTCATCAATTTGAATTATATCAACACCCAGTTGGCGTGCGCGTTCAATCTCTTTTAACATAAACGACTCGCAAACCGCCATATCTTGACTACGATCACCCCAGGTGTTTGACATACAAAACAGCGCATTACGAGGGTCGTCAAGACAAAAGGCGGTATTATAGCGCCACATTTCTTCGTATATATCGTCGGTTTTTCCCACACCCACAGCCGATGCATAATATGGCACCTTACCGTCAGGCATATCGTTAAAATCAATGCCTGTGCCGTAAAGTGTAGCATATACGTTACCCTGCATTGTAAAGTCTGGGCCCTTACGGTTAAGCGCCGAGCTTTCGGTTGGCGAATGCTTTATCATCATAAGCGAATTACCGCTCGTATAGTCATTTATGCAAAATACGTTACCGTCACGCTCGAGTTCTCCGTTACGAAATGTGTAAACAGTAGCGTTTTGCTGCTCTACCAACATATCGTTATAGTCTGTTTTATCATAAAGCTTAAAGCTATTTATGTTAAGGTGACGAGAGCCTAATGGCACGCAGTCGAGCACATCAAAATTAACAGAATTCGCCTCTGCCTTGTTTTGCTCTTCCTCAATACCTGTTGGAGCGTTAGATTTATTTTCTTGCTCTACAACCGCAATGTTACCGCACTTTGAAGCAAAGTTTTGGTTATAAATAAACGCAATTTCGGGGAAAATTAAATACTCATACCATGCAGTACCATTGTCACCCTTAAAGCAAAGTACAGCCTTTAGGTGTGGCTTTATACCATATAGATTTTCTATAACCTCGGTTTCAAATGAAACAGTAGGTGTTTCACCCTCGTCAAATATAGGGCAGCGTTGCCAAAGCGAATTACCCGACCAGTCAAAACAGGTCGCAGTATCACTAACACAAGCTGTACGAACAGTAGCACCATTTACCTGTAAAACTTTTTCTATCTTGCTGTTACCAAGCTTAATAAAACCGGTATTTTCGTCATATAATGCATAACAATCTTTAAACATTCCGCTTCCCCTTTGCTTAAGATTTTATATAATATTATAATAACATATTGACGTAAAAAAGCAAGAAAAACCATCCTTAATGGATGGTTTTATTACAACAATTTATTTAGTTGATTTTCAAATTTTTCTATATCACGATTTTCATCATCAAATAAAAATGTATGTATTCCTAATTCTTGTGGAACAATTAAATTCTTTTCAGAGTTATCTATAAAAATACAATTGTTTGGTTCAATATTAAGATAGTCAAGGGTTATATCAAAAATCTTTCGGTCATTCTTGCCACACTTGCACTCCGCTGATATGGTTACAATGTCAAACAAATCAGTTAAATTATGATGTTCAAGAATTTTAGTAATCCTGTCAACTTTATTATCAGTAATCATACCAATTTTATATTTAATTTTTAGCTCGCGAACAAATAAAATCATATCCCAATCAAGCGGTGTATTTATGAAAGAATCAATAAGTATTTGAAAATCAATATCGTAACCTACATTTTTGCAGTAATCTGCCCAAATATCTTTATGAGTGTATTCTCCATTAAGCAAGCCGCGATTAATTTTATAATATTCTCTTTTTAGTATATCAATAGGTACTTGAGTCTTTTCCGCCAAATATCTTAAAATAGAGTCAGAACCATATTTATCAATGGTTAAAACACCGTCGAAGTCGAAAAGTATTGCCTTCATTTATTTACACCTCAATTACATTGGTTAATATAATTATACTATACTATTATGTAAAACTCAATCAAATTTAACATATATTGACTTGATGATACTGTTGTGATAAAATAAGTAAAATTTATAAACGAGGTGATAATTGTGACTGAACACGAAGCCATGAAGCCGCTAACACATCACGGAACGCAACAAATCGTTACAGAACGCTTAACATTAAGAAGGTTTACTATTGACGATTATAAAAATATGTTCACTTTTACAAGTAATCCAGAAGTTGTTAAGTATCTTTCATATAAGCCACACGAATCGCCCGAACACACCCGCACTTTGCTTGAGAGTTGGGTAAAGGGATATAAATCCGATCAGACATACAACTGGGCAATTGAGTATAATGGAAAACTTGTTGGTAGTATCAGTGTGGTTGAAATTGACAATCGTTGTTTCAGTTGTCATTTGGGCTGGCAGTTAGATATTCCGTATTGGAATAAAGGTATTATGACCGAAGCCGCAAAGGCAGTAGTTGATTATCTTTTTAATAAAGTAGGATTTGATCGTATATCGTCGGGTTGCGATACCAGAAATATCGGCTCATATAGAGTTATGGAAAAGATAGGTATGAAACACGAAGGAACACTACGCCGATTCTACCACCAAAAAGACGGAAGTATCGGTGATAAAAGATTGTATGCGATTTTAAAAGAAGAATGGCAAAAGTGATATTATATTCGCTACAAAAACTCACGAAACGAATATCACCGCAAAGCAATATAACTCGCCTTCAGGCGAATATAACCAAAAAAGACTTGATGAAAATTCATCAAGTCTTTTTGTGTTGGCATCTACTTATTTTCCCAGGCAGCTGCCCGCCAAGTATCTTCAGCGCAAGTGAGCTTAACTTCTGTGTTCGGTATGGGAACAGGTGGACCCTCACCGCAATCAACACCAACTATGGCGCCTCAAGTAGGACTCGAACCTACGACAACTCGGTTAACAGCCGAGTGCTCTACCGACTGAGCTATTAAGGCGTATTTGTGCGTGCCAAAAGGCACTTATATATTAAACAGTATGCACTGTTTAATGCAAATTATGATAAAATTTGGTGACCCGTACGAGATTCGAACTCGTGTTGCCGGCGTGAGAGGCCGGAGTCTTAGGCCACTTGACCAACGGGCCACATATATATCAACGTGAAATCACGTTAAAAGCAATGGTGCACCATCAGGGACTCGAACCCGGGACACCCTGATTAAGAGTCAGGTGCTCTACCAACTGAGCTAATGGTGCATATAGGTGACTTGGTTCGA
>SVOH01000026.1 GCA_015066515.1 Oscillospiraceae bacterium | reverse complement strand
TGAATCATGCAATCAATCATAGAGTTAAATGCAATCTCGCTACCAGACATTTCAAGACCTACGTCAAAGCCCTCTTTAATGTCTATTTCCTTCATAAAATCTTTCAGTTCCGTTTTAGCGGTATTAACTGTATATTTTATACCAAGATTTTTTGCAAGTTCTAATCTTTCGTCGTTAATATCTGTAATAACTACGTGGCGAGCACCAACAAATTTACAAACGGCTGCCGCCATTATACCTATAGGACCGGCACCGGTAATAAGAACATCTTCACCTGTAAGGTCAAACGACAGTGCAGTATGTACTGCGTTACCAAACGGATCAAATATTGAGTACATCTCTTCGGGAATATCTTTTTCGCATCTTCGTACATTTTCCTGAGGAATAACAAGGTATTGCGCAAAAGCACCATCACGGTTAACGCCAACGCCAACAGTATCCTTACACAAGTGGCCATTACCGGCAAGGCAGTTTCTGCATTTGCCGCAAACAATATGACCTTCACCAGAAACAATATCGCCTATACGCCAGTTTTTTACATTGGTGCCAAGCTCGACAATTTCGCCAACATATTCATGACCGATAACTCTTGGTGTCTGTATGGTTTTTTGTGACCACTCATCCCAATTGTAAATGTGGAGATCCGTGCCGCAAATAGCAGTTTTATGTATCTTGATTTTTACATCATTATCAGATACTTGCGGTTCAGGAACATCCTCAAACCATAGACCTTTTTGTGGATATTTTTTAACAAGTGCTTTCATTACAGTATACCCCTCTAAATTTTATTTCAATAATATTTTATCATTTCAATATAAAAAAGGGTAATATTTAAAAACTATCAATATCGTTCAAAAAAATTTTTATATTAAATTAGTTACAAAAAAGGCTTGACCGATTTGGTCAAGCCTTTTACGTCTTAAAATAACGTCGTTACCCAATAAATAAATCCATAAATAACACTCGCCACCGTGCCGTAAACAATTACCGGTCCTGCGATTTTGAACATATTAGCGCCAACACCTAAGACAAAGCCCTCTGCTTGTGGTCAAGTAGGACCCATTAGTTTTTGAAATATATTTACATAAAAAAGGCAGTGTGGTATAATGAAATAAAGTGAGGTGTTTTTATGGAGCACATCGTCATTCCCGATACTGCAATCGTTGCTGTTAATCGGGGCAAACAGGAAAATGAATCAAGCAATATTCTGTACCGTGGCAAGGATGGAGAATTGCACTCTATTGATTTTGAAACCTGTGCCATTAACTATATGAATGAGCATAGCAATTCTTCAGGAAAGTGTATTGGGGAAAGAAAGCACGACGGGTGTTACTTTATTTTTTATACAAGTGGTATTAAAACAAAAGTTGTTTTTGAGAAAATGTATGTTGGCAACATATTTCGTCGTCACCTTTTGAGCGGAGATAAACATTTTCGTTTTCTCGCCTTATGGAATCTAATTAACAAAACCAAATATACCACTTATGATTTATCGTAAAAATACGGGTTATGACCGATATGTGTCATAACCCATATTTCTTATACTATCGTAGTTATCCAGTACACGACCCCATAAATCACACTTGCAACAGTGCCGTAAACAATCACTGGTCCTGCAATTTTAAACATATTAGCGCCAACACCTAAAACAAAACCTTCTGCCGCTGTCCATATAGGACACACCATTTTGCAAAAATATTTACATTAATTCAGAGATATGGTATGATACAATAAAAGGAGGCTACTATTATGAGAAAATTTATTAGTTTTCTATTAGTATTATCGTTATTCTGTATATCACTAACAGGTTGTTATCAAATTGACAGCAATAGCACAACAGATTATCCCAATTTTTATAAAAAGATGAGCACAGTAATGCCTACTACATACTCTTCACTTCCATCGCCAGAATCTATTGAGTCAATTTATGACATTTATCTATATTATTCCGATTATGATTTAATTGATAGCTATTACACAATATATCTTGAGTGTTGTTTTTCTTCCGAAAAATACAAAACAGAAAAACAACGAGTTATAGACAATGCAAAACAATACGATTTTACTCTTTATGATTCAGATTTGTTCTCATACAACTCCGTATATATTAACCAGTTCATAGAACATGACGCAGATGGATTTATTGCAATTCAAGTTTCATATGCTTTATTTGATGATGAGAACGACAAAATCATTTATGTGGATACTTTTGAAGAAGGAACAAAATCCGAGTGGAAAACATCGTATATTCCCGAAAAATATCTTCCAAGCGATTTAATTGATTTGATCAAATAATCATACCAAACAGGTACCTATTGACCGGTACCTGTTTTGCTTTATATCACTGTTGTAACCCAATAGATAATTCCATAAACCACGCTCGCAACTGTACCATACACAATAACCGGCCCTGCGATTTTGAACATATTAGCGCCAACGCCCAAGACAAAGCCCTCGCTTTTAAACTCAATTGCTGGGGAAACTACGGCATTGGCAAAGCCTGTTATAGGTACTAATGTACCCGCCCCTGCCCTTTTTGCAATTTTATCAAAAAGCTTTAGTCCTGTAAGCAAGGCGGCGATAAAAACAAGGGTTACAGGTACTGCCATTTTAACCACCTTTTCGTCCCATTCAAAGCTCTTATAAAGCTCCATTAAAAGCTGACCTATAACACAAATAAAACCGCCAACGCAATAAGCCCAGATAAAATCCTTTCCTTTAGGCGACGGCGGCGATATTTTTTTTGTAAGCTTATCATATTCCTTATTGCTCATAATTGCCATAAAAAACACTCCCTTTGGTTTTATTTTTTTACCGTGTATGTGTTTTATTCTAACAAATTAAAGTTTTTGCGCTGGCAGAGGCCTTAATCATTTTTTGAAAATATGCCGATAATTATGCCAAAGAACGATGTTTTTCAATTCAATATATTTTTATAAGTTGAAATTTATGTCGAAAAGGCGTATAATGTGTAGGTAATTATTTACCGAAAGGAAAAGCTTATGAAATCATTTATCAAAGCTCTCTGCATTCTGCTTTCGCTATTGCTATTAATCCCCGCAACCGGCTGTAGCGACAGTAAAGATGCTTATATATATTTTGAATTACCTTATGTTCCCTCTACCCTTGACCCTCAGACCGCTTCTACCGATACCGAGCTTCTTATTGTGAGAAATATTCAAGAAGGTCTGCTCAGGAAAAATGATAAAGGCGAAATTGTTTGCGGTGTAGCTGAAAGCTATGAAAAAAATGGACTTACATACACCTTCAAGCTTCGTAAAAACGCCAAGTGGAGCAATGGTGAGGATATAACTGCAGAGGATTTTGTGTTCGCATTTAAAAGAGCGGTTGACCCAAAAACCAAAGCACCCTTTGCTTCAAGACTATTTTGTATTTCAGGAGCTAAGGCTATAAACAACGGCTCTGCTTCATTAGACACGCTTGGGGTAAAAGCGTCAGACAAGCGAACTCTTACTATCACATTAGCCTCCAATGATAGCCTGTTTTTAGAGACTCTGACCACATCGGTTGCTATGCCCTGCAATGAAGAATTTTTTTATGAAACAGCCGGTAAATACGGTCTTTTTGCCGACGAAATTTTAAGCTCCGGCAGCTACCGTATTTCCCGTTGGCGTAAAGAAACCTTCGGTATCAGACTTTACAAAAACGAAGACTACAAGGGCTTTGCCAAGGCTCAGAATGCCGCTGTTTTCATAACCTGTAACAACGAAGAGCCTGCTCTTGAAAAGCTTAAAAAGAACAGTATTGATATGGCGTTTATTGAAAGTTCCTCCGCAAATGATGCAAAAGCTTCAGGGCTTGAAATATCCGAATTTCAAAATATTTGCTGGGTGCTTACCTTAGGCAAGGATTTCTCTGCCAATATGCGAAAATCTCTTGCAATGATGGTCGGCGGCGAGGTTTATGCTAATGATTTGCCTGCAGGTTACAGTGTGGCTACATCTCTCTTCCCGAGCGCTATTAACAGCAATACTGCTCCTACAGGTATGACAGTTTACGACCCCGCAAATGCAAAAAAGCTTTATTTACAGGAAATCGAGCATTTTGAGAATAAAAAGTTCCCCTCCGATATAATTCTTTACTATTACGACGATGGAAATATTAAAAATATTGTTACCGATATCGTTGGTCATTGGCAAAGTAATTTGTCAGCATTTGTTAATATTGAAACCGTTTCAGAAAGCTCGCTTCTTGCTCCACAATTAACCGATCAAAGTTATAAAATGTCCATCTTCCCTGTAAGGGCTGATAGCACAAATGTTGCTGAATATCTCGAAAAGTTCGGTGTTTCTTTTGGTGGAGAGAATTTAACCGATGTGCAAACAAATCTGCTTAAATCGAACGGAATTATACCCATAATGTTCCAAAATACCGTTCTTTCATATTCCCCCACCCTCAGCTCAGTTTATACAGAGTTTGGCAACGGTTATGTTGATTTCGCATTCATTGTTAAAGAAGAATAAAAAATTCAAAACAAAAAAACGAAAGAGCATTTTAAGCCTACAAGCAAAAATGCTCTTTTAAAATTAAATTCAAATTTAATCAACTTCAGTGTTGACAAATCCGCCAATTTATTATATAATATTCAAGCTGTCATAGAACAGAAAAAACAAAAACCTAATACCGAGGTGTGGCGCAGTTGGTAGCGCACTAGTTTTGGGAACTAGATGCCGCAGGTTCGAGCCCTGTCACCTCGACCATCAAAAAAGCCCTAAAGTAGAGGAAACCCTCTATTTTATGGCTTTTTTCTTATTTTGTTTTTAAATTTTTAGGCTCCACTTTTTAGCGAAATTACACTCTCGACCACATACAATCCCACAGTTGCGGATTTCTGTAAAAATGTGCATAAAAACTTAATATCGTAGTGTAGTGAAGCTATTTCCTCTACTCATTTAAAACGATAGGATGGCACATTTTTTGATCATTTTTATACTATTCTTAGGTATTTGAACCCCACTTTTAAAAAATGTAATTTTTGCGCCCACATAAGCAACTGTGGACCGACACTTTTCACATTGTTTAATGTGGTATAAATTTTGCCCAACTTTACTCAAATATTTTCCCTTTATTCTCCGCTCATAAACTTTAGAAACCACCTTTTCTACATTTAGTTATCTTCCTACCTCAATTCTGTTGATTTTTGTCGAATTAACTGATATAATTGTTTTATAGGAGGAATAGTCTATGTGTAAATCTCGAAAAAACATTTTTCGTCTAATTATCTATATAATTGTTGCTGTGGTTGCTATAGCAATAGACATTTTTATTTTTAAAAATCTTTCTTATACGCATATTGATACATTAGTAACTACATGTTTTTCTGCTCTTGTTAGTATAGCGGGTATTTGGGTGGCTTGCTATTTGCTTTTTTTAGAATTATTTCGCGATCGTTATCAAATGCAATTTTTAAAGAAAAACCTTTATAATTCTATGAAGGAAAACTTCTTTTTTGTAATTTATTGCTTATTCTTCGGAACAATAGTTATGGTTTTATCAATAGGTGTCATTTCTGCAGTAGTTTTTTCTTTTTTAACAATTGTCACTATTGCAGAAATACTAATTAAAATTTTTAAAGCAAATAAATCATTGATGATTAATTCTCATATAGATAAGCTCCAAGAAGAATTAGAAGGAAAAATCAAAACTGGCAAAAAATTGACATTCGCTGAATTGAAAGACTATCGTTATCTTTACGATGAATGTATTGTAAAAGAAGAATACTATACTATACAAAATATTGTGGAAAAAAGCGGTGAACTTTTTAGAACATTTCTAAAAAACAGCATTGGCACATTAGATTCAAGCGACCTTGAAAAATCTTTTGAAGCTATATTAGAGTTCAATTGCATGCAGTTAGATTTTTGCAAAACCATAAAATCTGAATTACTAATTAATAAAATAGCAAAACAACAGTACAAAAATCTAAAATTTTGCATTGACAATTTCCAATCAGAATGGTACAAGCGTTATATTGATGATCTTAAATTCTATTTTACCTCAAAAAAAGATTTGAATAGCAAAACCGAAATTACCAAAGACTTGTTCTATTATATGCATAAAATCGTTTTACATTTAATTGAAAGCAATAAAGATGATTTAGCCGAACATACAATAGATACAATCCAAGAACATGTATCTGCTTTTAAATTTGCATATAAAGATAGCGAAATAGATAATTTTGCTATGTATAATTATCTAATATTGAATAAATGCCAAGATAAAAATAACGATACTTGGTTTATTAAAATCAGCGATAAGTTAAATGTTTTTGCAAACAGTATTTATATTAAAGACATTCCTTTTCATACGGTAAAATCTTATTATGCTTTGATTTTCAATTATTATTATGATAAGGATAAATATAAAGCTTTAGATTTTTGTAAAAATACTGTAAAAACATTTAATTACGACATTAATAGCACTGAATTCACCTCGTTTAAATACTACTGTATAGGCGAGTTGTATAAATTAGGTGAAAACGACACCAATTTCACGGAAAAAGTTTTTACCCTTCATTTAGAGATTTTGCAACGATCGATGTCAGTCAAAAACAAACCCGACATGATCCTTTTACCAGATCTTGATATGATTATACTAAACAATAATCCCATTAAGGAAAAATATGAAAAATATTTGGAAGAATTTAACTCCTTGCTTAACACATGTATAATTGAAAATGAAGCAACTCATTTCTATAAGTTTTTAAATTGTATTAATGAGGTTTTAGCTAAAACTAAAATCCAAGATAAAGATATTCAAATTGCGTTATTAGACACTTACCTTTGGGCAATAAACAGATCGAAAAACCTGGCAAATAAAAATTTCTACAAAATTTCTTTTGAATTATTAGAACAATCCATTCATAAGTTAGACAAAGAAAGATCCATTTCTGAAAACTTAGGAAAACATATTATACATGTATTATCTGACTTTGCCAAAAGTTTAAGCTTTGATAATAATGAAATTATAAATGCTTCCATAGATCTATTACGTAATTTTTCAAATGATGAAAAAACTTTATATTTTATTTTAAAATACCCAGAAAGGAAACAACAATTATATCGTTCTTTATTCAACATCGGTACAGATTGTATCGAAAATAATTACGAAGAAGGTACTCGAAGGATATCAAACACTCTCGGTTGGTCAATTATATCATGTTTAAAGCAACCATCCGCCGAATCCGCCAACTATCTTATAGATCGTGCAATTGATTTATATGATATCTCAGCAAAAATGAAAACATCTATCACAACTCAAGTTTTCATTGTAACTTTATTTACTACAGTTGGTGCCTTTTGTTGTAAGGATGCGAAACTATATCCTTTTAGAAATAGAATTATTGAAAAATTAGATGCACCTATGGAAACAATAGAAACTGCTGCAAAATTACGAACTTGCGAAAGCGATACATGGAATGAACTTTTAGAAAACAAAACTGAATCATTAACTAACGATTTTTTAAAACTCTATAAAGGAAAACACTCATAGCAATTATTCAAAAAATAAGACATTGTTGTAGAATGAACAACAATGTCTTATTTTATTTAGTACGCTATTAAACACCATCTAACTATTACAACACTTACGCCATTTTCTTCAACGTCTTAATTTCTACTTTCTTTTGTTCAATCATCTCCGCTAGTAGTTTTTCGCACTCTTCTCTTGTTTTAGCATACACATTAAATTTCTTACGCTTGCCATTCGGTAGGCGGGGTGAATAACTGCCTTCCCATAAGTTATCACTAATTTGGTAAACACAACCTGTTCCCGGTCGGCGGATTTGGGGTTGTTTTGGCTCGAATTTTGTCTTCTTGGGCTTTTTCGGCTTCAGAGTAGGTGTATTGCTTCTTTCTTGCAAAGTCCCCTCATTTCTGCCGAAACCTCGTTCTATTCTGTTGGCCGCACTACGTTGCATATTATCGGTTATATGGGTGTATATATTTAATGTCGTTTCTGATGAAATATGACCTATTATGGTTGACAGAGTTTTAACATCCATACCGTTTGCAAGGGCGTTTGTAGCAAATGTATGTCTTAAGTCGTGGAATCGTATATCTTTGCATTCTGCTCTTTTAAGTATTCTATCAAGTATCGAGGTTACTGATGCGGGATGTAAGGGCTTGTCCTTTGTTTTGGGTGACGGAAACATCCATATTGAATTTATTCTTTTCTTGTATTCAGCAAGTATTTTCACTATATCGGTCGGTATTATTATAGTTCTTATCGAAGACTTGGTTTTAGGTGTAGATATTTGAATATTACCATCTACTAATACCACCTGACGGCGTATATGCAACTCTCCTGTCTGCATATTAAGGTCGTCCCATTGTATTCCTAAAATTTCACCTCGTCGCATACCTGTACATAATTCAAGAACGAATAGTTCAAAATATCCGTCTGCTTTGGCTTGTATAATAAACCTTTGCATTTCGTCTTTTGTTAAAACTTGCATCTCTTTTGCTTTCTTTGGCGGTAATTTGCAACCTTTTGCAGGATTTGTCCGTATAATATTTTCTTTCACCGCTTTTTCAAAGCACATTCTACATAAGGTATGACAGGCTCTTACCATTCTATCAGATAAACCTTGACCGCATATTTCAGTATGTATTTGTCTGCCATTTACCTTAAGTCTTGAATAGAATTGTTGCAAATCATTCTGTGTGAATTTATTTAATTTTATATTCCCTATTTCAGGGATTATGTGTTTGTATATAAGACTTTCATATTCAGACTGAGTTGTAGGTTTCAATGTGATTTTTGCATACTGCTGATACCAGAAGTCTATCCACTCACTAAAAAGCATTTCCGCTTTGGTTTTAACATTTTGAATTATACCAATTTCTTGTTTTAGCTTTTCTAATTTTTCAAGACACTTATCTTTGTTTACTGCGGTGACATTTTTGGTACGGGGTAAGTTGTTTTCATCGTAGCCAATTACCACCCTTGCTTCCCATCTTCCGTCTGACCTTTGCCTAAGCATACCTTCGCCAGATTTTCTTTTTTTACTCAATTACTACGCACTTCAAATCTGTTCCTCTTGCGGTTCCCGACGACTCGGCGACTGCCGTGCCTCGCTTGTCGACCGCGGCGCCATTCCTTGCTCGTTGATTCCACCACCGGTGGCACTCACAAGCAATGCCTCTCCAAGGATATCATTCATAAAATTTCCTACTATAACCGATGCTCTTTGTTGCATATCTGTTGTTACATGGGTGTATGTGTCTAATGTGAAACTTGCGTTTGTATGACCTAGTATTCCTGAGAGTGTTTTCGCATCTACTCCGCTTGTAAGTGCATGGGTTGCGAATGTATGTCGCAGGTCGTGGAATCTGATGTTTGGAAGATTAGCTTTTTCTAACAACTATTTCATCTTACGATATGCTGCAGGCGGAGCCACAGGAAAGTCCGGACGAAGCGGGTCGTTGAATATCCATTCATTTTCAGCCTTTTTCTTTCGTTCTCTAAGTACATTTGCAGTACTTACAGGAAGATAAAAACTTCTTTTACCCTTACCTGTTTTAGTTTGCCCCTCTGTTATAATTCCGTTTTTAACTTCTATGCTTCGGTTAATATTCAGCCTGCCTTCTACCTCATCAAAGTCCGACCATTTAAGACCGCATATCTCACCTCTGCGAAGTCCGGTTGTAAGTTCGGTATAGAAAAAGTCACGCCATTGTTCTTCTCTATCCACTATTTCCATAAAGATGCCAAGTTGTTCGTCTGTCAACACCTGCATTTCATTTTTTATGCCCTTTGGTACTGTTGTACCGTTTGTCGGATTCTTGGATAGGATATGTGCTTTTACCGCCATATCCAAGGCTTCGTGTAGCACGCAGTGAATACTGTTCACCGTACTGGCAGCTAATCCTTCGCCGTAGATATGATGATTTTTAATTCTGCCGTTCTTTTTTAGATTATTATAAAATTTTTGTATTTGAGCAGTAGTAAGAAACGCTATAGGATTTTTACCAAGTGCAGGCTTTATATATGATTCTACATATCTCTTATACCCTCTCAATGTGCTCTCCCGAACAGTACCAGTCATATATTCAGCAATCCATTTATCAAGCCATTCTGCGAGTAACATTTTACTATCCTCAGTAAGTTCCGTATCTCTGTACTCGTCAATTTTATAATGTAGTTTATCTAACAATTCCTTTTGAGTTCGAGCATATACATAGCGGAAGATAGGATTACTGTTTTCTTTATGACCTACAACTATTCTGCCTTCCCATTGTCCTTTTTTCTTTTGGCGAATCATACCCTCGCCGTTTGGTCTGCGTTTTGCCATATTATCACTTCCCTTCTTTAGCAACACAACATACCACACAAGTTTTCAAATATCCATATAAAAATCCAACAAATATTTTAATGAGTTTTAATATCATATTTGCCTATTGATAAAAAAATTGTTTTATGGTAAAATAAACATAGAAAAGTTAAGGGAGGAATATCTGTGACTAATAAAGTGTACACAATTGACGAGATTAAAAACATTGTTGCACCCATAGCAAAAGCATATGGTGTTCAAAGAGTATTCCTCTTTGGCTCATACGCAAGAGGAGAAGCTACATCTACAAGTGACCTTGATTTCAGAGTAGATAAAGGAGCTCTTAAAGGTCTGTTTGCATTAGGCGGTTTATACAGTGATTTAGAAGAACGTTTCGATAAAGAATTGGATTTACTTACTACCGGAAGCCTTGAACCTAAATTTTTAAATCATATCGCAAATGAGGAGATTTTAATTTATGAATCCTGACAGAGATATAAATATAATTGAGAAAATTTTATCCTACTGCAATCAGATAGATGAAGCACATACCGCATTCAATAAATCTTATGAAGAATTTAAAGTTAATTCGATTTATAAAAATGCCGTCTGCTTATGTTTAATGCAGATTGGAGAGCTCTCAAATAATCTCTCCGAAGAATTCAAAAATAATAATTCTGACATTCCTTGGAAACAAATCAAAGGTATGCGAAACATTGTAGCTCATGAATACGGTCATGTTGATTTCGAAACCATTTGGGAAACAACAGAAGATGGTGTTCCTACTCTACAAGAATTTTGCAAAAACAAATTAAACCCACCAAAAGAATAATTAAATTTAATATTATAATTTTAAATCAAACCTCTCTCAAATATTTGTTGCTACTCGATGTGCAACTAAAACAATATCGAGTTCAAATGATTGAAACTTTAATAAGTGTATGATATTATAATCATATGAAAGATACTCGGCATCTAAAAAACATTGGCTTGGGCGCAAGCTCTGGGGCCATCGTAGGCGGGGAGCATATTCCCCGCCACTTTTCATTTAAGATTGTTTCCTCCCATTTACAGACCGTTTTTTGAAGCGGTCTGCTTTTTCTTTTACCTATCGTTATAATAACCCTTAAAAATTTCGTCCAAATGCACCTTACCCCTTGTTCTGCGGACATTGTTTATTGCTTCAGCACGCATACTATCAAGTTCTCTGTCGCTAATATCCGTAATCTGCGCAATGATTCGTGTTATCATTTCAAGCTCAACAGCATATCTAAATAATCCTTTTGAAATTGCTTTTGCATTATCTTCAGATAGATCCGCTACTGCTTTAGATAATTTCTCAGATAATATAGGGCTATTATCTTTTAGCATCTCGTTTACAATATAGTTTTCAATCATTGCAGAAAAGAATTCATTACGCGAAGAATACCCTAATTTTCTCTGTGCAGCATCTGCTTTTTTAACGAGTTTTTTATCTAAATAAAGACTAATTCTTTTCATATTTGGAGAATCCATAATTTTTCACCTCACTTTCTTGACACCAACAGGTTGCCACCTGGTGGCACCTAATATTTTTCGTAGAAAACGGCTTTAAATCGGCAAACTTTATTTTTATAGGCGCCGTTCTTTACACCAAACGCATTTTTACGGCACCTAAAGGTGTCAACCAAAATTCAACTTTAAATTTCTTCACAAATGGCTTAAACACGCCATTTTCGGTCGGCTCTGCCGTCCGATGTGATGTGCAGCGACGTCGTTTACGGCGTCGTTGCTTTCACCTGCTTGATTTTCGACCCTGAAAAATTCGTCTAAAATTCTATTTTAAATTGCTCTCACAAATGCCTCAAATTTGTTTTTATAGGTCTATACCGAGTCTTTACCCTATTTTCGATATAAAACCGCACACAATCGAACACACGGTGGACAGAATATGTGTTTACTGTTTTACACACCTTTACAATTTTAATTTACGGAAATATCTCTATTTTTTGCCCTGAATTTTCAAATTTTTGAGCACAATTTTAGCAGGATAATTTTGCATTTAAACCGCTTTATTTTTTTCGTCCAAAAAAGCCTTGTTTTTATTCTTCAAATCGAACTCTAATTTTATCATTTGCTGTCTGTAAAAATGTTCTTGGGCTTCCTTAATAGGTAGGATAGTATATCGCAAATTCCCGTTCTGTTTTTGTCCAGATTTTAAAGTTACAGTGGTATGCTCTGTGCTAATAAGACACTTATCTTCAAGGCTTTTTACATATTTCATAACTGTTTTCTTGCTCATTTTTAGAGCAGTACCTATCGTATTATAACTAGGATAGCACTGATAAGTTTCTCTGTCCTCGCAGAACATTAGGTATGTGTAAACTGCTAATTCTCCACTGTTCAAACCCAAACAAAAGATTTTATTTGGCATTGGAAAGTAATTGTTCTTCTTCATTAACTACCCTCCTGTATTCCGTTCTATCCACTCTTTAAATTTCGATTTCTCTACGAGCAATCTGTTGCCAACTTTCAGTACAGGAAATCCTTTTTCGTGCATCAACTCGTATGCAGAAGATGGTGCTATTCCTAACACCTCAGCTAATATTTTTGCATTCAAAAAGAGCGGAAGCTCATCATAATTTTTGTAAATAGATTTTTTCATTTTTAAATCTTCCTTTCAAATTTTAATAAAAAAAGACTCATACTTTTAAGTGAAACAACATTTTATTGTTGTTCCAAACTTTAAAATACAAGTCTAAAATATTTTATAAATATTCAATTTTTAATATATACCTTCTGATGTGATGTTAATCAATTAGTGTTCAATTAAATTTAAAATGGATACAATCTACCCAAGGACTTGACAATTTCTCATTCAAAAACTAAAAAATTAACGGTTCTACATCCACGCATTTTTGCTTATCAACCGTTTTCATATCTTGTAGCATATTAAATTTCATCTCGCTACAAATCCAGCATCTGTTATTGAAACAATTATCCATATTCATTGTGCGCGAGAAATTCAGCCCATACTGCATTAGTATCAAAACGAGAAATATTTCCCCAAACAGAACCCTGTTCTATAACACGAAATATTTTTTCTGCTGCAGCATGAAAAGCGTTTTCAAGGTTAATTTTACCAGAAGCAAAAGCGTTAAATATGTCTGCAGCGTTTTCTTTGTGCAACTCATACTCTAAACGATACCAGTAATCAGGGTTTCCTTTGGCAGCGAGAATAGCGTCTCCCACATCAGAGAGACGTCCATCTTTTAATTCAAGCCATTTATTATAGCAGCGAAACATACCAAATCGGGTAGAGTGGTTGCCTAATGTACAGTTAAAACAACGTTCATTATGATATGTATCTACAAGCTCATAAACGGCAAAATTAGAGCTTTTTCTTTGTACGTTGGTAGAAAGACCAAGCTCACCCTCTTTACGTATTAAAGCCCATCTAAAAGCCTCTATAACTACAGGGATAAGGGGATTATCTTTCTCGAATATATCACAGTTGACATCAAAACGAGAACAACGGAAACCGTTATAATAGAAATATTTTAACAAAGAGCCTAAAGTATTTTGATGTTGCTGCAGGTAACGCAGACCATCACCAGAAATGGATATAAAAATACCATAGTTATTATTTTCGCCTTTTTTGTATGGTACAAAGGGAGATTCCTCTGAAGCATTCCAACAAACCTGAAATGTTGCATTACCATTAAGGCAAAATCTTTGATTATAATGATATTTACCGCCTTTTAACAGAACCCAATTATCAGCACGAAGACGGTCATCAAACAAAGCAATATCCTTGAAAAAATCAAAGATACTACCATCAAATTCCATTACACCATTAAGCCAGTCTATAGAAAATTCCATAGTATCAAGCCATTTAATTCCTGTTGTTTTCATTTCAATCACCGAATTTATTATAAACAACTTTTCTGCAAAAGTCAAGAACTTTGTATTATGTGACCCCCTTATAGCAGACGGGGTCACTACTCAGAGCGCCAGCAAAGCCACCCGCTCTGGCTGCAGCTTAAATCTTTGCTGAAGTTATTTTCGGCTGATAGGGAAAGACTTTTTAAAACATTGCTATCAATTTCACATAATCGATATGTTTCTTCCGATGTGCGGTCAAGCAAATGTATTAGGCAATGGAAAACAAAATCTTCAGGATAAGCTTGTTCAAATATACTGCTACCGTCTTCACGAATTATATAGTATTTTTTCATAGTTCCTCCTAAAATAATAAGCCCCCTGGTACCCCAGGGGGCTGAGCAGGGGGCTGCTCTATTATTTGAATATAAAATGATACACCCATACTACAACATTTATAGCGACTTTTAAAGCCCATTTACCGAATAGCCAAATTAATATACCTGACAGTATAAGTCTACCTACAGGCGAGAGAAAATTATTAATAAGACATCGAGCATTATACAAAGCATTACCAGCGTAATTTACAATTGTATTCAAAGACTCTGAGAAACTGGCAAAATCAATGAATTCAACAAACGGTAATGCAACAATTAATGCAATTATTAAAATGGCTGCAGTAGCCAATAAAGCCCATTTTACAGCATCACTCATTAGCTTTCCTCCTTGTAAGTGCCTCAGAAATAGTATCATATAATTCCTTGAAACAATATACAATTAAACCAATAGTAGTTAAAGCTCGTATAATAGCCATTATAGCCTCGGGAATTAAAGCTATAATCTTAGAAAACGTTACTTCACTTTCTTCGGATAAAACTGTTTCAGGAAACAAACCCTCTAAAGCTGGTATTTTTAAAGCGGGGAAGCTTAGCTTACATTCCGTTTCGGTAGTAGACATTGCCTGTACAAAATTTTCCAAAGCATTAGAAAAACCAGCAGAGTCATTCGGCATTACAGCTCCTACATCTTCCGATGCAGAGTTACCACTGCTCTGAGCTTCGTCTTTTTCCTTATCCAATGTAGACTGTGAAGCATATTCTTCTGCGGTTAAAACTTCAAAATCTATATCAAAAAGATAAATCAATAAATTAGATTTATTAACAGTGGGCTGAAAATACATACCTGATGTATAATGACTATATGACATACCCATTATACCTTTATCATAATAATTTCTATAACCTTTAAGCTCACCGCTCCAATATGAAGCTTCTTCGATTTCGGCTTTTTGAGTATGTGTATTATAATCCGAATCTGTTCCCGTTCTGTTAGAAATGCCGTTCTCAAGAATAGTACAATCATTTTTTAAACAGATACTAAAACCACCAAGAACATAATTATTCTTAGTTTCAAGATATGTTTCAGTAGTAATATTAACAGATAAATAATATTTGCTACCTGCATACAAAAAAGTATTACCTTGATTATGCACTTCTACATAAAGACCTTGAGGCCAACCTGAAGGATTTTCAAGTGAATAAGCTCCTGTAGGATTAAGCTCTGTTACATTTCCATAATCATCAGTTAAGGATACAGAAACATTAGTAATATATATACCGTTATAATGAGCACCTTCGATAGCAATTGCTGAAGTAGGGAAGATGAATATACTTGAAATTAAAAGCGCTGCACAAAAAATTATAACTATCTTCTTCGGCGAAAACACGTAAACAGCGCCCCCTTAAATACTATAGCAAAAAGTAATACTATACAAATTATTATTAAAGAATGGCTTTGCACTCCCTCGTAAACTGGCAAATCCAAGCTACGACCATAGCCGACATTACTAAATACGTAATATTCATTAGATACGGTATATTCAAAATCGGCTTCAGCTTCAGATACAGTATATTGATTTGAATAACCGCTCGATGAAATGCGGCTTATGGTGTATTCAATACATTTCTTAGTATTAGGATTATATACTAAAGCAGTATACTCATACTGACCTGTCTGCATCAATATGTATTGGTCAAGCAATGCTATTTTATTAGCAACAAGATTTTGTATATCGGAACTGGCAGCGGAATAACTATCTGTATATTGAGTAATCATTAAAACCGCCCCTCAAATGCACGAAATACAATATTTGTAATTATACCAAAAACTATAATTACAAATACATAAGGCATAAACTGTCCGAAGCTTTCAACTATTATTCCCATTTTTAAATACCTCACTTAAATCTACTACACGCTCGCTCTGAATTGCAGGCTTCTTTTCTTCCTCGTTGCCAAGCTCATAAGCATCACGACGCACAATTTCCAACGTGTTATAAGAGCGCATCGTAGACACCGAAGGAATATAAATCCGTTTTGACGGCATTTTATCGCCTTCAGGAAGAACATAATTACCTTTATCATCATAATACTGACCATCTAAAACCCTATAGCAATAAATCAATGACAAAAAAGGACGATAACACTCATAATTCCACTTAGCCTGTTCTCTTAGACCTTTAGCGCACCGGGTGAACCTTTGGCAAGTACCAAAAATAACACGACAGTTCTTTCGGTTCTGCGACCATATCTGCATTTGTGATATAGGCATACCCATACTTTCGAGAGAATTATATAATTTATCTATTTCATCAATGAAAAAAATTATCCCATTGGCACCGTTATCGTACTTCTCAAAATCTTCAGTACCCCTAAACGGTATGCAAGGTATACCAAAAATACTGATATTAGAAATAATAAGAACTTTTGGATACTCCTCGTAAATCTCCCGAAGAAGGTGCATTGCAAGAAGCGTTTTACCAGCGCCTTGAGCACCCGAAAAAGCCCAAATACCATCATACGGAAATTGTTTACCTCTTTTCAATGTCATTTCGCCGAGTACATCTGGTATATTATTTAATCCAAGCGGTGGCTCTAAATAATCCTTAGCCATATTATTACTCCTTTCAAAAAAAGCCCCTCAATTAGAGGGGCAGGGGATATCAATGACACAAAACCGTTTAAATTGTACCACGTTTAAGAGCCTTTACAACTGCACGCTTGATGAAACGATATGCAAACCAGAACAAGAAGAGAACAACTGAAAGAGCCAAAGCAGCACCGATAATAATTACAAGGTTTGAAACAGTGAAATCACTGAAGAAACCTTTAATTGATTCAACTAAGCCAGATACATCAACAGGTGTAGTGGTAGTTTCGGCTGTCATTGGTACTAATGGGAAAGCTGCCATCATTACTATTTTATCAGCAGACTTTTTAACTTTAGCAAAAGCCTGTTTGAAAAAATTCTTGATTTTTTTCATATTAACACCTCCTCGTTATGTTATTCATATAAACTCTGCAGAGATAATATGCCCTTGGTGTGAAATGAAAATTAAAGAATTAATCCTTAGAATTGAGAGACAATATTGCTACTTCAGCATCGTTTAAGAATACATCTTTTTTGACATTGTTTCCTAAATCTACACGTAACACGAGATAAGGATTTCCTGCCTTACTTGTTTTTTCTACTACATTACATTCTAAAAGCATAGTCTACTCCTTTCATAAAAAATATATATTCGAAAGCTTAAGGGGTGATAAGCTAAACGATAGGGAAATATAATACAAATCAAAAATTTAGTATAATTAATATTTAAAATGCCATATCACCATACAAGGAGTCGATTTCATTTCTAAGACTTGCATATTGATAATCTTCATAATATCGTTGTCGACCAGGTTTATGTACAAATTCCTCATACCATTCGGGAAGTGCCATTTTAAGCTGTTCTGCAGCAAATACAGCCTTTGATATATGTTCTAACCATTTCTGCATATTTATCAGCTTCTTCGGAACGTAGGGCGTAGTGGTCCAAATTTTTGTATCCAATTGTACTAAATCAATGTTTCAACCAATTAATTTTCGATTCGTATTTGTCCACCACATCCCCGAATCAAGGAACGTTTCTTCCGGTCATGCCTTTGACCTTCATAGGAATTTCACCTCTCAGATGTCACCTGAGACCCCATAGGGCAAGTATCATTATACCCTCTGTCTGTCATCGCTCCAATATGGGTTGCACCATATCGTCTAGGTCGTGCCTACTGTAGCTTGTTGGTTTGCCAACAACAGAGGGGAAAGTAAAAGAAACGCTGATATATATTTTTCAAGGTTCGTATTTTCAGGTTAACATAATACTATAAAATTGTCAATATACTTTAGTTTTATTTCAACATAACGTTACAGAATATTTACACTCTGTACATAAAACAACCATTCCTCTTTTTCAGAAGAATGGTCATAATTTATATTTTGTTTTAAAGACAAAGCCATTGCTAAACACTCATATTTAAAGATTATTACACTCAAATTTCAAAGTGTTTATTCTTTGATTCATGCGGTGTAAATTTTGCACATAGATATAACTATCGCTTTTCATTAAAACCATCGCTCTTTAGTTTTGCTATTTATAACTTCTTTGTTTTAGAATATTTGTTGATCCCTATGTAGTATTTGCGTTTTGTTGCACCTAAGCTATGAGTATTACCATGCCCATTCATAATTTATACACTACTGACTAAAAAACTATTCTTTGAACTATACTATAAAATGAAAAATAATTTTTATTTATAGCAATACTTCCTTATTTGTACCATAAAAAATATCTTTTTTATTACTTATAAGTTTAAAAAATTCTTCTAACTTAACCCAGTAATCAGATTCTAAATCCATTTCGTACGAATGTCCCCAAACATAAAATACTTTAGGCGTTTCTGATTTTAATTCAACAAATTCCTGTCCCAATTTCATCATATTTTGAAAATTCACACAATGCACAGTTGGATTAAAACGATAAGTATTCTCTTGTATATCAAAACAATTATTTGCGGTAATAGTACGGCAATATTTAACACCTGTATTTTCTTTTATGATTTTTGCTACTCTTTCATCATTATTAACACCACCACAAGGATAAGCCATACCTACGACTTCATATCCTACAAGTTGAGATAAATTCAATCTATCCGTTTCAACTTGACGTATCACTTCCAAATCATCACATTGCGTAAGATTAGGATGTGTCAATGTATGTACTGCAATTTCATGCCCTTCATAAATATACTTCAAATCATCATAATGCACTTTGTAATGCGATATCTTTTTATCATTACAAATGAGAACACCTTTTTTTGATAATAATTCAGAGTTAACGTTAAAGGTGCACTTTAAATTATATTTATTTAATAATTCAATTAATCGTATATCCTGTGTTACAGCATCATCAAAACTGAAGGTAATTGCCTTATTAACGCCATTAAAATTTAATCTCATAATTTCATCCTCTTATAGACTGTGACTTAAAAACAAATTTTGTAATTCGTCTAATAAATATGAATATAATTAGGTTTTTTCGTATCCTTTAAGCTGCCAGAAAGGCAAAACTGTAATTTTGTCCCACTTTTCTATCTTTTCTGAGACATCAATATTTCTACTGAAATATGCAAAATCCCACTCGCCGTTTAAAGGTTTATATTCCGATATTCCTTTTGGGATATAATAACATATAGGTTTCAATCTATTCTCATTTGTTTTAAAAATTTTTAAATCTTCAATTCGCATATTATTGGGTAGTAATCGTCTACATTGCTGCTTGCTTCGATTGCGATTCCAAAATGCATAAGCTCAGCACCATAATACTCTTTACCTGAATTTTTATCGGTATAAATGCTGTTTTCTTCCAACCCTTTAAGTTTTATAGTTGTTTGTAAATTTAATGCGTGGGTTTTTAGTCGCATTGCACCTACGATTACTCTATTTTTATAAACATATTGAAAAGCTGCATAATCATCGGTTTTAGGATTGGTTAATCTATAATACTTACCATTTTGGAAAACATCAAAGTTTTCATTATAAAACTTAATAAACTCTTTTATATATTCCCTATCTTTTTCTTCAATCTTTTCAGGAGCCAATTCATAACCGAAAGAGCCCGTCAGAGCAAAAATATGTCTCGCCTGCATTGATACTGTTCTGCCTGTTTGGTGATTAGGGCAAACAGACACATGTGCTGACTGACAACTCATAGGATAAATGAGAGAGGTACCGTACTGAATTTCTGCTCTTTCGACTGCATCAGTGTCATCGCTTGTCCAGATTT
>SVOH01000025.1 GCA_015066515.1 Oscillospiraceae bacterium | reverse complement strand
CCTGCATCAATAGAAAGCTTGTATACCTTGCAACCGAATTTCTCTAAATTTAAGTCATTTAAGGTTTTGTACATAATCTAACTGACCTTTTGTCAAATACTGAAACAGTTCAAAGGAAAACACCCTTTGAACCGTTTGTATCATTTGGTTTGATTGTGGCTTTTAAACTATTCTTTCTGACCTGTAACCGACAAATAGGTAGTATATGCAGTTTCCCAATCAGATGGATTTTCGGGTGAATAGTGCTTGATTTCAGTAGAGGCTGAAACTGCACGGCGAAGGTCTTTAAAGCTTTCGATTTCACCTAGCGCATAGAAAACAACACCAATGTTACCCATGGCGGTAGCCTCGGTAGGACCTGCTAAAACATCTGCGTTGCAAGCCGAAGCTGTCATTTTGCAAAGTAGGGTATCCTTGATGCCACCACCCAACATATTGATTTTTGAATATTTGTTTTCGTTTAGACGGTTTAGTTTGTTAAAGGTGTATTTATATTTCAAAGCTAAGCTTTGATAGATTATGCGCATAATCTCACCACGATTTTTTGGAACATACTGACCGGTTTTCTGACAGTATTCACAAACACGTTTAGGCAAGTTTCCTGCAGATTCAAAGCTTTTGTCATCAACATCAATAAATGCTTTAAAGGGTTCCGCCGCTAAAGCTTCCTTTTCAAGAACATCAAAGCCTACAGCCTCGCCCTCTCGCTTCCATTGACGGCGGGACTCTTGGATAAGCCAAAGACCCATAATGTTTTTAAGGAAACGTGTAGTATCCATAAATCCGCCCTCATTAGTAAAGTTGAGCGTTTCAATTTCGGGTGTGATTAAAGGCTTTTTAGTTTCTATTCCAAAAAGACTCCATGTACCGCAGCTGATATATACAAAGTCATCTTCGGTTGCGGGTGTGGCAGCAACAGCAGAGGCAGTATCGTGCTCAGCAACAGAAACAACAGGAACTTTTTTGCAGCCTAATTCTTCACATATTTCATCCGAAAGCATACCGTAAATATTGCCTGATTTAATGATTTCGGGGAATATTTTTTTAGGTAATCCCAATTTGTCTATTAATTCAAAATCCCAATTTTTGGTATACGGATTTAATAGGTTTGTAGTTGAAGCTATACTTGATTCTGCATGAAACTCCCCTGTAAGCATATAAGCAAAAAGGTCAGGCATAAGTAAAAACTTTTCTGTATTTTCTAACATTTCAGGCTCATTATATTTTAAATACATAAGCTGATAAAGGGTATTAAAGTGCATACACTGTATACCTGTACGGCTATAAATATCTTGCTTTGAAATTTCGGCAAATACCTTTTCGGGTATGTTATCGGTACGCTTGTCTCTGTAATGTACAGGGTTTGATAATAGCTTACCATGTTTGTCGATTAAACCGAAATCCACTCCCCAAGTATCAATTCCGATAGCGTCAAAACCACCCATGTTTGTAGCTTTAGTTATACCTGTTTTAATTTCAAAAAAAAGTCTTAAAACATCCCAATACATTGTTCCGTTTACGATGACGGTATCATTACTAAAGCGGTGAATTTCCTCCATCAAAATTTTTTCCCCGTCATATTCAGCCAACATAGCTCTGCCACTTGAGGCACCAAAGTCAAAACAAAGAACCTTTTTCATACCTTATCTCCAATCAATTATATTGAATACATAAATTTTACCATATAAAAAAGGATTTTGCAATATTTTATTACTTGTAATAGGTGAAAAAATAGCGTATAATCCTTGTTAGAGGTGACTGCTTTGGAAAAAGAGCTTTGGAAGTATTTGCAAAAGACGAAAAAGCCTATTTTACTTTACGGAATGGGTAATGGCGCTGATAAAATCATAGCTGTCTTGGAAAAATTTAATATAAGCTTTGAAGGTGTTTTTGCAAGCGACGGTTTTGTAAGGGATAAGTATTTCCACGGAAAAAAGCTAATGTCTTACTCTGAAGCAAAGGAAAAATATAAAGATATGATAGTTCTGCTTTGTTTTGGAAGCTCTAGAAGCGATGTCAGAGAAAATGTGCTTAAAATTTCTTCTGAGCAAGAGCTTTACGCACCCGAAGTACCTGTTGTAGGAGACGGACTTTTTTGCGAAGAATATTATAATGAAAATAAGTCGGAATTTGACGAGGTTTATGAGCATTTGGCGGACGATTTATCCAAAAAGACATATCAATCGCTTATAAAGTATAAGCTAAGCGGTAAACTCGAATATTTGCTTGAATGCGAGGTAAGTGAGCAAGAACCGTATGACAGTTTTTTGAAATTGCAGAATAATGAGATTTTTTTGGATCTTGGCGCATATACAGGCGATACGGTTGCTGACTTTATAAATAGGGTAGGGGATTACAAAAAAATTATTGCCGCCGAGCCTGATAGTAAAAATTTTAAAAAGCTGTCTTTAAATACAGAGAAACTTAAAAATATAAGCTTGCTTAATGTTGGAATTTCTGATATATGTAAAAAGGATTTGTTTTCAATGAAGGGTGGAAGAAATTCTACTTCTTTTAAGGGCAAAGGGGAAATAGAATTTTTAAATGTGGATAAAATTTGCGAAAATGATAGAGTAACCTTTATTAAAATGGATGTTGAAGGGGAAGAAGGAAACGCAATTATAGGAGCAAAGAATACTATTTTGCGCGATAAACCGAAAATGTTGGTTTCAGCGTATCATAAAACCGACGATTTAATTTCTTTACCCAAAGCGGTTTTTAGTATCAGGAACGATTACAAGCTTTATATTCGTCATTTTGTTTCACTTCCTGCTTGGGACACAAACTTTTATTTTATATAATTTCTTTTTAATACTTACAGGACCTCAGGCTTAATACCTGAGGTCCTGTTGTTATTGCTTTTTAATGTTTATAAGGTGTGCAATTGACGGTATGCTTTCTCCTTGAAATGATGATGTAGGGGAGAGCAGAGCACCTGTTGAAATAAACAGTATATTTTTAAAGCTTTTATCTTCAAAACGGTGCATTATATATGAAGCTAGGACAGCAGCAGAGCAACCGCAACCTGAACCGCCTGCATGAACATCTTGTGAAGCACAGTCAAAAATCATACATCCGCAATCCTTGTGAAAAGGCTTTAAATCAAAGTTTTCTCTTAAAGCTAAGTTGTACAGACATTCACTACCTACTAATCCTAAGTCACCTGTAAATATTGCATCAAAATCATGAGGCTTTGTATTTGTGTCCTTGAAAAAATTGATAATGGTATCCGCAGCAGCAGGGGAAAATGTCAAGAGAACACCTTAAAATTTATAAAAAAATTTTTTCTTCTCTTAAAAAATGAATTTATGGGTGCTGCTATGGGGGCGTATGATATTTTGCACCATAAATAATCATTGCCAAAGGATTTACACTGTGTTATAATTTCTCTTGGAATAAGGTGAACCTACAACGGTAGGCGGTTAGCCCTTTGAATTACAGAGGGCATTTGCCCTCTTATATTTAAGGGGGTGATGCTATGGAGTATTATTTCCTTGTTGTTTTAGTACTTATTGTTGCCACTGGCTACATTTCTAGCATAAAAAAATAACCGCCCTGTCCTGAAAAAAACAAGCGGTTATTCGCAAAACTTCAGGCTAACCGTCTATCGGTTTGCCTTATTTCACTTTTATTATATCATATTATTCAAGATTGTCAATATAAATATATCGTAGAACTTCACATTTTAACTTTATCCTTTTTTTATACTCTTTATTTATAACATTTATTTATCTTCTTCCCAAACCCATTTTGTATTCTTCTTGTTATGATTTGACGTTGCTCGTTGCCTTTTTGGCTTATTTTCAAAAATTGATTTAAAATCAGGTTGGACTTCTGGAATTAAAATATTTAAATTATCAAGCAAATTTAATGCATACAAAATCTTAATATAATTTGAAAATTTTGAATCCTCCCCATTTTCAATTCGAACTTCGGTACTTGAAGAAATGCCGCACTTATCTGCTAAATCAACCTGAGTAATATTTAAAGATATTCTATGTTGTTTTATTCGTTGTCCGATTTCTTTCAATATAAATATTTCATTTTGATTTTGGTCTATTTTCATATTACTACTCCATAATTTAATTTATCAAATTTGCATAATTATAATATCATATGGCGGTTAATTTGTCAAATATGATAAATTAGATTTTCCTTTGCTATATGGAATAAGCTGCATATATAGTTCTAATTATTATATTCGCAACCGGTTACTTATTGACAATAAAAAAGAAATAGCCGCCCAAGCTATCCAAACTTAGCGGCTAAATCTTTTAGTTACTTATTTGGGGCTAACCGTCTATCGGTTTGCCTTATTTCACTTATATTATATCATATTATTTATGATTGTCAAGTATTCTAATTTAAAGCGTGTGGCAGTAACCTGTCACACGCTTTTTCATTAGGCAGTCTTTTTCTTCTTTGCTCGCTTTTGTGGTTCTATTAGTTCCTTATTTAGTTCAATATATTCTGTCACCTGTGCATAGGCATCTCGAAACTTGAATACGACCTCAATATCTCCGCCTTCATTTACGAAAATTTCTTCAACGAGTTCAGTAAGCAAGGGTCTTGTCAAATATTCGATATTACCATGCTTTTTAAAATGTGCTACAAAATCATTCTCTTCCGTTATACCATTTTTAAACTGCTCAGCAGATTTATTAAGTGACACAATTTTTTCATCCACAACACTCAGTTTCTCGTTTAAGCGTTCCTTTAAAATTTGATACTCATCCTGAGTAATGGCACCGCTTTTCCAGTCCGGATAAAGGTCTGCTATCATTGTCACCAACTTTTCTCGCTCTGCAGATGCGGTGCTTAACGCCTTTTGAATATGAGTAGATTCTATTTTGCGTTTTGAATTACTGTTAATCTTTTCAAGCATATCGCTCATAGTAATTGCAGTATTAATCATATTTTGAACAACTAATAATACAGCTTCTTCAAGTTTATCAATGCGGATTGTATGATTAGTACACGCTGATTTTTTCAGTTTTCGAGAAGTTACACAACGATAGTAATGATACGTTCCGTATGAGTGTTGATTGGTTTTTTTATTCATTATACGCTTACAGTCAGCACAACGTACAAGTCCAGAAAACAAATCAACGTTGTTCTTTTTTGGACTTTTGCGAATGTGCTTATTAAACAAAGCTTGAGCATTATCAAAGGTTTCTTGGTCAATAATCGGTTCGTGTGTTCCTTCAACGACAATCCACTCATCTTTTGGGATAGCACGGCATTGTTTAATTTTATAACTATACGTGGTATTCCTACCCTGTACCATATCGCCGAGATACATTCTGTTTTGCAAAATACGTCGCACTGAACTATCAGGCCACAGTCCGTCATTGCTCCTGCCCGATGGGTGTTTGTAATTATATCCTTTTTGTTTTTTATACATTGAAGGATTTGGTATACCCATTTCGTTCAGATTTTTTGTAATACCAATTATACTTTCTCCCGCAATAAAGCGTTCGAAGATCATTCGAACTATCGGTGCGGTTTCCTCGTCAATAATTAGATGGTGTTTATCATCTGGATCTTTTAGGTATCCATAGGTTGGAAAAGAACCGATAAACTTTCCTTGCTGACGTCTAAGATTCAATGTTCCGCGTACATTAACCGATGTTGTTGCTGCCTGACCTTCATTCATAAGGTTGGTAATGCCAACTTTTATTAAATCATCAAATGAACTAATGCCGCTTATACCAATGTCTATTTGGTTATTAATTGCAATAAAACGCACACCGAGTTTTACAAAAGTTTTATCGAGATATGTGCCACCCTCGGTATGATTTCGAGCAAATCGCGATAGATCTTTTACTATAACACAATTTACTTTACCTGCATAGATATCGTCCATCATTCTGTTAAAGTCAGGACGGTCAAAATTTGTTCCGCTATAGCCATCATCGACATAAATATCGTGTATTTCCATATCGGGACGTTGTTTTACATATTCTTTTAAAATTTCTCGTTGCGATGCAATCGAGTTGCTCTCCGCCTTGTCACCATCATCGCGGGAAAGACGAAGATAAAGAGCAGTCTTCCAAACCTTTTTTGGCATGGAGGACTGCTCTAAAATTTCAGCATATTTAGTATTAACCATAACACTAAAACCTCCATATTCTTAATATGAAGGTATGGTCTTTTTTCTGCACGAACATAGTATACCATACCTTCAGAAATAAATCAACCCAAATTTGTTTGGAAATTTGCACCATTTGAAATTACTGCTCCGAGAGCTTCACTAAAAGAGCGTTCTCCATTAAAAGATATTTTAACTCTCATATCGCCGACTTTGAAAAGATAAGGGTTTTTAATTTGCTCAAAATATTCATTCATCTTTTCGGGTACAGATTTACCCGAATCTATCTTCACGTTACGCAAATCAACAAGGTTATCTTTAGAATAATCGGCAATGGCAACACTCTTCAAGTTCATTAATTCAATAGAATTTAACATAACTTGCCATTCCTTTCATAATCTATTTTTTACCTTGCGAAAAACATTTATACAGCATTTACCAATCATTTGAAATCACTTTATTAACGAAGATTTGTCTTTCGACAAACTTCACTCTTTTTCTTCCTGCGCTGCGCTTTTTAAGCAAATGTTATTCGTCTTTGCAAATTAAATAACTCCTTCATTATTTTCAAATCAAACCTGCCGCCAACAGATTTGACTGTTGTTTTTCGATGAAACTATTTATCCATTTGGTACTGATAATATAGTGAAATAATCGCAAGCATCGTCTGTGCCATTTCAGCTTCATTTTTTTCATCGCGGTCTAAAATTTCACGTAGTTTAGCTTCATAATAATTTTTATCCACCGTACTCCCTCCCTTCAAAAAATTAATATATATTTCGTATATAACATTTATGGCGGCTCAACATTTATATTAAATTGTTACGTAATGTCTGCCTTCTGGGTCAATGAAGGCAGACCACGCATTTCAGAAAATTTTCGTCCACAAAAAACATTCAAAAACCCGTATGTTATTATTTCTATGAACGAAAATCTTTTAGAATTTATAAATCCTTAGGACGAATTTTGCTCTGAAAATTCTTCGCTAATACGCTACCGCTTATAGATGAAATCGCCATCGAGCCATCATCAAGCATAAGCAATGAGCGGGTTTCGTTTTCTGACGTAGCGTCGAATACAGTCTTAGAACTTCTGTTCAAGCCGTATCTATTTAAGATTCGTCTAACCTTATCGGCATCAGCATCGACAATGAATAAAACCTTATCGGCGTTAACACACGAGCCTTTGCCAATTCTCAACATTAATCTACTCATTAACAGATTTCTCCTTTCTTTTAGATTTTTTAAGAAGACATACGGGTTTGGAAGATTTCATATCGTAATAATAAGAACAATTTCCTTTTTTAAAATCGTACATACTATAAACTGAAATTGTGATCCCATAATTTAGCAGGCGTTCTGGTTCTCTGTTCCTAATCCAAGCGTTAATTTTGGGAATCAAATCCTTTTCAACAGACCCTCGGCTGGAACCGATGAAATTTAAATGTCTCTTAACTCTAATTAATTTGTCACACTTGTGATAAAAATCAGAATTATTATGCGTTCCGCATTCCACCTCAAAGATTTCCCAACACTCATTTGTACCCGCAATAACATCAGGAATAATCACTGTATTATCCGGTAAAACCAACTTGTTTGTAGCTCGGTCTGTTGTAACCATAGGATAGGTTCCTCGTTGCACTAAAATATTTTTCACTTCTTCTATCATATAGCCGTGAGTATAACTAGCATGGTCTGAGATAACCTTTTGCATCTCAGATTCGGGCGGATTCTTGCCGAACTCATTCATATAAAGCAGACTTCCCACATCGGTAATCCTCAGTAGATTGAATGTGCGAATTCCAGTAGGGATTTGTATAACATCAAAAAGACCGAGAGTAACTAAATTTTTAATTGAACGATAAATGGTATCCGTGCTATAATTCAACATTTCAGTATCTCTTATCTGTTTAACCGCAATACTCTTAATTTCTTTTTCTTTGGATAAACCATTTGACACTATGATAATAAATACCTTCTTCATTAAGGGAGTAATCCTATCCTTGATAGTACTTAATTTTACAGTCACAGCGCCTGCTCTTTCTGTTCTCGTTTTAAATTCTTCCTCTTGCTTTTTTAGAGAAGCAAGAAAATCATCTTCATAACTCTTATACATTATTAAAAGTTCCTTTCAAATTTATATAATTTTTACAAACACTCCGCTGACCCATACGGAATATTCGCATTTTAAATATCGGTAATATTACTTAAGCGATTCAAGAAAACATTAATCTCCAACATATTTAAGCAAACATTTCGGTTCTCCGGGCCGAAAAGTATATGGTTAAATATTTAATGTTTTAACCGCAGTATATTAGTACCGATATTTTTTTACGTAATCAATCCAGTTGATCGGGCTGAATCAATTTACATTATTAACATAAGCAATGTTACAATCTCATTTCAAGAAAACATTAACTCTGTCTTTTTTCTAATTCATCACAGCTTCAGTGGTTCAAGCTGAAGTTGCTTTCCGATTTATTCGGATATGATATTTATGAGTAATAAAAATTCTCATTTCAAGAAAACATTAAGTAAAAATGATTTTTTCATAAAATTTTGTTTTAGAATTTGTTAAAAACTACAGAAAATGAAAAGAAACACCGTATTATTTCAACTTTTCTAGTGTGAAAATTGAAATTTACGGTGTTACTTTTTTAAATTTTTATACTCAAAAGAAACTATTTTTTGGATTTAAAGCCATTTGCGTATCATATTTTGGCTCATTACCAAAAAACCATATTTACGCTCATATATAATCTTTTTTTGCAACTGGTTCATATTTGCGCTCATTTTATATAATTTTACTTAAGTTCATATTTTGGCTCATTATCCAAAATCCATATTTAAGCTCATATGAACTATTTTAATTATTAATCCCAATCATCCTCGTCTTCGTATTCAAACTCATAATTTTCAAAGTTGCTCTTTTTTTCATTTGCCATTGCCGCTTTGTTCTTTTCTATCATAGCCATCATTCTTGTTCGAAAATCCATCTTTTCTTCCGTTCCTTTTACTGGAGCTTTTGATAAGATTTCAGCGCTTTTAGGTGACTCATTTATCATATGATTTCCCTTAGCGTTATCATCGGTTTGTTTTGTTGCAATCTTCGTCTGAGGTTCTGTATGTTCATTATTTTTATTTATCACCGGAGGAGATTTAAAAGCAATTTTATAAGCATCATTAATTATTTCTATATAATTAAAATTTCTAAGTTTATTACATGCCTCGTTCATCGTGGGAGCAGAAGCACAAGATAATAACTCATCAAAAAGATTTTTAATTGCTATATCATAAGCATCGCACAACTTTTGGTATTTATTGGCGACACCAGAAAATTCTTTTTCTTTCTCTGACATCATTGATTTAAATGAGTTTAATATGTCGCAAATTAATTTATATCTATCATCTTTTGAGTGTTTTACTGTCTGTCTATTTTTGTTTAGGTGCTTTCGAATAATCTTCTTTATAGAAGAAGTAACTTCCTTCGGGCCGAAGGACTCTATCAGCTCTATAGCGTAGCGGTCATATATAAGCAGTCTGCTATTTATGGTCTTAAGATTTTCTGCTTTTTTGCTGCCGCAAGGAATGTTTGCAATTTTCTTTTCGCTTTCTGCTATAAGAATTTCGTTTACAACTCGATTAAAGCTACCGTCTTCTAAAGAATTTTTCCAAGCCAGGAGATCGCCATCCTTAGCTTTAGATAAAACAAAATGAATTGCTTTTCTTTTGACCAAAATATCACTTCTTTCTATTCCTGAATTTTAATTAATCTTTGTGTGGTTCTATCTAACACAACATTATAGAACTTTTGCAGCTTTCTATACTTGTCAGGATGTTCGTTAAGCTCTGCTTTACGATTATTAAGGAACTGCATAGAATCATCAAAAATTTCTTTGATTTTTTCTGTATCAAGACTGTTTGTTTCACTAACCAAATTATTTTTCTTAATACAACGTCTAATTTCCTGTTTAACACAAGCAGTAAATCTTCCTTTTTCAAAGCCTAAGGTTTCCTGACACGCCTTTACTAAATCTTCATCAAGTTCGATTTTAGTATGCATCTCACTAATCTCTGAACTAATTTCAAAATTCATAGTAAGTTCTGCGACCTTACCACGAATTGCTTTGTTCAGAATTTTCACCACAGCCTCATTGAATTCCTTATAAGTAACTGAATTTTTAAAAGCTATGATATCCGCATCATTCTTAGTTAGAACCAAATGAAACTTCATTACACACACCTCACTTACATTTTTAATTTTTCGCACACAAAACAAAAAAGACACTTACCTCGAAAGATAAGTGTCTGCATTGTTTTATTGCTGACCTTTAAAACAAGAGCGCAAAAAACACACTTAACCTTCGTGGTTTAATGTATTATTTGAAAAACTCCTTCATAATTTTAAAGATCGTGTTCATTATATCGTATTTATTCTCATTTGTCAAATCAGAAAAAACGCCTAAATTTAAGAATTTTCAACTTTTAAGGGCATTATATAACGAAAAGTGCCGTTTTCAGTATGTGTTTTGCTTTTTTAGGTGACTTTTATATACGTTTTTACTCTTTTGAAAAAAATTTTAAGTATTAAAATTATAAAATTAGTCCTCATCAACGTTTGATAAGGACTAATTTTGGTAATAGCTATTTAGTTTCCCTTTGCTTCATTCTTTTTCCAAAAAAGAGTAACAATGAGCATTGCTCCACTTATCAGAGCGAGAATCGACCACAACCAGATATTACTGTTATCTCCGGTCTGTGGTGATTTAATATCGTCTGACTCATCAGAAGGAGCTTTAGGATCTTGAGTATAAACCGCATTAATTTCGGTATCTGCGGTTATATTCTTACCATCTTTGTCCCAAGTAGGAGCCGTTTGCGTATAACCTTCTTTTTCGGGAATTGTGGGAGCAGTTGCATCCTTATCATATTCCACTTCAACAGTGTCAACCACTTGACCGTCTGCTTTATAGGTAACAACAAGCATTCTGCCTGCGGCAATTACAACTTCTGCATCGGGAGAAGGATTATAGTTGTTGTCGCCTTTATAGCGAACATAGTATTTTTCGTCAGCAAGATTTTCTAAAGTATCGCCAGTAATGGCGGTGTATGTTTGAGAGCCATTAACACGATATTCCATTTTATCAGAAACATCGGTGATCTTACCGTCGTTCTTACCCGCAAAAGTTTCATCGGTCTTATTTACGCTCGGGGCTGCTCGATTAGCCTTAGCAATATTAAAGTCAAAAATTAAATCTGTTGTAGTGCCATCTACCCATTCACAGTTAGTCGAATCTTTAAGAGCAACTACAACTTCATACGTTCCTGCATTTGTTTGGGTATTACCTATAATAGTATAATCAGTGCTTTCAGCAATTTCATAGGTTTGTTCTTGACCGTTATATATAAATGTACGATTATCACCAGTAGGTTTAGCTACCTTCTTTTTATTTACAGTAACGGGGACCTTAACCATTAAAGTTATGTAATTGTCGGTATCGTTAGGAGTGAAAATAGCATTAAACGATTTCGTTCCGGCATCACCAACGCTGTCTTGAGGTTTATACCAAGTCCATGTACCATTAGATGCGGTAGGCAAGGTTATATCAGACAAAGTCGCACCGAAATTCGCTGTGAGCCCTGTTGGGATTGTATGTTCGGGAGTTGCAGCTAAAACGGAGAAATAAACTTCTGCCTTTGCGTTGTCCTTTTGAATATACGCATAAGCTGTGCCATCACAAGCATTGGTATTATTTTCGTACACAATTGTTAGTGTGCCACCTTGCCAGTTAGAAGAATACTGAACTGTCGCACCTTCCTTTGGTGTACCGTCGTAAACAATATCTTCCATCAAAGAGAGCAACGTTGCAGTTTCATTGTGCTCACAATAAATACAATCTTCTGTAATTACATTTTCGTTAGCATTATATACGCAAGTATGCTTTAGTGTTAAATAAATTGTTGAATCTTTTTGAATAGAATAATCCCCAAGGGTTCTACCTTCTTCTAAAACCTCATCATTATATATCAGATGCTGTTGACTTGCAGGAACGCCCTCTTTTTCCATAATTTTAGCTTTTACTTGTTCAATTGTATCAGAAGTCTCAACTTCCAAGGATATGTTCTTATATCCTGCATCTACAGTTATTTTAATAAACACTTGCATTGCCAGTGTGGTTGTTGGAATAGCAAACAATAACAAAACCGCTACTATAAACATTGAAACAATAGATTTGAACTTCATCAAAATGCCCCTTTGAGTGATTAACCGAACCGTCATTCTCGTAATAGAACAATCGGAGCATCACATATAAAAGTGTAATAATGTGCATTTATTATAACATTAATCTCTTATCTTTACAAGGGAAACACACTCATCACTATATGCTTTTTAATAACATTTTCTCAAATATCGTAACTACTGTTTACTCTATCTTCCTTTTGGTTTCTGTATAGATTTAAGGTTATCATCTATACTATTAGTTACAGTAATGCACTAATAGGAGGTGTAATCTTGAATTACGAAAGCATAGGCAAAAATATTCGAGCTTATCGTATACGAAAGCATTTAAGACAAGAAGACTTAGCAGAAAAAACCGATTTGTCGGTAACATATATCGGTATGGTAGAACGTGGCGAAAAACTTCCTGCTATGGAAACATTTATAAATATACTAAACGCCCTTGAAGTTTCTGCAGACGTCATTCTTGCTGATGTACTAAAAGTTGGATATGAAGTTAAAGGCTCGCTCATCACCGAACAATTATCTGCTCTTTCTCAACCAGACAGAGAAAAAGTCTACGACGTAATTGCAACACTAATCAAACACTCAAAGTAAGCAAAAAAGGTTTATTTCGTCAAGAAATAAATCTTTTTTTATTTATCGACTTGGTTTACTAAACTTCGACATATTCTTTGTGATATAACATAACTGTTGGTTATGAGCAGTAACTAATAATTATTTCAAAGGAGTGTTTCATATGAAAACTAAAGCCATTATTCGACAAATTGCAAAGGAACACGGTGTTTCACCGGAAGAAGTTAAAAGAGACATGCAATATGCAATCAAAGAGGCAATGAAATCAACAGATCCTATTGCTCGTGCTCACTGGGCTAAGATTTCCCCTAACGGCAAAGAGCCAACCATTGAACAGTTCCTTACATATGTAATTGGGCAAATCAATAAGCAACCAGTTCAATCTTAAAGCAAAATGCAGCTACCGATTTAACGGCGGCTGCATCTCTTTTTAATTCGAAGTATTGCAAGTAAATATATTCTTATTATTTTGCTTCGTATTTTTTCATAATTATTATCCACTTCAGGATGCGGTATTTGATTTGAGCCTACTTGCTCACGAAATAGCCTGTTCATTTTCTTTTTAAATCTATCGCTAAACTCTTCCATATTGTACCTCCTCATACATTAAAACGAACTTGTCATAGGATTTGTGACAACAACTGTGAACTAAATTACAGATTATAACGTCCTTCTTCCCGCAAAACAGAATTACTTGTATTGTAAAATCTTTTTTATAACAAGATATTGATTACAAAATAATTTATATACACAAAGTTTTGTGTTTTTACTATTGACAAATATGGTAAAGTGGTTTATAATAATGGTAAGGTCAATCTAATGACGAAAATTTAGGAGGTAAAATTATGAGTAAGGAATTTGGCAACAGACTTTCTGCAGCAATGCAAAAGAAAGGTATTACTCAACGAGAATTAGCTGATAGGATTAATACAACTGAAGCAACTTTATCACGTTATGTTTCTGGAGCACGTGAACCTAAGGTAGAAGTATTGGCAAATATCGCTACAGCACTCGGCACTACTTCGGACTATCTTTTAGGAATAGAGACCGATGAATTCTCTTTTCCAAAAGTACAACGCATCTTAGCAAGGAACTCATCTTCTATGACTAAAGAAGAAAAGAGAGAACTTATCGATGCGCTTTTCGGGGAGGACTGATGCTTGATGGCGTTTAGACTATCTGATTCAAGATGTGAAGAAATCAAAGAAGTTGTAACTAGCCTACTTGAAAAATTAGACATAAGCAGTATACCTATCCATGGGTTTGAAATTGCTTCAAAGCTAAAAATAATTGTAATACCATACTCTTCGTTCCCTAAAGAAAAACTTCCCATTCTATTAAAAGAAAGCGAAGATGGGTTTTCTGTAAAATACAATAATCAGTGGTACATATACTACAATAACAAAAAAGGCTACGGAAGAATCAATAACACAATCACTCATGAATGTGGTCATATTGTTCTTGACCACACTGAAGAAAGTGAGTTAGCCGAAGCTGAAGCTAAGTTTTTTGCAAAATATACTTTGGCTCTTCCGGTTTTAATACATAAAATTAAATACAGCGAACCATCAGCTATCGCTGACAGATTTGATATTAGCTACGAGGCTGCAGGATATGCCCTTAGTTATTATCGCAAATGGCTAAGATATGGAAATGCAAATTATACACCTTATGAAGAACGTCAGTTAATGTTGTTCAAAGATGTTGTTTGAAAGAATATTAAGGACGGTGATGATTTATATGATTGTAGTTAAAACAAAAAGAAAAAGCATTTATTAAGTTGCTGGAACAACTCAACAAATGCCTATCTCCGAATATCTCTATTCGTACTTGGTCTAGTACTATTATAGGCGTATTCGGAGAAAAAGTCAATATTTTCTTGTAAAAAAGACAAAGAAAATCTTGAATAAAATGCAAGAAAAAATATTAAAAAAATACAAATCGTGTCTCCGAGTATCTCTATTTGTACTTGGTCGTATTATATAGATACCTTCGGAGGCACACAAAACCTCAAGACAAAATTTTAATGTATTAACCGCACACTATTGTCTTGTTGTATGTGCCAATAAGGAGAATATTATGATTTGTTCTTACTTAAAAATCCGAAGGAGCTATAATGAAAAAGAGAAAAGCAATAATTGATGATGGCATGAACCCCGAACTTGTTATTGGGGCTGATTTTGATGGTTATCTTGGTATACCGATAATAAAGAAGCCTGATAAATTTATAATACCGACTGGTATTACACCTTTTAGTGCTCGTAATCGAGCCGAGTTACCGACAGATGCAATAGGCTTTTATGAATTAGATAAAGAGTTTGCAGAAGTTTTAATTTCACCGGAAAAATATATTGATGAGTTTCGCAAACACCCACTTATAACACCGGAAAAAATTCATCCTATATTAAGTCCTGATTGTTCACTTTATAGAAATGCCCCACTTGCAGTACAGATTTCAAATGTATATAGAAATAGGGCGATTGGAAGTTACTTTCAAAGAAATGGTGCTTATGTAATTCCACAAATTCGATGGGGAAACGAACTTACATATACAACCAAGGTGTTGCCTGAACCCGTAGCATTTCTCGGTGTAGAAAAACACAGTATCGTTGCAATCGGGACGTATGGGTGTTTTAAAACAAGAGATGATAAATATCATTTTGAAGCCGGACTATCTGCAATGCTTGAAACAATAGAACCAGAGATTATTCTTGTTTACGGTTCAATGAATGAAAAGGTTTTTGGTCCGTATCTTAAATACGCACAATTTGTGCAATACCCTGATTGGATCGCCCACAAGAAAGGCGGTGACCGATAATGGGTAGCGGAAGTAGCGGACCTTACGGTGGCGGTAGCACAGGTTCACAACCTTATGCTCCTAGCTATCATGTTGAATCATCTATGAAAAAACATGATATCGAATCGGGAGTATATAAAGGTAAATACATAAAAAATCCCACAGCCCAAAAATTAACCGATATGATAAATGGAAATTATATCGGTAATAAGACCACAAATGAAAGCGGATTACCATACGTGATTGATATGGATGGTAATATAATTGTGGGTAAACGTTCTGGTAATGGTCGAGGGCCTGGTGCACTCCCCACACCACACCCAACTTTAATAGGAGGAAGTGACCCGCAGGTGCAGATGGCCGGTCTACTAAAAATCGGCGGTGGTAAAATTCTTGGCTATGATAATAATAGTGGACATTATAAGCCAAATGCAAAATCAATGACCGTTGCGGATGAGGCGTTTTCAAAATTACCCGATTCACTATTCTCTAAAAAATTCAAAAGGAGAACCAAGTAATTATGGAAAATTTAAAATCAAAATTAGAGATTTTGTTTAACCAAAACTTCTTTTCAGATGAATTTGACCCCGAGGGTGAGTTCCCCGAAATTGCTCAAGAATTGCTTAATTCTTATTCTTGGAAAGATATCTACAGTATATGTTTTGAACATTTTACAAACAATTGTGTTACTGCAGATGAATTATATAATGCTCTTAATTTATACTATATTTACTCTTTCATAGAGCAACCAATTCCAAATCCATACGAGTTGATTGGATACATTTTGTTTCGAATAGATATTGAACAAGACTGGGATAAATACGGCGAGTTTATTGATACATTTACTATCTCAATATTAGATAAATCGCTTGGCTCAAATCTTATGACAGATGGTTATTATCGAACCTGGGAAGACCCCAAAACAATAGATGCAATAGAGTTATGGAAGAGCAAAGGGGTAAAATAATATGTCACTACGAAACACAAGTAAGTTTTTAAGTCTAATTTTAAGGCATAAACCTTCTGAAATTGGAATAGACCTTGATGAACACGGTTGGGCTAATGTCGCTGAATTAATTACAGGAATTTACAAAAAGCAATGCTTCAATATGGCTATGTTAGAAGAAATAGTAGCTACAGATGAAAAGCAAAGATACTCCTTTAACAGTGATAAAACCCTTATAAGAGCTAATCAGGGTCATTCTATTCCGGTTGATGTTGAATTAGAAGAAGTTTCGCCACCGGATATTCTTTATCACGGCACAGGAGAAAAATTTGTTTCTTCAATTAGAAAATTGGGTCTTATACCTAAATCTCGATTGTATGTACACCTTTCAAAGGATATAGACACTGCAATAAATGTCGGTAAACGACATGGCAATCCAATTATCTATTCTGTAGATTGTAGTAGGATGATTGCGGATGGCTATAAGTTTTACCTATCAGTAAATGGTGTATGGCTCACGAAAGAAGTTCCCGTTAAATATCTTAAACAAATTTAAGCAAAAATATAACAGCTTGTCGTATTTGACAGGCTGTTATATTTTTTTGTGTTATAACCTCAAATTTCGCACAGGTGCCCAGAATAATTCGAGCTTCAGATATATGATTTCTTTATGTACAGATTAAATGTAACAATAAAAAATTCGGCACTAGAACTTTAGTACTGAAAGGTTTAAGCACTTAATCAAGTGTGACTAAGTCAAATTTACACGGTGAAGAATTCCGCAGGCGTTACGTCAAGAGCATCGCATATCGCGAAAAACATATTCATAGACGGCATAAGTTTGTGGGATGTAATTTGGTCTATGTAGTCTTTGGGTTGACCAATGTGTTCGCTCAACTCAACAGCAGTTCTTTGTTTTTTAACTAACAGTTCTGCTATTCTATCTCCAATAAAAGTTTCTTTCACGTTTTAACATCTCCATCTTATGATTAAATTAAAATCGCCAACCGCACCAGAGGTGCGACTTTTTCGGTTACTGCTTGTATTCAATAAAATCGTTCATCTCAACTAAAATAGAAGATAACCATATTAAACCTCACATAATTTACCAGTGATGCTGTAACGGTATAATACGTCATAGCAAACAAAGAGATAAGTTGTGGCTCAAATGCCGGTTTCCAACCGGCAGGATTGTAGCTCATGGTATCTTTTTTCGTCAATAATCAGATAATTAAATTTAATCCTACATAGACTTCGATAAATTTCCCTTAAAGTTGAAAGGTCGAGATGAGAGCTTGAACCTTAGCTATTCTGCGGAACCGAAGAACTAAACTTTCTTTTAACGCCTTGGAAGAACTTCTGAACGAAAATGTTTTTTCATCAACATCTGAAGACGCGATATGATCTTAAGTATAAACTTAGATTTTTTTCGTCAATAAATAGTTGTTGGGACAGAATCGCTAGGGCCATCAGTACCGACCACGGTACGGATAAAGGATTTGTTTGTATACTAAAATTATTTGATATACCTGTGGAAATCCAAGATGACCACAGGTCCCGCTGAACCAACAGCATTTTTTGTGAACGAAAATTCGAATGGTGATGACGGGAAGCCAGATGCAGCCCGCAGCAGTTTGTGAACGAAAATAGTTTCCTTGCAGGAAGAGTATCCTGCCGTTGCATCCGCTGCGCCTTTTAATTTTATAAACGAAAATTAAAACAGGGATGCATTGCTGCAGTGGGATGCGTCTGTTTCTCATGATATCTATAATTTTCGTATACAATTAATGTTTTCTTGATTTAGACAATCTAAATTATTATATTATAAGTGGGTAAATAAACCCGGCGGATGGTGAGACACAACATAGCCTTTATTCAAGTTGATATTTTCGTAACCAAGATTCGCCGACTATGACGACTCATCTGATGCAGAGAGCAGTCTTGTGTACCAAAGTATTTTAACACATTACGCCCGGTACTGCAATGTTTTTAACGGCGATTCTTATTTAAAGTCGCACTTGAGTTCAGTGAACATCTTGTTTCGGAAAGAACAATGCTTACTAAACTTAGCATCGCTAAAAAACTGAGCTGTCATTTGTTTAATAACGAAAATTATTATATGAGCGAGATGCTGGACAGGCAAAACTCGTGAACGAAAATTGGTTCACAAGGATGTACAGACACGGTGAAGCACGCCAAATTTTATTGACGAAAATCTCACTTTAAGCAACACAGAAATAACAGAGGTTGGGACGAAACGTTCTGCTCGCCTATTCCACATATGAGTTTTAATATGGTTGATAACCGTTCATATTTATGAACACACTTTTTTCTCTACTTGGCAAAGAGAACGAGGTTGTCTTTGAGCGAGAGACATTATTTGGGCAAGGGCTACCTTCCGTTCTTATGGGAATAAATTTTGCTATGAGTGTCATTTGGGTATGATGTATGACGCTCATTTCGAAATGACAGTCATAGATTAATTATTGATTAATTATTGATTAATTGTAGGGAAAACTATCGTTTTCAAATGAGGGATTTTCTTTCATTTCGAAAGTATAAATGACTATCATTTCGGGCGATTCGAGATTACTTTCATTTCGAGATTTTTCCGTATGATTTACCTTTTGAAATGATTGAATGACCATCCCTTTGGGATGCTCAGATTGCTCCCCCTCTTGCCCATATCAAAACGACAATCATTTCCTTGTCATATGTAATAGAAAGTATGACACTCTAAACCTCGAAATGTAAATAAAACAATAAACGAGAGTGTCATTTTTCTGCTTTGAAAATGATAATAATTTCTAAATAAAAGTAACCGCAGAAAAACTCTCAAAACTTTATCATATCGTGAATGTAAATCATTTTTAAGGTTTTTTGGTTGATCATAAAATAAAAGAAAATTAAGCCATTTTCAATGAAATTAGAGCAAATAATTAAAAATGTGCGGTCAGCATAGTGGTTTGGTTAAGGATATAACTTCGTAAAGGACGATTAATCAACCCTTAATCCTTAAGGGGGAAATAAATTTTGCAAAACCGTTTTTGCGTTTTTGTCGCTAAAATAGCATAATACTGAGTATCGAGATTGTACCATATTCAATCACATTGCTCTGCTTATAAAACATGCTCATATTTTGCCTCACCCCATCTTTATAAATTCCCTTAAAGAGTTAATGTGCAAACTCCTAAAGTAAAACCATATTTAAGCCCATATGACATAGCCAAGAACAGTTCATATTCTATCCCATAGTAAACCGCCATTAAACTATTGACTCGTATCATATTTTGGTACACAAGTTGAAAGTGAGTACGGTTCATATTTTAGTTCATAAATATAACCCCACCTATAGCCCTGACAAATATCATATATATGCACATACGACAACGAACAGCACGGTTCATATTTCGCACCACTAATATTCAAAAAGACAATTCATATTATGACTCATAGCACAAGAGAGGTCTGTCCCATATTTTGGTACAGACCTCTTTTACTATATATTTATTGCTTTCTTTTTTTGTGATGTACGTTGAAGAATTTTAAGGAACATCTTCATATACATTCGCTCTGTTATCACGCCATTTTTTAAAAGATAATTATTAAAATAATTCAGCCATAATTCTTCAGTTACAATTTGAACAATGGCTTTATTCTCTTCTCTTATATGTATCATATTTAAACTCATATCCTTATTTAATACCTAATATTTTCTTTAGCTCTGTAAGATTTTCCGATTTGGATGCAAAAATCACGAATTGCTCCAATAAATCTTCTAATGTTATGTCATAAGATGCACATATTTTCCTTGCCTTTTCACAGAGTTCTTTTTCTACCTCTATTACCAACACAACACATTTCACTTCCTTTGAAGTTATTATTCTTCTTTCATTTGAGCTTTAACGTCTTTAATAATCGCGTTGAGTAGTTTTTCTTTCTGCCATACTGGGCACTTCAGTTTATTGATAGAATTTATCGTACCATCTGCATGAACACCTGCTACTCTACGTCTAAGTTCACGCCATCCTTCTTCAGTAGTAGGAAAATGTACAATTATCTTAATTGGTACTGTTTTCTTCATATGCTCACCTGTTTTTTACTCTTCTAAACTAAATACTTCGGATAGCTTTTCTTCTGCAACCTTCATATATTTTTGTCGTATTTTTTCTCTAAACTCTTCCTTGATTTCATCTCTAATCTCATCCATTAGTTCTTCCCAGTCAATTAAATACCTACACACACTTTCCAAATCGCCTTTAACCTGTTCAATAAGCAAATCTGTAACTGCGTCCTTAAATCTTTTTTCATTATCTTCACCTAAGATTTTAGTGATAGCTAGTAATGTTTCCATAATTTTATTCTCCTTATATAAGATAATGTGAAATTATATCTCGCATACCCCATTCAATTATTTGGTCTATTCCTTCAGGAGAAGGATAACAACCTTCTTTAATTTCAAAAACATCGGTATCAGACAAGCCAACTTCGTTCTTTAAGTCAGCCCAATCTATATTCCTTGCTGTTATAAAATTATCGAAAAAGTACCCATTAAGTATGTATTGATCTATATGTTCTTGAAAAATAGCTCTTTTAACCACTTTAGATGTTTCGCTATAATTAGCAGCTAAAAACATTAAGTCGACATCCATCTTTTGAAGTTGAAGCATTTCATAGATTATCTTTAATTCCAAGC
>SVOH01000024.1 GCA_015066515.1 Oscillospiraceae bacterium | reverse complement strand
TGAAGGTTGACTGGATATGGGCTGCACCACGTTCAATGTTTTTCTTTTCGCGACGACGACGAGTCGTTGCTCTTTTAGCAGTAGCCATTAAAGTTTACCTCCTACTTATTTCTTCTTGTTTGCTACGGTTCTCTTCGGACCCTTACGAGTACGAGCGTTAGTCTTTGAACGCTGACCTCTTACAGGCAAACCTTTACGGTGACGAAGACCACGGTAGCTTCCAATTTCAATAAGTCTCTTAATATCCAATGCAACTGTACGGCGACGGTCACCTTCTACTTGAAGGTTTTGGTCGATATACTCACGAAGCTTGGAAATATCTTCTTCTGTAAGATCCTTAACGCGTACATCAGGATCAATACCTGTGTCTGCAAGAATCTTTTTAGATGTTGTAAGACCGATACCATAAATATAAGTAAGTCCAATTTCAACTCGCTTACTATTTGGAAGGTCAACACCAGCAATACGTGCCATTTATCAAAGCACCTCCATATTTGTTGTTGCGACGGTCGGGGTTAATTAACCCTGACGCTGCTTGTGCTTGGGATTTTCACAGATAACCATGATTTTACCCTTGCGCTTAATGATTTTGCATTTTTCGCAAATCTTTTTTACAGAAGGTCTGACTTTCATTTGGATTTTACCTCCTTAAAATTTAGGGGTATGATTTTAAATCATACTATTTTCTGTCTTATTTTGAACGCCAAGTTATGCGTCCTTTTGACAGGTCGTACGGTGACATCTCAACCGTTACCTTGTCGCCAGGGAGTATACGTATAAAATTCATACGTAACTTTCCTGAGATGTGGGCAAGTATCTGATGTCCACCCTGAATTTCTACCTTGAACATTGCGTTAGGCATTGCTTCAACAACGGTGCCTTCAAGTTCAATCATATCTGATTTTGACATTACATTTCCTCCTCATATACGCTACTAATTTGCTTTAGGGCCTTGCGTAGCGCGCGATTGGTTTCAAGCTGTTGTGCTCCAAGATAAGTTTTGGTAAGTTTTAGATGCTTCGGGTTCTTGCGCTTCGGACGCTCGACCGGCCGCTCTTTTCCATCACACACTAACAGATAGTTTTCGGTCTCCTTAATTATTACCATCACTTTTGTCTTATCTCTGCCTGCACTTGATATTACTACTCTACCTACCATAACGCACCTCAGGATTTAGTCATTATCTGAGGGCCGTCTGGGGTAATTACTATAGTATGCTCAAAGTGAGCAGATAAAGAACCATCCTTTGTAAGCACTGTCCAGCCGTCAGGCATAATCTTTACGTCAGAGTGCCCTATATTAATCATAGGCTCTATAGCAAGTGTCATGCCAGGCATTAAGCGAATTCCTCGCCCTTGAGTGCCAAAATTAGGTACTTCGGGAGCTTCGTGCAGTTGCGTTCCTATGCCGTGTCCGACAAATTGGCGCACAACCGAATAGCCCCTTTTTTCGACATACTGCTGAACTGCAGCGCCTATATCACCTAATCTGCCGCCGGATACCGCTGCCGCAATACCTTCGTAAAGGCTTTCGCGAGTGGTATCAATCAGCCGCTTTGCTTCTGCGGATATGTCTCCGCAGGCAAAAGTTGCGGCATTATCACCGTGATATCCCTCAAAGCACGCGCCTAGGTCAATCGACACTATGTCGCCTGCCCCGATCACACGTTTTTTTGAAGGTATGCCGTGAATTACCTCGTTGTTGATTGATATACATGCGGTGGCAGGATAGCCGTTGTAGTTTTTAAAGTTGGGTTTTGCACCTTGACTCAAAATATACTTTTCGGCTATTCTATCAAGCTCGGCTGTTGTAACACCCGGCTCTACCGCACTGCCTGCTAATTTTAATGCTTCGGCCGATATTCTGCAAGCTTCTCGCATTATCTTAAGCTCGCGGCCGTTTTTTAAGACTATCATAGCTTATATCTCCGAAAGAACACTGAGCACAAGCTTTGTAGTTTCCTCAACCTCGGATTGACCCTCAACCGTGAGCAATTTGCCCTGAGCCTTGTAGTAGCTTTTAAGCGGTTCGGTCTGTTTGTGATAGATATCTAATCTATCTAAAACTGTATCGGGCTCATCATCCTTACGGATAACAAGAGCGCCGCCGCAAGCATCACACTGGCCATCCTTGGAAGGCTTTTTAAACTCAATATGGTAGCTTGCTCCGCATTTTTCACAAACGCGTCTACCTGACATACGTTTTACTATTTCGCGATCGTCTACCTCAATAGATAAAGCCGCATCAATAGCAATGTTCATACTGTCAAGAGCTTCGGCTTGTGGAATTGTGCGTGGGAAACCATCAAGAATAAATCCGCCTTCACAATCGCTCTCGGAGAGTCGTTCCTTAATGATGCCTATTACAACATCATCAGGAACCAATCTACCGCTGTCAATATAAGCTTTAGCCTTAAGACCCATCTCAGTGCCATTTTTAAGTGCAGCACGAATTATGTTGCCGGTTGAGATGGTTGGAATATTGTATTTTTCAGAGATTATCTCTGCCTGTGTGCCCTTGCCGGCACCCGGGGCCCCTAATAAAATGAGCTTCATATAAATACTCCTTAATCTAAGAATCCCTTATAATGACGCATCATCATTTGAGATTCAAGATTGTTAACTGTGTCAAGTGCAACACCAACCATAATAAGTACAGATGTACCACCAAGAGAAATGTTGATTTGACCAACATTGCCGATGATTATAGGAAGGATTGCGATAACGCTCAAGAAGAGCGCGCCCATCAAGGTTATTCTTGACAAAATTTTAGAAATAAAATCGGAAGTAGGCTTGCCTGGACGAATACCAGGAACTGCGCCGCCGTTTTTACGAAGATTGTTAGCCATTTCTACAGGATTAAACTGAATGGTTGCATAGAAGTAAGCAAAACCAATTATCATTAAGAAATAAATCACTGCGTAGAAAACACCCTGTGTGCTGAATAACGACAAGAACTTAGCAAAAGAGCCTTGTTGCTGGTCAGTATTCATAAAGCTAAGAACCATTGTTGGAAGCATCAATATTGATGAAGCAAAGATTACAGGCATAACGCCAGACATATTAACCTTAATCGGAATATGTGTGTTCTGGCCGCCATACATCTTGTTACCAACAACGCGCTTTGCATACTGTACGGGTATACGGCGCTCTGCGTGTGTCATCCAAACGATGAACGCAATAATTAAAAGGAATGCAATTACGATACCGATTACTGCAAAATACTGGTCGTATTTTTTCCAGTATGTCCATAAGGCTGCAAAAGCCTGAGGACCACGTGACAAGATACCAGCAAAAAGAAGTATCGATATACCATTACCTATGCCCTTAACGTCAATCTGTTCGCCCAACCACATAACGATTGCCGAGCCTGCTGCAAAGGTTAATACGATAACGATTGCTGCAAACCAGATACCCTTGTTTACGCTCAAGCAGTTGCTTGCTTTTAAATAGAAGAAATAAGCAACACCCTGAATAAGCGAAAGAATTACTGTGGTGTAACGGGTGATTGTAGCAAGCTTTTTCTGACCCTCTTCGCCTTCTTTAGAAAGACGCTCAAGGTAAGGAATTGCTACGCAAAGCAACTGAATGATAATTGAAGCATTGATGTACGGTGTGATTGACATAGCAAAAATAGCACCGTATTCAAGACCGCCACCTGTAAGAATTGAAAGGTAGCTGAAAAAGCTGTTACCATCTGTTGCTGCTTTAATCATATCAGGATTGATATAAGGAACAGGAATAACTGAGCCAATGCGGAAAATTACAATTATAAGAAGTGTGAAAAGAATCTTGTTACGAAGCTCTTTTACCTTCCAAGCATTTTTTAAAGTTTCCAACATTCTCAGATCACCTCTGCCTTTCCGCCTGCAGCATTAATCTTTTCTGCAGCAGATGCAGAGAATGCGTTAAGGTTAACTGTAAGCTTCTTTGTAAGCTTGCCGTTGCCCAAAACCTTTACAGGCTTGTCAGCCTTTTTAATGATGTTCTTTTCTGCCAAAGCAGCTGCGTCAACTGTTGCACCGTCCTCAAAAACTTCGAGGGCTGCTACGTTGATTGCAATCCATTCTTCAGCAAAAATGTTGTTAAAGCCACGCTTTGGTACACGTCTTTGAAGTGGCATCTGACCGCCTTCAAAGCCAGCTCTCATACCGCGACCGGCACGAGCCTTTTGACCCTTGTGACCTTTACCGGCTGTTTTACCGTTGCCGGAACCATGACCTCTGCCTATACGCTTTGACTCTTTTGTTGAGCCTTCTGCGGGAGATAATTCATGCAATTTCATTGTTCGCACCTCCTTGCTTAATTAGCGGTTATAAACCGCCATGTAAAATCTATTAGCCTTCAATAATCTTTACAAGGTGTGATACCTTGTTGATTTTACCTCTGGTCTGTGCGTTGTCAGGCTGAACCCTAACATCACCGAGCTTGTGAAGACCTAAAGATTCTACGGTTGCGATCTGGTCCTTTTTAGAACCAATTGTGCTCTTTACGAGTTTTACAGTAAGGCCAGCAGCCTTTTTCTTTGTTGCCATAGTGCTGCTCCTCCTTAACCTATAATTTCCTTAACGTCTTTGCCACGAACTGCAGCAACCTGGCTAGCGTCACGAAGAGCTGCAAGGCCTGCAACTGTTGCACGAACTACATTGCACGGATTATTTGAACGAAGTGCCTTTGTACGGATGTCTTTAATACCAACCATTTCAACAACTGCACGAACAGCGCCGCCGGCAATAACACCGGTACCAGGACCAGCTGGTTTTAAAAGCACGCGGCCTGCGCCGAATTCACCAATAATTTCGTGAGGGATTGTAGTACCCTTAAGTGAAACCTTAATAAGATTCTTCTTTGCATCCTCGATACCCTTGCGGATAGCGTCCGGAACTTCACCTGCTTTACCGAGGCCGTAACCTACGATACCGTTGCCGTCGCCAACAACTACAAGTGCAGAGAACTTCATAATACGTCCGCCCTTAACGGTCTTAGATACACGATTTATAGCAACTACACGTTCCTGTAAATCTAATGTTGATGCGTCAATATTTGTAGCCAAAAGTATTTCCTCCTTCTTCTTACTTAGAACTTGAGGCCGCCCTCGCGGGCACCTTCGGCAAGCTCCTTGACACGGCCGTGATAAATGTAACCACCGCGGTCAAAAACAACCTCTGTGATACCTTTAGCAGCAGCGCGTTCAGCGATTAACTGTCCAACCTTGCGTGCACCTTCGCAGTTACTACCGCTTAAACCGAAATCCTTTTCGTTTGAAGAAGCAGCTGCGAGTGTCACACCGTTTACGTCATCGATAAGCTGGGCATATATATTGCTGTTGGAGCGGAATACATCGAGGCGAGGGCAAGCAGCTGTACCGCTGATCTTTGCACGAACGCGGGCATGGCGCTTAAGTCTTGCCTGATTTTTGTTAGGTTTGCTAACCATTTTTCATACACTCCTTTATTACTTCTTAGAGCCCTTAGCGGCCTTACCTTCTTTGCGGCGGATGTGCTCGTCAGAGTACTTGATACCCTTGCCCTTGTATGGTTCGGGTGGTCTCTTCTTACGAACATCGGCTGCAAACTGGCCAACCAACTGCTTATCTGCACCGCTGATAACTATCTGGTTAGCAGACGGTACTTCAATGTGAATACCTTCAACCTCAGGCATAATTACCTGATGTGAATAACCCAAGTTCATAACAAGGTTGTTACCCTGTTTTTGAGCACGGTAACCTACGCCGTTGATGTCAAGTGTCTTTGAGTAACCCTCAGATACACCTGTAACCATGTTAGCGATAAGTGTACGTGTAAGACCGTGCATTGCACGATGCTCTTTTACGTCGCTTGGGCGGGTAACGATGATTTCGCTACCTTCTACTGCAACGGAGATGTCTGCGTTATGAGTGTAGCTAAGCTCACCCTTTGCGCCCTTAACGGTAACTGTGTTGCCGTCAAGTTTAACCTCAACGCCTGCAGGTATTGTAATAGGCTTTTTACCTATACGTGACATATCCCTGCACCTCCTTACCAAACAAATGCGAGCACTTCGCCGCCAACGTTAGCTTTGCGTGCTTCTTTGTCTGTCATAATTCCTTTAGAGGTGGAAAGGATTGCTATACCAAGGCCTTTCATAACCTTTGGCATTTCCTCTACGTTTGTGTAGATGCGCAGACCTGGTTTTGATACACGGCGAATGCCTGTGATGGTCTGTGCTTTATTCTGGCCGTACTTCAACACAATGTGAATTACGCCCTGCTTACCGTCATCTTCAACGGTGAAGCTGCTGATGTAACCCTCGTCAAGCAAAATCTGGGCAATTGCCTTTTTTACTTTGGACGCCGGTACATCTACCGAATCGTGTTTTGCTGCAGATGCGTTACGAATTCTCGTAAGCATATCAGCTATTGTATCGGTGATTTGCATACCGTAAACCTCCTTAAGCTATTCTCGCCTTACCAGCTTGCCTTCTTAACACCAGGGATCTCGCCTTTGTAAGCGAGTTCTCTGAAGCATATACGGCAGATGCCGTACTTGCGAAGATAAGCGTGTGGGCGGCCACAGATTTTGCATCTGTTATATTCTCTTGTAGAAAACTTAGCGGGACGAGCCTGCTTAACTTTCATAGCTGTTTTTGCCATAATTCCTTACTCCTTACTTCGCAAACGGAGCGCCCATAAGTGTTAAAAGCTCACGAGCCTCTTCATCTGTCTTGGCGGTAGTTACGAACATAATGTCCATACCACGTACCTTGTCAATCTTGTCATATTCAATTTCAGGGAAAATCAACTGTTCTTTAACGCCCATAGCATAGTTGCCGCGGCCGTCAAAAGCGTTGGGGTTGATACCTCTGAAGTCACGTACACGTGGAAGTGCAGCGTTGAAAAGACGGTCAACAAATTCATACATTCTTTCACCACGAAGGGTAACCTTTGCACCGATTACCATGCCTGCACGAAGCTTAAAGTTCGCAACAGACTTTTTAGCACGGCAAGGAATAGCCTTCTGACCGGTGATAAGTCCTAAATCTGAGATGATAGAATCAATAACCTTTGAGTTAGTGATTGCTTCACCACAGCCTACATTGATTACAACCTTATCGAGCTTCGGAATCTGCATGACGCTCTTATAGCCAAATTTGGTCATCAATGCAGGAGCTACTGAATTTTTATATTCATTACCTAGCGTTGACATAAGTCATGTTCCTCCTTATCTCTTAGAAAGTTGCGCCGCAATCTTTGTGTTTGCACACGCGGCTCTTTGAACCATCTTCGTTGATTTTTGTACCAACGCGAGTGGGCTTGTTACATTTTGGGCAAACTACCTGCAATTTGCAAGCGTAGATTGCACTCTCTGTTTCGATAATGCCTGAAGGATCGCCAGCCTTGCGTGGCTTAACGTGTTTCTTAACCTTGTTAAGACCTTCAACAATTACCTTGCCCTCTTTTGGGCTAACCTCAAGAACCTTACCGGTCTTCTTGCGGTCCTTAGCATCTCCTGTAAGGAGAACTACAGTATCGCCGGTTTTAATGTGAAGCTTACTCATATTCAATTTACCTCCCATTAAAGTACTTCCGGAGCGAGAGACAAGATCTTGGTATAATCTTTCTCACGAAGCTCACGGGCTACCGGTCCAAAAATACGGGTACCACGAGGATTTTTGTCCTCACGGATAATTACAGCCGCATTTTCGTCAAATCTAATGTAAGTGCCATCATTACGGCGAAGACCTTTTGCAGAACGAACTACAACAGCCTTTACAACGTCGCCCTTCTTAACTGTACCGCCTGGTGCAGCCTTTTTAACAGAAGCAACGATAACATCACCGATGTTGGCATACCTCCTTTTGGAGCCTCCAAGAACACGGATGCACATAATTTCTTTAGCGCCAGTGTTGTCGGCTACCTTGAGGTAACTCTGTTGTTGTATCACAGTGGTTTCCTCCCTTTTTGACTACTTAGCCTTTTCGATTATTTCGGCAACGCGCCATCTCTTATCCTTAGAGAGAGGACGGGTTTCCATAATGAGTACTCTGTCGCCAACGCCACAAGAGTTGTTCTCATCATGAGCCTTTAATCTGATTGTGTTTTTGATAATCTTCTTGTAGAGTGGGTGCTTAACGTTGTCTTCGATAGCAACTACAACGGTTTTGTCCATCTTGTCGCTTACAACACGACCTACTCTTGTTTTACGAAGGTTTCTTTCGCTCATTCCAGTTTACCTCCCTTAAGCGTTAGCGCTGTCGCTGAGCTCAGCTTCGCGAAGAACTGTCTGTACGCGAGCGATGTCTTTCTTGACAGCTGTTATGCGCATTGGGTTGTCGAGCTGGTTAATGGCGTGCTGGAAACGGAGCTTATAAAGTTCGTCTTTTAAATCAGCAAGCTTTTCGTTAAGCTCTGCAACTGATAAATCTCTGATTTCCTTTGCATTCATTACTGCTCACCACCCATCTCTTTGGTTACAAACTTACATTTAATAGGAAGCTTGTTTGCTGCAAGACGCATAGCCTCGCGAGCGAGTTCCTCAGATACGCCGCCGATTTCGAACATTACGCGACCGGGCTTAACTACTGCTACCCAATACTCTGGTGAACCTTTACCTGAACCCATTCGAGTTTCAGCCGGCTTTTCAGTAATTGGCTTATCAGGGAAAATTTTAATCCAAACTTTACCGCCACGCTTGATATAACGTGTCATAGCAATACGGGCAGCTTCTATCTGGTTAGAGGTGATCCACGCAGGCTCTAAAGCCTTAAGACCGTAATCACCATGTGTAACGGTTGTACCGCGAGATGCAGCACCGGTCATACGACCACGCTGTACACGACGGTATTTAACACGCTTAGGCATTAACATTAGCGTGAACCTCCTTGTCTCTTATTTGTGCGACGATTTTCGTTAAGAACCTCGCCTCTGTAGATCCAAACCTTGACACCGATAATACCGTAGGTTGTGTTAGCCTCGGCAAAACCGTAGTCAATGTCTGCTCTAAGTGTCTGAAGCGGAATAGTACCTTCGTGATACTGCTCGCTTCTTGCGATTTCAGCGCCGCCAAGACGACCTGAAACCTGAGTTTTGATACCTTTAACGCCGAGACGCATTGCTCTACCAATTGAAAGCTTCATTGCACGACGGAAAGATACACGTTTTTCAAGCTGTGCAGCAATATTTTCTGCAACCAACTGTGCGTTAGCATCTGGGCTCTTTATCTCAACAATGTTTACGATAACGGGCTTGCCAAGCATTTTTTCGCAAGTAGCCTTAAGCTTTTCGATTTCAGCGCCGTTGCGGCCGATAACCATACCTGGCTTTGCGCAGTGAATGTGCAATCTTACACGCTTGTCGTCACGTTCGATTTCGATTTTTGCAATACCTGCTGTGAAAAGTGTTTTCTTGAGGTATTTACGGAGGTTGTAGTCCTCAACCAATGTATCACCAAAGGTGCTGTCATTGGCAAACCAACGTGAGTCCCAGTTTTTAATGATACCTACACGGTAACCGTGTGGATTAACTTTCTGACCCATAACTTTAACCTCCCTTTCTTAATTCTCACGTTCTTTAAGAACGATAGTCATATGGCTTGTTCTCTTTAAGATGCGGTGTGCACGACCGTGGTCCTTTGGACGAATTCTCTTCAAAATTGGTCCTGGGCATACGAGGCACTCTGCAACGTAAAGACGAGCCATATCCATATTTTTATTTTCGGCATTTGCCATTGCTGAATGGAGCAGCTTCTCTAAATATTCACAAGCGGATTTAGGAGTGAATTTGAGTATAGCCATAGCTTTTTCAGCATCTTGATTGCGGATAAGATCCAAAACAATCTTCACCTTGCGAGGTGAAATACGGGCGTATTTAAGGGTTGCCCTTGCTTCCATAGTTAACTCTCCTTTCGGCCGCTTACTTACCGGTTGTTTTTGCACCGGCGTGACCTTTAAATGTTCTTGTAGGTGCAAACTCACCTAACTTGTGACCAACCATATCCTCAGTTACATATACGGGCACATGCTTGCGACCGTCATGTACTGCAAAAGTATGACCGACGAAATCGGGGAATATGGTGGATGAACGGCTCCAAGTTTTAAGCACGCGCTTTTCACCGGCTTCATTCATTTGCTGAACTCTCTTGAACAACACAGGTTGTACATAGGGTCCTTTTTTAACGCTTCTTCCCATTATGAATTCTCCTTTCGTCGCATTACTTACGGCGTTTTACGATATATTTATCGCTAGCCTTGTTCTTCTTACGGGTCTTGTAGCCCAAAGCAGGTTTGCCCCAAGGTGTTACAGGGCCTGGACGACCGATTGGTGACTTACCTTCACCACCACCGTGAGGGTGATCGCAAGGGTTCATTACAGAACCACGAACGGTAGGTCTCCAACCCATGTGGCGCTTACGGCCTGCCTTACCATAGTTGATGTTGGCATGCTCCGGATTTGAAACAGTACCAACTGTAGCCATACATTTTTCAGGTACGTTACGAAGTTCGCCTGATGGCAAACGAAGAAGTGCCATACCGTTTTCCTTAGCCATAAGCTGAGCCATATTACCGGCACTACGAGCGAGCTGTGCGCCCTTACCCGGATGAAGCTCAACATTGTGAAGGAATGTACCTACCGGAATATTGATAAGTGGAAGTGCGTTACCTGGTTTGATATCGGCATCCGGACCACTTACTACTACATCGCCAACCTTAAGGTCTTGTGGAGCGATGATGTATCTCTTTTCGCCATCTTCATACTGAACAAGGGCGATGAATGCAGAACGGTTAGGATCGTATTCAAGTGTAAGAACTGTTGCCGGAACGCCAAAACGCTCTCTCTTGAAGTCGATGATTCTGTACTTTCTGCGGTTGCCGCCGCCTCTGTGGCGTACGGTGATGCGGCCATAGCTGTTACGACCTGCATTTTTCTTTATAGGTGCCAACAAACTTCTTTCGGGTGCAACCTTTGACAACTCTGAATAATCCATTGTTGTCATGTTACGCAAACCGTTAGTAGTCGGCTTATAATGCTTTATTGCCATTTGTTTCACTCTCCTATTTTGGCTTAGCGAAGCACTATTAGTACTTCATACATCACCGGAAATATCTGTGATTTCCTGTATTTGTGCAAATTACATCAAGCCGTCAAAGAAATCGATTGTCTTTGAATCTGACTTTAGGGTAACGATTGCCTTCTTCCAAGAAGCTGTGTAACCCTCGTAACGACCCATTCTTCTTCTCTGGCCGCGCACATTAATGGTGTTTACCTTGGCAACGTCTACCTTGAACAACTTTTCAACTGCATCTGCAATTTCAAGCTTATTAGCGTCCTTAGCGACCTTGAAGGTGTATTTCTTGTCGGCAATGCCTGACATACTCTTTTCGGTAATTACCGGAGCAATAATGATGTCCTGTGGAGCTTTCATTATGCGTACACCTCCTCAATTTTTGCTACCGCACCCTTAACGATAACAAGTGTGTCAGCGTTAATGATGTCGTAGGTATTGATTGTGTTAACCTGAGCAGCCTTAGCACCCTTGATGTTTGCAATACTCTTTACTGCAAATGGGTTGTTGCTGTCAAGTACAACCAATGTTTTCTTACCTGCGCCGATTGCACTAAGGCAAGCAGCTGCGGTCTTGGTTTTGTATTCGTCCATCTTAAATTCATCAAGAACTATGATGTTGCCGCCGAGTGCCTTATCAGAAAGTGCAGACTTAAGAGCAAGCTTGCGAACCTTCTTGTTAAGAGAGTATGAGTAATCTCTTGGCTTCGGTGCGTGTACGATACCACCATGTCTCCACTGTGGAGCTCTTGTTGAGCCCTGACGAGCATGGCCTGTACCCTTTTGTCTCCATGGCTTTTTACCGCCACCGGAAACTTCTGTACGAGTCAGAGTGGACTGTGTGCCCTGACGCTGATTTGCAAGGTAGTTAACAACTGCTGCGTGCATAACTACTGCGTTTGGTGCGATACCGAAGATAGCATCGCTAAGGTCGATTGTACCAACCTTTTTACCTGTCATATCAACAACTGCGATATTTGGCATAACTGAACACTCCTTCCTTAAGCTTTCACGCTATCGAAAAGAACTACGATGCCGCCCTTAGGACCAGGAACTGCGCCCTTAACAGCGATGATATTCTTTTCTGCGTCAACCTTAACTACGCTAAGGTTTTGAACTGTAACCTTTTCATTACCGAGGTGACCAGCCATTTTCTTGCCCTTGAATACACGAGCAGGGTCAATAACACCCAAAGAACCACCGTGACGGTGAACAGGGCCTGTACCATGGCTTTCCTTAAGGCGGCCAAAGTTCCAACGCTTGATTACGCCGGCATAGCCTTTACCTTTAGATGTACCTCTTACGTCAACAGCGTCGCCTTCTTCGAAAACGTCCGCTTTAATGATGTCGCCTACATTAAGAGCACTTGTGTCTTCAAGTCTGAATTCACGAAGAACCTTCTTAGGAGCAACATCACCTTTGGCAAAGTGACCCTTCATGGGCTTGTTTACCTTAGAAGCCTTAAGGTCGCCGTAGCCTACCTGAACAGCTTCATAACCGTCGTTCTCGGTTGTCTTCTTCTGTGCTACAACACATGGACCTGCTTCAATAACAGTAACCGGAACAACATTACCATTTGCATCAAAAAGCTGAGTCATACCAAGCTTTTTGCCAATGATTGCCTTTTTCATTGTTTTTTCCTCCATTTTGGTTATTGGTCAACTTTCGCTGACATGACCGTAGGTGCATTATAAAATGAAACCTAATTACCAATACATATATAATATATATTAGAGCTTGATTTCGATTTCTACACCAGCGGGGAGCTCAAGAGAAGTAAGAGCCTCAACAGTTTTGTTTGAAGGTCTGATTACATCGATGAGCCTTTTGTGTGTCCTCATTTCGAATTGCTCACGGCTGTCCTTGTATTTATGAACAGCACGAAGAATTGTTACGATTTCTTTTTCGGTAGGTAGCGGTACTGGACCTGATACCCTAGCGCCTGTACGTTTAGCGGTTTCCACTATCTTTTCAGCGGACTGGTCTACAAGTGCGTGGTCGTAACCTTTAATACGAATTCGGATTTTTTCTTTCACTGCCATGTGAAAATTCGCCTCCTTGTTTGGTTGGCGGGCAAAACTTACACCGTGCCGTGCGTTTCATCACAACACAACATAAAACCGGCATTTGCTGGGGTTAACGCAAATCCGGAGCAGCGACTCGCATCGCCGCGACACCGCAGATTTCGCAAGTAATCTTTAGTGCCTCCAAGTTCTTTCGCCCGGTTTAAAATCGGACATACTCCGCGGAAATTTCCCCATTCTAGATGGGCCACCTCCCGCATCAACGCATGTTTTACGCCGCATTCTCGCAGCGTGCCATAAGATAATAACACAACTGTAGCATAAATGTCAAGTGTTTTTTCTTATATTTTTTACGAAATTTGCATAAGATTTTTGTGAGATATGACAACCGTTTTCTTGAAAATATTTTATGTTGAGGTTAACATAAAACGCCTTCACAATATATTGTGGTTTATATGCATTTGTATCTTGAAAAATCATTTACAATAAGTTATTATATATTTAAAATTATTCTTTTTTAGGAGGAAAATCATATGGCAAACATCATTCCTCGCCCTGCTTTTTCAAAAGAAACGGACGAAAAAATTTGGTTTTCTAAAAAAACCGTTATCTCTGGCGAGTTTTCGGAGGTTGCTCTTGTTTTTGAAAGTCTTATTCCTGAAGCAAAAAGCGCAGAGACAAATAACCTTACTTTTATTATGGATAAAGATATATCCCAAGAAGGTTATAAAATTCTTTACAGCAACGGTAATATAAACATCTTTTGTTCTGATAAAGCCGGCGCACTTTACGCATTTATGACTATTGTTCAGCTTGCTGCAGGAAACGATAGTTTTAAGGCGGTATTGATTGAGGACGCACCAAAATATGCTTGGCGCGGCTTTATGCTCGACTGCAGTCGCCACTTCTGGTCTATGGATAAACTAAAACAAATTTTAGACTATATGGCAAGTATTAAGATGAATGTTTTTCACTGGCATTTAGCAGATGACCAAGGTTGGAGAATAGAAATAAAAAAATATCCGCTACTTACCGAAAAAGGTTCTATAAGAAAAGGCACTCAATTTTCGGTTGTACACAAATATTATGAGGGATATACATATGATGTCGGCGAATATGGTCGCGGACTTTTTTACAGTCAAGACGACGCTCGTGAAATAGTTGCATATGCTGCCGAGCGTAATATTATGGTTATACCGGAAATCGACGTGCCCGGTCACGCCACAGCGGCAATTGCCTGTTACCCCTCAATTTCTTGCTCAGGCAAAGAAATTGAGGTAGAGCCACACTTTGGTATATTTAAAAACAATCTTTGTTGTGCAAAGGATGCCGCTTATACATTTATAAAAACTGTTATAGACGAGCTTTGTGAAATTTTTCCTGCTCCTTACTTCCATATTGGCGGTGACGAGGTTGAGCCAGAGGCTTGGGACAATTGCCCCGACTGTCAGGCGATTATGAAAAAAGAGGGGCTTAATAGCCACGTAGAACTTCACGGATATTTCAACAATATTCTTGTTGCCCACTTAAAAGAAAAGGGCAAGCGCGCAATAGGCTGGAACGAGATTATTAGTGATACTATAGACGATAGCGCGATCCCTCAGGTATGGACCACTCGCGGCGCCGATAAGGCTATCGAATGGTCACAAACACGTGGACCTGTAATTCTTACACAATACAATTATTTCTATTCCGATATGGCTTATTCGGTTATTCCTCTTTCAAAGACGTATAACTATAGTCCATATTTTGAAGGCTTTGAGGATGAGAATATTCTTGGTGTTGAAATGCCACAATGGTGCGAGTATATTCCAACCGAAGAAAAATTTGATTTTCAGACCAATGTTCGACTACTTGCAGCAAGCGAACTCGGTTGGACCGACGTAAGAAACAGACATTATGAGGACTTCGAATCACGCGTTGAAGCAATGCGTCCTTACTTCAAGAGTATTGGTATAAACCTTACACCAAAATATATTTATTGCGGCAACACTGTAAAGGGCGCCGAAAATATGACCGAGGCTGTTCGTAAAGATAAGGGCAGATATATCTGGTCAAGAAACCCAAACTATGAGTTTGAACTTTTAGATGCATATAAATTTTAAAAGCAAAAATGAGTTACCAAATTGGTAACTCATTTTTATTTTATATTTTTAACATTTTTTGTATTGCCTTTGTCTTTACAAGCAATGCAGTTCCTACACAGGTAAGTACAATTTCGGGCAACATATATCCGCCATTGTAGCACAATGAATAAAGCCATACATTGTTCCAATCGTCCGGCATCCAAATATCAAAGATATATACGCCTGTGGCAAAGTGACACAAGAACCTTATAAACGTTGCAATTGCCACACCTATAACGATTCCCCACATACCTTTTTTGCTAAAAACACCGCTTATACCTAATACCGTATATGCAATTATATAGTCAAGCAAAAATGTTGCTATAACTGCGCCGGCTGTAAGCCCCCAGCTCATAACCTCACCCATACTGATAAAAAGCTGTATAAGTGAATATACAAAAGCTGCACCAAAGCCCCATTTAAGACCCAACATACACGATAAAAAAGCGACCGGCACCATTGAAAGCACAGTTACTCCTCCACCAAGCGGCGGTTCATAAGGTTTTAAAAAACTAAGCACTGTGCCAAGCGCTATCATTACACCGCAAAGCGCAATTTTTTTGATGTTGTTTTTTTGGTTTGTCATAATCATTTTCCTTTCGTCTCTGACGAAAACAAAAAACAAAACCGCATTACCATAACAGGTAATGCGGCATAGGTGTTTTTTATTCTCCTACGGCGGCATTATCCGCATCAGGTTATAGGTCGAGACCATAGCGCTTTAACGCGGGTCCCCTCTCAGCCGAAGTTTCATTCAGCTCCCTGTTTTTAATTTTACTTTTGTAACGTTACGTGTATTGTTATACAACAAAAGTTTTATTTTGTCAAGTCCTTAAAAAGATTATATTCGTAATCAACATCAGAAAACCAATGTTCGTTAAAGCCTGTCATACGACGGTCAAAATAGGTTTGGTTTTCGGCACCGTCAAAGCTATAGCCATTATAAATCTTTCTGGGCGGTATAACCATATCGCGCGACTCGAAGTATGGACGCATTTTTTCTATACGTTGTTCAAAGTTTTCGTAATTTCTTGCTTTAGGATTAGTCCAACAAAGCTCGGAAAGGGCTAAAAATCTTACGTGAGTATGGAAGCCAAACTTTAATTCATCAGCAACGTACTCAGTCCAAAGTGGCATTTCGTAGCCCAAAATTCCTTCTTCTCGCTCAATACCCAAAAATGTTGCATTAAAGTTATATGTTGCGGGAAGCGACAGGCGTGAATATGGATAATCGGAATAAAGATAAACCTGAGAAGATACTATAACATCGCCACCCTGATGATTTACCCAATCAAGCGCTTCTTTTAGTCCGCGTTCAAACGTCCAAAGCTGACCAATTGAGGTTTTATCAAGATTTGGATTTAACATATCGTTCCAGCCTATAACCCGTTTGCCGCGTGTGCGAAGATGGGCAATAAGAATATTGTTAAAATATCCGTGAAGTTCTACGTGGCTATTAAGCCCCTCTTTTTTCATAAGCGCCTGACAATCAGGACACTTGTTCCAAGCGTCAGGGATAACCTCGTCGCCACCTATATGAAAATAAGGTGCCGGAAATAGCTCACACAGTTCGTCAAATATGTCTTTTAGTATTTCATAAACACGTGGTTTTGCACAGCAAAGAACGCGATCTAAAATACCGTATCGAGGGTCAACTTCTACTTGTTCGCCGGTACACGACATCTCTGGCAAGCAGGCTATAATTGCCGCAGCGTGTCCGGGAACGTCAATTTCTGGAACAACCATAATGTTACGCTCAGCAGCATAGGCAACAATATCGCGCACATCGTCTTGACTGTAGAACAGTCCTTCGCCGTAGACACCGTCATCATAGGGCTTTTCCTTATCAAGCGTTTGCTTTGGACAACGCGAAGAGCCTTTACGAACAGCGCCCTTTTCAGTGAGTACAGGATATTTTTTTATTTCTACACGCCAACCCTGATCGTCGCAAAGATGCCAGTGAAAAACGTTAAGTTTAAGGCTTGCCAATATATCGAGTGTCTTTTTTATATATTCAACCGACCAAAAGTGGCGGCTACAGTCAAGCATAAAGCTACGCCATCTAAATTGCGGTCTATCAATCACCTCTACAGCATCAAACTGCTCATTGCCCGCAGCAAGCTGAACAAGTGTCATAAAACCGTATAGTGCGCCGCCCTTGTCAGAGCAACGAATTTCGATGTTGCCTTCATTATATGTAAGCATATAGCCATCTGACGCAACTGTATCATCCTTAATAAAAGTAAGTTTGTTTTCAACCGCATCTACCGCTTTTGGAACAAAACGCCAAAACAATCTTACGGTGTCTAAAAAGGCGCCAATAAATTCTGTTTTTGTTGAAAAATAAATTTTTTCTTTCAATTCTACAGCCTTTTGTGGTTTTGGAATAAGGTTAATCATTAAAATCCCTCCCGTTAAATACTGATTATATAATAAAACAATGCTTCACTTTTTGCAACAACAAAATCAAAACCGCTTGCTAAATTTTGGCAAGCGGTTTTAAATTTAATTAGGATTTAGCCAATAGATACTTCCCATCCATTAACATACTGCATTAACAATGCATAGTCCTTATTATTGATCTTGCCATCACGGTTTACATCGGCTGCAGTTTCATCAATTTCGGTATCCCAACCATTAATATGCTGCATTATTGCTGCTATATCCTTGTTGTTGATTTCGCCGTCGCCGTCGCTATCGCCATAACATACGCGAACTAGTCCACAACCATTGTTACAATCCTTATCAGCATCACTGTCAAATGCGTGTGCATCGGGGTTAATTTCAATTGTTGTTGTCTCTCTTGAAATCTCACAACCGCAATCTGTGCAATAGGTTACGGTGTCATATGATCCGGCAGAAACACATGTAGCATCAACAAAATTCTCTACCTGTGCTTCACCAACATTTGAATGTAAGCACTTATTTTCGCAAACAACACATTCACCATTTACAAATATGTGCTTTTGGGCAGCGGTTGCTAAACCACATTCACATACTTCAGTGTGAGTGCCATCGCCATTGTCGGTAGCCACGAAATTATGGAATACACGAAGCTCTGGAGAACCTACATAAGCCCAATCGTTATCCCAGTCAAGACCCGGCATATTATCCATTGTCATTGCTTCGTCTGTAAGAACAGTAACCTGATCTGCAATAAATTCAGGAACACCTTCGCCTGTCTGCTCAACGTTTGTGTATACGTTTGAGAAAATTTCTGCTTTTTTAAGAGAATTATTATTTCCGTAAACCAAACCATTGATAACAATTGTGTTGCTTATTGAATTTGATCCATTCCAACTATTACCAACAAGATAAGCCTCGCCCGCAAATTCGTTATCTGCTACTAAGCAGTTTGTCATTATAATCTTGTTTTCGCGGCTATGACCAATTATTGCACCTGCGCTATCGGTAGCAGCAAAGTAGTTGTTCTGTGATATACAGTTTTCAAATGTGTGTGTGCCATCACCAATACCATTATACCATTGTACTTGACCCGCAATAGCACCTGCATTACCGTTTGATGCGCTAAAGTATGAATTCTTAACCGCAATATTCTTGATTACAGAACCTGCGCCTAAGTTTTGGAAAAGGCCTGCATTTTCCTTGGTTGCATACAAACCATAAACCGTAGCACCGTTACCGTCAAAGTTACCCTTGAAGTTTCCGCTAACCCACCAAGCAGTGCCCGGTGTTGCTTCAAAGTATGCCTTAACCTCTGCTGCGGATTTAAGCTCTGCAATTGCTTTACCGCCGTTCATATAAAATGCTTTAATATTGTCATCAACCTTAAAGTAAAGACCTGCTGTATCAACAGTAGCGCCATTAGCATCCTTAATACGAGCAGCCGTTACAGAAGCTAACTGTTCTGCTGTGTAAATTATATAAGGATTAGCCTCGGTACCGTCACCTTCATTATTAACTATAAACTTATCGTCGTAACTACCTTGTATTTGAGCATCATACTCCCAAATGTCGTAATCCTTAATCATAGGAATCACGAGCTGTTCTGCAGTTACCTCAACGCCGCCTATAAACAATTTATGACAAATAGAGCACTCATCATATGCCTTTTTACCTTCTGCTTCAGTGGTTGCAGGTATTTCATCATAAGAAACGAGAGTATGTCCATTTGCGCATGGATCTTCAAAAACTTCTAATCCACAACGTTCGCAAACACCATTAGCAATATTATGGAATACACGTAGCTCCGGTATACCGGCATTTGCGGCAAATACCTTTTCCCAATCAAGATTAGGCATTGCTGTCTTTACGCCCCACCGGTTGTTGTTATAACCTGTACAAGCTGAGCGTCGGTATATGCCACACCTGCAGGAGATGCGTCTTGGTCAGTATAGCAGTTGTTGTATGCCTCTGTTTTCTTGGTGTGCCACGATCCTGTAAGGAAAGGAACATAACCCAAGAATATTGAGTTATTAAACGAGTTACCGTTTGCGTTGTACGAACCGCCTATAGCAGAACATGCCTGACCTTTTGTAGAAACGATTTCGTTACCTGCAACAAGACAGTTGTTAATTGTAAGCGGTGCTGCATTGCCAAGCTGAGAGTTATAGAGGAAGCCTGCCAAGCCGCCTGCGCCCGAATCACCACGGCCTGCCGAAATATAGTTGTTAATAACAGCACAATTCTCGATAGTAACGGATTCTAAAAGACCGTTATTACCGTCGCCAACAATACCGCCAGCGGCGTTACTACCTACAAGGTAAGAGTTTTTAACTGTTACGTTTTTAACGGTTACATTACCTGAAATTTCAGGGAAGAGTCCGCCGTCACCGCCGTCACTACCAACGCCATAAACAGTAACGCCGTTACCGTCAAATGTACCCATAAACTCGTTACCGCCGGTCCAAACCTTTGTGTAAGAGTTGTTGGTAAAGTAATCTTTAACCTGATCAACCGTTGTCATAGCGGCAACTGTTTTACCGCCATTCATATAAAATGCTTTAATACCGTCAGCAACCTTAAAGAATTTGCCTGCTGTGTCAATTACTACGCCGCCGCTTGTACATTGTGCTAACATAAGAGCGTACATTTGACCTGCGTTTTCAATTACATATGGGTTGCTTTCAGAATTTTCTTTTGTAGGATCAAGAAGCGAAACTTCGGCTACGGTGCCTGCAAATTCACTTACGCTTGGGTCTGCCACAGGCTCAAGTGCGCCACATACGCACTTACCACCAGAATAAGCGTGCTCTGCTGCTGTATCGGCAATGCCACAATCTGCACACTTTTCAGCGTGTGTGCCGTCGCCGTTATCTGTAAAATTAATGTCATGGAACACACGAAGAACCGGATAGGTGCTTGTGTTAACAAACCATACGCTCTGGTCAAGATCTGTCATATTTTCTTTTGCTGCTGCGCCTGTCATCTGTTCAACAGTTAATTGATTAATGTTATAGCTATCAATATAGTACTGTTTGTTTTGATCGGGAGCGTAATCCATCAATTCTTGTAAAGACTGATCGGTATAAATGTTTTTGTAGTTACCGGTGTCTATGTGTGATGCATTCCAACCGCCGTCTAATGACCATGCAGTAGTACCGATAGCAATTATATTTTCAACCTTAACTCTGTCCGAGTCACCAAATACACCTGATCTTTTTGTACATTCAAGAATATTACCCTCAACAAAAATGTTTGATGCGGTAACTGTTGTATTGCGCAACTGACCTACAACCGCGCCCGCAAAACCTGTGCTTGCTGAAATGTAGTTGTTTTCTACACCGCAGTTATAGTATGCAGTATCACCATAAATGTCACCTGATACCCATTCAATACCGCCTGCAATTGCGCCTGCAAATTCAGAACCACTAAAATAAGAATTTGCTACTGCAACATTCTTAATGGTGGCGCCGTCAACCTTGTGGAATAAACCTGCCTGGTTCTGTGTACAGTAAATACCGTAAACCGTAACACCGTTACCATCGAAGGTACCTTTAAATTTATTTCCTGCCCACCACTGACTTTTTGTGTTGTTCGCATCTTCAAACCAAGCCTTAACGTCGGCTGCACTTGTAAGGTTAGCAACTGTCTCTCCGCCGTTCATATAGAACGCATCTATACCATCTGCAACCTTAAAGAATTTGCCTGTGGTGTCAATTGCATTACCACCCGCGTCCTTAAATCTTGCTGCACAAAGCGATGCAAGCTGTTCAGCAGTCGAAATTATGTATGGCGAAGCTTCTGTACCTTCACCTACAACACGGTCACTAATAAGGTAGCCGTCATCATAGGTTAATCCAAGTACAGCGTCATATTCCCAAACATCTACTGTGCCTGTTTCTGCGTTAACTACAATGCCTGTAAACAAAGACATTGCAATTATTGCCAAACTAAGCATAACTGCAAATAATTTTTTGATCCTTCTTAACATTAAAGAACCATTCCTTTCGTATGGGGGAACCCCAAAAATTAATTATAAATCAAGCACAGATAAATGTAAAAACTATGCTCAAATTATTACAGTATAATTGTAATACAAATTTTGTGTATTTTCAATAGTTTTTATACAATTATATTATTATATTATGTATATATTGTTATATTTTGATGATTAATTTACCAAAATCAATATAAAATCACATTATGTGGATAAAAGTGATTGATGTTAACAAAAAAAGACTTGATGAATTTTCATCAAGTCTTTTTTGTGTTGGCATCTACTTATTTTCCCAGGCAGCTGCCCGCCAAGTATCTTCAGCGCAAGTGAGCTTAACTTCTGTGTTCGGTATGGGAACAGGTGGACCCTCACCGCAATCAACACCAACTAAATTGTCGTGCCATAAGGCACTTATATATTAAACAGCAAAAACTGTTTAATGTCAAGTGTTTTTTATCACACCCTGAAAACTGAACAAAGGTAAGATGAAATGGATCGAAAAAATAGGTCAAGCCCTCGGTCTATTAGTACAGCCTAGCACACGTATCGCTACGCTTACACCTGCTGCCTATCAACCCGGTAGTCTACCGGGGACCTTACTAGCTTATGCTATGGGAAATCTAATCTTGAGGTTGGCTTCATGCTTAGATGCTTTCAGCGTTTATCCAATCCGCACTTAGCTGCCCAGCTATGCCCTTGGCAGAACAACTGGTGCACCAGAGGTGCGTCCATCCCGGTCCTCTCGTACTAGGGACAGCTCCTCTCAAAT
>SVOH01000039.1 GCA_015066515.1 Oscillospiraceae bacterium | reverse complement strand
TTTTGCACTAAAGATGCAGTTGCTTTAAACAGCGACAGCGTATGTGAGGACAGAAGTAATGAAGAAACAACAGAATAAGGGAAAAATAGTAAGCGGGCTGATTTTCAGCCCGCAAGCGTATTTAGAGGTTGCAACAGGTAATTGTTATTGTATTGCTCATAATATGTCTGTACGACAGGAAATAGAGTGTATTCTAATTGCCAATAAAAAACCTTACGGTAGTTTGGGTTTATAGAGGCTTTTCGTTTTTAATTATTAATTTTTTCTACATATTCAAATAATGTTTTATGTATATGACAGACCCGTTAGAGGAGAAGTAAGAAAAACCTGACTTATACATTAGCATCATTTTTGCTCTTGACAATTCTGCTTCTGCTAAATCGAGTTGCTCTTCATCAGTAATATTTAAAAGATTTTTTAATACTGTACTTTCCTCATATAAATAAATATCATATTTAGACATTTTAAACCTTCCTATGCGCATTAACGAGCATTTCTATCATTTGAGAATCGGAAATAGTACCTTGCGCCCATTTGTCTGAAAGGTCTTTTGCAAAGTCCGATACAGGCACACCTTCAATACTGGTCAAGCCTCAGACTGTAGACAAGGTGTTAGACACTGTTTTTATATTTCATATTTATTGTATATTCCTTTCACATATTCACGTGGTGTTACTTCCATTCTACGCTTAAACACATAGCTAAAATAACTTTGCGGTAAATGCGGCGGGAAAATAAAACTTATTAAATGAAAACATTAAAGTTTGTTCTTATGATTTCGTAAGAACAGATTTTTTATACATCATACTGCCCATATACTTTTTTGACATATTCACGTGGGGTGGTTTTCATTTTTCGTTTGAAGGCGTAACTAAAATAACTTTGCGAAGAAAATCCACACTCGTAGGCAATTTTTGTTAGTGTATAATCGGTTGAAGTAAGCAGATTGATTGCTTTTTTAATTCTTTGCTCTTCAACAAAATCCCGTAATGTTTTACCGGTTGATGCCTTGAAAAGATTATGAAGATAAACTGGACTAAGAGAAATATGTTTTGATATTCCTTCAAGACTTAGGTCTTCTGTGATATTATTTTTTATATATTTAATCACTCTATCAACTATTTCTTTATTGCTTGAGGTTGCATTCTTTTTATTTATCAGTTTTTTTGATTCCTTTTCAAGATTATATATTAAATCTAAAATAAGACTTTGTATGATTATATAATCACTATCAGAACCATCATTATTATGTTGCATTATTTTTTTTAAAATACGCAAATAATATTCATGATTGGTTACGGGTATGAAATTTGGAAAATTCATAAGTTTATCAAAAAGAATGCCACTAGTTGATTGAAAATGAATATAGTAACAAGTGAAAGGTAGTTTGGAGTGGCGAATTTGATTTGGTTTGGCACATATTAGCGTATTGGCGTTTACGGGGCAGTTATCATCATCAATAAAAGATACGCCTTCATCATCCACAGGTATCTCAATTTCAAACATAGTTGTTGTTCTTTTTTGAGAAAATGCTTTATTTTTATATATGATTCGGGAGTTATAAATTCCTGATGCAATAATTTCCGGCAAAATAATATCTTGCATTTTTATCACCTTAAAGTAAGATTTCTAATAAAGATGATAATATTTTGATATTATCATCTTCTAAAATATAATATCATAAAATCATAAAGAATAAAAGGGGGAGTTTGTATAAAAATTACATTTTTAGGTCAGGCAGGACTTTTATTTGAAAAAGATGGGTTTAAGATAATGATAGACCCCTATCTTTCTAACAGTGTTGAAAAAATTAACCCCAAAAACTATCGTAGAGTAACGGTTGATGAAAGCTTTTTTGACATAAAACCCGATGTAATGATTTTTACACACAACCATCTTGACCACTATGATCCCGAAACAGCAGAAAGATTTATTACTAAAGACACTAATGTTCTTGTTCTGTCACCTAAATCAGTTTGGGATGAAGTTAGAAAAATAGGCGGTAATAATAATTTCGTTTTATTTAACCGTTATACCACTTGGACTGAAAAAGGAATCAAATTTACCGCTGTTAAAGCAGAGCACAGTGATATAACACCGATAGGCGTTATAATTGATGATAGCGAAAAGAAATATTACATAACAGGCGATACTCTTTATAACGAAGAAATTTTTGAGGATATTCCTGAAGATATTTACACTTTATTTTTACCCGTAAATGGTGTTGGAAATAATATGAATATGACCGACGCTTCTCGCTTTGCTCGAAGGGTAAATGCAAAAAAGACAGTACCAATACATTTTGGTATGTTTGATGAAATAAAGGCAGAAGATTTTGAATGCGAAAATAAGGTGATTCCCGAAATTTATAATGAGATAAAACTATGAAAGTGACATATATAATGACTTTTTCTTTTAAGTTCATGGAGATTTTTGACTTAAAATACTAAATAAAACAAGGGGATAAAATAATGAATACCGAATATTTTAAGAATTTAGGTAGAACAGAAGAAGGTTATGCCGAAATCCAACATACAAGTGGAAGTGTTTTTTTGATTGGCGATTCTATTTGTATGGGATACCAACCATTTGTTAAAGAAAATCTTCAAAAAAAATATGATGTTGTATATCCAAATGAAAATTGTCGTAACAGTCAATACATTATTACTTCTTTGAATCGTTGGGTGCATGAATTTAAAGAGCCACAGGATGTGAAACTGGTTTCTTTTAATTGTGGACATTGGGATGTAGCGCATTGGAATAGAGATGATGACTCGTTAACAAGTGTGGCTGAATACCAAAAAAACATCAAAAGAATTATTCGGCAACTAAAAAAAGTTTTTCCTAAAGCTATAATTTTATTTTTCACAACATCTCCTATGAGCCCGAATCCTAATATTAACCATATTAATTATAGAAGCAATAAAGAAATTGAAGTATATAATGAAGCGGCGGTTTTGGAAGCTATAGGCGAAAATGTATACGTTGCAGATATGTATGAATTTATGAAGGATTGGGATGAGACCAACTTTATAGACTATGTGCATTTGACGATGGATGCAAATAGAGTTTTGGGTAAATTTGTAACGAAAAAAATATTAAGTTTATTAGAAGGATGATGTTAAATGAAAGTAACTGATGTAAAGACCTTTACGGTCGATTGTTTCAGAACAAACTGGGTGTTTGTTAAGGTTTATACCGATGAGGGTATAACAGGTGTGGGTGAGGCTACACTCGAATATAAGGAGAAGGCTCTCATCGGAGCGGTTGAACATATTAAGGAATATCTTGTTGGTAAAAATCCTTTAGATATTGAAAAACATTTCCACGATATTTACAGAGATGCTTATTGGCGTGGCGGTGCAGTTTTAATGTCTGCTCTATCCGCAGTTGAAATGGCGTTATGGGATATTTTGGGTAAGCACTTAAATGTTCCTGTATATCAATTATTAGGCGGAAAAATTAACGATAAAGTAAGAATATATGTAAACGGTTGGTTTGCAGGTGCTAAAACTCCTAAAGAATTTGGCGAAAAGGCAAAAATTGCTGTACAGCGTGGCGTTACCGCTATGAAGTGGGACCCGTTTGGAAAATCATACCTTGAAATATCAAATAAAGACCTTAATACTGCTCTTGAATGTGTGGCTGCTGTAAGGGATGCGGTCGGTAATGAGGTGGATTTGCTTATTGAAGGTCACGGCAGATTTAACGTACCTACAGGTATTAAAATAGCAAAAGAGCTTGAGCAGTTTAAACCTATGTTCTTTGAAGAACCTACACCACCCGATAATTTAGAGGCTTTAAAAGCGGTAAGAGATAAATCACCTGTTGCTATCTCTGCAGGCGAAAGACTTTACACCTTAAAATCGTACAAAGACCTGTTTGAAATGCGTGCGGCGGATTATATTCAGCCCGATATTTCCCACGCAGGCGGTATTATGGAACTTAAGAAAATTGCCGCTGTTGCCGAGACTTATTACATACCCTTTGCACCGCACAATCCGTCAGGACCTGTTGCTAATGCGGCAACCCTTCAGCTTGCGGCTTGTTGTCCTAATTTTTCGATTCTTGAAATTATGTACTCGGATGTTGAGTGGCGCAAGGATGTAACAAACGAAAGCCTTGAATACAGCGATGG
>SVOH01000006.1 GCA_015066515.1 Oscillospiraceae bacterium | reverse complement strand
TAATCACCGTTATCAAAGGTCCGGTCATCCAATTCTGCGTACAGCGCGTAGGACGTGGTATCAGCGCCGACGCTCTCAGTCATTAAAACAGAATTGCCGGGATGCACACAAACATCAATTCTGTAACCTGTTGCGCCTGCAATCGGATCCCAAAGCAGTTTTCCGGTGGCATCAGTCCTTAAATTCATTCCACCGCCTGTTTCTACCGGAGTGATGGTTCTTGCAAACGCTGTCAGCGCAGTCATCGGTAGCATACCAACCACCATTACAAGCGCTAAAAGCACGCTTAAAATCTTGCTTAATTTTTTCATAATTATTCCTCCCAGTTGGGTATTAAACATAGTTACTTGACCAAATGAAAAAACTATGCTATAATCTTTACAGTTTAATTATATAATATATATAATTAAAAATCCCCACACGGCAAAAGGCGAAAAGTGTGGGAGATTTATCGCATTTTTCTCAAAAGTGTGGGAAAAAGTGTGGGAATATGAATTTTAAGGGAGAGAACGTATGTCGGGCATATCGATTGTATACATAGCGGCGGCTGTTTGTTCGCTTTTAATGCTTGTGGCATATTGTGTTTTTATAAAGAAAAAGTTTGCGTGGTTTTGGGTGTTGTTTTCAAGCATTTGTGTTGTAAATGTCGGCTACTTTGCGCTGTCGATATCCAAAACACTCGACGAGGCATTGCTTGCCAACCGCATAGCATACTTGGGTTCGGTGTTTTTACCTATTTCAATGCTGCTTATAATTTTGAATGCAACAGATTTACATCACCCAAAATGGTTGTGGATACCGCTTGTGTGCTTGGGTGCGGTGGTGTTTTTTGTAGCGGCAAGCCCGGGATACCTTGATATTTATTATAAAGAGGTGTCACTTATCACACAAAACGGCATTACTGTTTTAGATAAGGTCTACGGTCCCTGGCATATTATTTATTTGTTTTACTTGCTTGGTTATTTTATTGCTATGATAACTGCGGCAATACAAGCTACTGTAAAAAAGAAAATAGCCTCTGCGGCACAAACTGTAATGCTACTAGGTGCCGTATTTGTAAACATATGTGTGTGGGCAATAGAACAGTTTGTAAAAATAGAATTTGAATTTTTGGCGGTTTCGTATATCATAAGCGAGCTGTTTTTGATAGGCCTTTATGTTATGATTCAGGAAAACGAGCGCCGTATAGAATTGGCGCGCCAAGAGGCCTTGATGCAACAAACGCAAGAAAACAAAACCAATAATGCATATGAGCCACAAATCGAAAAAGAAGTGTTAGATGCATTTAATAGAGGAATTATAGAGCTTACCCACACCGAAAAATTGATTTATGATCTATATGTGTGTGGTAAAAGTACAAAAGAAGTGCTTGCTGAAATGAACATAAAAGAAAACACCCTTAAATACCATAACAAAAATATTTACGGTAAATTGGGTGTAAGTTCTCGAAAAGAACTAAAAGCGATTGCAAAGTACATAGCCGATTAATAATTAAAAGTCTTGCTAAAACATTACGTTTTAGCAAGACTTTTTGTTTATGCTTTTTTGTTTTTTGCTATAAAATACCAAACTACAATTGATAGTGCGGCGCCCACAAAAATATCTATTACAGAGTGCTGTTTTAAAAATACGGTTGCTAGGCATATCGAAATAGCAAATATCAACTCTATAATGCGGCATAATGTAGAACTAAAATGCTTTGAGTTCCACATAGCAAAAAGCATACCAAGTGAAAATATTACGTGAATTGACGGACATACATTTGTGTTGGTGTCTATAGAGTAAAGATTTTTCATTATATCAACAAAAATATTATCTCGCGCAAATTCCGTGGGGCGTAGATTTTGCATATTTGGAAATATGATATAAATTGAAAAGGTAATAATACAGGTAATACTTAAAAACAAGTAAAGCTTTTTAAAAGACGGTATATCAAAAAATAATGTGTAAAGAGAAACAAAAGCAAGTAATGCATACCATAAAACATACGGAATTACAAAAAATTCACAAAAGGGAATAAGGTCGTCAAGCGGACAGTATATATCATATATCGGCGTTACATATTTTTCAGTAAGTATAAAAAGCGATAAATACATAGGCCAGAACAAAATCAAAAACAGATGACGAAATTTTGGGTGGATTATATTTTTAAAATTAAAATCACGATAATACTCAAACACAATTTATCCCTCCTAACAGGTAAAGTTTACCACCAAAAAAGTAAAAAAACAATAGAAATTTAGTGAATAAATTGTTGTGAAAATTAATTTTAAATGCCTACGGTGATGAACATAATAAAAAACACAAAAAAAGCAATGCATAATTAAAAGACTTGGGAACCCCCAAGTCTTTTTTGCTATTTTTTAAGATACAGTTCGAATTGTCTGTTTTTAAGCGTTTGCGCTAGTTGCTGGGTTGTTTTAATGCGCTCGTTAACTTTAATACCGAAGCTGTCATTGAAATGTACATTATGCACATCACCGCCTGCAATAAATATTTTACCGCTCTCTTTAAAGGTTTCAAGGGCGCGTTCGTTAATTTCGGGCGGATTACCCATATTGTAAATTTCAATACCGTCAACAAAAGAAATGTCAGGTATTGTTGTGGAATCGGGAATATAGCTTGCGGCTCTGAACGGATGCGCATAGGCTATAAAGCCGTCCATTTCTCGAGCAAGCTTTGACCAATTTTCTATACCAAAATCTCGAAGTTCCGGATGCTCAATAAGTGTTTCGGGATTTATACCGTAAAGCAAAAATTCTTTGCCACAGTCATAGGTTTCCTCAACACCAAACAATAAATCAAAATCAAGCTTTTGTGCGGCATCGAGTGCATCGTAATAAAACCTTGAATATTCTGTTACGTATTCTTTCCAAGAAAGATTGCGGTCAACACCGGAGTTGCCGTGTCTAAAGTGGTTTGTAAGAGCAAATCCCGTAAAGCCGACTTCCTTGTGACGCTTTATCATCTCCATAACCGTACTGCCTCCGCAAGCACTGCCACCCGACGAATGAACGTGTAAATTATACTTATACATAAAAACACCCCTTCATTTAATACAATTTATAACTTAAATATAACACATTTACCGGAATTTGTCATTATTTTTTTGCCTGATTAAGATTTTGCCGCAGAGATGTTTTTTGGACAGTGAAAAAATTATAATAAAAAATGTAAAAAGTGCTTGACAAATGTCGACACACTTATTATAATAAAAATACAGAAATCGAACAAATGTTCGATAGGAGGAAAACTTATGAATTTACAAGGAACTTTACTTACAATATTTGAGATGGCTCTCGTGGCTTTTGCTATATGGGCAGTATTCCATGAAGATAGATTTATTGCTTTTGAAGAGCGCATTGCAGCGCGATTTCGTCGTCGTCGCTTTAAGGTTATACAGGGTAATAATGTTAGAAAAAGCTATTATCCTGTAAATGATCGTCGCGCGTAATTGTTTTTATGTTTTGATAACGTCAGTCATTTTAAAATACTCTTTCTTTATGCAAAAAAAGGCAGGGAAATTTCCTGTCTTTTTTTGTTGCAATACATATTTCTTTATGCTAAAATCTTTACTTGGTTAATTATTGATCATTTGAGGTAAGTTATGTTAAATAAATTAGTGGGGAATAGGGCATTTTATAAGCGGGTATTTTTGCTTACGATACCCATTATGATACAGCAGGGTATAACTAACTTTGTAAATATGCTCGACAACGTTATGGTGGGCCGTGTAGGACAAGCCGAGTCTACCGGTGTTGCGGTATCTAATCAATTAATGTTTGTTTTTAACCTTTGTGTTTTTGGTGCTATTTCGGGTGCGGGAATTTTTGGTGCTCAGTATTTTGGTAAAAAAGATTTAGAGGGTGTAAAGCAAACCTTTAGATTCAAAATATTATTCTGTACCTTACTTGCAACTTTGGGTGTAGCGCTTTTGTACTTTAAAAACGACGATCTTATAATGCTATACCTAAAGGCCAATGATAATAAAATTCTTGCGGCAAATGCGTTTTCATTTGCACAAAGCTACCTTTATATAATGCTTATCGGCCTAATACCGTATACTATAGCACAGTGCTATGGTACCACTTTGCGAGAAACAGGTGAAAGTAAGGTTCCAATGATAGCCGGTGTTATGGCGGTGGTTGTTAATTTATCGCTTAATTACGTGCTAATTTATGGTAAACTAGGGGCCCCACGTCTTGGAGTAAACGGCGCAGCAATTGCTACGGTAATATCCCGTTTTGTTGAGCTTGGTATTTTGGTGGTATATACACTTATAAAACGAAAAAAGTGCATGTTCATAATTGATGCTTGGAAAAGTCCGTATATATCGCTTAACTTAATAAAACAAATATTTAAAAAGGGTATGCCCCTTATGCTAAACGAGGCGTTGTGGGCTTCGGGTATGGCAACGGTAAACGGACTATATGCGCAACGAGGTATTGACGTTGTTGCGGCAAGCAATATTTCGCAAACGTTTTTTAACGTTTTCTCAGTGGCGTTTTTCTCGGTAGGTATTGCGGTAGGCATATTACTCGGTCACGATTTGGGCGCTGGTAAAAGCAAAGAAGAGGTGCTTGATACTACCTTTAAGCTTATAGCGTTTTCGGTGTTTATTGGTATAATTGTGGCAATACTTTACGCTATTGCGGCAATCTTTATACCAAGCATTTACAATATAAGCGATAATGCCAAAAGTATTGCCACCTCCCTTATGCAAATTACGGCGCTTGCAATTCCTATCGAGGCGTGTGCGCACTCATCGTATTTTGCTTTGCGATCGGGCGGCAAGGTGATAATAACCCTAATTTTTGATTGCGTGTTTACCTGGGTGGTAAGCGTGGTTGCAGCATTTTGCCTTATAAGCTATACTTCGCTTGGTATTTTAACTATATATTTTATAGTGCAGATGCTTAACATTATAAAATGCATTTTAGGTTACATTTTTATAAAGCGCGGTTCTTGGATAAAAACTATAGTTTCTTAAAAAGAAAATGTTAAATTTTTAGCAATTTCGGTATTGTTTTTTGTCGAAAAAAATGCTATACTGTTTTTGTATGAAATTTTGAAAGGAGTTACATATTATGAACTACTCACATGAAGTACAAAATATGTGCCCACTCGCTAAGGGCGCATATCACGGTCCTGCTCCTATTCCTGAAGAGGGCAAATGGGTACAGGTAAAGGAAGTTAAAGATATCTCTGGTCTTACCCACGGTATCGGTTGGTGCGCTCCACAGCAGGGTACTTGTAAGCTTAGCCTTAACGTTAAAGAAGGCGTTATTGAAGAGGCTTTGGTTGAAACAATCGGTTGCTCAGGTATGACTCACTCAGCTGCTATGGCTTCTGAAATCTTGGTTGGCAAGACCTTGCTTGAAGCTCTTAACACTGACCTTGTTTGTGACGCTATTAATACCGCTATGCGTGAGCTTTTCTTGCAGATTGTTTACGGTCGTACACAGACTGCATTCAGTGAAGACGGTTTGCCAATCGGCGCTGGTCTTGAAGACCTTGGTAAAGGCCTCCGTTCACAGACAGGTACTACCTACGCTACAAAGGTTAAAGGTCCTCGTTACCTCGAACTTGCTGAGGGTTACATTACAAAGTGTGCTGTTGATGAAAACGATACAATCATCGGTTACAAGTTTGTTCACCTTGGCAAAATGATGGAAATGATTAAAAAGGGTATGGACGCAAACGAAGCTTTGGAAAAAGCAAGCGGCCAGTACGGACGTGTAGATGACGCAGTTCGCCTCATCGACCCACGTGAAGAATAATTAGGGAGGTAACAGATTATGCCATTATTTGAAAGCTATGAAAGAAGAATTAATCAAATAAACGCAGAGCTAGCAAAACACGGCATTGCTTCTATAGAAGAGGCTAAGCAGATTTGTGACGACGCAGGCGTTGACGCTTACGGTATTGTAAAGGGTATTCAGCCAATTTGCTTTGAAAATGCTGCTTGGGCTTATGTTGTAGGTTGTGCAATCGCTATTAAAGACAAGGTAGCATCTGCTGCTGAAGCTGCTGAAAAGATTGGCCTTGGATTACAGTCATTCTGCATTCCTGGTTCTGTTGCTGATGACCGTAAGGTTGGTATTGGCCACGGTAACTTGGGCGCTATGTTGCTTCGCGAAGAAACCAAGTGCTTCGCTTTCCTTGCAGGTCACGAATCATTTGCTGCTGCTGAAGGCGCTATTGGTCTTGCACGTAGCGCAAACAAAGCACGTAAAGAGCCACTTCGCGTTATTCTTAACGGTCTTGGCAAAGACGCAGCACAAATTATTTCACGTATTAACGGCTTTACCTACGTTCAGACCAAGTTTGACTACTATACAGGTGAGCTTGCAATTATAAACGAAACTGCTTACTCAACCGGTGAGCGTTCAAAGGTTCGTTGCTACGGTGCTGACGACGTTCGTGAGGGCGTTGCAATTATGCACAAAGAGGGCGTTGACGTATCTATTACAGGTAACTCAACCAATCCAACACGCTTCCAGCATCCTGTTGCAGGTACTTATAAAAAAGAATGTATCGAACAGGGCAAAAAGTATTTCTCAGTAGCATCCGGCGGCGGTACAGGTCGTACACTCCACCCAGACAATATGGCTGCAGGTCCTGCTTCTTACGGTATGACCGATACAATGGGTCGTATGCACTCTGACGCTCAGTTTGCAGGTTCATCTTCAGTTCCTGCTCACGTGGAAATGATGGGTCTTATCGGTGCAGGTAATAACCCAATGGTTGGTATGACTGTTGCATGTGCTGTTGCAGTTAACGAAGCACTTAATAAATAAGGGTTTTCAAGCTTTTTAAGACTTTCGGGCAAATGTAAAAGACCTATTATAAAAAATCAATATTAAAAAAGTTAGACACATCATTTTTGAGTAATCTTCAATGATGTGTCTATATTTTTTGTATGAAAATGGAGGTTTTTTACAATGAAAAAATTAAAAATGAAATTAACAAAATCTATTACTTTTAAGGAAGGGTGTGACAAATATTTAGACTACTGTCGTCAAAGAAATTTAAGACAAGGAACTATAAACCATTATAGACAACTCCTAAGGTTAGAGAGTGTTACGAGTATAGGTATTGAATTGCCTGACATTCCTTTTGATGAAGATGAAGAATAAAATCATAACCGCCCGTCAAACGGGCGGTTATGATTTTGTATAAGCCTTAATCTAAATTAATTGTTTCTCTTTTAAAATCCCCACGTGTTTTTAAGGGCGTTTTGCCCGTTATTTGATGAAATCTTCTCGAAAAATAGTTTGAGTCATTAAATCCGCACACAAACGCAATTTCTGTAACAGGTAAATCGGTGGTTCCAAGCAATTCGACAGCCTTATTTATACGAAGGTGATTTAGATATTCTTTAAAGGTTTGTCCCGTAAATTCTTTAAAAATATTACAAAAATAATATTTACTTACGTTTGCCATTGTGGCAAGCTCTTGCAATGTTATGTTTTGCGTATAGTGGTCTTGTATGTATTTTATAGGCTCTTTAAGTATAGCTTGATTTTGCGCGTAGTGATTATAATCGATAGTTTTGTATGAATGATTACGGTACATATGCATTATTAAAAGGTGTGCGTACCCTTGAATAATGTGTTGACTAAATTCATCGTTATTGTAATATTCGTCAATCATTTTATGCATAATTTCAGAAAGATATTGGTCGCGCACCAATCTTTTTATAATAATATTATTTTTTTTAAAAAGCGAAGGAGAAAACTGAATAATCGCGTGGCGTCGCACGCCGCCTATACTTTGGTGAATTTCGGAGCTGTTTATAGTGTAAAAGCTGTCTTCGGTTGCTTCTATAATGTCATTTTGGCAGCAGGCTATATTTGTGCCCTCAATAATATATTGAATTTCTATTTTTTCGTGCCAATGCATAGGATATGTTGGCGAATGGGCAGTATTGTTGACACGAAAGTATATCGGGTATATATCTTCAGCCGGTATTTCGTGTAAAATGTTTGAAATTCTATTGTAGTTCGTATAAATCACCTCAATTTTGTGCTAATATATAACAACATTTCAAAGGACTATCCATCGGTTTTATTATATAATACAATTGATATTTTGTAAATATATTATTTTTTATGTGTAATTTTGGTTGGATTTACCAGCAAACAGAGGTGAATTTATGAGCAAAGCATTAAAAAAGCCTACTTTAAAGCAGATGATAGAGTATCTGCTGATAATCGCAATATTGTTGAGTATGCTTGTTATGGCGCTTACTACTCATAAAAGAGAGTATTCGTATAAAGCGTATGATACAAGCACCCTGCACTATGTTCGTGGTACTGTTACCGAGGTTGTAGACCAAAACATAACCTATTCGGGTGCTGACGGGGAATATATTACCGGCGTGCAAAACATAAAGGTAAAAATAAATGAAGGCGATTTAAAGGACGAAACGGTAGATATTGATAACTATATAACCGTGCAACACAACGTTGTTGTAAATAAGGGAATGCGTGTTATCATTTGCGCCGACACACCGCAGAATGCCGACCCGTATTTCACGCTTTACAATTATGACAGGGCAATTCCTGTTTGGATTTTGGTAGCAATATTTGTTTTGCTTGTTGTAATTGTTGGTGAAAAAAAGGGCCTTATGAGCTGCATCGGTCTTTGCTTTACAATGTGTACGGTAATTTGTTGGTTATTACCTTCGCTATATAATGGTAACAATGGAATACTTGTTTCCATAATAACCGTAATTTTAAGTACAGCGGTTACTTGTTTTTGTATCAGTGGACTAAGCCGTAAAACTGTTTTAAATATAATTAGCGCCTGTATAGGTACAGTTTCGGCAGGTATTATATATAAATTGTTTGCATTTGTTCTTAATATATCGGGTGCCTCTATGAACGAGGCAGAATCGCTTGCACTTATTTCGCAGAGTACGGGACTAAATCTTAGCGGTGTGCTTTTTGCAGGAGTAGTAATAAGCGCGTTAGGTGCAGTAATGGACGTTGCTGTGTCAATAGGCGCTTCGCTTTATGAAATACGAGAGCTTAATCCCCAAATTACTTCAAAAGAGCTGTTTAAATCGGGTATGAATATTGGTCGTGATATGATAGGCACAATGACCAACACACTCATACTTGCTTTTGCGGGCGGAAGCGTTGCAATGCTGATACTTCTTGTATCATATGGTGTGCAGTATAATCAGTTAATTTCTTCAAACTATATAGCTCTTGAAGTTGCAAAAGGTCTTGCCGGTAGTGTCGCAGTAGTGCTTACAGTACCTATAAGCGCTTTTGTTTGTGCATTTGGTTATGTAAAATTAAAGATTAAAAATACGGTTGATTTTAAGGAGGAAGCATTATGACAAAGCTTAAAAAAATTCTGGCGGTTGTGCTTGCTGTTTGTTTGTTGGCGGTTGCAGTTCCTGTAATAGCGGCAACAGTTGAAATTAATTCTCAAATAGCAACAGCGTCAGAAACAAAAACCACAGCTATTGTTGACGAAAACACCAGTTGGAGTTATCTTGATGATGGCACCGACCCGTCGGCAGGGGACAGCAACCGTCACTCGTGGGCGCTTAATTCATTTAATGATAGTGCCTGGAAGACTGCGGCAGGCAAATTCGGCTCCAAAAAAGGTGAACTTGCCGACCTTAGTAGCACGGGATCGTTTATTCCAACGGTGTTGTTAAACCTCTACATAGACGGTAGTGCGGCACCAACCGTTCCAACATATTTCTTTAGAACAACAGTTACTCTTGATGCTGATGCAATCGGTGTTTTAAACGGCACAATTTATTATGATGATGCGGCCGTTGTTTATATAAACGGAACTCGTGTTGCGGGCTTTTATGCCGATGACCTTACAACCAACCTATCTTATGGTGGTTCAGCCGGTACCGCACCTTTAAAGGGCGAATTTACGGTAGATGCAACTTTGCTAAAATCTGGCGAAAACACAATAGCTATTGAAGTTCACAATGCTACAAACAGCAGCTCTGATATTTGGTTTTCGGCCGAGAGTATGAGTATTGACCCAAACGGTGAAATGCCTACCGAAAAAAACATTGCTCTTACAATGGGTGAAGACGAAACCCAGCGCAATATAACCTGGTACGAACCGTATAAATCAGCTTCGGCATCGGTGCAGTACGCGGTTAAAAACGGCGACATGTTCCCGACAGAATACAGCACCGCAACCGCAACAGTAACTTCATCTAAGGACCAAGGTTATAACTACTGTAAGGCAACTCTTACCAATCTTGCGCCCGACACCGAGTACGTTTACCGTTTGGTAAATGATTCTACGGTATCTAAAGTATATACCTTTTCAACAGGTGCTAACGGAGATTTTAATTTTATATTCTTAAGTGATCCACAAATTGGCGCAAACACAACTGCGGGTGCGGCAAACTCTACTGCTTCACACATTGCTGACGCGAACGCTTGGATAAACACTTTAAACGTTGCTTCACAAAAATTTCCAGATGCTCACTTCCTTATTTCAGGCGGTGACCAAGTAAACTCGGGTAGCAGCGAAGAACAGTATAATTATTTCTTTAGTCCCGATCTTAGTTCACTTGCGATAGCTCCTGTTATGGGCAACCACGATGCTTCGTCTAATTACAACGAGCATTTTAATCACGCAAACACCACAGATTACGGTAAATATAACGGTAGTGCGGGCTGTGATTATTGGTATGTTTATAACAATGTTTTGTTTATGAATATCAATACTATGATGCAAAGCACCGCCGAGCACAAAGCCTTTATGGAAGAGGCAATGCGTAAAAATCCTCACGTTTTGTGGAAGGTAGTAGTATTCCATCATTCGCTTTATAGTATTGCTTCCCATTCGGTAGACGCAGATATTATAAATAGAAGAAACGAACTATCTCCCGTATTTACTGAGCTTGGTATTGACGTTGTGCTTATGGGCCACGACCATACATACACAAGAAGTTATATAATGAATAACCTTACTCCTGATACTTCAACAGGTGGGGGGAGTGTAACCGACCCTGACGGCGTGCTTTATATTACAGCCCATAGTGCTACAGGATCAAAATTCTATAACATAGTAAGTCCAAATGCTACTTATGCGGCTGTTACCAATCAAGAAAAGGTCCCTGCATTTTCAAACATTGCGGTAACACCTACTTCATTTAAGATTACAACCTATCAAACAACAGGAACACTAATTGATGAATTTGAGATTATAAAATCAAAAGCAAACACACTCGAACACAATCCAAAGTATGTTGAAGCAAAAGCTCCAACCTGTACTGAATACGGTAATATTGCGTATTATTCTTGCGATTGTAACAGATATTACGAGGATGCTAACTGCACAACAGAAATAACGGATAAATCTTCTGTGTTAATTGCTCCTACGGGTCACCTTACGGCAACCCATTATGAGCGTGTACCTGCCAACTGTTTAAAAGACGGTAACATAGAATATTGGCAGTGCGACGCTTGTAGCGCTTGCTTTAAGGACGAAGCATTAACCAAGCCTGTCGATAATGTAGTTATTAGTTCTCGTGGTCAGCATAGTGGCGGCGAAACATATTATAACGACAACTATCATTGGACGTTATGTGAGCATTGTGCAGAGCCATATAACCGCGAAAAGCATTCAGAAGATTGTGATTGCGGTTATGAAAAACCATAAGAAAGGAAGGGCAAATAAATGAACAATATTATGAATTATGCTAAAAAATCTCTTAGTATAACACTTGTCCTTGCCATTCTTGCAATATCGCTTTTTACGGGTGTTAGTGTAAACGTACAAGCGACAGACGTCACAAGCGATACTTGGGACGGTACCTACTCGGAACCTACTACAACCGACGATGCAGGCAATGTAATAATTACTAACGCCGAAGAGCTTGCGTGGGTTGTTTTAAAATCGGGTGCCGCAGGTGCCGGTAAAACATATAAAGTAAACGATGGCATTAAATCTTTTTATATGAACGAAAATGCGGGTGAGCTTACACTCGAGCAGGTTAAAAACCAGCTTAACGGTAACAACATAAATTCTTGGGATTATCAAAGCAATCCATTTCAAGCTACACTTGACGGTAATGGTGTCACGATATATGGCCTTTATTCGGAAGGTGCCAACAGTACTGCAGGTGCTTATGGTGGTTTAGTTCCTGTTGCAACGGGAACTGTAGCCGTAAAAAATCTTGCCATTAAAAATTCATACATAGGTGGATATAAATATTCATCTGCCATAATAGGTTATGCTAATGACGATAACGGACTTATATCTTTAACGGTTGAACAGTGTGTTGTTACAAACAACTACATTATTCAGACAAGAACCGCTACAACAAACAGTGGCGCTAACTATTCGGTTGGTGCAATAGGCGGAGGAATTGATGCTCATAACGATACGGAAAAGCGCTATGTTAAGGTTAATAACTGTCTTGTTTATGGAAACGAACTTTATTCTGCTTTGGGTGGAAACATATCCGGAATTTTTGCATATTTTCGTGCAAAATCTTCACTTGTTAATGGGGAGGAATATTATAAGTTTACTAATTTGATAATAAGCGGCGCGGCTCCTTGGAGCGGTATTGATAACTCGCCAAGCAGAGATGAACGTAACTTTGTAAACGTTTATACCGATACAGATATGACAAAATTTACATATGACGGTGCAAATACAGGAAGTGAGAATGGCTACGGTGTGTTAAAGGCCGGTTCAGTCGAATTGCTTGAAACTGCAAATATGCAAGGTGCTGCGGCAGAAAGCAATATGCAAGCTCTTGATTGGGAAAACACCTGGACTACAACCGAGAACGGATTCCCGGAGCTTAAATTGTTCTATAACGAACCTACTACTGATGATGGCGAACAGGATACCCTTAATATCGTTTATTGGGACGGCACAAAAACAGCTCCCGATGAAACAAACGTAGACAGCAACGGCAATATAATAATTTTAACTGCAGCAGAGCTTAATTATATTGCTAATACCGCTTCAAGCGGAAAGTCATATAAAATTGCTGACGGCATTGACGTAATGATACTGCAACCAAAGGCTTCGGTAGATGCCGAAACACTTATGGGTTTTACCGATTATAACGCTGTAAAAACATATCTTACCGAAACAATAACGGCAACTGCATGGTGTAATTATTCGTCTGACCCACCCGTGTTCAACGGTAGCTTTGACGGTAACGGCGTAGAAATTTACGGTCTTTACGGCACAGGCAACAATGTTGGACTTTTCCCCGGTATTGACGGCGGTACAGTTTATACAACCGACGGTCACACAGGTAACACCTTCCAAAATTTTGCACTTAGAAATTCTTATTTAGAATCAAGTCGACGTATTGGCGTTATTGGTGCTTATTGCGCAGGTGGTATAGGCGTAGGTACTGTAAACGTTAAAAATTGTGAGGTTTCGAACTGTTACATTGCAAATTCTAGTGCCACAGCAAGCTATTTTGCCGAATCGGGCTTGCTTGTAGGTAGAACATATGCCAAAGAATTTGTGCATATCGATAATTGTTTGGTTTACGGTAACTATAGCTATGCTATCGGACTTGACAAGCAAATTCCACTTTATTCGGGTGCATACACAAGTGATGCAAATGCAATAAACACGGTAAACAACAGTTTAATTCTTGGTACAACACCATATCCTACTTATTCTTCAAGTTCTAAAACGCATACAGTAAATAGTTTTGAAAACGTTTACACTGATCAAGAGCTTTCTACATACACAACCTACGCAGATACCGATATGAAAAAGGTTGATGTAAGTGCTATAAAGGGCGATGACGCCGCAACCCAAATGCCAGGTCTTGATTGGACTAACACTTGGATTACTGTAGAGGGTAAGTATCCCGCACTTCGTCTATTCTACGAGTCCTCATCAAGCGGTGGTAGTGGCGAAAGCGGTGGGGAAGAGCCCGAAGAACCTGAGGATCCCGAAATTCCCGAAGATATACAAGACTGTGCAACCAATATAATTTATTGGGATAACACAGTAACTGATTCTACCCTTGCCGACAAGGGAGAGAAGGGTACAGCAGAAGACCCCATTATTATTGACAGCGCCGAAGAGCTTAATTATCTTGCACTTCGCACAACTCCTGCCGCATCAACAGGTAAGCATTATAAAATGGCTGACGGTATAGATGCCGTAATCCTACAGCCTAAGGCTACGGTTGACGCTATGGGAGGCGCCGCAAAGATTATGAACATTACATCAGGCTCGGCTGTTAATACATATTTTAGTAATATGCAATCGGCGGGTTATACTCCTGCTAACTGGATTTCTACTCCAAATGCTACTCAGTTTAACGGTAGCTTTGACGGTAACGGTATAAAAATTTATGGTCTTTATGCTTCGGTTGCTTCGCAAAGTGAATATAATGGTGAAGCGGCCAGTTTGTTCCCTGTAATTGACGGTGGTGGCACCACCGAAATTACCGATGTAGAGATCGATCTTACAGGTGTTTATTACAAAAATATTGCTATAAGAAATTCTTATTTTTCTTCTTACCGTCGAGTAGGTGCCCTTACAGGTATTGCTTTTGGTACTAATTATGGTGCCAAGGTTCAGGGTACAATTAATATTGATGCTATTGAGGTATCTAACTGCTATATGCGTGCTACTGCAACCGCTGATGGTGAAAACGGTGTTCTTGCCGGCAACCTTGATACCGACCTTGCAAACATAAGTAATTGCTTGGTTTATGGCAATGATACCTTGTGGAACCAAAACGGTACTACCAAAACGTTAACACTTGTTGGTTCATCGGCGTCGATTTTGACCGGTGAAAATGTGGTTGTGGAAAATACATTTAAAGATTCTCTGATTTTAGGCACAAAGCCACAACCTCAATATCCTTCTGATGATTTCAACTATGCTAAAAATGTTGAAAACATTTATACTGATCAGGATATATCGGCACTTGTTACAAAGTACGGTTATACCGATGAGGATATGATAAAGCTTACAGGTTCTACTGCCGAAGCTATTGGTACTGAAATTGGCACAGGACTTAATCGCACAGGCAAGTGGATTACCTCTGAGGGCGGTATGCCATCACTTTTGCCGTTCCACGATGCTATTGAGGTTGTATCAAGCGATAATACCACACACTCAATTAAATGTGGTTGCGGTATTACAACCGGTACAGTTTCGCATATTTATGATGACAATTATAAATGTGTTCAGTGTAACTATCAGCACGTACACAATATGGTTGATGCAGGTGTTGTTTCAGATGCCGACTGCGTTGTTGGCGGTGTTATGAACACCAAGTGTGATAGCTGCGATTATACTTCTACCCGTGAGATTCCGTCAGGCGGACATCAGTTTAGCTCTGTGGTAGCAGCTACTGCAGGCGACTGTAAAACCGAGGCTACTGTGGCATATAAGACTTGTTCTGTTTGCGGACTCCAATTTGCAGAAAATGCCGATATACATTCTGATAAACCGCTCGAGCACATTGGCACAGGCTATACCGGTCGTCATAATTGGGTAGAGCAGGATGCACTTACATCTGAATGTGGCGGCGTAGACCCAATACCATACTTCCAGTGTTCAGTGTGCGACGCATATCTTGTAGAGGGCGTTATGACCGGAACCAAACCTAGCGAAATCGACGGTCACACAGCATCGGGCAACTATTATATAGATGAAAACACCCATGCAAATATTTGTGTTACTTGTGGCGATACGTTTAATGAGCAAACACATTCTGACACAAACGACGACAGCATCTGTGACGTGTGCTACTGGCCTTGCGGTGAACACGTGTTTGAAGGTGCAAGCATTACCCTTACCGATAGCATTGCTGTAAACTATATGGTTGAAAAGAGTGTGGTAGATGTCTTAGGTTATGAGAATTTATACATTCAATTCACATTCCGCGGTAAAGACTATACTGTAAGCAAGTATACCGAAAGCGGAGAGTACTATGTATTTACGTTTGATAAAATTGCTCCACACCGTATGACCGATATAATCTACGCTAATCTTTGCGGAACAAAAGACGGTGCAACCTATACATCTAAAACAAGTGAATATAGCGTAGAGCGTTATTGTTATAATATGCTTGAAAAATATAGTGATGATGCCCAACTGCGTACATTGCTTGTTGATTTGCTTAACTATGGTGCCGAATCGCAGATGTATACCGATTACAACACAGATAGTCTTGCAAACGCCGATTTGACAGACGTTCAAAAGGCTTGGGGAACATCGGCTGACATTATAACCGGGTCGGTACAAAATCTTAAATACAAGGTTATTGATAACCCATCTGTTAAGTGGAAGGGCGCCGGTTTGTACCTTGACGAAGCGGCCACGTTGCGCTTTACTATACAAGCCGACAATATAAATAATCTTGTTGTAAAAGCAACTTGTGGTACTACTACAATAGAAATACCGGCAAGTCAGTTTGCAAAAATAAGCAATACTGATAATCGGTACTATGTATACGTTAGTGGTATTAACGTTACAAAAATGCGAGATACAGTACAACTTACCGTATTTAATGGCGAAACCGAAGTTAGTAACACCATTACCTATAGCGTAGAGTCCTATGCTAATGTAAAAATTGGTGGTAGCGACAATGCCCTAAGCAATCTACTAATTGCTATGATGAAATACGGCGATGCTGCAAAAGCTTATTTAGATGCACAATAATATTGTTGGGGGAGGAAGTAACATGAATAAAGAGACTTTTATAAAAGCACAAATTGAAATATTTACTTTATATGAAAACGATATTATTGTCACAAGCGGCATTGGTTTACCTGACGTTCCTTGGGACGATGAGGAAGAAGGCAATCAAGGTTGATAAGAATCATATTGAAACCTACACCGAAGAAGAACTTAAAAGACTACTAAAAAAGCCTAATCTAAAGAAATGTACATACTTCTTTCTTTTAAATTATTTAGAATAACAACAGAGCACAAAAAATTGTTATTCATATAATTTAGCAAAAGCGAGGCTTACAAACATATAAAAACACGTTATAATGTATTTAAGAAAACTTGAAACGATGTGTTTAGTATTATTTAAGTTTACATTTCTATAATGTCACAAAGTAAGGTTTTATAAGGCTTTCGGGCTATGTTGTAAAAAGGTCTTTTATCTACTGATTCAGAGTGCGTTGAGAAGATGGGCTTGATTGGCGCGGGTAACAACCCAATGGTTGGTATGACTGTTGCTTGCGCAGTTGCAGTTAACGAAGCGCTTAATAAGTAATTTAAAATACATAATTAAAAGGCTTGGAGATTTCTCCAAGCCTTTTTGTCTTTTGTTTATATCATTATATTGTACCTGTTACCACAAGTGTTGCAATACCGGGTGTTAGAATATATTCGCCGGTTACGGTATCTCTTGTGTAGGTTGCGGCAGGAACGGTAATATTACCGGCAACGGTTGTGAACTGTCCGGTTGTTTCGTCATAATTGTATTGGGTACCTTCGGTCCAGGTTGCACCCTCAAAGGTTACCGCCAAAGCTGTTAATATTGGGTTAAATAAATCGCTTATAATTGCATCATCGGTAGCCAAAACTGCTTCGTTACCGCTATTTTGAATAACAAAGGTATAGGTTACACGATCGTTGTCAACAACTTGAGATGGTGTGATAGATTTTGAAATAGAAAGGTTTGCAGCTGTTTGCGCATCAACAGTAGCAGTAGCTGTTAAGGGTGCGCTTAAGCCATCGCCGGTAGCGGTAACGGTGTTAACAATGTTACCGCCTGCTTCCGGATTTGCAAAAGCATTAGCAACTGTTTGATAAACTATAACAGCATCGCCGTTGGCGGGAATAGAGATGCCCGTGATGCTTAAAGGTGGACCTGCTGTTACGGCAGGTGCGGGCTGTAATGCACCATTAACAAAATACAAAGCAGAGCCGTTTACATATGTTAACGGATAAACGGTGCCGCTTTCATAAGTGTAGGCGCCTAAATCATCGGTAACGGTAAGGTTTGTTAAAGCGTTGCCGCCTGTATTTCTTAAAGAAACAACGTAAGTTACGGTGTCGCCCTGCGAGTAACTGTCTTCTACCACCGTTTTGGTTACAGATAACACGTCTAATATTTCACCAAAGGCAATATTTGAATTTGTGCTTGTGCCGTTATAGGTCAAGGTTGCTTGATTGGTAAAAGTAGCCATATTATTCCTCCTAAATTTTATTACCGAATTTATATCGGCATTATATTATATGAAAACGGATAATTGGTTGTTCGTTTTGCGGTTGTGTGGTATATTTTAAAAGACTTGGAGTTTTCTCCAAGTCTTTCGTTGATGTTGTTAAGTTTATAGCTCATCCATTTTTTCCATAAGCTTTTTATAGTCAATTTTAAGTAAACCCACACGCTCATCTGCGGCACCATAGCTTACAAGCAAATCGCCCTTATGAAAAATCATACCTGTAAAGAAAACGCAAGGTATACTAAAACGAGCCGGCATTTCGAATTCTTCTGCGCAGGCAATCATTTTTTCAGGGCTTAATTTTTCTAATATAGGCATATCGTTTTCTACCTCTTTAAAGATCATAAACGATTGACCGTAGCCTTCATATCTGTCCTTTTTGCCGTGATAGTTAAGCAACCATCTGCCCTCGCCGATTTCGAGCGGTGGTACACTTGCGCCAACACGCTCTTTTTGCCACAGTTCTGTGGGGCTTAACACCAATCTTCTTTTTACATTGTTGTTGGTTGCAAAATCCTCAAAACTTTCAGCGGCAGAAATAACAATTGAAGGGCGAGTCGCCGTGAATTCAGGGTATTTATAAGGTGTTACAGGGCGCTGAAGCATTATATAGCAAAGCCTACCGTCGACCATCATTCGTTTAGAAAAGAACACAACATCACGGTCTTCGCCATAGACTGGGTCATTTAATGGGGTAATATAGGTAAATGCCTTTTCATAATTTTGGTTTGAAAGTTCATCTAAATCCACCTCGTAAAGAACGGTAACAGTTTGGTTTTCATGTGTGCCAAAAGGATTTTGATCCTCAATTTTTGCCCAAGCGGGTAAACAATGACCGGTGTAACCCTTAGCCCAATATGCACCTGGTGGAAACATTCGGCAAGCGGCGGTCATATAGCATTCATCATCTATAAAGAACAATCTTGGATCTTCGAGACAACCGTTGGTAAAATCGGGTACCCTTTCTCCCTTGTAATTAGTTATATAAATATTTTCTTTGTCGTAGTTTAATGCGGGCGCTAAAACCGGATTTTCTAAATCAAAGGTAAAATTCTCGCCGTCGTCACTGTAACCGTACCCCAAAAATATTGGATAAGGCATACCCTCGCCATCGATACGAGCTTGTGGGTAAGGACCTGTTGCACGGAAAATCATATGTATTCTTTTGGTTTTTGGGTCCTCGATAATTGCAGGATTCAAAACCATTTCGCCTGCCCAGTCAGAATTCTCTACAGGAGAAAGCAATTCTTTTCGCCATAAAACTATTTCATTCATTCTGTAAACTCCTATCATTAGAACATAGTTTAATTATACCAACATCAAAAGTAAAGTCGAAATATCCTTAAAAGAGTTATCCTATATATTATTGATTGTAAGGATATTTTCTTAAGGTTTTGACAAGCTTATCATAATCAAGTGTCATAGTTGCGGCAAATTCATCCGCCGCGCCATAGCTTACCAACAATTGTTGATCTTGTTTTATCATTCCGGTAAAAAACACACAAGGAATACCGAATTTTGACGGTTTTTCGAAATCGGCCTCATTGGTTATCCAACGCTTAGGATAAAGATGTGTAATTTTTGGAAAATCGTTTTCATTTTCTTGAAGTATCATAAATGATTGTGCATAACCAAACTCATCGTTTTGTTTACCGTGAAAACACAACAGCCATTCGCCGTTACCCATATCAATCACGGGAGTGCTTGCACCAACACGGTCACCTTGCCACTCAGCAGATGGGGAGTACAGTAACTCACACCTTGTTGCGTTTAAAGCAAAAGAATAAAAATCGGGTGCCGCCGAAATTACAATAGACGGTTTTGTTTCGCTAAACTCGTCGTACTTGTTTGGTGTAACGGGGCGGTGAATCATAACGTACTGAAGCTTGCCGTCAATCATCATTTTATTTGGCATTATAATGACATCACGGTCTTGACCGTATTTTGGATCGGTCAGGTTGGTTATAAAGGTAAAAGCGTTGGCGTAATCTTTGTTGCCAAGGGCCTTTAAGTTAACCTTATAAAGCACGGTAACGGTGTAATTATCACCAATATAAAAAGGACTATCGCTATTTAGCGCCCAGTCAGGCGTGCATTGTGTTGATATGTCTTGCTCCCAATACGGTCCTGGTGGAAACATTCGGCAAGCGAGGGTAAGATAGCATTCACCTTCAACAAAAAACATACGTGGATCCTCGAGACTGCCGTTGTGAAAAGCAGGTACTTTTTCACCCTTGCCGTTAGGAACCCAAAGATTATCTTTATTGTATTCAAGCATAGGGGCAAGAGCTGGCATAGAAAAATCAAACTCAAAGGTTTCTCCGCCGTCGTCGGAATAACCGTATGCCATAAAGATTGGATATGGTAGCGGTTTACCCAAAAGCTGCTTTTGGGGGTATGGTCCCGATACACGCACGAGCATATGTATACGATTGCTCTGGGGATCTTTTATAATTGCGGGATTCAAAACCATTTCGCTTGCCCAATCGCAATCTTTTACAGGTGATAAAATGCATTTTCTGTTTAGTACAATATTGTCCATACAAATCACCTCAGAAGCATTTTCTATAATTGTATCATACCAAATTTATTTGTGTCAATATCAAAAAGTAATGCAATAATTGCTGTTACGCCTTATAATATATGGGATTAATATAACAAAAGACTTGGGAAAAATCTGATATGCACCTCCAAAAGTGTCTAACTTTTGGGGTGCATATCAGATTAGGAAGTCTCTTTTCGCTTGACAATATTTTGATATAATTTTATAATATGAGCAAACTACTAAAAGCATTAAAATTTTTAAGGGGAAAAAGATATGGAAGAAAGAGTTTTGGCCAGAGCAGATTTTGTAAAATTTAAATTTTTAATAGCGTTTTTATGGACACTGTCACCAATTTGCCTTTTAGGGTTTATAATCTGGGCGATTGATGTAGGTGTGATAGGAATAATGCTTGCAGGAATTGTTATTTCTATAATAATAGCAGGAATGACACTTTTGCTAAGTTACATACTCAAAAAACGTGAGCTTGTAGTAACTAATAAAAGAGTTGTGGCAAAGGGCGCGTTTGGTTTTAGAAAAGATATTCCAATAGAAAAAGTTACCGGTTTTTCAACCTTTATGATTATGGGAATAGGTTGTTCTTCTCCGTCGACAAAAATAAAATTTAATTATTGCAAAAACAGGTTAGAAGTGTTTGACGCAATTGCTCTTGAAGCAACTAAAAGAAATAATAGATATTTATAAAGTGAGTTAAAGGCTTGGGAATTTACCCAAGCCTTTTGTGTTTACTTATGAAAATCAAATTTTGTGTTTTTACGCACAGCCTCAACAGCCTGCATAACCGCGAGTGCTTCTTCCTCTTTTATTGGGTAATCGGCACCGTTTCGATAACTATCGTACATATAGTCCCATATAACCGATAGATCTTCGGCAGGGGCAATATATTCTTTTTCTATCCAGTCGATTTCTGTAGCAGATGCGTATGTGCCGCTTGCGCCAAAAGCGGCTCCGGGTGTGCCGGGGTCAGATACAACGGGTGGTATTTCTTGTTCAGGGTTTATATAGCGAAGCTTAATGCTTTTTTCATTGCCGTCTTCACCGCAAAGCATAGAGCCGCGGTCACCGTAAATGCTAAAACGTCTGCCTGCGCGTAAAGCCATACCGCCGCTAATGCACATATTAACAGTTCTGCCCGCTTCACTTTCAAAGTGAATAATAACGTGGTCTTCGCAGTTACCACCCGCAGTTACTTGCTTTAACTCGCCTGTAATGTTTTTAACAGGGGTTCCAAGCAAGCGAAGTGAATGGTCAATGATATGTGGTCCCCAGTTAAGTAACTGACCACCGCCAAACTCACTTAAAGTTTGCCAATCGTCACGATGTTGGAAAGAGCCTTGAGAAATATTAATTTCATACACATTGCCAAGTATACCGGACTCTATTACATTTTTAATCTCGTTGAAAACGCTTTCAAAGCGACGGTTATGGCGCACGTAAATTTTACGGCCCTCTGCCTTTGCTGTTGCAAACAAATCTTCTGCCTGCTTTAGCGTTAAACCAATGGGCTTTTCCATAAGCAAATCCTTACCACTCTTTAGCACCTTTACGCCGTGCTCGTAGTGGTCGCATGAGCGTGTTGCAATACAAACTATTTCGGCATCGGTATCAGCCAACATATCATCAATATTGCTGTAACCTTTACAACCAAATTTATCCACCATTTTTTGAACGCGTTCGGGTAATAGGTCACAAGCGGCAACATACTCATATTTGTCGGACATCTTTTCAATGTCGCTTACGTGCATACCCCAACCGGCGCGACCTATGCCTACGAGGCCAAGTTTAATTGGATTTGACATAATTCGTTCTCCTTTATATACCGCAATTTTTTAAATAATCGCGGCTAATTTTTAAATCAATACGTGGGTCTTGCAGGTGGGTGTCATGCTCTACCATAACCCAACCGTCATAACCCTTTTTAATTAAAGCTTCGGCAACCTTTTTTGGCACGTCGCCCATAACACCGCCCGAAAGCTCACAAAAACGAAGTCTGCTTGACCAAACAGTAGCGTCAGCATCTTTTATAACGTAGTCTTTAAAATGCACCGTTACAAGACGGTCAAAATATTTTTCTATTATATAAAGCGGATCGCCACCTGCTGCGTGATGATGACCAATATCAAAAACTATGTAACAATCGGGGCAGCGGGTTAAAAATTCTTCTAACTGTTCCTCAGTTTCAACCAGAGTGCCCAAATGATTGTGAATACCCACTTTAACGCCGTACTGTTTTGCTATCTGCGATTGATGATTGGCGTGACGGCAAAAGGTGTCAAAATCAGAAGCCGTTGACTGCACCCAAATATAGTTTTTACCGAGCCCTGATGAGAAGGCAAGGGTATCGGCAGCGTTCGTGCCGCGGCAGGTAGTAAAGTCCATACCCATTTTATGAGCAAGCGCGTTATAACGAAGGGCTGTTTCGGCATTTGCAGCTTCAAGTCGCTCAATACCATCAAAGCCTAATTCTTTAAGCATAGAAAGTCGCCATTCGTAATCGTGCATATTGCCGTACCATACGTTAAGGCCATAATCAGCAATTCCAACTTTAATCATAATGATATCTCCTAAAAAATAATACAGTTAAGCAATAGGCTTAACTGTATTATATTATAGTAATTTTATTTTTTCAAGCCATTTATGTATTCTTCTACATCAACAACCGTACCTGTAAGGCGAGCGTGTTCGGCCGCAAAGGTGATAAGGTGGTTATAGCAAGATTCGTCTATAGTAGGAACAGCGTTACCGGTGTAGTTTCCTGTCATATAATCGTAAAGCGCTACAACAATACCGCCGTCACCACCACCGTGACCGCCAAGGATACCATCGGTAGCATTGCAGGGGATTTCTTCGGTTTCTTTGGTAAGGTGGTCATAAACACGAATTGGAGAATCGCCCTTAAGCGCTGCACGAAGTTCGCCCTTGGTGCCGTAGATGTTAATAAATCTACCGCCCGAGTTAAATGCATTCATTGTAAACGTAACGGTAACATCGTCTTCAAATAGCATATTTACAGTTTGATGGTCAACTACGTCGTTGTTGCACTTGAATACGCATTTGCCATAGTTTGATTCCATAAGAGATTTCTTAACGTCTTCATCGCTTGATTTAACAAGCTTTGTAGCGGCACTGCGGAACCAGTTGCTTGAATTCTCAAGATAGAGTTTTGTAGCATCGAAAGGACAACTGTCACTTACGGGGCAACCTTCCAAACAACGATCGGGTGCGCCTTCGGGTGCATTTTCACGAGTGAAGTAAGAAAGCGTACCGAAAGATTGAACTTTTTTACACTTTTTACCAAGAAGCCACTGCAAAATGTCCATATCGTGACAAGATTTTTGAAGAAGCATAAACGAGCTTTCTTTACTGTTGTGCCAATTGCCGCGAACAAAGCTGTGTGACTGGTGAACAAGTTCAACACATTCTTCGTGGTTAATAGACATAATTCTACCAAGGCGACCTGAGTCAATTATCTCTTTGATTTTATCAAATAAGAATGTGTAACGTAAAACAGTACAAATAACAACCTTAACACCCTTTTCGTTGGCGCGATTTGTAAGCGCAATACACTCTTCAGGTGTAGGGGTGATTGGCTTTTCGAGAAGCAGATCGTAGCCCAAATCGATGGCCATCATAGCAGGCTCAAAGTGCTGACGGTCCATTGTAGCAATAAGAGCAACGTCTGCAATTTTGCCAAGAGCAAGAAGAGGCTTATAATCAGTAAAGCACATTTCGTCGGGAATATTGTGTTTTTGCTGAACGTATTCTCTGCGGCTATCTCTTGGTTCTGCAACAGCAACAACTTCATACTTTTCGGGCATATGGGTCATATAGTCGGTATATGTGCCGCCACGGTTACCCGCACCTATAACTATAACCTTTAACTTTTTCATAAAAACAACTCCTTGACATATGCAAAGTTTTAATTTATATTAATTATTATAAATGGTCTAAAAGTATAAATCAATATAAATTTTAAAAAAAAGTATAATTTTAGTTCAAAAGTGGTGAAATTTATGGCATGGCTAAGTTTTGAAGTTAAAGAACAGGTAAAAATAGAAAAAATACATAGTTTTTTTAAGTTGCATTTTGAAAAGGGCCATAATTTTGCGGGTGAGATGCACGACTTTTGGGAAGTGGTATACGTTGTAGACGGAGAGGTTGTAATTTCGGCGGATGAAAACGTTCACAAATTTAAAAGCGGTGATATAATTTTTCATAAACCGCTTGAACTACACAAGTTTAATGTAGTGGGCGATGACGGTGTTACGCTTTTTGTTTTTTCGTTTTCTATGTCAGGTGAAATTTGTAAAAAATTAGAGCGCAAAGCATGTCACCTTGATAAGTACGGTCGCGGACTTATGAAATCGTTTATTGAGTTTTATGAATACGAGCGCGAAAAAATATTTAATAATGAATCTCTACAAGTTGTACATCTATTATCTTATTTATCAGATGATAATGTTTTTTTGCACACATTGTCAACCTATATCAGCCGTATTGTACTGTCGCTATCTGATGGTGCGGTTACATTATCAAAAACCAAAACACACGAAACCGAGCTTTTTAAAAGGGCGCTTGAAATTATGAACGAGCGTGTCGCAGAGCAACTTTCGGTAAGTGAACTTGCGGCCTCACTTAATATGAGTGTATCAAGCCTTAAACGACTTTTTGATAAGTATGCAGGTATGAGTGTACATAAATACTTTTTAAACCTTAAAATTAAAACTGCTACGCTTATGCTAAAGGGAGGTATGTCGGTAAGTGAAACGGCAGATACATTGGGATTTAGTTCGGCTGGATATTTCTCTACTACATACAAGAGAGAAACCGGTAATAATCCATCACAAATATAATACATAAACATTAAACGGTTTTTGAAATTATTTCAAAAACCGTTTAATTTATATTTTATTTAAACGCTAAAAGTAACAGGGCAGTTACAACAAACACTAAAAGTTCAATGGCAGCTGCTATCCATATAGATAATAATATTTTCTTATATGTATTTGACTTTGCACGATTATAAAGAATGATAAACAGTATTAAAACTGCAAGTGGAATAATAAAGAATATAATAATTACAAATGCAGTTGATATACCGCCAAAGAAATCCGAACTAAACAAATCAAAAGTACCGCCGTTGCCGTATGCTGATTTTATTTGTTCGCATAGCTCTGGATTGGTTATTTTATAGGCATTTAGTGACTGCATATCATTGGGATAAAATTCATAAGGATCTGCTATGTCGGATTCTTTAAAATTCACATAGTAATAATCGTCGTTTACAATTAGTAGAGAACCTAGAGTGATGGAATATATTTGATTGGTGCTTTGCGCATCAACGCTGAAATTGTCACATAACATCAGGTCTTGCTGCGCAAGTGTTACTTTTTGCCCACAAAGCGCCGTCTTGGTTGTGTTTATTGTGGTATGATTTGGATAGAAAAACTCAATTTCATAGTTATTGGCGTTTTCTGTTAGCGATAGATACTCGCCATAGTGATTTTGGTCTATAAAAGAAGCCGTAAGGGTGCTGCCGTCACGATAATTAAAATACGCGGTTATCATAACTGCATTTTTGCTTATTGCGTAGTCGGCGCTTTTGATTTCGATGGTATCATATTTTATGTTTTCAAGATATTCCTCGGAATCAAAATCTACCGCCGAAGCGTCAAAACGCATATAGGTGTTACCCCTGTACTGTAAATTTTGACCGCCGTTTAAAATAGTTATATCATTATTTTGCGCAAAAACGTTAATAAACAGGCAGGGGACAAGTACCATTATAGCGGCTATAAAAGATATTATTTTCTTTTCCATTTTAATTCCCCCTTAAGCAAGATTAAGCTTGCGGTCAAGCATCCAATGCATAAGCAGATAAAGCAATAGGCCGATAAGCCCAACAAATGAGATCATAAGCAATATAATGACGGCAATTATTGGTGCGTACATATTATCTGGTAGCCCTGCAAACCATTCGCTGAATGCACCTATTCCAAAAAGATATAAAAACTGTGTTATGCTAGAAACTATACTTGTTGCAACATAGTAAATACCTATAGCAGTAAGAACCTTTGCCTTTTTTGTTATAATGGATGCAAAGGTTATACAACAAAACATAAACAGTGTCGCAGTGGCAGAAGATAAAAGCACAAAAAATAGAAATTCTATTATATATATAAGAATGTATAGTGAAACTTTAAAATTTAAATATTTAGTAAATTCGGCTAATTCTGCAGGTATTTCTTCGAGTATAACCTCACTTCCAATACCTATGGAAAGCATAAATATTATATCAATAAAAAAGACCAATGCAGTAGAAAAATTAACCAAAACGCTCATAATTAGTTTTGAAATAATTAACTGACTGCGACGAACGGGTAGAGTAAAGGTAAGATAGCCCTCGTCGGTAAAGAAGTTTTTATAAAATCTTACAAAAATAAGTATTGTTGAGGAAAGCATAAAGGCGCAAAGCCCCATAATAGCTATAAAAACTCCTATGCCGGCACCCGCAGTAAGTAATGCGGAATCATTGTGCTCAGAAGCAAGAGTGGCAATGCTTCCACCACCTAAAATAGAAATACCAAATGATGCAAGCGCCGCTATCCACCAATATTTAAATACCGATTGTAAATCGTATCTCAGTAATTTTTTTAGCATTTGAATACCTCCCTGAACAGATCGTCAAGTGTTTTACCGGTTTCAAGACGTACTTGTTCGGCATTGCCCGAATTAAGTATTTTTCCGCCAAAGCCCATAAATAAAAAGTCATCAAGAACCTGTTCTACATCGGCTATAAGGTGGGTTGTAATAATGATTGAGGCCTCGGGATTGTAATTGCTTACAATTGTGCTTAAAATATATTCGCGGGCAGCAGGGTCAACGCCCGCAATTGGTTCATCAAGCAAATAAAGCTTGGCATTACGTGACATTACCAGTATAAGTTGAACCTTTTCTTTAGTACCTTTAGAAAGGGTTTTAAGCTTTGCTTTTGGGTCGATGCCGAGGTCGTAAAGTAACTTAAATGCACGAGAGGTGTCAAAATCAGCATAAAACTCTTCAAAGTACATTATAAGCTCTTCGACCTTCATCCAAGAGTTAAAGTATGTACGTTCAGGCAGATACGAAATAAGCGCTTTGCTTTGTTCGCCTACTGGATTTCCATCTACAAGAATTTCGCCGCTGTCAGCTTGTAATAGACCTGATATTAACTTTATAAGCGTAGATTTACCGCAACCATTTGGTCCAAGCAGGCCAATGATTTTACCGGCAGAAATTTCTAAATTTAAATTACTAAGCACAGGAATTCCTTTGCGGTAGGATTTGGTTAGATTTTTACATTCAAGAATATTCAACTTAACTCCTCCTCTAACATTTTAATTATTTCACTTTTTTGAAGGCCGAGCGGTTGTATGTTTTGTGCAAAAGCCTTAATGGTTTGCTCGGCAGTTTTTTTACGGCACTTCTCAATTATTTTTTCGTCTTCTGTAACGTAACGCCCGACCGTGCCTTTTGAAATTATTACTCCCTCGTTCTCTAGCTCGGTAAAGGCGTGCTGAACAGTATTTGGATTAACTGCCGCTTCAAGTGCTAATTGCCTTACCGATGGAATTTGTGCACCAGGTGCGTATTCGCCGGATATTATCGACATAATAATGCGATCGGCAATTTGCATATAAATGAGTTTGTCTGCTGAAAAATTCCAAGCCACAGGTGATGCTCCTTTCTTGTATTATTGTACTATCACAATAATACAATAGACAGATGCTTTTGTCAAGAAAAAATTAACAGGCAAACAAGAATGTTTACCTGTTAGATTATTGTTTGTGTGATTTTTCTTTAATAAAGTTTATAAGATCTATGTTATTGCTATAAAGACCTTTGTATCTTGCTACAACAAAGCTTATAATTACTATTGGCGTAATAAAGGCAATACAGTAAAAGCCAAACATTTCACAGCAAAGCAGTATAGTTGCGATAGGGCACTTTGTAGCGCAAACAAATAAGACAGCTATTCCTATAGCGGCACCGATGCCAGTAGGTAGACCTAAAATTATTGCAAGTGTACCGCCTAGTGTGGCACCGATAAAAAGTGTTGGAATAATCTCTCCACCCTTGAATCCACACGATACACAAATTACAGTAAACAACAACTTCACAGCAAAGGCTTCATATTTTACACTGCCTTCAAAAACACGCTCGATTACATCAATTCCGCCGCCGTTATAATCGCGGGTACCTATTAAAACAGTAAGTACTACAATTAATGCACCGCCTATAGCAATGCGTAAAAATTCATTTTTAAATACTTTTCTCGCAAATTTTTTTCCAAGATTTAAGCCTTTGCAAAACATAAATGCTACTACTATACATATGGCAACTATAACCACAGTTTTCCACACAACAGCCAATGAAAACTGTGGCAGTGCCCCAATAGAAAATCTTTCGGCATGAACATGTAATAACTGTGATATTATAAAGGCAGTAACACTTGAAAGCAATACGGGTATTGCGGCCGGTAGGCAAAGGCCGGTCAAAATAACCTCTAATACAAAAATCCACGCGGCAAGCGGTGTGCCAAACACAGCCGAAAATAAAGCTGCCATACCGCACATAACAGTAATATGTCGAGAGTCTTCGTCAAGTTTAAAAACTCGTGCCAACGTATCGGCAATGCCGCCACCTATTTGAAGTGCGGCACCCTCGCGACCGCTTGATGAACCAAATAAATGTGATATACAGGTTCCGCAAAAAACTGCAGGTGCTAAAGAACGTGGAAGATATTGCTCACTACGCACGCAGTCAAAAACATTTGTAGTGCCTATATTTTTGACACGACAAAGCTTATAAATTCCAACCGAAAGCAAACCGCCAAATGGAAGTAGATATAAAATCCAGTCGTTTTGTGTGCGAATACTTGTTACAAAGCCTACAGCTTTTGAAAAAGCAACCCCACAAAGTCCGCATACAATGCCAGAGATAAGTCCCAATAATATTAGCAGAATATATTTTTTTACAGCTTTCAATTTAAGCCTTCTTTCCAATTTTCTTTAAAAGAACAATTATAAAATGAAGTGCTAAACCTACAATAATTGCAACTACAAGATCAAATATAATGGTCAGTGCAAAGGTAAGTACCATTACCAAAATATCGGTAATTTTTTTGGTGCTTACTATTTTGACAAAACTACGCCACTCACTCATATTATACGCTACTATAAACAGTATTGCCGCAATGGTAGGCATTGGAATAAGAGAAGCATATGGAATAAGGAATAATACAACAAGCAACAATACAACTGCGTGCACCATACCTGCAATTGGCGTTCTTCCGCCGTTTTTAATGTTAGCGGCGGTTCGTGCTATGGCACCCGTAGCAGGTATACCGCCAAAAGCGACAGATGCCATATTACCAAGTCCTTGTGCTACAAGCTCGGAATTAGGATTGTGCTTTGAGTTTACCATACCATCAGCTACAACGCAAGAAAGTAAAGACTCGATTCCTGCAAGTATGGCGATTGTAAATGCATTGGGTATAAGCGAAATTACAGTGTCAAGGTCAAACTTGATTTCACCCAATGTAAATTTTGGAAATCCTTGTGGTATTGTATAAAGCTCGCCTATAGTGTAGGTGCCTTCATTAAATACGGGAATAAGATTGACCAGTAATGCGCCAACGATAACAGCAATTAAAGATGGGGGAACTCGCTTTTCAAATTTGGGATAAATTATAAGAATAGCAAGGCATATAGCGCCTACAAGAAGTGACTGCCAATTAAATGTAAGAATATTATGTATGTTGGCTTCTACTTTTTCGATAGCTTCAATTGGTTTTGCGCCGTCTAGATATGTAATTCCTAAAAAGTCTTTTATTTGTCCTAAGAATATTGTAACCGCGATACCTGCAGTAAAACCAACTGTTATGGTTTTGGGTACGTATTTAATAAGCGAACCTAGTTTTAGCACACCCATAAGTATAAGTATAATACCTGACATAAGTGAGGCAATAATAAGTCCGGACATACCCTTTGTGGCAACAATGCCCGCAACAACGGTAGCAAACGCCGCAGTAGGGCCTGCAATTTGAACACAGCTACCACCCAAAAGAGCCACAATAAAGCCTGCAAAAATAGCGGTATATACACCACAAGCAGGCTCCACGCCTGAAGCAAGGGCCAACGCTATGGACAATGGTAGAGCAATAATTGCAACAATAAGACCTGCGATAATGTCTTTTATAAACTGGTCTTTGCTATAGCTTTTAATGGTTTCAAAAAACTTTGGCTTTAAATAAAATTCCTTCATATTTATCCCCCTTATTAAACCATAGCATTATAGCACACAAAGATATAAAAATCTATTGTTAAGTTTAATAAAAAGCACCCTTAATTCATAGGGTGCTTTTGGTATATTATTTTATTCCATCCAAGAAACAAAGTGGCGTGAGCCCTCGTAGTCTTTGTACCAGTTGTAGTTATATTCTTTACCCAAATAGTTAAATTTGCTTGGTACTGCCGTATGGTCCCAGTCGGTAACGGTTGCAAAATCTTTATATTCTATGCTATCAGCAATTGCAAAAATTTCTTGCAAGCGTTTTTCTTGTGTGTTATCTAAAATACCGGGAGTAACCGATGCAAATGTTGCTGCCCCCGTAATAGCCGCCATTTCTAAAAAGTCTAAATTGAGAGGAATAGACACCTTTTCGGTAAATGCGGCACAGTCAGGGTCGGTTCTGAAGAAGGCGTTGTTTTGTGGTGCACGCACCATAGAGTGCACCCCAAAGCGGCGTGTAAACTCAAAATGTCTGCCACTTGTGTCATTACCACTGCGCTGAATTTGATGAATTCCTGCCGCCAAGTGATTTATGGTGTTACAGCCCATAATAAGCGTATCACCGGCCGCTTGCTGAATGAGGGTATAAAGCTCTTTTAAAATTTGAGCATTGGTTTTGGTCTTGTCGTAAAAACGCAAGTAGGGGATATTGGTAATGTTAGCATTAAACAAATCAATGTATGAAAAGTCGTGCTTAATCATATCAAAGCCCCAATCCGTCAGACGTTTAATATCATTAAAGATTAACTCTTTTGAAAACTCATGCGTGGGGTCAAGGGTAAGACCGCCATTTTTAGCTGGACTATTATATGTAGCCTCGGCAGGAATGTGAGCCAAAGTAAGCAGAGGTCTTATCCATATACCTGCGCGACAACCAAATCCATGTATTTTATCGGCGGTATCGGCAAGTGATTTAAAGTTTTCATTGGTTAAATACCAAGGGCCTCCGTTATATTTACCCTTTACGTGTGCTATTTGCCAACCATCATCAATGGTCATAAACGGGCGATTTTTAAAGCCGCTTGTCAGTTTGCCTAAGTATTCGGCTTCTTCCAAAACCACCTTTTCTTCTATGGCACCATATGCCCAGTACCAGTTGTTAAGTCCGTAAACAGCGGTAGGGGGTAGGTTTGGTTTGTCGCACATAAGCTTGCAAAATTCGTGTGCCGCGTGGTACTTGTTTTCACCGGCAACTCCTTTGCGGCAAACAATTTGCGCGCACAGAAGCTCGTCACAAATAATGCCGCTTGAGCCGTTGCGAACATCAAGAAATAATGTTATACCAAACGGGTCTGCACACCAAAAAGCAAAGCTATTGCAACCGGTTTTTACACCGTAGCCGTGCAGACACTCGCCGTCATTAGTGTAAAAATACCAAGGCATTTGCGCGTGTGGTAAAAATCCGTGCCATACGGCGTCGTCGGTTTGTGTGCGGGCAACCGAGTCGCCAAGAAGGGAATTTACACCCGAAATATCGCCGTTCCAACGTATGCGTATAAACTTTACAGCATCTCCACCGGTGTTAAGCCAAATGCTTAAAAGACCGTTTTCTACGGTACATTTAACTTGTGCACGGGTCTCGTTTGGGGTGCCTTTTTCTTCAAAACGAAACGGAGAATTTTCGGTTTGAATTTTTATATCATCGGGAGTTCTTATTATATTTAGGAACGAGTTGTTCATATATTTCACCACTATTTTAAATCAGGCTGACTTTCGCCAGCCTAATTAAGTTGATATTAGGTTATAGATAAATTGAGAAGAACTTAGGATCGTTTGTATCAACATTTGCCGCTGATGCAAAGTCGCACAAAACGTATTCTTTTACTTCGTCGTCAACTGTTATGTGTACTCTAAGTGTAACTAAAACACCTATATTATTTATGATTGGACGAGCTATAATGCTTTGAATGTTCTTGCCGTAAAGTGTATCGAGCGAGAACATATCATCTTCTTTTGCACCAAACTTCTTACTGCGTGCCAGTATTACAGGGCCGCGACGCAATACTACCTTAGAGCATTTAAGCATCATATCTTTGTTGCAAAGACCAAATGTGCCGTCGCCCCAACGGAAGCTGTGATAATCATCATCAGGAATGGGTTGCCAATCGCAATTGATTATTTCTATCGACATATCAAAACGAATCTTCATAATGGTTGTATCTTCATTAAGAGTAACCTCGTAATAATCACCACAAACAGGCACTACAACCTCATCGCCAAGGTCTACACGAATTTTGGTGTGTTTACTCCATTCGGGGATACGCAGATATAGCTTTTTGCCTTTTTCGGGATTTCTAACCGAAATACCAACCCAACCGCTGTCAAAATAGTTAGCACCTACGCGAATTTCGGTATCGCCAAAACGAACATAGCTTTGAGTGAACATATTTACATAGTAGCCTGTCTCGCTTTTAGTAACACAGCTTTCAGCAGCGTTTGTAAGTCCGCGACCAACGTTATTAAGACAACAATGCTGATAACGTGTTTCGCATTGTGGTTGTGATCTGTAATGACGGCCGGCGCTGCGCACAAAGAAGGCACTCATTTTGCCGTCTTCATAAACACCTGCCATATATGCATTTACAAACGCCTTTTCAAAGGACTGCATATACTTTGCTTCGCCTGTAAGACGGAATAACTCATAGCATAAACGCATCCAGTGAAGCACATCACAAATTTCGGTAGCTGAGTCGGCGTAGCTTGCGGCGTGCTGATAACGTTCGCAATAACCAACCGAGCCTAAAATGTTGCTTTCATATTTTAAGAGCATTTCATAAAATGCTTTTGAAGCGTCGAGTAAAACTTCATCGCCTGTAATACGATACATTTCGATTATACCGTCAAAGCAGCTTGTCATTTCGTATGCTTTTGGCACCCAGTCAGCACCAAGGTCGTGACCCTCGTTAAGCTTTTTGCTTGAAAGACCGTACCAGTCGGCAACAGCCTCACCCGACAAAGCGTTTGTAATAAGGTTGGGTCTTTCATTATCTTCACGTGACCATTGCTTAACGATGTCTTTACCAAAGGTAAGATATTTTTCATCGCCTGTAATACGGTAAAGCACAAGCATTGGTTTTAAGATAGAGCTTGAGGGCATACCGTCCATAACGCCGCTGTCTTTTACACGTGTGCCGTCTAACTTAAATTTTGCTACAATCCAATCAGCAAGTGCTACTGCACCGTTAAGGATTTTTTTATCTTGCATATATTCGTATGCTTCTATAAGTGCCCAAAGGGTGTATTTCATACCCCAAACGTTCCAGCAGTAGTTTGCCTCCCAACCGGAGTAAAAGGCGGATTTTACTACGTCAACAGGGTAGAGATTATCTGAATTGCGGTATGTAGAAAGATAACCGTCTGCTCTTTGCAGGGAGAGCATTTTATAGCAAGATTTACGCAAATCTTCTTTTAAAACCTCATCGTTATTATACTGACAGCATCTAACAGCGCTAAGCATTAATTTGCCCCAGAATTCGCTTCTCCAATAACCAAAGGTATAAATATCGTCATACTGTGTACGGAAGAAATCCTCAGCCTCACGCAAAATGCTTTCAAGAGCAAATTTACCGCTTACACGCTCAAGAATAAAACGGTCGACACGCGTGCCAATTTCGCCCTCTAAAAAGCAACTTCCCAAAGGGGCTGTTTCCATAACATTTTGTACTTTGTAATCTACTTTATAATTCATAGCTTTTACCTCTATCTAAAGTAAAATATTGTTAATGTAATTATATAATACAATAGTATCGTTTGTCAATTTTAATTGAGTATTGTTTTTATAAAATTTATTGAAATGTAGGAATTTATCTTGCAAAAATTGCTATTGTTCCAATCCCTTCAAACTAAAAACGAAGCCGCAACCCAAAGGTTACAACTTCGTTTCTTGGCCCGCTTGAAGGGATTTTTCCGGCGCAACGCGCCTATCGCCTCGCTGATGCTCGTTGCCCACGTCGGCGAAAACAGTATACTATACTGTTTTCTTCCGCAACATAAATGTTGCTCCCTCCTTGTTCGAATCCCTTCACAAAGTAGAAAAATTATAACGGAGTAGTATCTTACGATACCACCCCGTTATAATTGGAAGGGGTGCATAAATTAGATGCCGTTTTAAAGTTAAGGGGTACATGTTTGAACTCATAAAATTTCACTAGATTTTAAAAACTGTATTTTTTGAAGTCTAGTGTTACGAAGATCAAGATAAATAACATTTAAACATATGAGAAGTTTAATATTAATTAAAAAGCGTGAACTTTTTAATTAATATTTTTCTTACATATTATTTTGCAATCTAAATTTAGAGATTTACATATTGGTTTTATTACATTGCACTGGGAATGTATTATTTTGTTTATGTTTAATTTTTCGATAAAACCTTCGGTTTTACTACCTTTGATGTAAAGTTTATTTGCCATTTTAAATAGTTTTTTTAAGGCTTCCTGGCCATTGCCTTTGGGCCTTTTGGTTGATTTAGACAGCCTAAGATAACTTAGCACACCATCTAAATCACATAAAAACCATTCTTCAATAGATTGTTTCGCAACAATATATGTAACTGTTTTTGCGCCTGCATCTTGTAGTAATTTTTGAAGTTCGGTTTTGTTGAACGGAGGCTTTTTTGAAAATTCAAAAACATCGTGATCAATACATAAAAACACAAAAATTTCTTCATTAGGGTGATTTTGCTTTAGTTTATTGAATTTTCTCAATGCGTCTTTTTTATAATTGCCGATTCCTTTCATATCAACGTATTCTATCTCACAAGAATAGGGGATGCCCATTAGTTTGCGAGCTTCTATAACCACAGCTTTATAGAACTCTACTTCTGTTGGACCTTCGGCAAATAAAGCAATAACCTTATTCGACATTAGTTTCGATGTATTCTCTTAAATATTCTTCGGAATCAGAATTCGAAAGAATGTTAAAAATATAGTCGCCAACGGACTTATCATATTCTGATGCATCTCTAAGAAGTGTATTTACTTTGGTGGACGCAATTCTTCCAAAAGTTGATTCGCCGGTATCATTAAGCAATCCGATATATATGCTGTGAGGATTGAGATATTGAATTATATATGGAGAATGACTAGTTATAATTATTTTGCAATCATTTATAAGTTGACTAAGTACATCAATGTAATTTTGTAATAAACTGGGATGTATTGAGTTCTCAGGTTCCTCAATTGCAATCATAGACAATCCTTTAATATCAGCAATTATAGCAAAGGTTAGCATTAAGAAAATACGTTTTGTGCCATCGGATAAACTTTCAAAACTAACGGGTTGTATCATTTTTTCATCTATGATACTCATAGTGTAAATGCTATCTGTGAATACAAATGGAGCATCCTCAGAAATACTCATTTTAGTAGTTTGATTTAGTTTAATTTCTTGAATCTCGATATCTATTACATCAGGAAATAATTGTTTAAAGGAATTAATTAATAATTCATACTTAGCTCTGTGATCTTTCTTTAAATAAAAAATTGCCCTAGGAATGCTTTGTATTCCTTGTAGTTCTAATTCTTGAAATCCTTTCACTACTATAGGATCTGGAATGAATGAAGGACTTGCATCGAGATGTCTTTCAATAAAATATTGGATGGAGTTAACTTGTTCTACAATATTGGCATAATACAAATCATCAAATGATAATAACTTTGATAGCACCAAATTGCAATCATCTATTTTAATGCTTTTACTACAACGTCCGGTTTCAGATGACCGATATTTGGCAACATCTTTGTTTCTTATAATAAAGGAATTGTATTTTTGACCTTTTTCGTCTTTCTTGATGTTTAAATATTCATTTGTGATTCTTGCGGGATTTGTATCGGTCTGCCATGAAAAAGTGTATCCATAATTTATATAATAATTTTGTTCGTTTGAAGTGGTTTTTGCTTCAATATTAAAATAAAAATCCTGTCCAGCATTAGATTTTAAAATAGGTATCCCTTTTTTTGATGACATCATAATATTACGCGAATTGCTAGTGGAATGGATAAAGTCGAAACCAAAATCAATTGCATCCATAACATTTGATTTACCATATCCATTTAGACCAACAAGTGCAGTGATGGAATCAAAATTTAATTTTATGTGTTTTATATTTCTGAATCCACCTACAGTTATGCTTATAATTTCCATTTTTTTCACTCCTTGCAAGTTATATAAGTCGAATATTCTTGCTTTCATTTGAATTTTACCACCTTTTTAAATAAAATGCAACAAAAACTTTCATATTTTTTGATTTTTGTATAGAATTCTACATGTTTTTTAAAAGTCGTGTTATTTTATATTTCGTATTATAATAAAAACGATTTGCGAAACCAAAAAAAATATGTCGATTTAATATTGCTTTTAAGTGTGTTATAATTTATGGAGAACTATATGGATAAATACGAAAGCCAGCGAAAAAATCGCTGGCTTTTATAAGGCAATAATTCCCCCACTCTAATTGTAACACTGATTAAATGTGTCAGTCAATGACATATTTTCAATTATAATTTTTGCTGTTGATGAGATTTTATATCAAATATGATTTAATTCTATTTCGTGGATATTTAGTAGAAGATTTATACAATCGTATGAGGTGGTTTGTATTTCCATCTATGACTATATAAATTCTAGTATGATATAATCTTATATAAAGGAGTTGATTATATTGATATCACAATATACAAACGAACAAAAAGAAGCGGTATATAGACGATATAAAAAGGGTGAAACAGGTACTGCTATAGCGATAGATGTTGGAATACCACGGAGTACCGTTTATGGATGGATAAAAAAATTCTCTGATATTGAGGCGGGGGAGACGGGTGTTTCACTCAAAAAGTTTCGTTCTTTAGAGCATAAAGTAAAACGATTGAAAAATACGATTGAAATTATGAATAAATCTCATTGCCTTGCAACAGATCCGTTGGAAGTAAAACTAGAAGCATTGGAAAAACTATATGGACAGTATAGTGTGCACATGTTATGTGACGCATTAAATGTGTCGAGGGCAACATTTTATAATCATATCTGGCGTAATAAAAGAGACAATACTTGGTATGCAAAACGTCGCGAAGAATTAAGAATAAAAATACAGCAAATATATGATGATAATCATCAAATTTATGGCGCAAGTAAAATTTGCGCTGTTATGAAAAGAGAAGGTTATCGAATCAGCGAAAAAATGGTGAGGCAAATAATGTGTGATTTGGGGTTGCTAAGTATACGTGAAGATGCCAAAGATTTTTATGATAAATATAAAAGCAGGTATAATAATCGTTTGAAACAAAACTTTTCAGTAGATGCACCAAACCAGGTTTGGGTAGGTGATATTACTTGTTTTAGATTTAAAAATGTTACTTACCATATTTGTGTAATTATTGATTTGTTTGCGCGTGTGGTTGTGGGATATAAAATAGGAAGAAAAAATAGTACACAATTAGCTAAAAGTACATTCAAAAACGCTTATGAAAATCGTGGAAAGCCAAAAGGATTGATTTTCCATTCGGATCGAGGAGGGTGTTATGTATCATATTCTTATCGTGAGTATTTAAAGGTGTTAAATGTGGAGCAGTCCTTTTCCCGTTCAGGAATGCCATACGATAATGCTGTAATAGAAAGTTTTTTTGCTACGATGAAGCGTGAAGAATTATATAGAGTAAAATACCGTTCTGAAAACGAATTCAAAACGGCAGTAGATGTGTACATTCAATTTTATAATCAAAATCGACCTCATAGTACAAATAAATACAAGACACCAAATGAAAGAGAAGATGAGTATTTCACTAAACAAGCGGATTTGTGAATGAAAATTTTTTAGAATAAGGGGTTCAAATGTAGCATTTTTCACTGTTTGCTTGGTTGTTTTCGTTACTTTGTAAATTTTATTCCAAGCATAAATATAGAATACTAAGCTTTAAAAGCCGCATAAATGCTAGCTATAAAAAGAACACACCTTTAAGAAAAAACCATTGGGGGTTCATATCTTAAAGGTGTGTTCATCTGGCCCGCTTGAAGGGATTCGAACCCCCGTTCTTCAGAATCGGAATCTGCTGCGTTATCCAGCTGCGCCACAAGCGGAAATGAATTTGAAGTAATAGGTAATAGTGAAGAGGTAATAAGTAAGGTGTTTCGCGTAGCGAAACGATATATATCGTTTTTGCTTTGCAAAAACACCTCACTTCTTCACTATTACTTTTTACTTATTACTTTAAGAATAAACCCTCGGTTTATTCTTTATATCCGTTGGGGTTGCCGCTTTGCCAGCGCCATGTGTCCTCGCACATTTCTTCTATGCCACGCTCAGCCTTCCAACCAAGTAGGTTATAAGCCTTATCAGCATTAGCGTAAACTTCTGCAAGGTCACCGGGGCGACGTGGATCAACAACGTACGGTACGTCTTTGCCCGATGCTTTAACAAACGCATCACGAAGCTCAAGTACGCTTGTGCCGTTACCTGTGCCAAGGTTGATTTCTTCGCAGCCAATGTTATTAAGTGCCCAACCAACAGCCTTAACGTGACCGATAGCAAGGTCAACTACGTGAATATAGTCACGCACGCCTGTGCCGTCAGGTGTAGCATAGTCATCACCAAATACGTGAAGTTCTTTGAGCTTGCCAACTGCAACCTGTGAAATGTATGGCATAAGATTGTTTGGAATACCCTTGGGGTCTTCGCCTATAAGACCGCTTTTATGAGCACCAATTGGGTTAAAGTAACGAAGAAGAGCGATACACCAATCTTTGTCAGATACGTAAAGGTCGCGTAAAATTTCTTCGATAAATAGCTTTGTTCTGCCATAAGGGTTAGTGGCACCCAAAGGCATACCCTCTACGAGTGGCACCTCGGTAGATGCACCATAAACAGTAGCAGAAGAAGAAAAAACTATTTTTTTAACGTTGAATTCAGTCATAACCTCAATAAGTGTATGTGTGCTTTCAAGGTTGTTCTTATAGTACATAAGCGGCTTTTGAACAGACTCACCAACTGCCTTATGACCTGCAAAGTGAACTACAGCGTCAATTTTATTCTCACTAAATATTTTATGAAGAGCATCGTAATTGCAAACGTTTTCTTCATAAAATTTTACTTTTTTGCCTGTGATTTTTTCTACACGGTTTAAAGATTCAACACTGCTGTTGTTAAGATTGTCAACAACAATTACGTCATAACCTGCATTAAGCATTTCAACGCAGGTGTGACTACCTATGTAGCCCGCACCACCGGTTAAAAGAATTGCCATAATAGGCACCCCCAAAAATATTTAAATTTTTCATATATAATTATATATTATTAAAATAATTTGTCAAGAAAATAAAAGGTCGGTTTTGCACAAACCGACCTTTAAATGTTAAATACTATTATATCCAAGAACGCAAAGACTTGCTACTGCAACAATAATTCCTACAATCTTAAGCGGTGTAGCTTTTTCTTTGAAGAGTGTTATTGAATAAAGAGCCGAAAGCATCATAACACCGCCATTGTCAACGGTATAAAGCACCGCTACGTTAAGATAACCCAACAACAATACCAGCACATTTACTGCAAGTCCAGAAATAATAAGAAATAATACTAAAAACAATGCACATTTTTTATTAAATCGAAAAGCAGATACAGTATCTTTCTTTTCTTTTGCAAGTAGCTGAACGAGAGCTATAACACCCATAAGTCCATACGAAATGATAACCATTTCCTGACTTTCATCGGCACTATATTGTTCTTGGGCTTTAAGCAAGGTGCCGTAAAGACCGTTGAATATAAATAACAGCAAACAAAAAATATAATATGATAGTTTTGAACCGCCAAGCTTAATGTTTTCGATGTTCATTAGAATGCAGGCGATAATCATTGAAATGATTGCTATACATTCAACGGTTGAAGGAAATTCACTCGTAGTTATTGATGTGTAAATAAGCGGTACAAAAATACCACCAAACAGCATCATCATATTCATAAATGCATACGAGCCGCGATCTCCCGCTTTTATAAGCGAGGTGTTGTAGCCAAAAAGCACTATCGCGTTTAATGCACCGAATATAACAGATACTAGCGAAATTTTGAATTCAAAACCAGCAAATGCCAAACTAATCAGAGCAATTGCAATACTTTGAGTAATGCACAAAACAGGGCTTGAAAGTTCTTTTTTGCCACTGTAGTTGTCTGAATAAAACTTACAAAACAGCGTTTGAAGGCTATAAAGTAAAACCAGTACAACAATGAGAAATATAGACATTTTTAAATAATAGCCTTTCTTTTACAAACGTCTTTGCACTTTCCACAGTTTATGCATTTATCGGGGTTTATTACTGCAACGTTGTTTTCTAGTGTAATTGCCTCGTTTTCACATGCTTTAACGCACATACCGCAAGCAATACACGAAGTAGTACATACCTTAACAACGTTAGGTCCCTTGTGACAGTTAGAACAAAGCACACGGGTTTTGCTACTCTTTGGCACAATTGATATAAGTGATTTTGGGCAAACTGCGGCACAAGAGCCACAACCGCCGCATAAATCTTCACAAACAATAACCTTGCCGTCTTGTATGCTGATAGCACCAAACTGACAGGCGGTAACACAGTCGCCAAGTCCTATACAGCCAAATTGACATTCGAGCGGACCGCCGTGCACCAAACTTGCTGACAAACAAGATGGTTTGCCTGTGTATTCGTATTTTTCTTTTGAATTTCTTTGGCAGGCTACAAACGCAACCTTGGGAATTGATGAGACATCAACGCCCAGCACTTCGCTCAAAGCTTTTGCGGTTGTTTCGCCGCCGGGAGCGCATTTATCGGGTTCTGCTTCGCCGCTGGCAATAGCAGCAGCATAGCCGTCACATCCCGTGTAACCACATGCGCCACAGTTAGCGCCGGGAAGACATTCGCGTATTTGTGCTTCGCGTTCGTCGGTAGGTACAGCCATAAATTTGGCGGCTAAAGCAAGTCCCAAGCCTAAAAGAAGACCCATAGCGGTAACAATAAGTACAGGAATAAGAATAGTCATTATCTTAACCTCCTATACCGGCAAAGCCCAAGAACGACAATGCAACCAAGGCGGCGGCAATAAGCGTAATAGGCAAGCCCTTTAAAAATTCGGGAATATCAGCGGTATCAAGCTTTGAACGAACGCCGGCAAAAAGTATCATTGCAAGCATAAATCCAAGGCCTGCGGCTAATGCATTTACAAGTGATAAACCAAAATTAAGGCCATCAGTTATGTTTAGCATTGTAATACCAAGAACCGCACAGTTAGTTGTAATAAGCGGTAGGTAAATACCAAGCGCATTGTAAATAGGTTTTATAAATTTCTTTAAGAAAACTTCAATCAACTGAACAATAGCCGCAATAACAAGAATAAACACTACCGTTTGCAGATATGTGAAGTTAGGATAAAGCAGATAGGTGTAAATAGGCCAAGTAACCGCCGTTGCAATTACCATAACAAGCGTTACGGCTATACTCATAGAAAGTGCAGTATTAACCTTTTTTGATACGCCAAGGAACGGGCAAATACCCAAAAACTTTGAAAGCACCATATTGTTGGTAAGGATACCGGCTAAAAGAATTGATACGATAGATGTAGTACTATTCATCACCGCCACCTACCTTTTCACATTCTTGTGGAATCTCGCCGTCTGCTACAGCATTTTTACAAGCTGAACGTGCGGGGCAGTTGGCACAACCTAGGTGCTCTACCACAGGCTTACCTTGACGTTTTGCAAGTGAGTTTGATAAAGCTACCAAGATACCAAATACAAAGAATCCACCGGGAGGGAGCAAAAAGATAATCATTGGGTCGATAAACTCGGCAGTAACAGTAAGGCCAAATATTGTTCCTGCACCCAACAATTCGCGAATTGCACCCATAAGGGTTAGAGTAGCGGTAAACCCGATACCCATACCTAAACCGTCTAATATACTTGGAAGCACCGCATTTTTAGATGCAAACATTTCGGCACGAGCCAAAATAATACAGTTAACAACTATAAGCGGCAAAAATATACCGAGAGATTTGTCAATTGACGGCGCAAATGCTTTTACAAGCATCTGCACAACGCTTACAAAGCCAGCAATAATTGTAATAAATGCTGGTATACGAACTTTGTCGGGAATGAAATTTCTTAGTAATGAAATTGCAAGGTTGGAGCAAACGAGTACTATCGTTGCCGCAACACCCATACCAATACCGTTTACGGCGGCGGTGGTAACTGCAAGTGTTGGACAGGTGCCAAGAACTAAGCGTAAAACAGGATTTTCTTTAATGATACCGTTTGTTAAAATACTTAAATTCTTTGATTTCATCAAGATTCATCCTCCTTTACTATAACTTCTTGGGCGTAGTCAAGCGCCTGATTTACCGCGGTTGTAACCGCTTTTGAACTGATAGTAGCACCGGTTACAGCGTTGATTTCATTATTATCGTGATTTGCTGAACCGCCCTTTATAACGGTTATATCACCCTTAAGACCACTGAATTGTGCATACCAATCGGATTTGGTAACATTTTGTCCAAGGCCGGGGGTTTCGTCGGATGCCGCAAGAATTTCTACAGCAATTATATTGCAGTCCATATCAACGGCGGTCATAACAGAAATTGTGCCTCCGTAACCATTTGCTTCGGTTACAAATATACAGCCGATGGTATCACCATCTTTAATAGCAGCATTATAGGTTACATCACCATAACTTGTTTTAGCAGGAAGCTCGTGATATTCGTCAGCTTCAATAAGTTTTGACATAGCCTTGTTTTTGGTTTCTATTGTCAAGGCTTCAATTTTGCCGGCAGTTAAAAGATTTGTTGAACTAAGTGCTAATGTAACAACAATACAAATGACGGCTAAAACTAAAGTGGGTGTGGCAACATCGTTTGTTTTTTTATAAAAAGCTACTACTTTGTCAAGAATAGGTTTAATTTTGTTAAGTAATTTCTTCACGATTTTGCCACCTCCTTTGCACCAAAGGGTTTAGAAAGTGTTAATCGGTTTATATGTGGTGTCAAAATGTTCATAAGCAAAATTGCATATGACACGCCTTCAGGTAAGGAACCAAACTGCCTTATAACAAAGGTAATAAGTCCGCAACCTATACCAAATACTAATTTGCCTAGGTTTGTAGTAGGTGTGGTTACGTAGTCGGTAGCCATAAATATAGCGCCAAGCATAAGTCCACCGCCAAATATTGCAAGTTTTAAATCAGCGCCTGCAATAAGTGTTGCAATAGCTACAGTGCCAATAAATGCTACTGGGATAATCGGCTTTATTACTCGACGAAGCATCAAATACAAGCCGCCGATAATAAGCAAAAATGATGATGTTTCGCCGATTGCACCTGAATGCATACCAAAGAACAATTGCCTAAAGGTGTATGTAGTCTCACATGCGAGCGGTGTAGCAGATGACAAAGCGTCTACCGCGCCCGATGACCACCATTCTATCGGTTTAGCGTAGTTTGACATCTGACCTGCAAACGACACAAGAAGTACTATTCGAGCGGTCATTGCAGGGTTTGCAAAGTTAAAGCCCAATCCGCCAAACATTTGCTTTACAACAATTATAGCAACCACGCTACCAATTGCCGCAATCCAAAAAGGTGTTTGTGAGCTTAAATTCATACCAAGCAAAAGACCTGTAAGTACGGCAGATAAATCGCCGATAGTCTGAGGCTTTTTGAGTGCGATGTTCCATACAGCCTCACTTGCAACTGCCGTGGTAATTGTTAATGCTAATATGATAGCAGCACGTAGTCCGAAAAGAATGCATCCGTAAACAGCGGCTGGCAAAAGCGCGATTATTACATCAAGCATAATGCCGCGTGTTGAGTCCTCGTGCCTGATATGTGGCGAAGAGGTTACTTTTAAAAGCTTGCTCATTTACTTTTGCCTCCTTATCTCTGCTTTGGCGGTTCGCATTACCTGTGTAAGTGTACGCTTTGCAGGGCACACATAAGAGCAACAACCACATTCCATACAGTAGTTTATATTTAGTGAATTTAAAGATTCTGTGTTTTTGGTGCGTAGAGCTGTTTCTACCATAGCCGGATATAAACTCATAGGGCAAGCATCGGCACAACGACCGCAACGTATACAAGCGGTTTGTGGCTGAGGTTTGGCATCTCGCAACGCGAGTATCGCATTATTGCGTTTTTCAAGAACTGACTGATCGCTTACAACAGGGTTACCCATCATAGGACCGCCCATAAGTATGCGGTCGACAATTTCCATATCAACACCAACAAAATCTAAAATTTCTTTTATTGGAGTACCGATAGGGACAATAAGATTTTTGGGTTCAGCTACTGCAGTACCGTCAACGGTGATACGCTTGGACACAAGCGGCATACCTGTGGTAATGAAACGGTAAAGTGTGGCTACACTTGTAACGTTCATAACTATACAGCCTACATCACTTGGAAGTTTGCCGGCGGGCAGCTTGCGACCCGTTGCAGAATAAATAATTACTTTTTCTGCACCCTGTGGATATTTAGACGGTAATTTCATTATTTTTACGGTGTCATCACTATCACGATGATCTGCAGCCACCTGCATAAGTAGTTCAATTGCCTGTGGCTTGTTGCTTTCAACACCGATTACAACCCTTTCAATGCCGAGCTTTTCTTTTATAAGGTATACACCCTCGATAACATCGTTAAGACCTTCTACACATTCACGATAGTCGGACGTTATATATGGCTCGCACTCGGCAGCGTTAATAATAAGGGTGTCGATTTTTACATCCTTTGATGGCGATAGTTTAACATGTGTTGGAAAACCTGCACCGCCAAGACCAACAAGGCCGCACAGCTTTGCTGCTTCTGAAAGGTCGGAAAAGTTCTCTACTGCAAAGGGCTTTAACTCAGGGTCAGGATTCATTTCTCCGTCAGAGTCAATTATTATATATTTTTGCAAAGTTCCGTTTCCTATAGTAAGGTCCTTGACATCGCTGACTGTACCCGAAACGCTTGAATGTACAGGTGCGCTTACATAACCGCCAGCTTCGCCTATAAGTGTACCAACAAAAACGGTGTCACCTTTTTTTACAACGGGATTGGCGGGTGCACCAATGTGCTGTGACAATGGAATATATACCGTTTTGGGTGCAGGCATAACGATACTTTCGCACTCAGCGGTATTTTTATTATGATCTAAATGCATACCGCCACGTATAATCTTTACGGGACGTAAAATACTTTCAGGTAGTTTCATACCTAACCTCCAAATACAAATCGCAAATTTCGCCATTTTTGACTATTATATAATATATATAATAAATTTACAAGCAATGTTAAAAACTTGACAAACGGGAACTTTTGGAATATAATTTGAAATTGAAATTCGATTTCAAATTGAGGTAAAACAGATGAAATATAATACAAAACAAAAAGCAGCAATATTGCAGTGTGTTGAAAATACTAAAGGTCAACATTTTACAATTGACAGCCTTTGCGAAAAATTATTTGAAAAGGGTGTGTCGGTAGGAAGAACCACAGTATATCGATATCTTGAAAGATTAAGTGATGAGGGTATTTTGCGTAAATATTCTGCTGCTTTAGGGGAAAGCGTGTGTTATCAGTACGTGGAAGTGAAACAGCATTGCCACGAGCATTTTCACTTAAAATGTGAAAAATGCGGAAGTCTTATTCATATGGAATGTGAAGAGCTTGAAGGGATTATTGAACACATAAATAGTCATCACGGCTTTAGGCTTAATCCTTTGAAGACGGTGATTTACGGTATTTGTGAGGGCTGTGCTGCAAAATGAAAAGAATAATGATTTGTCTTTTATGCGTAGCAATTCTTTGTGGTTGCGGCAATGTTGCAACGCAAAGTTACGATAAAAAACTTACGATAGTTACAACAATTTTTCCGCTTTTTGATTTCGCGAGACAGATATGCGGCAATAAAGCTGATGTAAAAATGCTTATAAAACCGGGGTCCGAGGTTCATTCATACGATCCTGTTCCATCGGATATGGCGTCAGTTTATAACAGTGATTTGTTTTTGTATATAGGTGGTGAGTCAGACAAGTGGGTAGAAAGTCTGCTTGATGACGGTGATATAAATACGCTGCCACTTATAACTTTCATACAAGAACAGACCGAGCATCACCACGGACACGATCACGCTGATGAGCATATTTGGACTTCGCCTCAAAATGCGACTATAATGCTTGAAAAAATATGCGAAAGTATTGTGAAGGTTGACCCCGAAAATGCAGAATATTACAAAGAAAATTGCAACGAATATATAAAAGACATCAACGATGTGTCTAAAGAAATAAAAACTGTTGTGTCACAAAAAAAAGACCGGTTTATTGTGGTAGCAGACAGATTTCCGTTTGTTTATTTTACAGATTATTTTGGTCTTGAGTATGATGCGGCTTTTGACGGATGTGCTGTTAGCACCGACATAAGCCTTAAAACAATGTTGCGACTTACAAAAACAATACAAGACAAAAACATTAATACTATTTTTGTTACAGAGCTTAGTAGTAAGAATATTGCAAGAGCACTAAATGAAGAACTGGGAGTACAGATTGTTGAACTGCATTCTGCTCACAACGTAAGCTCAGATGATTTTAATAGCGGTGTGTCATACGTTGACATTATGTATCGTAACAAAAAAGCACTTGAAAGGGGGCTTTTGTAATGTCTTTAATTACTGTAAAAAATCTTTCGTCTTTTTACGAGGGCAAAAAGGTATATGAAAACTTGAATTTCACCGTTCAAGAGGGCGACTATCTTTGTATACTTGGCGAAAACGGTTCGGGTAAAACGACCTTGATGAAAACCGTTTTAGGTTTTGATATAAAGCATTCCGGCACAATAAAATTTAACGGCTTTTCAAACAGAGAAATTGGTTGGTTGCCGCAAAGAACACAACATCAAATTGATTTTCCCGCAAGTGTTTTAGAGGTTGTAATGTCCGGATTTGCGGGTAGCGGATTTTTTGGAGCGGGTTATAAAAAAATGCAAAAGCAACAGGCAATTGGTAATATGAAACTTTTAAATATAGAGTCTATTGCCGAAAAGTCTTTTGGTGAGTTGTCGGGTGGGCAACAACAAAAGGTGCTTTTATGTCGTGCATTGTGCGCCGCTAAAAAGGTGATTTTGTTGGACGAGCCTGTGACCAGTCTTGATGAATCTGCGGCAGAAGAAATGTATGATATTATTAAAAAGCTTAATGATAACGGAATGACCATTATTATGATTTCGCATGATGTTACGCACGCAGTAAACGGTTCAAAGCACATACTTAAACTTTCAGATAATGATTTCTTTTTTGGAACCAAAGAAGAATATCAAAAATTTATTGCGGGGGATATATAAATGGAATTTTTAGGTGAATTTTTAACATATCCCTTTGCGAGAAGGGCAATAATTGCGGGATTGCTGTTGTCGGTAAGCGCTGCTTTGCTTGGGGTGAATTTGGTGCTCAAGCGTTTTTCTATGTTAGGCGATGGATTATCTCATGTGTCGTTTGGTGCGGCGGCGGTAGGGCTTGCGTGCGGTGCAGCTCCGCTACAATTTTCAATTCCTATTGTTATTGTTGCGGCCTTTTTACTATTGCGTCTTAAACAAAACAGTAAAATCAACGGTGACGCGGCAACTGCTATAGTGTCAAGTAGTGCATTGGCAGTAGGTATAACGGTGGCAAGTCTTACTACAGGTATGAATACCGATATTACAAACTATATGTTTGGTAGTGTTTTGGCTTTAGGGAAAAGCGAGGTTATGATTGCCGCTTTTTGCGGTATAATTATAATAGCGGTATATATTTTATTTTATCAAAAGATTTTTACCGTTACTTTTGACGAGGATTTTGCCTCTGTTACAGGTGTTAAGGCAAGGCTGTACAACAGTATAAATGCAATTATGACGGCGCTTATCGTAGTTATTGGTATGCGCATTATGGGAGCACTGCTTATCTCAAGTATAATTACCTTTCCGGCCCTTTCTTCAATGAGAATATGCAAGCATTATAAATGTACCGTAATCGTGGCGGCTGTGGTGTCAGTAATATCATTTGTTACAGGAATTTTACTGTCGTTTACATTTGATATACCAGCAGGTGCCGCAGTGGTGCTTACAAATTTAGCCATATTTTTGATTTTGAGTTTTGTAGGAAGAATTAAAAAAATATAAATTTTTACACGCCTGTCGTCATATAAAACGATAGGCGTGTGTTTTTTAAGAAATTATTAATTTTCTGTAATCTTATTGACAAATGAAAAATGTTATGATATTTTATAACTGTACTAATCAAAATAGTACAGTTAACACTATTTGGAGGTGTGGAATGTTTCAGTTAGATTTTAAAAGCGGTGTGCCAATATGCGACCAGATTGTAAACGGATTTATAAAGCTAAAGGCACTTGGCATTTTAAAAGGCGGTGACCAATTACCCAGTGTGCGCGCGCTAGCATCTAAGTTTTCGGTTAATCCCAATACCGTTCAAAAGTCGTATGCTATACTTGAGTCGAACGGAATTATATACTCGGTAAAGGGTAAGGGCTCATTTATGTCTGACGATGAAAATGCGGCAAACGCTGTGCTTGAGTCAGCCAAACACGACTTTATGGCTGCCATAAAACACGCTTACGAGCTGGGCCTTACCGAAAACGATATGATAAAGCTTATAAATGAAACCACCGCAAAGGAGGAAACAAAATGATTATTGCAAAAGCGCTTACTAAAAAGTTTGACAGTAAAATTGCTTTAGACAGTATAACCCTTACTATACCCGATGGATGTGTGTATGGCCTTGTAGGATCTAATGGTTCGGGTAAGTCAACACTTTTACGTCTTATAAGCGGTGTATATATGGAAGACGGCGGCGAGATTACCGTTGAGGGTGAACGCACATTTAATAACCCGACAGTTAAATCAAAAATAGCATTTTTAGGCGATACACCATACTTTTTGCCGCAATCAGACCTTAAGGAAATGGCTTGCCTTTACAGCAGTATGTATCCTGATTTTGACTATGAAATATATAATCACTTACTTACTGTTTTCCCCCTTAATCAAAGGGCGCGCCTTTCTACCTTTTCAAAGGGTATGCAGCGCCAAGCGGCGTTAATACTTGCACTCTCTACCAATCCCCAATATTTGCTTATGGATGAGGCGTTTGACGGATTGGATGTTGTTATGCGTCGTGTGCTTGGTAATATTGTTATGGACGGTGTTCAGCAACGTGGTATGACGGCAATTATTGCGTCACACAATCTGCGTGAGCTTGAAAACATATGTGATAATGTGTGTGTTATTCATAACGGTAAAATCATTTCAAACGGCAATATTGAGTCGCTTCGCGGTAATATGCATAAAATTCAGGTTGCATTCAGCGAGGTACCTGACATGTCGGCATTTGATAGTCTTTATGTAATGAAAACCGAACGTACAGGCTCGTTGTTGTCACTTGTTGTAAGAGGTAATGAAGTTGAGATTATGCAGTATATAAACAGCTTAAATCCACTTTATGCCGAGTGTATAGAACCCACTTTGGAAGAAGTATTTATTTATGAATTGGAGGTAGTAGGCTATGACGTTAAAAACATCCTCTCGTAAAATAAATCGTTTTTGGAATATGATAGGTTTTACATTGCGTAAAAATCTTGGAATTATAGTGGTGCTGTGCATTGCCGCGCTACTTTACTATCCCGGCACCTTTATAGTTAATTATGAAGATTTATTGGTAAGTGCCGAGAACAACCGATATAATTATATGATGGAGAATTTTGGAAATATTGTTACGGTTTTTGCGGCATTAATAGCAATATTTTTTAACACGATAAACTTTGGATTTCTTTATAAAAAGAACTCAAGTGACGTTTTCCACTCTTTTCCGCTGACACGAAGCGAATTATTGCTTTCGAGATTGTTATCAGGCATTTTTGCAACATTAATTCCGGTTGCGATTTGCTATACGGCATATGGTATTTTAATGGCCTTTAACGGTTGGATGGGCAGCTTTGCACAGTTGTTTTATTACTTACTTCATACAGTAATAATAATGCTTGTGTGCTCAAGCTTTTCTATGATTTTTGTAATAAGCGCAGGCAGTATGTTTGATCTTGGTGTTTCGCTTATAGGCGCTAACTTGGCACTTATTGCAGTCGGTTGGATTTTTGAGGCTATATTAGACGAAACTCTCGTAGGTTTTAACGGGTATCAAGTATCAGACATAATATATAATTTATCTCCGCCATATTTTTGTGGCGTGGGCTTGGGACTTGCAAATGATATACTACAAAGCAAGGTAAACGGTCAAAGCATAGAGTTTTTAATAAGAAGTGTTATATACATTGCGGCATTTACAACAGCGTCATTGCTGTTATATAACCGCAGAAAAGCCGAAAAAGGCGGTACGGGCTATGCATATAAATTTATGTATCTTGGCTGTAGCTTGCTTGCAGGTATATGCGGCGGATATCTTTTAGGTATGATGTTTACAGGTAATTTTGCATCATTTGGCTTTTGGTTCTTTGCAGTAGTCGGTTGTCTGTTAACCTCAGTAATTTACGGCACAGTTACAAACCGTGGGTTTAAGGGTATTGGTAAATCGCTTATTATGGGCGGTGTATCGGCAGTTGTTTTAATATCGGTCGCAGTAAGCGGTATTACGGGCGGCTTTGGTTATACCACACGTATACCTAAAAAGGATAAAATTAAAAGCGTTTCAATTTCGGCTTTTAACGAAAATATAACGTTTGATAATCCTCAAATGGCGCTCGATTTGCACAGTAAAATACTTGATTCAAACGCTACCGAATATGATGTGGGTGTATCATACCGTTATATCGATACTATCTATTTTTATTATGAGCTTGAAAATGGTAAAATGCTGTCGCGTGAGTTTACGGTTGAAGAAGCAAAAGTTGCAGAGCAATTACTCGCCATATACAAAAGTAAAGAACGACTCAATATGATAAATGAGCATATAAATGTTGTCAATGCAGAAAACATAAGTTTGTATTTTCATTATAACGGCGAATATTATGACACCGCTATCACCCATAACGAAGCGCAAATATTCTTAGAGGCATATTGGCAGGATGTTCAAAACAGTGATGCATCGATATTTAACAACGATAGTTACGAGTTTTTGGAAATTACAGGCTATGAAAAAATTGTCGCCAACCGTGAAAACTATTTTAATTTTCAGCTTGAATGGCACGACAGCTTTAAAAACACAAATCAATTTATATTAGATTACGACCTTGTTGAACGCGCCAAGCAACAAAAAGAAGATTACGAAAAGTATTAATAAAAAGTTGAGCTACCGAAATTTCGGTAGCTCTTTTTATTCATCACATATTATTCCGCGTTTAAGACTCTTATCGCCAAATTTTTTTCGCACGTTTAAAATAGAATTTTCTATAATTTCTTGTTTTTGTTCGTCGTTATTATCGCCAAATATATCTTGTTGAAAAGCAACGTTATCTGATTTTAAGTTAGTAACGCGAAAACCTACCGAACGAAGAGGCAAATCCCAGTTATAGCTTGCGTCAAAAATTTTTATTGCCTCACGTGCCAGCAAAATAGAGGTGCAAAGCGGATTGTTTAGAGTGTGGGAGTATTCCTTGGTTTTAAGGCTTGTGTCACGCGTGTGCACCTGAATTGTGGAAGCATATAGATTTTTTCGGTGTAATATTTCTGATATTTCCTCGGCTATGGCAATATAAATTTTCCATACGCTATTACGCGATGTAATATCCTTTGGCGGTGTTACTGTGCGACCTATACTTTTAGGGATATCGTCGTCATTGGGCGGTGTTACGGGTGAGTCGTCTTTGCCAAGAGCATAGCATTTAAGCTGTGTACCCGCCTTGCCAAGCAAACGGGACAGCATTTCATCATCACACAAAGTGATATCCTCAACCGTAAATATACCATTTTGGTTTAGTTTCTCAGCAGTTTTTTTGCCTACAAAAAGAAGATCTCTTACAGGCAAAGGCCAAATTTTTTCTTTGAAATTATCTCGGCTTATTACTGTTGTGGCATCGGGGCTATTCATATCAGAGCCAAGCTTTGCAAAAATCTTGTTAAAGCTTACACCTACTGAAACGGTTATTCCAAGCTCGCGCTTGATATCATTTCGTATTTTGTTGGCAATTTGTTCACCCGAGCCAAATAGTAGGGTGCTACCAGTGACGTCGAGCCAACATTCATCGATGCCGAATGGCTCTATCAAATCGGTGTATCGGGAATATATTTCCCGTCCCTTACGTGAATATTCGTGATACTTTTTATAATCGGGAGGCAGAGTAACTAGCTCGGGGCATTTTTGTTTTGCCTCCCAAATAGCCTCGGCGGTTTTAACGCCGAATTTTTTGGCAATTTGATTCTTTGCAAGTACAATACCGTGACGTGCCTCGACACTGCCGCATACAGCGACAGGCATATCGTAAAGGGTGGGATTTGAAAGCAGCGATACCGATGCAAAGAAATTATTAAAATCACAATGCAGTATTATGCGGTCTTTCATTTAAATCACCCTTTTTTCAAACAAATGTTCCTTGCTTATTATAAAAAAATTATCCCTTTTTGTAAAGAGATAATTTTTGGGTTTTATTTAAAATGAAAAGTTAACGAGTCGTTTTATAATCGTTCAAAAATATACTTACCCATAAAATCAACTAACTCATTCCTATTGTCAACACTTACGGGTAATTTTAGGTTGCTCATCATATGTTGTGCATTTTTATACCAAATAATAAAACCCACGTCTATATCACGAACGGTATCTATACCATACATATCAAATATTTGTATACCGTCCTTTTTAACCCGATAAGGAATACAATAGCATTTTACATACATATTGTAAGTAAAATCCGATTTTCTGGGTTCAGGGAGTTCGATATAAAGTAATCTATCTATATCATTATAGCGTTTTACAGTTAGATAGAATTCATTGGCATTATATGTTATGTGTTCTCTTAAATTGCCCTGTTCATAGTGAAACTCAAAAGAACTATTAAAAATATCGCATAAAAAATCTGAGCCATTTGACAGTATTTGTTCAAAAAAAGCACCCTTGCTTTCGTTGAAATAATATGGCAAGAATTGAGTTTCAATTTCCCATGTAGCAGTCATTTTTAATTCTCCTATAAAACGAAGTCTTTTAAATTTAAAAATGTAACGATATGTTACATTTTATTGTAACAAAATGTTACAATAAAATCAAGAGATAATTTACAGGGGAGGTGTTACAGTGAAAATGTTGGGATTGCGAGAAATTCGTAAAGTTAAGAAATATAGCCAACTTAAAGTTGCTATGGATTTAAACATAACAAGAGAAGCAATTTCTAATTACGAAAACGGTAAACGCAATCCTGATTTAGAAACACTTGTAATGCTTTCAAATTACTTTAAAAAATCTATTGACTATCTAATAACAGGAAAAGACTTTTTGAAATAAGAAATAATAGGAATAGGGGCGACCATCGGTCGCCCCTACTTTTTATTTTGCAATGAATTTTAAAATGTCTTCGGTCATTTGCTCACGGCTGGTATCATTATGTATTTCGTGGCGACAGTTTTCATAAAGGAACATTGTCACGTCGCTTTTGCCCGATGATTTATAGTTATTATAAACCTCTTTTACTCCCTTGCCGTAATTGCCTACAGGGTCCATATCTCCCGCAATTAGCAGTATTGGCAGGTTGGGATTTGTATCGGCGAAGCATTTTTTACTGTTGCATACTTTAATAAGTGTTATAAGGTCGTGCATAGCGGAAACAGAGAAGTGGAAGGTACATAATTTATCGGCGGCATATTTGTCTATTACCTTGCGGTCTTTGGTTAACCATTCGTATTTGGTGTCGCCGTCAAAACGCTTATTATACGAGCCAAAAGCCATATTTTCTATAAAAGGTGATATAGCGCGTTCGCCGCGAAACGCTTTTATAATTTTGCAAAGCAGTAGTCCTGCCGCCGCGGCGGGATTGCTACCTGCGGTGCCACAGCAAATGTATTTGTCAGCAAGGTCGCTATAACGCGATACAGCAATTCTTGTAATAAAAGAACCCATACTGTGCCCCATTAAGATATATGGTAAATCGGGGTAGTCGGCCTTTACGCTGTCGGCAAATAGCTTTACATCATCTACCATATAAGACCAACCGTTTTTAGAGGCTATAAAGCCCAAATCATCTTCTCGCGCTGTGTTGCCGTGACCTAAGTTATCAAAGCCTACACATAAGTAACCCGCCGCGGCAAGATTTTCAAAAAGCGGCTCGTATCTTCCAATATATTCGGTCATACCGTGCACTAAATGAAATATACCGCGTATATCACCGTCAGGAATATACATAATTCCAGAAAGGGTATTTTTGTTGTCACTTGATAAAATTTTCTTTTGTTTTATTTCAAATTTCATATTATTTCTCCTTTGTAAAAGAAATAGTGCTGGCTATGGCACGGTGCCAACCATCAAGATTTTTAAGTCTTGTTTGGTCTGACATATTTGGTGTAAAGATGGTAGCGTCTGAATTTATATTTTGTGTGTCGTTATCAATTATACCTGCCGTAATGCCCGCAAGTAACGCGGCGCCTAAGGCTGTCGCCTCGGCATTGGCGGGGCAGATAACATTTGTATTTGATATATCGGCTTGAAACTGCATTAAAAATTTGTTTCGTGCCGCGCCGCCATCGGCTTTTAGGGAAGTAATTGTAACATTTGCATCGTTTTGCATAGCGGTAATAAGGTCGTTGGTCTGATATGCTATCGACTCAAGCGCCGCGCGTACTATGTGATTGCGTCCTGCGCCGCGGGTAAGACCGCAAATAGTACCGCGTGCATACATATCCCAATAAGGTGCGCCAAGACCTGAAAATGCAGGCACTATGTATACTCCGGCGCTATCAGGTACCGCAAGGGCTAACTCTTCGCTTTGGGGTGCATTCTCAATAAGCTTCATTTCGTCGCGAAGCCATTGAATTACAGCACCGCCAATAAAAACGCTACCCTCAAGAGCGTATTGGGTGGGTGAATTTTGGGTTGTGGCGGCAATTGTGGTAAGTAGCCCGTTACAGCTTTTAACTGCCGATTCACCCGTATTCATAAGCAAGAAACAACCTGTACCGTAGGTGTTTTTAACGTCACCCACATTTATACAGTTTTGGCCAAAAAGTGCGGACTGCTGGTCGCCTGCAACACCGCAAACCGTAAGCTGTACACCCATAATATCAATGTTGCCATATACACTACCGCTTTTTTGAACTGTGGGCAACATACTTTCGGGAATATTTAAAATTTCAAGTAGTTTTTTATCCCAACATAAATTATGTATATCATAAAGCATTGTGCGAGAAGCGTTAGTTTGGTCGGTGGCGTGAATTTTTCCGCTTGACAGCTTCCACATAAGCCAGGTGTCAATTGTACCAAAAAGCAGTTCGCCACGATTGGCGGCTTCGCGAGCGCCGTCGACATTATCGAGAATCCACTTTATTTTTGTACCACTGAAATATGCATCAATTTTAAGTCCCGTGGTATCGGCTATATATTGCTCGTGCCCACGAGATTTAAGTTCTTCACAGTAATGCGCTGTGCGACGGCATTGCCATACGATAGCGTTATATATAGGCTCCCCCGTGTATTTGTTCCATACAATAACCGTTTCACGTTGGTTGGTGATACCGACACAAGAAATATCTGACACGTTAAGCCCTGATTTTATAATACATTCTGTAATTGCCGAATACTGCGCAGACAGTATTTCTATAGGGTCGTGCTCTACCCAAGATGGCTTAGGATAAATTTGTGTAAATTCGTTTTGTGCGATTGACACAACACAGCCGCCCTCATCAAAAACAATCGCTCTTGCACTAGTGGTGCCTTCGTCTAAAGTAAGAATATATTTTTTCAAAACAAAAAATCCTTTCGTAAATCAAAAAGGGCAATAATACCCCTTGGTATTATTGTCCTTTTATTTTTATTCTTTTAACACGGCTTGATACACCGCAAACCATTTCGTAATTTATAGTGCCGATCATATCAGCGAGTGTTTCTACGGGTAAATCTTTACCCCACAGTAGCACCTCGTCGCCGCGTTTAACATTTGGAATATCGGTAACATCGACACAAAATTGATCCATACACACGCGGCCTATAATATTTGCGCGGCACCCGTTTATAAGCACATAACCCTTATTTGAAAGCAAGCGAGGATAACCGTCGGCATAGCCGCAGCTAACCGTTGCAACAATTATATTTTTATCGGCGGCAAAGGTTCTGCCATAGCTTACAGTATCGCCGGCAGTAATTTCTTTTACCTGAGACACTACTGATTTTAAGCTCATAACAGGCTCAAAGCTTTGATGTAGCTTTAAATCGCTTGACGGAGTAAGACCGTAAAGAATAATACCTGCACGGCATAAATCAAAATGTTTGTCACCGTCAAGACACAATGCAGCCGAATTACAACAGTGACAAAGTTTGGGATTTAAACCGTTTTGCTTTAATATATCAACCGCATTTTTAAAACGATTATATTGAGCATCGGTAAAACCGTCTTCTTGCGATTTGCTTCTGTCTGATACTGCAAAGTGGGTGAACACACCCTCTAAAACAAAGCCTTCAAGCTTAGCGGCTAATATAGCATTTTTAATATCCTTTAAATCATCGTTTCGACAGTCAAAGCCAATACGTGACATACCGGTATCAAGCTTAATATGTATTTTAATATTTATATTATTTTTGACAGCTTCATTGGAAAGATCTTTAGCGTAGTCGAGGGAATAAACACATTGTGAAATATCATACTTTGAAATTTCTTTTGCGTATTCACAGGGGGTGTATCCTAAAATTAAAATCGGTTTTATAATTCCAATTTCGCGAAGCTCAATTGCTTCTTCAATATTAGATACGGCAAAGCAATCAACGCCGCCTTTTTGTAAAATGGGTGCAATTATATTTACACCGTGACCGTATGCGTCGGCCTTAACCACTGCACAAAGTTGTGTCTTTACGGTATCTTTAATGATGTTAAGATTGTGTAATAATGCGTCGGTATCTATTTCTGCCCATGTTCTGCGTAAAAAATTTGCCACGATGTATCACCTCATTTTATGTCGAATTTTATCGGATATTGGAATAAAAATAAAACTCAATACTAACCAAAAAAGAGAATATAAAGCACAAATTTGACCGCCGATATTGAGCGGCATACGGCTGTAGTCCCAAACCTTGCGTTTTAAAATGATATTAAAAAGAATTCCAAAAATATATTCAATAGTGGTAATAAAACCGCATCCGGCGAGTGCTTTTATGAAAAGATTAGTGCTTTTTAGACGCTCAGATATTTTTGATAGACCTAAAAATGCCATACCGCCTGCACATAGCATAGACCAATGCGTGCGTCCGCGCCATAGTATTTCAATAAGTCCGTAGCCGATAGCACCAATACCAAATATTGTAAGGTTACATTTATGCTTTTTCAAGATAATCACCCAAAAATATTTTTGGGCGATATGTTAGTTGTTATACATTAAATCTGAAAAGAACGATATCGCCATCGTTCATAACGTATTCTTTGCCTTCGCTTCTAACAAGGCCCTTTTCTTTAGCGGCAACCATATTGCCTCCGCAGGCCATAAAGTCATCATACGCTATAACCTCGGCACGAATAAATCCACGCTCAAAATCGGTGTGAATTTTACCTGCCGCTTGCGGTGCTTTTGTTCCGCGCTCTATAGTCCATGCACGAACCTCGGGCTTGCCGGCTGTAAGGTACGAAATAAGGCCCAAAAGACTATAGCATTTTTGAATCATACGGTCAAGACCTGAGCGCTCAAGGCCAAGATCCTCTAAGAACATTGCCTTTTCTTCGTCGTCAAGACCTGCAAGCTCAGACTCTAAAGCTGCGCAGATAGGAAGTATCTCGGCGTTTTCTTTAGCGGCGGCTTCCTTTACTGCGTTGTAGCCGGCGTTTGAGTCAATACCGTTTTTGAAATCATCTTCACTCATATTGCAAGCATAAATAACAGGCTTTGCAGAAAGCAGGGAGGTGGTTGCTAAAACCTCGGCGTCGGTATCACAGGTAATTTCTACCGAACGTGCAGGAAGTCCGTCTTCTAAATGGGTGAGAAGTCGCTTTAAAAAGTCAACCTCTGTCTGCATTGACTTGTCGCCTTTAAGCGCCTTGATTGCTTTGTCAAGTCGGCGTTGTGCTATTTCTATATCAGAGAGAATAAGCTCTAGGTTTATGGTTTCAATATCACGAAGCGGATCGACCGAGCCTTCTACGTGAATTATATCGGTGCTTTCGAAGCAACGAACAACGTGCACCACGGCATCAACCTCACGAATGTTGCTTAGGAATTTGTTGCCAAGGCCCTCTCCCTTAGATGCGCCTTTTACAAGACCTGCTATATCAACAAACTCGATAACAGCGGGTGTGAATTTATCGGGATTATAAATTTCGGCCAATTTTTCAAGTCGCTCATCCGGTACACTTACCATACCAACATTTGGTTCAATTGTGCAAAACGGATAGTTAGCCGACTGTGCACCCGCATTAGTTATAGCATTAAAAAGAGTTGACTTGCCAACATTTGGAAGTCCAACCATACCAAGCTTCATAATAATTTAAATCTCCTTAAAATTTGGTAATTATCAATTTAACATTATATCTTATAATAAAGTTTTTTTCAATAAAAATATATTTAGTTTACATCATTTTCTTGTTATTCCAATTAGAATTTAGGGGATGTTATTTATGTAATGTGGTTTTCGGGGTGAAAAAATGAAAAAAATTTGGTGGCTTGTAGCGGCAATTTTGGCCGTAGCATTGTCGTTTGTTGTGAGCAGTGAAAACAACAATGAGCTTATGTGCGATAAAAACGGTGATTTTGTAATTCTTGTAGTGTCAGATCCGCAGTGTGATACTACTACTCAATGGCATGAGGCGCGTGATGAACTTGAAACACTTGTAAAGCGGTCAAATCCGAATTTTGTGCTTATAAACGGTGATATGAATTCATATAACAAAATACCCTACGATATGTGGGAGTTGTTTATTTCACCGCTTGAAAGTCGAGGTATATATTGGTCAACCACTAACGGTAATCATGACCCATATAGCCACAAAAATTATAATATGTACAAATCGTATAAATACTGTTTAAATGACGTGGTAAATGCTACTGACATTAATTATGAAAGCGCAAGACCTATGAATTACGTGCTGCCTGTATATTCAAATGACGGAGAACGTATAGTGTTTGCAATATATGGCATGGATAGCGGAACTTCAAACAAAGGTGGATATGAGGGGCTTACCGCAAAGCAAATAAATTGGTATACAGAGCAATCAAAAAAATTAACACTGCAAAACGGAGGAAAAGCGGTGACCTCAATACTTTGTATGCATATACCGTTGCCGCAAACACTTGAAATGTATTATGGTGGCGAATGTAATATTTACGGTGTGGCTAATGAAATTAAATTTAACACAAAGGGTTACAGCACACAAAACGGTAAAACGATAGATAAAATCAACGTTCATACTTCTACTGTAACACAAGATAATAAAATGTTTGACGCAATTTTAAAACTGGGTGATATAAAGGCGGTGGTGTTTGGCCATAATCACCGCAATAATTTTATAGGTTCATATAAGGGAGTGTTACTTGGGTTTGCAGGTAAATTATCAACAGGCTGTTACAGCGATACCTTGTGCCGTGGTGGAAGGGTAATAAAATTTAATCAAAAAGCGCCACAAAACTTTACGGCGGAGTGGCTGGGAGCCATTAGCGGAGCGGTAGACCAACCGCCTATACTAAGCGACGGAACACAGGCAAAATAAAAATCCCCCGTATAAACGGGGGATTTTTATATATATTATTTTGCTTTTCTTTCTTTGTACATAACCCATAATGGACCTGAAACAAATAGTGATGAGAAGCAACCCGATATAAGACCAAATATCATAGGAATTGCAAATGAACGAAGTGATACAAGACCAAACAGTTCAGATACAACAACTATTGTAAGCACAGCACAAACGGTTGTAACGGTTGTAACAATGTTACGAACAAGTGTGTTAGATACGCTTAAATCCATATTTTCGCAAAGAGGCATATTGGGATTCATACGTTTGTTTTCACGAACACGGTCGTAAATAACGATGGTATCGTTAAGTGAGTAACCAAGAATGGTAAGCACTACTGCCATAAAGTTCATATCGATTGGTAATCTAAAGATTACGCAGATAAAGAAAGCAGTAAGCAGGTCAAGAATAAGAGCGCAAAAAGCGGTAAGAGATGCCGACACGCCGCCTATTTTTCTAAAACGGATACCTACGTAAATTACAACAAAAACTGCTGTAATAATTACTGCAACTAAACTCTTTATAAAGAATGTTCCTGCAACGGTAGGACTTACTGAGTTTGAGTCGTAAAGATTTATGTCGTTATCTTTAAATTCTTTTTGTAGAGTGGTTGTGATTTTTTCTTGAGTCTCAGCAGCTATAGAATTTTTACCTGCAAGAGTAATTACATATGAATTAACGTCACCTGCAAGAGAAGTGTTTTTGCTTACAGAGAATTCTTTGTCAAGAACAGTAGCAACCTTGTCTTTGAAATCCTTCTCAGCAATATCGCCTTTGTATGAATATGAAATTTTTGTACCACCGCTGAAGTTTATATCAAGCTTAGGACCAAAAACTACAGTCATTATAATACCTGCAAGAATTAAAATTGCATATACAATTATAGTAGTTTTAAACCATTTCTTTGTATTGATTGTTTTATTAGCCATTTTTCTTACCTCCGTAAAGGGCAGGATTTCTCATACCTTTAAGTTGAGATATGCTCTTAAGCATTAACTTGGAAGCAAGAACGCCCATAATTAGGTTGAAAATAACACCTATAAGAAGTGTATAACCAAATGAATAGATAGAGCCTGTAATTGATGTACCAAAGAGTGACATAACAGGTGAGAATATTTTAGCAAGGAAGCTGTCGGGCGAACCAAATGCACCCATAAGTACGATTGCAACGATTACGATGGTAACATTACCGTCGATAATTGCCGAAAGACTGTTTTTAAAGCCTGAATTTATTGCGGCATCGAGTGGCTTGCCGCGTCTAAATTCATCGCGAATACGCTCGGCAGCAATTACGTTACAGTCAACGCCCACACCAATTGAGAGTATAATACCTGCAATACCAGGTATGGTAAGTGTAAAGCTTGAGACAGCGGGGAAGAAGCCCGAGATACAAGCAATAGAGCCTGCAAGCTGACCAAGCAATGCGATTGAAGCCACAACACCGTTTACGCGGTAACGAGTTATCATAATAAGACAAACAATACCAAAAGCGATAGCGCCGGCAATAACCATTACCTTAAGTGCGTCGGAGCCCAATGATGGAGAAATTATCTGTAATTTGCTTTCATCTACTGTAAGCGCGAATGGAAGTGAACCTGCGTTGATTTTATCGGCAAGGTCCTTTGCCTCCTCGGCCGAGCCAATACCTGTAATGGTTGCAACACCTTCGGTAATAACGTTGTTAACGGTAGGAGCCGAAATCATAGTTTCATCCATCCAGATAGAAATTTGCTGACCTAAGTACTTTTGTGTGCCGGCAGCAAACTTTGCTTTACCCGCATCTGTAAGCTCAAGCAATACAAGAGGAACAGTTGGGTTCTCGGGGTCAACGCCTGCCTGAGCAGACTTGATGTCTGCGGCACCCTTCAGGATAACGTCGGTTTGCGTCTGATTGCCGCAGAAGGTAAGCATTGCGGTCTCGCCAAGCTCTTGAACAGCCTTTTGTGCGTCAAAGTCGCTCTCGTCTGCTGCCCATGGGAAACGAACGATAATCTGGTGATTGAAGTTGTCGGTATAAACCTCATAGTCGGTAATGTTGTTATTTACAAGACGAGTTTCTATAATGGCCTTTGCAGAGTCCATATCTTCGCTTGTAATTTCAACATCCTGCTTGTCGGGGCTAAATACTGCTTCAACGCCGCCGCGGATATCAATACCCCAACGAATGTCGTTAGCGCCCTTAACATAAACTTGTCTGATGTCGCCATAGTAATTCTCAATGCCGAAGAAAGCAAGATAAGTGAGTGCTAAAATCAGCGCAAGGATTACAAAAAAGGTCGACTTGCGGGAAGTTGTAGACTTCATTTTTTTGAAACCTCCAATAATTTTTGAATTATTTTATTATTATACTTAAATTGACGAACAATGTCAACAAATTAAGCAATATCTGCCATCAATTTTTCCAAAGCCGCAACCTTAACCGCCGCGCAAAGAATAACCGCCGCGGTTTTAATTTCTTCGGCACTTGGATAGGTTGGTGCTATACGGAGATTAGAGTCATCAGGGTCAATGCCGTATGGGTAAGCCGCACCCGCAGGTGTGAGTATAAGACCTGCGTTTGCACAAAGCTGTTCAACTCTCTTAGCACAACCGGGTAGCACGTAAAGACTTATAAAATATCCACCCTTTGGATTGGTCCAGTGGGCAATGCCCGTATCTTTTATGCGTGCGTCAAGCTCTGTAAGCACACTTTCAAATTTTGGTCTTATAATATCGGCGTGCTTTTTCATATGCTTGTATAAGTCTTTTGCGGACTCAAACATACGTGCGTGGCGAAGCTGATTAAGCTTATCGGGGCCTATGGTCTGGAATTTCATACGGCTTTTTAAGATTGCTACGTTATTGTGGCTACCTGCCGCTACTGCCACACCTGCACCGGGGAAAGAAATCTTTGAGGTAGATGCAAATATAATCGGCAAATCGGGGTTGCCTGCTTTTACACATTCATCATAAATGTTGAGCAGCTTGTCACCCTCGTCATAAAGGTCGTGAATGCAATAAGCATTATCCCAAAAGATTTTAAAGTCTTTTGCCGCGGGCTTAAGTGCTGCAAAACGGCGAACAACCTCGTCGCTATAGGTTATACCTTCGGGGTTGGCGTATTTAGGTACGCACCAAATACCCTTAACCTTTTCGTCCTTTACGAGTTCTTCCACCTCATCCATATCGGGACCGTCAGCGTTAAGCTTTACGGGAATAAGTTTGAAACCAAAATATTCGGTTATTGCAAAGTGACGGTCATAACCCGGTGCGGGGCACAAGAATTTAAGATTCTCTTGCTTGCCCCAGGGCTCACCGCCAAGACCGTGCGTCATAGCTTGAGCAATGGTATCAAACATCATATTAAGCGAAGAGTTACCGCCAACGATTATTTGGTCTGGCTGAAGACCTAGAACCTCGCCAAAAAGATTTTTAAGCTCGCAAAGGCCGTCAAGACCGCCATAGTTACGGCAGTCAATACCGTCAATGTTTTTAAAGCCTGTGTCGTTGCCGACAAGGTCAAACATTTTTTCACTTAAATCCATATTATCGCCACCCGGCTTACCGCGTGACATATCGAGTGTTAAATGCAAAGCACGAAGCTGTTCGTATTCGGCTTTTGCTGCCTTAAATTCAGCATTCAGCTCGTCTTTACTCATTTGTAAGTAGTTTGACATATATAAACCTCCAAGGGAAAATTGCATACTAAATATATAATATAATATATTTTAAAACATTTTTCAAGTATTAATTAACAATCATTGCATACAAAAAAAGGTAACAATATCGTAACTTGACTATGCACGATAAACAACGTATTATGAAGTTAGTGAAAAATTGGCAAGTTTGTATTTAAGAAATTTTGTAAAAGATAAAAATATGTTTTATGAATTTTAACTTAAATGGTTTCGGGAGAAAAAATTATGAAAAATTTAAAAAAGTTTATATATCCGATTACATTTTTGATATTTTCTTTTGTTTTTTACATATTGTTAACATCGTTGCTCGTAGAAATCCCATTTCCTTATGGAGAGCGCAGAGCGGATGGGTGGGCTGCGATATTTGGCTTGTTGTGGAATGTCTTTATTACACAGATTTTTTGCATAATTTATGGTAAGATCATAACAAAAGAAAAACGTAAATACTTGTATGTAATTTATAATTCTATAGTTTTGTTGCCTTTTTGGGCTATCTTATTTGAATGGCATATTTTGGGATTTGTTATGCTTATTATTTGGACCACCGCTTGTACATTTTGTGCATCAGGACCTTTTAAAAAGAGAAAAGATGATAATACCGAAGAAAACGATAGTACAAATTTAATAAGCAAAAAGAACATTATAATTGCTATATCAAGTCTTACCGTTATTATCGCGCTTATTGTAAGCTCAGTTTTTGTTTTTAAACATTATTATCCAACACATTACCCTTATGATGACAGTTTTATAATAGGTAGTACCGAAGAAGAAATTATTGAAAAATACGGTGAGTTTGACCGACAAAGCGGCTCATATAAACCCGATACTGTTTATTCAAAATCTTATCTCATACATGAGCCATCGGGTGATTTGATATTCGGTTCAGATTATTATACATGGTATGAAATTGATTTTGTAAACGGAATAGCCCAAAATGTTGACTTATGTGTTGTAGACAAGGCCGCTTAATATTACATTGAAAAACTTAAGTCTTAAAAAAGGAAAATAAAAAATGAAAAACTATATGAAAAAAATTATTGCCGTTTTACTAGTTTTATGCCTCGTTGGTGCTGTAGGCTGTAACAAGATTTTGACTGAAGATATAAGCAGTTCTTCATATCTTGAAAGTGCTGATACTATTATTGACAGTAGTACCGTTACATCCACCGAAACCTCGTCAATAAGTAGTGAAACAAGTGTACCAAGCAACACCGTTACCCAAAGTAAAACCGAAAGTCCGTCAGAAACGGTTACAAGCAGTAATGCGCCTTCGGTAGAAGAAACACCAACTAAACCAAGACCTGAAAAGGTTACTAAAATTTATGAGTTTAACGTAAATACTACTGTGGCAGAGCCGATAAAACAGGTGTTTACCGACTCACAAAACGGTAATATGTTGCCATATTGCCTTTATTTACCCGACAACTATACCGCGAGCAAAAAATATCCGGTTATATTGTTTTTGCACGGTGCGGGCGAGATAGGCAACGATAACACGTTGCAACTAAATAACATAAAAAATATGTTTACATATAATGCCGATTATATTGCCCAATCAATATTAATTTGTCCACAAACACCGATATGGTGGAGCCTTGACTATGATACTTATGGTGATGGACTTGGCACATTAAGTAGTGCAATGCACCTGCTTGAAGAAATACAAAATGAATATTCTTGCGATAATAATCGAATTTATCTTACAGGTCTTTCGATGGGCTCTTTTGCTACTTGGGATTTGCTTGAGCGTTACGGCGACGTGTTTGCCGCCGCAGTGCCTGTTTGTGGTGGTGGTAACGAGATGAGTGCCGCCGCATATGCGGATATTCCTATAGTTATGTACCACGGAACAGCCGACCCTACGGTATCTTTTCAAAGCTCGCAAAGAACCTATGATGCTATTGTTGCCGCAGGCGGTACAAAGGCATTACTTATTCCGCTTGAGGGTGTAGGTCACGACGCTTGGAAGCAGGCCTACGCCGACCGTAATATGTTTGCATGGCTTTTTGCTCAAAACAAGTCAAGGGATAGCTTTGTAAAGTATCAGGTAGCGCCGAGCTTTAGAATAGTTGATTCAAACGGCAATAATGTTATTACTGCCGACGATTTACTTGTTGTTAATTATAAGGTGAACGGTAATGCCGCAGATATAGAACTATGGGTTAGTCCTGCAGGTAAATCAAAGCTTGAAAAGGCATATACCTCAAGCGGCGGAAAAGAGTTTACGGTTTATTGCTTATCACAAAAAATATATTCCTATACTGCAACAACTCCGCCTATTGACAATATGTTGCTTATAACAGGCGTTTTTAGTGCCGATAACTATTACGAATTCTATAAAACAGTTCAATCGGCTTGTTTTGAGAAATGATTTCTTATAATTAATAAAAGATGTATTTTATACACAAACGCGCCGAGAAGATTTCTATTTTCTCGGCGCAAATAAATACTTGACTTTTATGCGCTAAAGTGATAGTATGTTTTACATAGAAAAAACCTACGATTAAGAGTAGTAATCAAAGTTTAAACTTTCAGAGAGCGGCCGATGGTGTAAATGCCGTAGCAGAGATTTTGGTGAATGGACTTATGAGGGCGATCAAACGGCATTTTGCTTAGTAGTAATCGACGGTAGCACCCGTTACAGTGCGGCTTATATGCTGGTATAAGTGTGAGTGGATGATACTTTTCATCAATCAGGGTGGCACCGCAGGATTTTATCTTGTCCCTAGACTTTTAGGGATAGGATTTTTTTATTTTTGCCTCCCTTGCCTAAAGGGAGGGGGACCGCGATAGCGGTGGAGGGATATACCTATGATATTGCTTACAAAACGATGGCGAATTTGTTTTTCATCACAATAAAATGTATTTTTAAAAAGGAGAAACAATTATGAAACTTAACAATGTAGATTTTGATACTTACTTTAATAATTACCCCGACAAAGATGGCTATTTTGGCAGATATGGCGGTTGCTTTATAGAAGATAAGCTTAAAAACGCTATGGCAGAAATTACTGAGGCTTACTACTCAATTTGTCAGTCACGCAAATTCATTGCCGAGCTTCGCCGAATCAGAAAAGAATTTCAGGGTAGACCTACACCTGTATCTCACCTTGAGCGTCTTTCTGACGCATTGGGCGGTAAGGTACAGCTTTACGCAAAGCGTGAAGACCTTAACCATTCGGGTGCGCACAAGCTTAATCACTGCATGGGTGAGGCGCTTTTGGCAAAATATATGGGCAAGAAAAAGATTATCGCCGAAACCGGTGCCGGTCAACACGGCGTGGCGCTTGCAACTGCGGCGGCTTACTTTGGACTTCAGTGTGATATCTACATGGGTAGTGTGGATATAAAGAAACAGGCTCCAAACGTAGCAAGAATGAAAATTTTGGGCGCAAATGTTATTGAGGTTACCCACGGTCTTGCTACTCTTAAAGAGGCTGTTGACGCAGCGTTTGATGCTTATAGCAAAGAATACAAAGACTGCATTTACTGCATAGGTTCGGTACTTGGCCCACATCCATTTCCAATGATGGTGCGCGACTTCCAAAGCGTTGTGGGCATTGAGGCTCGCGAACAGTTTATTGATATGACAGGTCATTTACCTTCTGCCATTGTAGCGTGCGTAGGCGGTGGATCTAATGCAGCTGGTCTTTTCTCGGGCTTTTTAAACGACCCTGTCGATATTTACGGTATTGAGCCACTTGGTCGCGGACCAAAGCTTGGTGACCACGCGGCAAGCCTTAAATACGGAACTGAGGGCATTATGCACGGCTTTAACAGTATTATGCTTAAGGATGAAAACGGCGAGCCGGCCCCTGTATATTCGGTAGCAAGCGGTCTTGACTATCCGTCAAGTGGCCCTGAACACGCATTTTTGCAAGATATTGGCCGAGTTAAGTATGACGTAATCGACGACGAAGAAACCATTGATGCGTTTTATAAGCTTGCTCGTCTTGAGGGTATTATTCCTGCGATTGAGTCCTCACACGCTGTAGCATACGGTATGAAGCTTGCTAAAACTATGGATCACGGCTCTGTGCTTATTAACCTTTCGGGTCGTGGCGACAAGGATATGGATTACGTAATTGAAAATTACGGGATAAGATAAAGCTTAAAAAGCGTCTGCTGTTGCAGGCGCTTTTTAGTATATATATTTACATATTTATTCTATATATTTCTTGAATATTTTTTTATTTCTTGATATAATAACTATGATTACAACAAAATGAACGCGTGGTGAGATGAAATGACCTTTACCGAAAGTAAAAAAACGGTGCTTGGTATACAAAAGGAAAAGAAACTGTTTACGTTTTTAGTGGCGCTTTTTACGGCCGCTTGTCTTTTTGTGCCATATATGATAATGAGTGAGGGTTATTTCACCTTTTACGGAGATTTTAATGTACAGCAAATACCGTTTTACCAAACCTGCCATGCGGCCATTCGTGAGGGCAATGTTAATTGGAGTTGGCTTACAGACTTAGGCTCGGACTTTGTGGGCTCGTATGCCTTTTATTTGCTTGGCAGTCCGTTCTTTTGGGTGACACTTATATTCCCAAATAGTTTTGTTCCGTATTTGATGGGACCGTTGCTCATACTTAAATTTGCTTGTGCGGCGCTTACTGGTTATTTGTATATTCGCCGTTTTACAAAAACTGCGTATGCGGCGTCTCTTGGCGGACTTTTATATGCGTTTTCGGGTTTTTCGGTTTATAACATATTCTTTAACCATTTTCATGAGGCAATAATTGCTTTTCCACTATTGCTGTTGGCGATGGAATTATTACTTACCGAAAACCGTCGCGGTGTTTTTGCACTAGCGGTTGCTTTTTGCGCTATTACAAACTATTTCTTCTTTTTTGGAATGGTTGTATTTTGCGTGATTTATTTCTTTGTTAGACTTTGTTCCAGAGCAATAAAAGTAACCTTTTCGCGTTTTGTTGTGTTGGCGTTTGAGGCGGTTATGGGATTGGCTTTATCTGCAGCGTTGCTTGTACCCGCGCTTAATGCCATTTCTGGAAACGAGCGAATTTCTAACATACTTATGGGCTGGAATGGTATAACATACGGTAAAGAACAAATTTATCTTTACGTTATACAAAGCTTTTTCTTCCCACCTGATATACCTGCTAGGCCGGTATTTTTCCCTGAAGCAAATGTAAAGTGGTCATCGGTAGCGGGGTGGCTTCCTGTGTTTAGTATGACGGGATTTTTTGCTTGGTTTAAACTGCGCGAAAAATCATGGCAAAAAAGAGTGCTTGCTATATGCGCGCTTTGTGCTATGGTGCCGGTGCTTAACAGTGCTTTTTATGCATTTAATACCTCTTATTATGCGCGATGGTTTTATATGCCAATACTTATTATTGCTTTGGTTACAGTTATGCTTACCGAGGATAAAAAGGTTGATTTTTCGAGTGGATTACGATGGACCACGGCCATAACCTTGGCATTTGTATTGGTTATAGGTTTTTTCCCGCAAACCGTTAAAAGCGGCGAAGAAGAAAAAATTATATTTGGCCTTTTCACGCAAAGCACCAACAGTGTTTATATAGCACGTTTTTGGATAACCAGCCTTATAGCAATAATTTGTCTACCGATGCAAAAACTGCTTTTTGGAACGCTTAAAACCAACCAACAGGGTTTTTACAAGGGTGCCATTGCTTGCGTATGCATAATTTCAATTCTTTACGGTAATGTATTTATAGCTACTGGTCGCACACATTCGTACGAGATAAAAGATGTTATGATTGACTCGCTTATCGAGGGTGAGGTTTTCCTTGATGACGAAACTGAATATAGAGTAGATGTCTACGACGGTGTGGACAATACGGGTATGTATTTGGGGCTGCCTACCATAAACGCATTTCATTCGGTTGTTAGCCCGAGTATAATGGAGTTTTACGATTATATCGGCGTTGAACGCAGCGTTGCAAGCCGCCCTGATACCGATGTGCCTGCAATACGCTCACTATTATCGGTGAAATATTTGCTTAATCGTACAGACGGCGACAGTTTTGTAGATGAAGACGGCAATACGCTTATGCCCGACTTTGAATACCTTAAAACAAGCGGTAATTATTACATTTATGAAAATCAAAACTATGTACCGTATGGTTTTTCATATGACTATTATATGAGTTATGATTTTTGTGGTGAATATAGCAAATCTAATCGCTCACGACTTATGCTAAAGGCCATACTGCTTGATGATGAGCAGATAAAAAAATACGGCGATTATATGAGCGATATCGATACGCTAAAAACAAGTGGTATTTATACTGCCAACGATGTTACCTTAAGTCTTACTGATTATGCATTGTCAAGTGATGCTGCCGCGTTACGCAAAACGGCGGCAGATAAATTCACAGTAGACAATAACGGTTTTACAGCAACCGTTACAAGAGATAAAAAATCGCTTGTATTTTTCTCGGTGCCTTACGACAAGGGTTGGACGGCAACCGTTAACGGTAATGAGGTAGAGGTCGAAAAGGTAAACGTAGGTTTTATGGCTGTGGCAGTAGACGATGGTGTATCTGAAATCCGCTTTAACTATAAAAACACAGGTCTTGAACTCGGTGTTAGCGTAACGGTAATTACAGCCGCAATATTTATGATTTATATGCTGGCAAGTGTGCTTTATATTAAAAAGCATCCGAGTGACACCAAATATCCTGAGGGTGATTTGTTGTTAGACGGTTGGGTTATAGAAAATATTGCCGAGTCTGTAAGTCGCGAGGGTGAGAGTATACCTATAAAAAGTGTACTGGAGAGCCTTGACGAAGAAGTCTTTCCAACACAAAGTAACGAATTTATAGGTGGTTTCAAGATAAATTCTGATGCATTTAACGAGGAGAAAAGTGATGAAGCTTAAATACGAATTTGTAGTAAATAGTGTTGCCGGCGAGATTATCGCCGTGTCGGTGGGTAACGTTGCGGGTGCATTTAACGGATATATAAAGCTTAATGACACAGGCGCGTTTATATTTAATGAGTTAAAAAACGATACAACACGTGACGATATAATTGAAAAACTGATGGCAGAGTATCCTGATGCGAGCAAAAAGGATGCCGCCGAGAGTGTAGACGAGTTATTACAAAAACTTAGCGAGGCAGAACTGCTTGTATGAAAACATATGATATAAACGCTGTGGAAGAGGTTTTACAAACGCAAGAAAGCGCCGCTTTTTTAACAAACGGCGCCAGTATGCGACCGCTGCTTCGAACACATAAGGATATGGTTGTAATTGTAAAACCTCAGCATCCTTTAAAGGTGGGAGATGTTCCACTATATAAAAAGAAAGGTGTAAACAAACTTATACTGCACCGTATAATAGGTATACGTGATGACGGTGTATATATAATACGCGGTGATAATACCTACCATAAAGAATACATTCCGCAAAGCGATGTTGTGGGTGTTATGTCTGCCGTTTATCGTGGCGGTAAGTATATTGACTGCAATGCATCTAAGGGTTATAAAATATATATAAGACTTAATAGGTTTTTTTATCCTATAAGATGGCTCTGGAAAACAAAAATACGCACAACACTTGGCAGGATAAAAAGATATTTAAAAGGAGAAAAGAAATGAATTTAGCCGATAAAAGACCAATTATTGAAAAACAACCGTATGATGTTGTGGTTGTAGGCGGTGGTATAGGTGGTATTGCCGCGGCTGTTGCAGCAGCAAGAGAAGGCGCAAAGACAATATTGCTTGAAAAACAAATAAATCTTGGTGGACTCGGCACAGTTGGTCTTATCTCTTGGTACGAACCGCTTTGCGATGGCAACGGTAAAAAGATGATTGCCGGCATAGGCGAGGAATTAATAAAGTTATCGGTAAAATATGGCTTTGATAATCTACACGAAAACTGGGGTGGTCAAAGCAAAAATATTAAAAGCAGTAGCCGCTACTCTACCTTTTATTCACCAATGTCATTTTCTTTGGCACTTGATGAATACGTGCGCGAAAGTGGCGTCGATATACGCTTTGACACGCGTGCTACATATCCTGTAATGGAGGGTAATACCTGTCTAGGTATTGTTGCCGAAACAGTAAGTGGCAGGGAGTTTTACGGCGCAAAAATGGTTGTTGATGCTACCGGTGACGCCAGTGTTTGTTATCGCGCGGGAATGCCTACAATGGATGGCGAAAATGTGCTTGTATATGTATCGCACGGTTTTGGCAAGGAGCAGATAGAAAACTACGACAGCGAAAAGGATTTGCTTGAATTTCGCAAATGGAATTGGTCGTCTTCAAGAAGTCACGCCGAAAAAAATGAAGGTGTGTTAAAGGATAACTCGGGTACAACCTCTGACTCGGTTAATGAGTTTATTCAAAAGGGAAAAACTGCCGCGCTCGAATTCATAAAATCACAAGACCGCGAGTCTTATGAGCTTATGAGTATACCGACAATGCCGCAATTTCGTATGATTCGTCACATTGTAGGTGATACAATGCTTGACGGCAGTGAAAACGGAAGAACTGATTTTGCTGATAGTGTGGGTTGTTTCAGTGATTTTAGATATTGTGATACACATTACCAGCTACCATATAGCACGCTGTGCAATAAACAGTTTCCCAACATTTTAGCGGCGGGAAGAATTATTTCGGCACACGGACAGGGTTGGCAGGCTACACGCGTTATTCCCGTGTGTGCGCTTACGGGTCAGGTGGCAGGTACTGCTGCTGCGCAGGCAATAAAAACAAACACTGCTTGCGGCGAAATTGATCTTGATGCTTTAAGAAAAACACTTAAAGGAAATAACTGTATAATGGAATTTTAAAATGTTTTCGGTAAATGGTGATTTTGTGAAAAAACTAATTGTTCATTTGCTCGTTTTAACCGTAGTATTGCTTTGTTCTTGTAAAACAATGAGCGAACCATTGTCTGTAAATGAGATACCGTCACAAGAAAGCACGGTTGAAAATACAACCGAAAGTGAGATATATGATGCGGTAGATAGTAAGATCGAATCCGCCACATTACAACCCGAACCACAGCCATCTGTTGAAATGCCACAAAACACACAATCAGGCAAACAAATTGTGTTAAGCGACACCTTAAAGGGCGAACGATACGCCCAAAGTATCGAAAATTTACAGGCAATACTTAATAGTCATAAATACAATATTTCTTTGTGTGTTTATTCGGTGGATGGTAGTAAGTCGTTAGCCTATAATACCGAAACCGGAATTTTTGGTGCATGTACCGTAAAAGCGGCATATACGCTTTATGCTTGTAAGCAGATGGAAAGCGGCAATGGTAATTTGCAAACGCAAATTACCTACGAACAAAAGCATTACGAGCCCGGTACGGGGGATATGCAATATTCACCGTTTGGCACGGTATTTTCAATGGAAACAGCACTACATAAAAGCATGTCAATAAGCGATAACGTAGGTTATTTAATGTCGGTCGACTATTTTGGTCGCGATGGTTATAACGCTTATATGCGTGAACTTGGTTGCAATTCTTTGCAGATAAAACCTACTGTATGGAGCCTACGCACCAAGGCTGACGATTTAGTAAAAATATGGTGCGAGATATATAACTATTTTGGTACCGATACAGAGTATGCACGCTTTTTAAAAAGCAGTTGCACAAATACCGCGGGTAACAATGCTACCGAGTCGCTTCAGGGTGTGGAATATTCACACAAGCAGGGGCATAACAGCACAGGGGATTGGTTGTCGCTTAGTGACGCGGGTATCGTGTGGAAAGGTGACACACCGTATATCATAGCAATTATTACCGACGCGCCGGGCCCTAATTCTTACAGCAGGGGCGAATTTGCAAAAATTATCGACATTGTGCACAATAAATTATTTTAAGAAAAAAGGTTGACTCAAGCAAAAAAGAGTCAACCTTTTTGTGACTTTTATGGTGCAAAAAAGTACAATATAGATAGTAGACAATACAAAAGCCTTGATTTTGTCGACACCCACAATTTACATAGCAACTGTAAAATGCTATAATATTAATAGAAGAAAAAAGAGAGGAAGGCGATACCAATGCACTTTTGTAACACTCGAACTAAAGTATTAAATTGCGGAGTGAGATATATGAAAAAAGTATTATCTATATTTATCATATCTATAATGGTATTTTGCCTTTTGTTTACAGGATGTAATAAAACCAATGTAAATAGTGAATTATCAAGCAGTGAGCCCACCATGCTACCTGAAGAAAATAAAGATATTCCAAATGAAAATATTATGTCATATTATAACGGCATGACTATGAAAGACGCCATAACGATTTGGGGTAGTGACTATAAGCTAAACGATTACCTTATAGGCGGCGGTTGGGCAGGTGTATATTATGAAGACGGTAGATGCCCGTTTACTTTTTGCTACAGTTCATTTAACATTCCTACAAGCTGTGATCTTGACGCAAAAATCTGCGGGGTAATATCATCAAGACAACCTGCCGACAACTTTTATGTAATCGACGGTATAAGCACCAACATAAGCTATGATGAGGTTTCAAAAAAATTAGACGGTGAATATTATCCCGATGAAATGTCGGGCGGCAACACTTTTAAATGTACGTCGGTCGAAAACGTTGAACAAATATTATTTAACTGGATTACAGAACCCAAAACTCCAAAAGTTGAAATGCAGTTTAAAAATCCAAATCCCCAAAAGACGTACACCACCACTATAGCAAGACCTGAAGAGGTTCGCTTTTACAGGGGTGGCATGTACTGTGTTTCTGAAAACAATAATTTAAACCGCGAAATTTCAAGAACAATAGAAATGTGGTACAAGGATTATGAAGACAACACCATACCCTTTACCAATTCCGCTGCTACAAAAGAAACGATTGCAGAAATTAAGCTTAATGAAATTGTAATAGAGATTTGTTTTGACAGCGATGAAGAGTTGAAAATGTTAGACAAAGTAAATGTTGGAAAGCGTAAAAGACTTTTAATTCCTCTGACAGGTAAGTTTGCGTATTATATTTTTTGGGGACAAGATGATTATACCTATCAAGGCGGTCAATACAATTTAGGCGGTAGCGGACTGGAAAAATATTTTAAAAGCATTACTTTAGACAAGGAAGTAAGAAAATGGGAAAGCACCGTCGCACCGCCTAAAAAAGTTACATTTTATAAGGATGGTAAACAGTCGGTATCTACCGATAAAGAATTTAACCATAAAATCGCCCAACATATAGAAGAGTGGTGTAAGTATGTGACAATGTATTCTGCTTTTAGCGGGATAACCACAACCGAAAATATAACATACGAAAAACACAACAGTACCGCTATTGAACTAGAATTTGATGAGGAAACTACGTTTTATGGTGGGGTTTTACATGATGATAGAAAGATTTTTATTAGTTTAGATGGTAAGCACCCATACACAATATTCACCAACGATGGTTTTTCGGAACAATGGGGAAATTTGTCGCCGCATAATCCATCGATAAATAAAAATCTCGAACAATTTTTTACTGGTCGCGTGTTTGAAGACATACCACCGGTAGACCGTTGGCAAAGCACGGTGATTCCACCAAATAGAATACAGCTTTACAAAAACGGCAAAATGCTTGAAGAACTGACCGACAAAAATGTTAATAGCAAAATCGCACAGAATATAGAGTCGTGGTATTTGTATCAAGAAAGCATCAAACTTCAAGATACACCCAATGTGGAAGAGACAATATTAAACATACGTAAAAACGAAACCTATATTGAATTAATATTTTATAGTGAAATTAAATTTTACGGCCAACATATAGTAGATAAAGATACTCGTTGCTTGTTAATTCCGATTACTGGAGATTATGCATACTGTATGTTTGTGTCGGATAATACATATAATTATAACCAATTTAGTGCTGATGGAAAATCCCAAAAACTGGAGGACTTTTTTGACACGTTAAAACAAAAATAAAAACAACCCCCTTGCCGAGCGGCAAGGGGGATTGCTTATACTTTGGTTTTTGTTTTCTTTGTTTCCTCAAGACTTTTGCGGTAGATTTCTTCTGTTGCAAAGCTAAGCTTTGTTATCACATTTTGTTTGGTGGGGTAGCAGTAGAATGAGTCCTTATCGGTCGAAATATCAACGCAGTCAAACGGCTTAATATAACAATAGTCATACTCAACGTGTAGTCCTATTTGACCTAATGGCTTACGCTCTATTTTGTAATCCTTACCGCGATAGTGACCTGTAAGGGTAAAGCCATCATTTATATCGTGGGTAAGTGTTGCGTCGCCTAAATGTAAAAATCGCCAACAGCGCGGCAGGGAGTATACATCAACCTTATCCTCAAAATGATAACTTCCGTTCTCTACCTGTTTTCTTACCTCGCTGCGTTCCCACGCAAACCAATCGGGCACGTGGTTAAACTCTGTTTCACCGGCATTTGCTTGCAAATTACCGTCCTCAAGTAAAGTCCAACGCTTACCACACTCTTCACAAAATATTTCAGCGCCTTTGGAATTCATTTTGTGCTCGGTTTTACAAGCAGGGCATTGGTAAAGTATTTTGTGTAATCCTTCGGCACGGAAGGGCTCGGTTATTTTAATGCCGTTTTCTTTTTGATAACGGTATTCGTCATATTCGAGCGACTTGCGTACAACACTGTTTATTTCGTCTACCGACATTTTTTCAACGTCTTCGGCGGTAAGAATTTGTGTAAAGGTAGTATATAGCGGCACCTTGCGCTTTTTTCTAAAGTTCCAAAACGGTGTGCGCAAATGATTGCCGTGATGCACTATACAAGCTACAGGCACCTTGTTCATTTTTATAAGCTTACCAATAGCTTCGGGCAATATTGCGGTAGTACCGTCAGGGCTGTAACGCGCCTCAGGGTACATACAAAAAACGTCACCCTTTTGTAGTACGCGGCGAATAGATTTTACAAGGTGCAAATCGTTTATGAACTTGCGCTTACAAATAGCGCCAATCAGCTCCATAAGCCACGGCCTGCGATAATAACCGTCAATTGATACAACGTTGTTTATTCTATGCGGATAGGTGGCAATCGCCGCAAGCTCAAAATCTATAAAATATTGATGATTACTTAGCAGTATATACGGCGGTTTAAGATTTTCGGTGTTGATTTTTTCAATCTTATATTTTTGACCTATGAGTATTATTTTGCTTAAAATAAATATAAGCCAGGTTATAATACGCGGTTGACGTATAGGGTATTTTGCCGTGTTATAGCTTTTTTTGTTTTTGTAATTTACTTCCATAAAAAACCCCTGAAAAATTTATTTTTTAAGTTTATTAATTATCACAATAGGTAGGTACATAACACCTATTACAATAGGTAGCAGTATTGGAAATGCCCATTGATGATGCCTAAATAAATTTTCAAACAGCACCAAAAAACTTATGTCATCGGTCCGCATCAAAAACATAAAGTTTGTATCGCACAAGAAATTTACGCCCAGTACAATAACACCCATACAAAGCAGTAGTAACAGACATTTTGGTGCCATTTTAACTTCGGGCTTTATATCTCCGCCTGCAACCAACATAAGCGGATAAACGGCTAAAAGAATATGAATTGTAAAGCTATGTATATGCATAAAATTGGCGGGTGGTAATGCCGTCCACGAAGGAGTAAGTAGTGCTATAATACCCGCAGGAACACATATTGCATATAAAAAATTATTAACAACCTTTGGCTGTCTAAAGATATGAAACGCTACCAAAAATACGTTTATACTACATAAATGTAGCGGCAAATAGCTGTGCTCATAGCGGTTGCCAATAAACAGGAACACCCATTTCCATACTTCGTCAAGTAATATAAGGCTTGCTACAGCAATACGCATAACGTTGCGTGCTTTTGGTGACAAATTTCGGTATATAAGAGATAACGATATCGCCGCTATAATAAACGCGCCAATCCATATTAAATGCGTTGTGCCAAAAAGCGCAAAGCCCGCACCATCTTTTATGGTTTCTACGGTATCTAAAAACATAATTCCCACCTCAAAAACATATTAACATAAACGTCGATAAATGTCACGAAAAAAATCGTTGCTATGCATTTTTAAAAGGTGTATAATATTTTTAAAGGAAGTGCTTATTATGAAAAAGATTTTAGTTGTAGTAGATATGCAAAACGATTTTATCGACGGTGCACTCGGTACTGCCGAGGCAGTCGCTATAGTAGATAACGCTGCAGAAAAAATTAAAAATTTTAATGGCGATATCTTTGTAACCTATGACACCCATTTTGACAATTATATGGACACCCAAGAGGGCAAAAAACTACCTGTGCCGCACTGTATAAAGGGGACTAAAGGTTGGGAATTAAATTCTAAAATAGCCGCCGCATTAAAAGACAAAAATTATACGCCGGTAGAAAAATTAACCTTTGGCTCGGTGGATTTACCAAGCCTTGTTAAAGATACAATCGGTGACGACAGTGCCGAGATTACGCTTATAGGCCTTTGTACCGATATATGTGTTGTATCTAATGCGTTGCTTTTAAAAGCTAATTTATTGGATGCAGAAATTTTTGTGGATTCCGCTTGCTGTGCTGGTGTAACGCCGGCTACACATAATGCGGCACTCGATACAATGCGTTGCTGTCAGATAAACATTATTTAATTAAGATATAGGTGGGTTATGGCGATTAAAGCAATTTTATTTGACCTTGACGGCACGCTGGTACCTATGGATCAGGACGTGTTTGTAGGGGATTATTTTAAAAGAATTTCGGCAAAGCTCGCAGCGGCGGGCTACGACCCAAAGCAACTGGTCGACACCATTTGGAAGGGCACTTACGCTATGATTAAAAACAATGGTGAAAAAAGCAACGAAGAAGTGTTTTGGGACTATGTAGTTTTGGTCTATGGCAATAAAATTCTTGCAGATAAACCGCTGTTTGACGAGTTTTATGAGTCAGAATTTGACAAGGTTAAAGCGGTTTGTGGTTTTAATCCACAGGCAAGGGAAACGGTATATAAATTAAAAGAAATGGGGTATAAGTTAGCCCTTGCAACTAACCCCATTTTTCCCGAGCGCGCTACACGCTGGCGTATAGCTTGGGCAGGGCTTGAGCCTACGGATTTTGAATTATATACCACCTATGAAAACATAAATTATTGTAAACCAAACCCCGCTTATTACATAGAGGTTGCCGCCCGAATAGGTGTAGCACCCCAAGAATGTCTTATGGTGGGCAACGACGTTGGTGACGATATGGTGGCAGAAAGCGTAGGTATGAAGGTGTTTTTGCTTACCGACTGCCTTATAAACTCAAAACACGAGGATATATCGGCATATCCAAGCGGTAGCTTTACTGAGCTTATGAAACACATCGAAAATATGGCGTAAATATGTTAAAAGCCTTTGCTTCAAAATGAAGCAAAGGCTTTTGTTGCTTGAGATAGTGTTTTATGACAGTACACCGTTTTTGTCACAAGAAAGGGAAATAGGAAGTTCTATTGTTTGTGTTGTAATAAATAATGTCTTTTTCTTAAAAACTCCGGTTGCGTGGGCTGTGTTTCCAGATTTACTTGTGGTTGATGAATCAAGTTCCCAACCGTAATTACAATCACTGGCACTACAACTAACTGCTGTACAGGTGGCACTAACACCCTCGTTTACTAAAAATGTTCCTGTTATTTTGAATTTGTATAACACGTTTCCACTACTGTCTTTACCGGTTTTTGTTTTTGAACCAGTTAAATTATAGGTTGACGATAAGGGCATAATATTTGAAGTCTGTTGCGTGATAGTTGTGGTTATAGAACTGCCATCTTCAAAATATTTGGTTGTTTCACTGATGATGACCTCGGGATTTTCAGCTGATGTAGTGAAACTAAAAGGCGTAATTAAAAGAATTGTAGTTAAAATTATGGAAAGAAATTTTTTCATTTTTTATATTCCTCACTGTATTCGTATGTTATTTTGTTATCGTGTGCGACAGGTGTATGTATTTCATTTTCAACAACAATATATAGGGCAAGTGATGCTACAATCACCAGAATTAAAGCAAGAATAGATAAAACTATTGCGGTAACGCGCTTTTTGAATTTGTAAGATTTTACATAGGCGTTGTCAACACCTACTGCAAATTCTTTTGCAATGTCTTCGGCGGTGCCAAAATGTTGCTCAATTTGGGTAAAGCTTGTAACACCGTTTTCTTGTATAAAAGTATTTACCGACACTTTTAAATCATCAAGCATTGTTTTCATAGCTTTATTGTAACAGGGCAAGTTTTTCTTTATGATTTTAAAATAGCTTTGTAATTGTTTTTGCATTAGTTTTTGCCCTCCTCACGCTCGCCCAATACCAGTAAAATACCATTGTGCATTGAAAAATACTCTTGTTTAATTTCGTTTAAATAATCAACACCCGCTTGTTCAATGTGATAGTACACTCGTGTGCGCCGTTTGCCTACCAACTCGCTACGGTCGGTAATATAACCTCTTTCAATCAAACGGTAAAGCACAGGGTATAGCGAGCCCTCGGTTACAACGTACATACCGTGGCTTAAGTCCCTTAATTGCTGACATATTTTATAGCCATACATATCCTTTTTGCTTAAAAGTGACAAGAGTGTCAACTCTATTGTGCCACGCTTAAGTCCCTCTGCAATACCCATTGGACTCACCCCTTTCATTATGTGCATTTTAATTGTAAAAGAAATGTTTTGTTTTGTCAATACTTTGTTACACAAAATATTATTGACAAAAATGCATTTTTGTGATATTGTGTTAATAGAAAGGTATAGACGGGGATACTATACCGCAAGAAAGGACGGCGATACCAATGGATAGTTTTGATGAAACACAATATTTATCGTTAAAACGAAGGAAGGAAAAAGTATATGAAAAGAAAAATTACAGCGGTATTGCTGTGTGTGGCGTTGGCATTTACATTATCAGTAAATGCTGCGGCACAAAATGAAAGTATCGATATTGTTAGTGACACAGAAGAGGTTATATCACAAAATGTGGTTGAACCTAGAATTCAAAATGGCTCGATAGTGGATAATGGCGTTTATAGGATAAAGAATGTAAACAGTGGAAAATACCTTAATGTACATTATGGTGTAGATGCCGATCATACTAATATTTACCAGTGGACCGGTGACGGTAGTACCGAGCAAAAATGGAGAGTATCGTATAATCTTGCAACCGATGCATACCAAATATATTCTATGAGTAGCTCTGGTGGAAAATATCGTTGTGTAGATGTAACACGCGGAAGCACTCCGCTTACGAGTGGTCAAAATATAAAACTTTATAAACCGACCGACCCCACATCGCAAGAGTTACAGATTATGTCTATTGGAAACAGCCAGTACAAAATTGTAATGAAGCAAAACACAAGTTTGTGCTTAACGGCCTACGGCACATCTAACGGAACGTCTGCAGGTACTACATCAACCTCTGCAGGAAATGTATTTATTTCAACATATACTGGTGCTGCAAATCAAAAATGGACATTTGAATACACCAACTCAACTGTTGTTGTGCCGCCTACGGGTTGGCTTGATTCGGTGTCTTCTACAGCTATTCGCGGTTGGATATGGCGAAGCGATTTGCCAAACTCGCCTGCAAAGGTTTTCTTTAATCTTGTAAATAATGACACAGGTGACGAATATAATTTTACAACAAACGCAAATGTTTACAGAAGTGATTTATTAAACGCAGGATACGGTAATGGCTATCACGGATTCAGTTACACAATAGATTGGTCAAATTATTCGGTGGGTAATTACACCGTAAATGTTTTTGGTGCAGAAGGTGCTGTGTATTATCTTTCTGGCAGTCCCAAAACGTATAATAATCAAGCAATACATCTAATTGGTATGATAGATGATGAAGGACACGATAAGTCAACTTGGGTAACACAAGAGGTAATAAATTATGCTGAAAATATCGGTGCTCCAAGCGTAGAAAAAATCAGAGGTTCTACTAAAGAAAATTTGCTTAACTATATAAAATCGTCATATTTTGCTACGGTATATACGCATGGTTCACGTACGAGTTTGAATTGGAGCATAGAAACAGATGAAGGGACACTGAATAGCGGGACTTTACAACGCTCGGAAATGCTTTCATTAGATTATGGTTACTTTTCAAACACTAATTGTTTGTTATTGCTCGCTTGTTCTACTGCGGAAACAGGTGGTATGGCAAATAACAATAATATCGCACAAAGTTTTGTTGACAAGGGAGTTAAAACAGTAGTTGCTTTTGAAAGAGCAATTGTTTCTTCATATTCTGGCACAAGATTATCAACAACACGGTACGCTGGTTATTGGGGGAAAGTTTTTATTCAAGAACTCGGCAGTGGAAAAACTGTTGAAAATGCAAAAAATATGGCGCTCGATAAACTGGTGGAGAACCAGTGTGACATTTTCAATATAACAGAGGAAGAATATCATACCAAATGCGATGATGATATAGAATACATTAATCAAAATATCCATTGCGGAATGGATACCTGTGTTATTTTGGGTCAAAACCAGACAGTTAAGCATTAAAAAAGGAGAATATGTTATGAAAAAGAAAATATTTATAATAATTTCGATTTTGATAGTAATGTGTTTGTGTGCGGGTGTGGTTGTTGCCAAAACGATAAATTTGAACTTTTCACAAAAAGATTTAACCGAACAAGACAAAGAGCTAAAAACAAAAATTGCTGAAATCAGTGATACAAGGGTAGATTTTAGGCACAACAAGCAAGAAACATTTGAAAACCAAACATACGACATTTCGTTTAAAAAATTTAATTCTGAAAACAGTGAGATAAGAGAAATAATTTATGCAAATGACTTTGGAGACGAATTTAAATACGAAGTAGAAACCGGTAAGCTGTGCGAAGCAAGAATAATTTCTAAGGTTGTAGAAAAAAACGAAAATAGTATTGATATAGAAACAGCTCATAAAATTGCCGTTGAACGTTTTCCAAAAAAGAGTGATATTAGCCAATATACCCAAATTGCGAGCAAGGAAATGGAAAAAGGATATTTCTTTTGGTATAAGAGATATATTGGCAAATATGAAACGGTAGATGGATTTAGCATGACCGTTGGTTACGACGGAGCAATTGTTACTTATCACGACACAACGGATAGTATAGACTGGGACAAGTTAGATATTGATGAAAAATATATAGATACAAAAATGCAAGAATTTGCCACTCAAAAAGGCATTACCAAAATCAAAGGGGATTATGTTTGTATGTATCAGGGAAAAGTGTGTATATTGTGCAGTTACGGAGACGAATACACAAGTGTTACCTATGTGTCGTTAGAAAAGTGAGGCAAATACAAGGATGGTTCTCTGATTGATGAATATTTTAAATTTAAAACGGTGTATAGCAACTGCCTATACACCGTTTTGTTTGTTTATGAATACCCACCGTTTTTAATATACTCTGCCAATAAATCACGTGCAAATACGTCCGGCGCGTATTCCTCTACCACTGTTAAATTATTGGGCGCATAATATGCGGTATAGTTGTCTACCACCACGTAATAGGTGGCCGTTGGGTCAATGTTGTTTTTGATGCTGTTGCCGTAGTCACCACAACAAATAAAGTAGTCCTCGTTATTGGTTTCTAAAAATTTGCGCTTTAAATCGCGTCCTTTTATTGAACACAAGGTAAGCTGATTGTCAAACGTGAAAAGCGATTGTAATTGACCATACGTTACATCGCCGGCAGGTAGATTGTAAGGACTACGTGTTCTTATAAATCCACCGCCCAGCACAATTTTGTATTTATTACCCCATGCTTTAACGCCGGCTTCATAGTACAAATCGGCAACCGTTTGTTCTAAAAATTCGCTGTTGCGATAGCTGCTGTTATAACCTAAAACTTTATTTGCATCTGAGATTTGGTTATCATATTTTTGCAAAAGATTTTCAACGATAGGGTCGTCGTTTAAGTCGCTGTATTCATAGGTAGAAATCAAATCCACCTCGGTAACGGTAGCCTTTTCGGTAACCGAGTTAATAGCAACCTCGGCGTGAGAAATACCGCCCTTGTTATCACCGCGGTTTTGCAGGTGATATACGCCGTGCTGGTCTTTTAACATATAACCTTGATGTGTGTGCCCCTCAAATACAAGGTCAATATATCCGTCTGATAAAGAAACATCATAGTATGAGGAGATTTGCGATGAGCTTATTTGCTGAACCGACCCTAAATTTGTTTGACCGTAGCCGTCGTGTAGTATGTACACAATAAAATCGGCGCCTTTTTTGCGCAGGCGGTCGGACTCTGATTTTACAAGGCTTGTAAGTTCACTGCCTACCTTAAAGTACACGTCATCGCACTTATCTACAGCGATAGAAGAATAGCAGTCGCCGATAGCGCCTATTATACCAATTTGTAGGCCGTCTGACTCTACCATTACCGACGCATCGCAGTAGTCGACAAGCTTGTTGGTAGCACGGTCGTAAACATTGATTGCCAAAAACGGAAATTCGGCAAGTTCTTGGTTATCTTCAATATATTCGCCGCCCCAATCGTATTCGTGATTACCGAGCGCCATTGCCGTAAAGTCAAGCTCGTTCATCCAATCGGTCATTATAAGTCCCTTGGTCATATTTGATTCGGCTTGGCCTTGCCACATATCGCCTGACGATAAAAAGATTGAATTTGGGTTATCTTTACGCTCGTTTTTTAAATATGTAGTAAGCTCGTCTACGCCTATATGACTGTCGGCATCGGCAAGCTTGCCGTGAAGGTCGTTTATGTTATAAAAATCAAAATAAACTATAACCGATTGCTTGCACGCATCACAAATTTCGTCGTTGTTTTCATCTTTGTGCTTTTTGCAGTCGGACGAGTTTGGTTTTGATATAGTGCTGTTTGAATTGCTACTGGAGTTGTCATCGTTGGCACTATCATTATTGTTTTGACTATCGTTGATGTCGTTCGATGTATTTGTGTCGGGTTCTTCTTGGGGAATATACTCATCTGAGGTGTATTCCTCGTCGGATATAAGCGCCACGTCACGTACTGAATGTACACCTGTTACACTGTTAAATGAAACCTCTGCGTGACAAATTCCAACGGAATTGTTTTGGTCGTTTTGTAGATGATAAACGTTGTTAGAATCCTTGATAGTGTATGATTCGTTTGTGTTGCCTTCAAAAACAAGATCTACGTATCCGTTTGAAAGCGTTTCATCATAATATGAATCGTCTCGGGCTTCGGTGTTTAAAATATAAACAATAAAATCTACACCTTTTTTGCGCAGACGGTCGCACTCGTCCATTACAAGCGTGGTTAGTTCCGGGCCGTTTTTAAAATATATATCATCAAAATATGCTGCATTGTATTTTTCTTGGTCAGACTTAGCAAATGCACCAATAACACCTATTTTATAACCGTTTCTTTTAATTATTGTAGAAGACTTGCAAAAATCGGCTATGCGATCGTTTTCACGGTCATAAATGTTTATTGCCAGTAGTGAAAATTTTGCCTCGTCTTCAAGATCTTCAACAAAATCTTCACCCAGCGCCAAATCACCGGATCCTATGGCGGTTGCATCGAACTGAAGCTCGTTTAGCCAATCGGTAGTGTCGTCAACGGTGCTTGAATGCATATCACCATTTGACAGCAGTACGGCATTATCGTCGTTTTGTTTGGCGTATTTAAAATAGTTTGTAAGTTTTTCACGGTCATTGGTTTTGTTTGCCAAATTACCGATAGAGTAAAAATCAAAATAAACAAATACCGAATTAAAGCACTCATCGCACACACCGTTTTGGTCGTTGTCAATGTGTTTGCGACATACGCTGCCGCAACTGCAAGCGCTTGAAAGTATACATATTATTAAAAGCAATAAAAGACCTTTTTTGATAAAATTTTTCACTAAATTCACCCTGTAAAATTTTTTAAAAATATTTTTTTATTTTGATTATACTACCCAAGCCGCATAATAACAAGGTTTTTATGAAAAAGTCGACATTTTTTTACATTATTTTTTAAAATTTAACTTGCTTTATAATGTGCATATATGGTATTATATAATTCGTAATGTACAATACGATTATTATGTAAACTTACAAGTTGAGAGTGATTGATATATGAACAGAAGTTTTCGTCTTTCTACCGCGCTTGATGTAGATGACCTTCTGCTTGAATGCGTGCCATACGCTGTGCGTTTGGCTAATGAAAAATATAATTTTCAACCGCCACTTACCATTCATGAGGTAGACCGTTGGGGTCGTACAGGTACGCGCGCCGATGTTATATTTGAGTTTATGGACAATCCTGATTTTATTTCATCACAACCACCAATAAAGGGTGCGCAGGAATTTGTCAGAAAACTGTCACAAATGACTGAAATTTTTATTTCTACTGCTGTTTGGCCTGAATATATGAGTCAGCGTTATCAGCGAATATTAGAGGTTTTTCCTGAAATTCCACGTGACCATATACTTATAGGCTCACGCAAGGATAAAATTGACGTAGATATTTTGTTTGACGATGGATTACACAATATACTCAATTCAAATGCACCTTACCCGATACTTATGCGCAGACCATGGAACCAAGCGGCAACAGGTATTATGGCGGTAAATAACTATGATGAGTTTTTAAAATTTGTTGAGATTATAACCAACAGTTACAGTACCGCTCCTGAGCAAATATCTCTTGATAATCCAAGCATATTGGTTTTGGTAGGACCATCAGGTAGCGGCAAAAATGATATTGCACGCGAGCTTATGCTTAAGACTGATGCGTTTGAAAAGCTTATAAGTTACAGCACTAACCCCACGTCTGAAAATGATCCTGACGGTTGGTATAAGTATGTCACTGAGAGCGAGTTTCAAAAGATGTCAGACGGTGGTCATTTGTGTGAATCAACCACTTATGCCGGACATTTTTACGGATGTCGAAAATCTGACGTAGAAAAAATTCTTAATTCGGGCAAAAACGTTCTTACCGTTATGGATATATGCGGTGCTATGGCACTTAAAACACTATTTCCACACGTAATAACGGTTTATGTTAAGCGTGACCGAAAAGAACTTATTACTGCTATACTTGAAAAAGATTGTAGCACCGAGGATAAAGCTAATCGTCTTTTGTCAATATCGGTTGAAACGAGAAACGCACAGGTGTGTGATTACACTGTTAAGTTCGACAGTGCCGAGCAGGCCGTGGGTGAAATTCGTGACAGGTTAAAGATTTGACGGCGGAGGTAGCAGAATGGTTAGTTTACAAAAAGCAAGCATTTCTAAAAGAATAATCGCCGCTATCTTTGACGGTATAATAATAAGTATCATTGCGGTAGGTTTAATAGCGTTGCTTTCGGTAGCCTTTGACACCGACAAGCATCTTAACACTTATCAGCAGGCGTATACCCAATATTCTACCGAGTATGAGGTTAATCTAACGATTGAGGAATACAACGCTCTTACCGAAGCGGAAAGAAAAGAATATAACGACAGAGCACTACAGGCCGAAGAAGCCTTTGCTGCCGATACGGATGCTGTGTATGCGTACAATATGTTTATAAATCTGTCACTTCTTATAATCACCATGGGCGTTTTAATTGGCGTTGTGTTGGTTGAGTTTGTAGTACCGCTTCTTTTTGGCAATGGTCAAACACTTGGTAAAAAGGTTTTTGGCATAGCACTTATGCATAAAGAGGCAATTAGGGTAAGTAACCTGCAGTTGTTTATTCGCGCGGTGCTTGGCAAATTTGCTATTGAGCTTATGATACCGATTTATATACTTATGATGGTTTACTTTAATTCTATAGGCGTTATAAGCGTTGTAATATTATTGGTTATTTTGGCGGCTCATATTATATGCCTTGTAACCACCCGTACAAATTCATTGCTTCACGATGTAATGGCGGGCACAGTTGCTGTTGATATGGCAAGTCAAAGAATATTTGACAGCCGTGAGGCACTGATAGAATACACCAAAAAGCTACACGCCTCAGAGGCTCAAAAGCCTACTTTTTAAATTGTTTATTAAATTACATATTTAATATATTATTTTTCATAATGAAAGGGAATCAATATGAAAGTTGTATTAGAAAACCTGACAAAAATTTTCCCAAGCCGTGACAAAAAAGCGGGTAAAGAAGTAGTTGCCGTTAACGATTTCACATTTGAAATTCCAGACGGTCAGCTCGTAGGCCTGCTCGGACCTTCCGGCTGCGGAAAGAGCACCACTTTGTATATGATAAGTGGTCTTCAGAAGCCGTCAAGCGGTAAAATCTATTTTGGCGACGATGACGTAACCGAGCTTTCAACCGAAAACCGCGGTATTGGACTCGTTTTCCAAAACTATGCTCTTTATCCACATATGACGGTTCAGCAGAACATTTTGTTCCCGCTGCAAAACCTTAAAGGAAAGGATAAGCTTTCTAAAGAAGAAATGCTTGAGCGCGCTATAAACGCCGCAAAGCTTGTGCAGATTGACGAGCTTATGGACCGCAAGCCAAGCGAGCTTTCGGGCGGTCAGCAGCAGCGTGTTGCAATTGCTCGTGCGCTTGTAAAGATGCCAAGAGTATTGCTTCTTGACGAGCCGCTTTCAAACCTTGACGCACGTCTTCGTTTGCAGACCCGTGAAGAAATCCGCCGTATTCAAAAAGAAACAGGCATTACAACCATATTCGTTACTCACGACCAGGAAGAAGCTATGTCTATCTCTGATGTTATCGTTGTAATGAAGCTTGGTGTTGTTCAACAGATTGGCAAACCACAGGACGTGTATGATGATCCAAAGAATTTGTTTGTTGCAACCTTCCTTGGCACTCCACCTATCAACGTGCTTGAGGGTAAAGTATTAGACGGTAAGGTTTACATAGGCGACGAGGCTGTTATGAACGTTAGCGGTGTTGAAGATCAAAATGTTTACATAGGTATTCGTCCTGAGGCTTTAGAGCCTGCAACAAACGGTGTGCTTACCTGTAATCTTAACAACGTAGAGGTTATGGGCCGTGATGCAAGCGTTGTGTCTACACATCCAAACTCTGTTAACCCTGTTGTTCGCGCTATTATCAGTTCGGATATCAAGGTTGATACTAGCGCCGCTATCGTTAAATACAATATCAAGCCTCATAAGTTCTTCTTATTTAATAAGGATACCGAGCAAAGACTATATTTTGAGGTGAAGTAGTATGGTAGACAGTAAACATCAATGGAAAGCCTGGCTTTATTTGTCACCTGCCATTTTGTTGTTGCTTGTATTTACCGTATGGCCTATCTTTAATACCTTACGTATGGCGTTTTTAAACGGCTACGGTAATATGGCTGCTATGGGCGGCGCAACATTCCAATTTGGTATTGACAATTTTCTCAAGGTAATAGAGTACAAGAAATTTTTAGACTGTCTTAAGACTACTGCAATCCTTTGCGTAGCTACGGTTCCGATTTCTACTACACTTGCTTTGCTTATAGCGGTTGCTCTTAACTCGATTAAGCCGCTGCAAAAAACCTTGCAGACTATATTCTTTTTACCCTACGTTACCAACTCTATCGCTATCGGTATGGTATTTGCTACAATGTTTAACATAGTAGGTTACAATCCTGCTGAGGGTATTGCAGATACATGGGGTATTATAAACAATGTTATAGAATTCTTTGGCGGCCAGCCTGTAAGCTGGATCAACCAAGGTTCTACCTATGCCGCAAACATAGCGGTTATGATAGTATACATTGTATGGAATGCATTGCCATTTAAGATTTTGATTCTTCTTGGCGGCTTACAAAGTATAAACAAGCAGTATTATGATGCTGCAAAGGTTGACGGCACACCAAAGGCGCGTGTGCTTACGCGCATTACTATTCCGCTACTTTCACCAATGCTTGCTTACGTAATTATTACAGGCTTTATCGGTGGATTTAAGGAATATTCAAGTATTATTGGTATTTTTGGCGAAAAGATGGGACCACCTGACGACGCAGGCCGTCTTAACACAATGGTTGGTTTCGTATATGATGCTCTTGAAAAGGACCGTCAGGGTCTTGCGAGTGCAGGCGCCTTGATACTGTTCGTTATCATTCTTCTTGTAACAATATTTAACAATAGAGTTATCAAGAAGCACGTTCATTATTAAGGAGGTGCCGATATGTCTACAACAACTGTTATGCAGGAAAGAGATATAAAGCAAAGAACTTTCATGCAAAATGTATTTAAGGTTTTTGGCAAGACCGGTACCTACGCTTTCTTGCTTATAATGGCGTTAATCATCTTGTTCCCGTTTTATTGGATGATTATTTCTTCTCTTAAAACCTTGCCTGAATACCGTCAGGCAATACCGACCTTCTGGCCTCGCGAAATTATGTGGAGCAACTACTCAGAAGCGTTTAAGACGGCAAACCTGGGCGATTTGTTTATGAATACACTCTATGTTGGTGTTGTATCTACATTGATAAGCCTTGTAATTACCGTGCTTTCGGCATTTGCTTTTGCTCGTCTTGAATTTAAGGGTAAAGAAACATTATTTGGCGCGTTGCTTGCAACAATGATGATTCCGGGCGAATTGTTCACAATTACAAACTACATCACAGTTAACCAACTTAACTGGATGCATACCTTTACAGCGCTTATTGTACCTTTCCTTGTTAGTGTGTTTTATATTTACCTACTTCGTCAAAACTTTATGCAGATACCAAACGAGCTTTACCTAGCTGCAAAGGTTGACGGTACAAGTGATTTGAAATACCTTTGGAAAGTAATGATACCACTAGCACTTCCAACACTTATATCTATTACAATTCTTAAAATGATGGGTGCTTGGAACTCATACATCTGGCCAAAGCTTGTTGCAAACGATCCGGCTCACCAGATGATTACCAACGGCTTGCGTAACGCATTTACCGATACCACAGGTCAGGCAAATTACCCTGTACAGATGGCGGCGGTTGCAATTGTTTCGGCACCGTTGTTCCTCGTGTTCTTGTTCTTGCGTAAGTACATTATGCAGGGTGTTAGCCGAAGCGGTATTAAGGGTTAATAGACACAAATGTGTTTGTTATATATTTTAAGTAAAGAAAGGATTGAAAAGACTATGCTTAAGAAAATCATAGCCATCTTGTTAACTGTTATTATGGCTCTTGGTATGTTTGCACTTGCAGGCTGCGGCGGTAACAACGCTAGCAATGCTTTTGTTGTACCAACCGAAGGCTTCAACACAGAAGAAACAGTTGACATTACCTTTACTCACACAATGGGTGCAAAACTTCAGGAAGTTCTTAACACCTACATTGAGGAGTTTAACAAAATTTATCCAAACATTAACATCACACACCAGTCAGCAGGCGGTTGGAGCGATATTAACGGTCAGATAAACACCGAAATCGCAGGCGGTACACAGCCAAACATTGCTTACTGCTATCCTGACCACGTTGCTATGTACAATATTGCAAAATCGGTTGTAACACTTGACAACCTCATTGCAAGCGATATCAAAATTGGCGACAGTGAAGAAATCATTGGTCTTACCGACGCTCAAAAAGCCGACTTTATAGAAAGCTACTACAACGAAGGCCTCGTTTACGGTGACAACCAGATGTACACCATGCCTCTTAACAAATCTACCGAAGTGCTTTACTACAACAAAACATTCTTTGATGAAAACGGTCTTTCAGTTCCTACTTCTTGGAAAGAAATGTGGGAAGTTTGCGCAAAGATAAAGGAAATCGATCCTACCTGCTATCCTTTGGGCTATGATGCTGAAGATAACTGGTTCATCACTCTTTGCGAGCAGATGGAAACCGACTTCACAAGCGCTGAAAACGGCGGACAGTACCTCTTTAACAATGATGAAAACAAGGCTTTTGTAAAAGAACTTCGTGAAATGTACAAAAAAGGTTACTTTACTACACAGGAACTTTACGGTAGCTACACATCTAACCTCTTTGTAGAGCAGACCGATACACGCTGCTATATGTGCGTAGGCTCATCGGGTGGTGCATCTTACCAGATGTCTAACAACGACACTACCGATGGTTCGTATGCTTTCGAGGTAGGCGTTGCTACTATTCCACAGTATAATCAGGAGCACCGCAGAGTTATTTCACAGGGTCCAAGCCTTTGTATCTTAAAGGGCGCAAACACAACTGACCAGCAGGTTCTTGCTTCTTGGTTGTTTGTAAAATTCCTTTGCACAAACATTGAATTCCAGGCTGAGTTCTCAATGGCTTCAGGTTATATGCCTGTTATTAAGTCGGTTACCGAAAATGCAAACTACAAGGCATGGCTTGAAAAGGGTAACGGTTATGAGTATCTCGTTGCTAAGTGCGTACAGGTAGGTATTGACGGTCGTGACGATTACTTTGTTTCACCTGCATTTAACGGTTCTTCTAAGGCTCGTGAGCAGGCAGGCGCGTTGTTGCTTAAGTGCTTGAGCGGCGATGCTGCTGACGATGCTGCGGTTGATAAGCTTATTAACGACGCATTCCAAGAAGCTCTTGACGAGTGTGAATATTAATGATTATGAATAATATTAAAAGAATTTTATCTCTAATTTTAGCGTTTTGTCTTATTGTGGCCTGTTTTACAGGCTGCAAGGACAAGGGCACTTCTACAGATGCTGGTAAGACAGTTGATTATGTTTCAAAAATCAAGCTTGACTTAAATTCGGATACCAAAAAGCAAGAGGTTTCCGTTAAGAGCTTTATTGACGGTGATACCACACACTTTATAGTGCCTAGCGAAATCAGTGCCGACGGCACATTAAAGGCTCGTTATATGGGCATTAATACCCCCGAATCTACAGGTAAGATAGAAGAATGGGGCAAAAAAGCATCGAACTTTACAAAAGAAAAGTTATCCGGCGCCAAATCAATCATTATCGAGTCCGACAACAACCAGTGGAACGTTGACTCAACAGGTGGCAGACACTTGGTTTGGGTTTGGTATAAGGGCGCTGATAGCGAAGAATATCGTTGTCTTAACCTTGAACTCGTTCAAAACGGTCTTTCAATCTCTTGCGGTACTACCGCTGACCGTTACGGCGATGCGATGACCAATGCATTCCAACAGGCAAAAACACAAAAGCTAAACGTATTCTCGGGCGAAAAAGACCCCGACTTTTACTACGGAGATGCCTACGAGGTTGACCTGAAGCATCTTCGCGCTAATACCGATGCTTATAGCGGCACTGATGTTGCATTTGAGGGTGTTATTACATATAACAACAACAACTCGGTTTACGTAGAGGAATACGATGCCGAAACTGATATGTACTACGGTATGGCGGTTTATTACGGATATCAGACCGGCGAGATTCTTAATATATTAAAGGTTGGTAACCGTGTGCGCGTAGTTGGTTCTCTTCAGTATTATGAGACCGGCGGCACCTGGCAGGTATCTGACGTTAGTTTCCGCGAGTTTAAACCCGAAGATCCGGGTAACACCATTAAAATAAGCGAGGGTAATGCCCCTGCTTACCGTGAAGTATCTGCAGAACTCTTCACAACAGGTAAGGTTGATCTTGAAACAATTTCTTCGGTAGACAGTGAGGAAACAACTGTACAAAGCTTTGACTTTGCAAATCTTGCTATGAGTACCACAGTTTCCATGAAAAATCTTAAGGTTGTGGATATCTACACTACCAACAACGGCGGAAATTCGGATGGCGCTATGACACTTACTTGTGAGGTGGACGGCACAACCGTTGATGTTCGTACAATAGTTCTTCATGATGAAAATGGCAATCTCCTTACCGAGTCGGATTTTATGGGCAAGACCATCGACGTTAAGGGTATTGTAGATTACTTTAGCGGCGCTTATCAAATTAAAGTGTTTAAAACGGAAGACATAACCGTACATTAATAGGAGGAAACCAAAATGAAAAAAATTATTGCTTTAGCACTCGCAGTGCTAATGATCTTTATATGCTTTGTTGGCTGTAAAGGCAAAACCAATGAAAATCTTGCAAATGCTGTTGCATACCTTGAAAATATGTATCAGACAGGCAGCAAAGACGAGCCTATGATTCTTGGCGTAGACAAAGACGTTTTATCTGTAGTTACAGTTGACGGCGTATCTTACAACGTTGAGTGGGCTGTTGTGGTTTCAGAAGGCGCCTCTGACTCTGTAAAAATTTCAGAAAGCGAAACCGAAAACTGCGTAAAAATTGACATTCCCGATATGACTGAAGAGGATATTCTCTTTACAGCAACAGCTACCGTTAAGGATGAAAAATACAATAGCGCTACTGCTGAATTTTCATTCAAGGTAAAGGGCGTTGAAATTGCTGACGACGCTGATGTAGAGACTATTCTTAATGACGCTTATGCTCTTGAAGAGGGCAAAAAGATGGAAAGCGAAGTTACACTTACAGGTGTTATCAAATCCATAGATACTCCATACGATGCAAGCTACAAAAACGTTACCGTAACAATCGTTATGCAAGGCTTTGACGATAAGCCAATCAAGTGCTACCGTCTTGCAGGCGAGGGCGCAGACGGCTTGGCAGTTGGCGATACCATCACAGTAACCGGTATTATTGCTAACTACAAGGGCACAATCGAGTTTGAACAGGGCTGTGCATTGAAGGAAGTTGTTAAGGGTGAAGGCACAACAACTGATACACCAACCACAAGCACTCCAACCACAAGCACTCCAACTACAAGCACTCCAACTACAAGCACTCCAACTCCAACCACATTAAAACTCGTTACCGACCAGACAAAGATTCTTAAAGATGCTTTTGCTCTTGGTAAAAATGAAACTACACCTTACATAGCACAACTTACAGGTAAGGTTATCAGCATTACTAAAGAATATAACGAGCAATACGGTAGCCTTACAGCAATTATTTCGGTTGGTGGCAAAAATGTAACATGCTATAACATGAAGGTTGGTAATGTTAGTGGCGGTAGCAAGCTTAAAGCGGGCGACACTATCACTGTTAAAGGTGTTATTAAGAACTTCTATTATGATGAGGCCGATACATCAGGTACAGTAGAGTTTACTTGGGATGAAGCAAGCCAGACAGAAGTTGTTCTTACAAAGCTTGTTGTTGGTAAAGAAGAGGCTAAACCACTTAATGTGGTTGATAATCCTGTAGTTGGTACCGCATATAAATTTGGTTTCATGCAAACAAAGAAAAACGCTGTTTATTATGCAGTAGGCGGTATGAACGGTTACTATATGTCAACCAGTACATCTTCTGCAGTAGCTATTGACGTATATCTTGAAAACGCAAACGGCGGTTACTATGTATATGCAATGATCGACGGCAAAAAGAAATATCTTGATATGCAACAAACTGCAGACGGCAAGCATATAAACGCTGTTTATGTAGATGCTCCTGGTATTGTTTTCACATATGATACAACCAAGAAAACTCTTGTAGCTGAGCGTACTAAAAATGGTGAAACAAGTATATATGCATTTGGTACATACGGTGATTTTGTAACAATTGGTTGTACCGATACAGCAAAAGAAGGCTATGAATGTCATTTCTATCAATAATTGATTAGTATAAAACAGCAACGGTTTCCGTTGCTGTTTTGCTTTTAGTTTACATAATATCAACATATTGTCGGTTATTAAATTTTTTCTCAATATATAGTAAAATATTGTCTTTTTTGCTATTGACACTCCACAAAATAAAGGGTATAATTGAAAGAGCGATTATGGGGTAAAACCCACTTAAAAAAATAATATAAAAAAGGAGTAAATCGCAATGAAAAAAATTATTTCAATTCTTGTTTGCGTATGCGTACTTTTATCAGCAATGGTATTCACCGCATCCGCAGCAGACGGCGTAACAATTTCGTTCGCTCCCGATGAAAACCGTACTTCATACAGTTCTTCACAGCAAGTATGGCAAGAAAACGGAATTAAAGTTACAAACAACAAGGGCGCTTCAACAAATAATTTGCGCGACAAACTTACAGATGACCACATTCGTTGTTATAAAAACAGTGAAGTTATCATTGAGTATCCTGGTATGAAAACAATCGTTATTGATTCTGTAACATATGATGATAACGATTATGCTGCACCATGGACAAATTCTTTTGATGCTAGTCTTGGTACCGCTACTGCCAATGACGGTGACGTAACAATTACACTTAACAGTGCAGTTGATTCCCTCACATTTGCATCTATGTCAGGTCAAGGCCGTGCTTATTCAATCACTGTTTATACCGGTGATGCTCCTGTGACTCCACCTACTGAAGATGAAGACGATACAACCACTTCAACTGCTACATTAGTTGATACTCCTGTTGCTGGTACCGCATACAAGTTCGGTATGATTCAGGAAAATAAGAGTGCAACTGATGTATACTATATCACCGGTGCGATGGCAAATATCTATTATTTTGGCACTACTACCGATGTAACAAAGGCTGTAGATGTATATCTCGAAGAGGTATCAGGCGGTTACAATCTTTATGCTATTGTTGAAGGTGCGAAGAAGTATATCAATATTGTTATAAGTGGTACACACGAAAATGCGGTATATGAGGATGCGGCATCTACAGTTTACACTTATGATGCAACTCTTAAAACTTTGGTTGTAAATTTAGATACATCTGATGGCACATCAAAATTTGCCCTTGCAGGTTACGGCACATACACAACAGTAACTCCTTGCGACATTGAAGATGACAAGACAGATTTCCATTGTCATTTCTATACTGTAGGCGCTTCCGAAGGTGGCGACGTAACTCCTCCTGCAGGCGATGAAGACGACAAGCCGGTAGAGCTTCCTGCACCTGACGCAACAAATACCCTTACAGTTAAAGAAGCTATTGAACTTGGTGCAGCTCAGGATACCGGTGCTTACACCGCAGACAAATATTATGTAACCGGTAAGATTACCGCTGTTTCAAATACACAATACGGTAATATGTACATTGCTGACGAAGACGGCAACGAAATTCTTGTTTACGGTACATACGGCGCTGACGGCAAGGATCGTTATGACGCTTTAGCTTCTAAACCAGATGAGGGCGATACAGTTACAGTTTATGGTGTTGTTGGTAACTACAACGGCACACCACAGCTTAAGAATGCATGGATTATTGAATTTACCGCAGGTGAGCTTGATGTAGAAGCACCAACCGAGCCTGAAGCTGACAGTGTTCTTACAATTGAAGAGGCTATTGAGCTTGGTTTGACCAAGAGAAGCAACGAATTCACAACTAATAAGTACTATGTAACAGGCGTTATTACCGAAATTTACAATGAAGAATACGGTAATATGAGAATTACCGACGATGCAGGTAATATTCTTACACTTTACGGTACTTGGGAAGTATTAGACGAAATTCGTTTTGATGCCATGGAAAACAAACCCGCAGTTGGCGACACCATTACTGTTTACGGCGTAATTGGTCAGTACAATGGTACTCCTCAGATGAAGAACGGTGTTTTCACAACCGCTCCAACAACCGATGACGACAATGATGACACAACTACAGGCGACAATACAACTGGCGGTACAACAGGCGGCAACGCTGGTAATACTGACAACAGCACCACATCTCCTGACACAGGCGATAACATGGGCGCAGTTGTAGCACTTGCTATGGTAGCTGGCGCAGCTCTTGTTTTTGCAAACAAAAAGCGCTAATTAAAGACAAAAAACAGGCCCCTCGGGGTCTGTTTTTTTGTCTTTAATAATTGAAAATTGAAAGTTGAAAGTTTTTAAGTGCCTTTGGCATAAATGTATATTGTATTGTTTAAAAACTAACGGATTGCCACGAACAAAGGCTTCTCCTTGAGGAGAAGCTGGCACCATAGGTGACTGATGAGGTGAAAAATATTTTTCTCACCTTACCAACGCCATTGGCGGAGACTCTTCTCAATTAGAAGCCTTATTTGATTCCTGATTTTTAGAAATATCTATATGCTTTAATATATCCTCACAAACACCTTTAAAATTTTTATTAATATCCAAATTAGAATACCGTAAAACCGTTAATCCTAAATTTTTAAGATATTCATCCCTTGCAATATCTTTTTCAATTACTTCATTTTCATAATGCTGCGAACCATCAAGTTCAATAACTATTTTTGCACTTGCACAATAAAAATCAACTATATAATTACCAATTACCTTTTGTCTATGAACAGTTATTGGCAACAATTTTAAGAAATCGTACCATAGGTGTCTTTCTTGCTTGGTCATATTTTTTCGCAAGAGTTGGGAATTATGTGTAAATTTTTTGTTGTGAAGGTTGTTCATATATACACCTCATCCACCGCAAGCGGTCCCCCTTCTCCTCAAGGAGAAGGCTAATCCAGCAATTTATTAAACACATCCATATCGGTTACGTTAAGGCTTAGTGGCATAATTGAGATATAACCCGATATTGTCGCGTCGGTATCAAGCGTAAGGTCGTCACTCGGCACATAAACGCATTTACCGTCAGCAAGGTACATATCCCCTTCTACGTTTACAAATCCGTCAGAGTAATACATACCACCCTGACGGGTAATTTTTATGCCCTTTGGATTGGCGGGAATATTAACGTTATACGCTTTATGAATATCAAGTAATCTATGCTCGTTTATATAATCAAAAACCATATCTAAATGCACGGTTGCATTTTGGTAATTCTCGGGTGTGGTAGAAAGCGCTATAGCGGGAATGCCCTGCAACACAGCCTCGCGCACGGCGGATACCGTGCCTGAATATAGTATGTCGCTACCCATATTAAGTCCTCGATTAACACCCGATATAACAAGGTCAAATCGCTCCTCAAGACCAAGTATTACGTAACGCATACAATCAGCGGGAGTCGAGTCGATAACATAGGTTACCACGTCTTCATCCAAAAGATGTTTTTTAACACAAAATGGTTTGTGCAGTTCTATTCCGTGGCTTTTAGCGCTTTGCTCAACTGCAGGTACCGCCACCGTAACCTCACCTAATTTTTTGCAATAACGCACAAGTGGCAACAACTGCTCTGCCGATATGCTATCGTCGTTTGTAATTAAAATTCTCATAGCCAACCCTCGTGTGTTTCCTTATATTCTTTTACGTGAGCGTCAGCGTCGCGAAGTAATTGCTCGGCCTCGCTCCAGCTATATACAGTAGCGCCACTTGCCATAGCGTGACCGCCGCCGTTATATTTTTCGGCAATAGGATTAATGGCTACAAAGCGTGAACGCAAGCGCACTCGAATAGAGCCCTCGTCATCGTTATTTTCAATAAATACCATCCACGCAATAGCACCGCGAATTGAATCAAGCGTGCCAACACAAGCACTTGCCTGTTCAATGGTAAGGCCAAATTCGTCCTGCATAGCCTTGTCTACGTAGATATAAGCCACACCGTTTTCGGTAATCTGCATACGGCGGTAAATCTCTGCCTTGAATTTAAGATAGCCAAACGCCTCAAGATAAAGGTGTGCATACAGCTTTTCGGTATCTACTCCGCAGTCAAGCATTATAGCCGCGTTTCGCAGTGTTTCACCGTTTACACCCTCATACTTAAATCGACCTGAATCGGTAACCATACCGGTATAAATGTAGGTAGCGGCCTGCTTGTCAATTTTAAGCTCATCACGGAAGGTCGCATAAAAATCAGCAATCATTTCGCAAGCGGAAGAACGATTTTCTTCTACCCACATAATATCGCCATAATTTTCAAGCGGAATGTGATGGTCTATTTTTATAAGTTCTTTACATAGTGTATATTTTTTGTTAGAAATACGCGCCTCGCTTGCGGTATCTATTACAATTGCCAAAGCATCGGTATATTCTTGGTCTTCTACAGGCTCGTCCTCAGGACCTAAAAATTCGAGATGTTCTGCGCGGTCATCATCGATAAGATAGACTTGCTTTTCGGGGAAGGTGAGCTGTAATATGCGTTTTAAACCCTTTGTAGCGCCAACGCAGTCGCCATCATTACGAATGTGACGGAATAAAAAGATTTTGTCATATTCTTTTATTTTTTGGAGTATTTGTTTTTTAATTGCCTCGTTCATTATATTCTCCTTGAATAGCGTCCAAATCATTTAGCATAGCCATAGCGGTATCGCGGTCTGGTACACAAGCACCACTTGCCTTTTGGTGACCGCCGCCACCGTATTTTACGGCAACGGGGTTTATGTTAAAGCGGCTAGATCTTAGTTCGCAAAGCACACCTTCATCACTTTCGGTAAAGTTAACCCAAATATCAACGCCCTTAATGTCAGCCATAGTGGCAACCATACCACGTGATATAGAAAACTCGCTACTGCCTAGCTCCTTCATTTCTTCACGTGTGGTGTAGATATATGCTACGTTGTTTTTAGTAAACTTAATTTTTAAAGTGAATTTTGCCTTAAGCAGCTTGCTGTCAAAATTATCTGCATAAAGGTTACGGTAAAGCTCATTTGTGTCAAAGCCTGTATCAATAAGTTTGGATGCAAGTTTAAAAGTGCGAGATGTGGTGCTGTCATAGCGAAAACGTCCCGAGTCGGTAAGCATACCGGTATAAAGTACTTCACCGGCAGTAGCGTTTATTTTGAGTCCGCTTTCTACCGCAAAGGCTGTTACCATTCCACAACAGCTTTCAAAACTCGAGTCTACAACCTCAACGTCGGTAAAGGTTTCACAGTATATGTGGTGATCAATTCTTACTGTTTTTGCTGCCTTGGTATATCTGTCATCACTTGCGAGATGAGGGGCAGCAAAGTCTAAAAGAATAGCAAGTGCACCGTTATATACACTATCATCAATTTGGTCCATAACACTATCGGGCATAAAGCTTAAATAATTGGTAGAGTCACCCACCATATAAACGGTTTTATCCTCGAAATTTTCAAGGATTAGATGCTTCATACCAATTTGACTGCCCATAGCGTCACCGTCGGGACGAGAGTGACGATGTATGATAATGGTATCGTAATTTTTTATACAGTCAAGTACTGCCTCAAACATAAATTATTTTTCCTTATCTTGTTTTATTAAAATTCGAATTGCCTCAATGGCGGTTTTTATAGCGCAAGAGGTATCTTCGTTGCGCTCTTTAGGCATAGCAGATTGCGAAACCTCTTGATTCCAAACGCAATGGAACACCGCACCTGAACGAAGACGACGCGCCGCACTTACTATAAATAGAGTGGCACCCTCCATTTCGCTTGCTAAACAGCCACCGCGTTTCCAAGCGTCCCATTTGGCAAGTAGCTCGGGAGCTGTTGGCATACTTTCGGGTGAATGTTGACCGTAAAAGCTGTCCTTTGCCTGAACTACGCCCACGTGATTGGGGTAATTCAAATTTTGTGCCGCTTGATATAACGCGCTTGTAACCTTAAAATCGGCTACCGCGGGGAATTCTATTGGCATATACTCACGGCTTGTGCCGTCTTGACGAATGGCGCCCGTTGCAATAATAACGTCACCGGGTGCAACTTCGGGCTGCATACCACCGCAGGTGCCAACACGAATAAAGGTATCAACACCGATTTTTGCAAGCTCTTCAACACAAATTGCGCATGACGGACCGCCAATACCCGTAGATACTACAAGCACCTTCTCGCCGTCAAGATAACCCAAATATGAGTTGTATTCTCGATTGTTGCCTACCTGCTTAGCATTGTCTAAAAAGGCGGCAATTTTTTCTACTCTGCCGGGGTCACCCGGAATAATAGCGTACTTTGCGCTATGTTCTTCTGAAAGGGCGATATGATATTGTTTCATATTTACACCTCTTAATTTAAAATTTCTTTAATAAAGCTTTCGCCTTTAATATCTGCATTAACCGACAAATAGTCACATACCGTTTTAGCAATATCACAAAATCCCTCACGTGTGCCAAGATTTTGAGGTCTTACATTTTTGCCGTATATAATTAGTGGCACATGCTCACGCGAGTGGTCGGTGCTTACGGTATATGCAGGGTCACAACCATGGTCGGCTGTTATTATAAGCAGGTCATCGTCTTTGAGTAGTGGCAAGAAATTATCGAGCCAAGTGTCAAATTCGCTTATAGCGGCGGCGTATCCGTCAACATCGTTGCGGTGACCGTAAAGCATATCAAAATCAACAAGATTTGTAAAGCAAATGCCCTCAAAGTCACGCTTGGCATACTCAACGGTTTTTGCCATACCATCAGTATTACCTGTAGTATACACGTATTCGCTAATACCTGCGCCCGCAAAAATATCATAAATTTTGCCAACCGATATTGTGTCAAGTCCTGCTTCTTTTATAAAGTCAAGCATAGTTTTAGCGGGTGGCGCAAGTGAAAAGTCGTGGCGATTTGACGTTCTTTTAAAATTACCCGCCTCGCCCACAAACGGACGAGCAATTACACGGCCTACACCGTGCTCACCAACAAGTATTTCGCGTGCGATACGGCAGTAGCTATAAAGTTCTTCCAAAGGCACAATGTCCTCATGGGCTGCGATTTGAAATACGCTATCAGCCGAGGTGTAAACTATAAGCGCACCCGTTTTGATATGCTCTTCACCATAGTCTTTAATAACCTCGGTGCCCGAATATGGTTTGTTGCATATAACAGCTCTGCCTGTGCGACGTGAAAATTCGTCTAACACTTCGGCAGGAAAACCGCTTGGGTATGTGGGAAGCGGTTTGTTTGATACTATACCCGCAATTTCCCAATGACCTATGGTAGTGTCTTTGCCGCGCGATAATTCAGCAAGGCGGCAAACAGCGGCTGTGGGGGTATTAGTCTTTTCACCACAGGTAACACCGTCAATGTTAAAAAGACCAAGGTCTTTTAAGTTTTTAACGTTGAATTTTTCCGACTTTGATATAGACAAAAGTGTGTTAACGCCCACGTCGCCATAGCTTTCGCTATCGCTCATAGCGCCTATACCAAAGCTGTCAAGAACAATTAAAAATACTCTTTTCATATCAGTCTTTTGGCTCTATTATAGGCAATTTTTCATATTCAACTGCACAATCAAGAGCCAACTCCATCATTTGTGTAAATGTTTTTTCGCGGTCATCAGCGGGGAGTGCGGTAAATGGTGGATAAAGTATGTCAGAAATGGTGCATATAGCCATTGCACGCATACCAAGACGCATAGCTGTTGTGTATAAAGCAGCGGCTTCCATCTCTACTGCAAGGCAACCAATTTTACCCCAGTTGCTTGAGGGGAAGGTATCATCATAGAATGTATCTGAAGAATAAAGATTACCAATATGCGCGTTAAGATTTTTGGACTTTGCAATTTTGTTGGCGATATCAAGCATATCGAAGTTGCAAATAGGCGCAATAGTGCCGTTCATACCGTACTGTGAAATAAAGTTAGAATTTGTGCAAGCACCCTGACCTATAACTATATCACGAACCTTTACGTTTTCGTTAATAGCACCGGCAGAGCCTACGCGAATAATATTTTGTACGCCAAAAAATTTATAAAGCTCATAAGAGTAAATACCAATAGATGGCATACCCATACCGCTTGCCATAACAGACACCTTTACGCCCTTGTAATAGCCTGTGTAACCGTTAACACCACGAACACCGTTTACGAGTACTGCGTCCTCTAAAAAGTTATCGGCAATGTATTTTGCTCTTAGTGGGTCGCCCGGCATAAGAATAGTTTTGCCAAAGCCTATATCATTTTTTAAATCAATATGAGGAGTCTTGTTTGTCATTTTCTTCACCTTTTTCCATAGCTTTTACTATTTTTACAATTCTGCTGGTTCCAAGTCTTGTAGCACCAAGACTGATAAAATCCTCAGCGTCTTCTATTGAAGATATGCCGCCTGCCGCCTTAATTTGCAAATGGCTTGCCACGTTGTCGGCAAAAATTTGTACGTCGTGGCGAGTAGCACCCGCAGTAGAAAAACCGGTTGAGGTCTTTATAAAATCTGCACCGGAAGCCGATACAATTTCGCACATTTTAATTTTTTCTTCATCGGTAAGAAGACAGGTTTCAATAATAACCTTTAATATCTTGCCCTTGCAAGAAGCTTTAATCGCTTTAATTTCTTCGAGTAAAAGGTCGTATTTTTTGTCTTTAAGCCAACCAATATTGATAACCATATCAATTTCGTCAGCACCGTTTGTTACTGCATCCTCGGTCTCATAGCACTTTGTAGCGGTAGTTGAATAACCGTTTGGAAAACCAATAACGGTACAAATTGCCAAGCGGTCGCCAACATACTGCTTTGCCTGTTTTACAAAGCTTGCCGGAATACAGCAAGAAGCGCAGCCGTATTTAATGCCGTCATCTAAAAGTGCCTTGATTTCGTCCCAGGTAGCGCTTTGTGACAAGAGGGTATGATCTACGTATGAAAGAATTTTTTTAATATCCATAATAACCTCACCTTTACATAATTATACATTATAATTATACATTTTTTCGCATCTATAGTCAACAATTAAAACAAGATAGAAACATACACTTATAAAAAAATTACCGAACCAAACCCAAAGGTCCAATTCGGTAATTGGTGCGAGTGTTCATAACCAACCTGTAAAAATCTTTCGTTTGAGAATATTTTGAAAATATCCTCATTAGTTTTGCGTATGAATTTTAACCGTTACACATCAAACTTTTCTTTCTACCATTTTTCTAGCGCACAAGCTCAAATTATCGAATGTGTCCTGATCAATAACATTAACTTTATAGACCATATTAGAAAAATCAAAACTAATAATACCATTGCGATAACCAAAGAGAAGAAAATCATATTGATTCAAATTATTTTTTTGAATTTCCGCAAATCGTTCCATTGCTTTTTGAGGATCGAACGGAATAGGTGGCTCATCAAAGAAAATGAATAATCCCATCCTTTTAAAACCTTTTGATTTATATGATGGTAATAGTTTTATCTTTTTCTTTAATGCATTGGAAAAAATGTTCCATTCATCTTTGCTGTCGGTTACAGGATACGATAGACCAAGTGTATCAACTTCGCCACCATTCTTTTCAATTAGCCACTTGCATTTTTCTTTTTCTCGAACTGTATTTTTTCCAAAGTGCAATTTTGCATATTCTCCGTTAATTTGAGCAATTTCTGGTAGTACTGCTTCGGTAATCTCAATTCCAACAGATTTATCCTTAGCTTGCAAATCAGGCGCGTCACTTAATGTGAATATAGAAGAAGCATCAGGAAAAACATTATTCAATAGTAAAAACGAAAGATATTCAATGTACGTGCTATGCAGTTTTGTATCTAATGGTTTTGTATAAGCAGTAATATCAAACATTTTTGTTTCCTTTATTACAATTATTCTTATGAATTGTTTTCCAACCTTTATGGTTTGAACCTCTTAATAAACTTGATGCTCGTGGCATCCATATATAACCGCATACGCGACATTTAGCTTTAACCGGATTGTGTCTTCCGGTATATTCCCCAATGATCTCTATATCCGGATTAGCTTTTCTTACTTGTTTCTCGAAACTTTCTTGTTCTTTTATGAATTTTTTGTGTGCCATTTTCGTTCCGCATTTTCTGCATCCATCTCCAGCTAGCATACTTGCGGGAACTCCATCCCATTCAAAGCCACATGTTTTACATCTAACAAGTATTCTTTTGTTAGCGTTTACATATTTACCTAGCACGGCGATTGTAGGATGCAACGAGCTCATTGATTTGACAAAATCATCGTGTGTTTTTGCTTTTGAGTTCTCATAGGCAAGTTGTTCTATTTTAGACCATTGTTCCGTTGTGAAATCGCATTGTATATTACCGATTTCAAACAGTTTTTTTACAAGATTTATAATAATACTATGATCAGCTTTGTTTAAGTCATCATCAAAAGTAAAACAATCTGTTGTGAAAGGTGCGGATTGCGATAAAGGGTATTTATCATAAATTGTTATTAATCGAATTCCATTTGACTTGCATTTTTCTCTTTTAGATCTGTCCCTCTCTAAAAAACGTTTATGTAAATACCAATTTCCTGGCTCTATGGCAATTTTTAAACTTGGAATATAGATATCTAGTTCCATTCCAATAGTAGATTTATTTCTTGATAAAACATACTCTTTTCCAAGAGCTAGTTCAAAGCTGGATTTAATAAATTGCTCCATAAAGCTCGTGCCTGATTTTGCACATCGTGGGCAACCGTGTTTTTGCAATAGAGAATAAGGTTTTGATTGCCATTTATGTCCACATATTTTGCAAATACATTGTATGTTAGTGTATCCGTTAACATATTCTCCGGAAATTTTTATGTTTGGTTGAATTATAGACATTTCACTTAAAAATTGTTCGTGAGTCTTTAATCCCGTTTTACCTTTATTGTTAATTATACCTCTTTTTTTGCTACAGAAACGACAGGAAATTCCTTGTGTTAAATAATATGCCTTGGGATTCCACTCATAACCGCACTCTTTGCACTTAACAGCTATTCTTTCTTGAGCCTTTGTATACGTTCCTAAAACTTCAATATTAGGATTTATTTTGCTCAATATATTGACAAATTCTTCGTGCGTTCGTCCCATCTTTTCACCTCATATTTTTTCAATTTTATTATATATGAATTATAGCACCATATCATTAGTTTTTCAATGTGAAAGTAATAGTTCCTCTTTTGAGCCCACTGACATCTTTGCACAGGGTGAAAGTGTCATAGTGGGTTACGCACTTTGAAAAAGTGTGTAATAAAAAAAGTAGGAATAAACCTACTCAAAAAATGGAAACAAAAAATCGAGTGTCCATTTCCAACATTCAAGTTGGTTATGAACACTCGATATGGTCCGAGTGACAGGGCGCGGGTGTCCGGTGGACACCTCTGTGCATTGCACAGAGGCACCGACCGAGGCGGCAACCGAGACCTTGAAGTTGCGGCCTCTTGCCGTCTGCTGCGGCTAGGCCTTGCATACTTACGTATTATCGACTATCGCGTTGCGACAGTAACCGAAAATCCGCTTTTTGCTAAAAACAGTTCACCGAACTGTTTTATTAACGCAAAAACCCTCACGGGTCAAGAGCCCACAGGGATAAAATACTGCTAATCAAAAGAAAAATCCAAACCCGACAAATAGTCGAATTTGGATTTTTGGCAAAGGCTTATAATATGGCTACCAAGGGGTAGCGTTACAGCGGGTTACACTTTTCTCTTCTAACCGTAGCAGATTTCTCTTGTAGCCGTTGCAGATTTTGTACTCCTCAAAAACAACAGAAA